>DATIYV010000040.1:0-102054 GCA_035517435.1 Steroidobacteraceae bacterium | reverse complement strand
CTTTTTACGCACTCCGAGAGGCTGTTTCACGTGGAACAGGGGAGGGTCAAAACGCTATAATGTCGCATCATTGCCTCGAGCGTGTTCATGCCGCCCAACGACGTCTACGATTCCAGTAAAATCAAAGTCTTAAAGGGCCTTGACGCGGTACGAAAGCGACCCGGAATGTACATCGGTGACACCGACGACGGCACCGGGTTGCACCACATGGTTTTTGAGGTCGTCGACAACTCGATCGACGAGTCCCTGGCGGGGTATTGCGACCGGATTGTGGTGACGATTCATGCCGATGAATCGGTCACGGTGTCGGACAACGGCCGGGGTATTCCGGTCGACATTCATCCGGAGGAGGGCCGCTCCGCCGCCGAAGTGATCATGACCGTCCTGCACTCGGGCGGTAAGTTCGATGACAGCTCCTACAAGGTCTCCGGCGGCCTGCACGGCGTTGGCGTCTCGGTCGTCAACGCCCTGTCGGACTATCTGCTGCTCACCATCAGCCGCGACGGCCGGATGCATCGCCAGGAATACCACCTGGGCGAGCCCGTGGCGCCGATGGCGGCGATCGGAGAGAGCCAGGAGCGCGGCACCACCATCCGCTTCCGACCGAGCGCGACGATCTTCACCAACATCCAGTTCAACTACGACGTGCTGGCCAAGCGGCTGCGCGAGCTGTCGTTCCTGAACTCCGGTGTGCGCATCGAGCTGATCGATGAGCGCGAGAACAAGTCCGACGTGTTCCAGCACGACGGCGGCCTGCAGGCCTTCGTGAAGCACCTGAACCGCACGCGCATTCCGATCCATGAGTCGGTGTTCTGGTTTCGCACTCAGGACGGACCGGTGTCGGTTGAAGTCGCCATGCAGTGGAACGACTCCTACCAGGAGAGCATGTTCTGCTACACGAACAACATTCCGCAGAAGGACGGCGGCACGCATCTCGCCGGCTTTCGCAGCGCGCTCACGCGCACGCTGAACGATTACATCGAGAAAGAGCTCTCCACCAAGAAAGAGAAGATTCCGACCACGGGCGATGACGCGCGCGAAGGACTCACCGCGATTCTGTCGGTGAAACTGCCCGATCCGAAATTCTCCTCGCAGACGAAAGACAAACTCGTCTCCTCGGAAGTGAAGGGCATCGTCGAATCCGCCGTGACGACGAAGCTCAGCGAATTCCTGCTCGAGCATCCGGTGGAAGCACGCGCAATCCTCGCGAAAATCATTGAAGCGGCGCGTGCGCGCGAGGCGGCGCGCAAGGCGCGCGAGATGACGCGGCGAAAGGGCGCGCTCGATATCGCGGGCCTGCCCGGCAAGCTCGCCGACTGTCAGGAGAAAGATCCGGCGCTCTCCGAGATCTTCATCGTCGAGGGCGATTCCGCAGGCGGCTCCGCCAAGCAGGGCCGCGATCGGCGCACCCAGGCGATCCTGCCGCTCAAGGGAAAGATCTTGAATGTCGAGCGCGCGCGCTTCGACAAGATGCTTTCATCCGCCGAAGTCGGAACGCTGATCACCGCGCTCGGCTGCGGCATCGGGCGCGATGATTTTGATATCGCGAAACTGCGGTATCACCGCATCGTGATCATGAGCGTCGACGGCGATGAACACGTGTTCGTGCGCGATGAGGCGAATGGCGTGCGCATGGTGCGTATCGGCGCCTTCATCGACGCTGCGCTCCAGGGCGTGCAACCCGACGAACAGGGCGTTGAACGTCGCGTGCACGAGCCCATGGGCGATGTGCTGTGCTTTGGTACCACGGATCGCAAGGTTCGCTTCAGCCCGATCAAGGGCGTGATCCGGCACAAGCTCGATGAGAAATTATTCCGCGTGCGTACCGCCTACGGTCGCACGGTGCGTGTGACGTCGAGCCACAGCATTTTCGTCTATGAAGATGGTGACGTGAAGCTCAAGCGCGGAGATGAACTGCGCGTCGACGATCTTGTTGTCGCGCCGACGAAGATTCGCTTCGAAGATCGCGCTCCGCAGCGGATCGACTTGCTGCGCCGTCTGCACGCGATCCCGGCAGCCGCCGAACAGATCTGGGTCCGGGGACCGGCTGTCGAGGCCTGGTTAAAAGCGCAAGTCACCGCACGCCACGCGAGCGCTCCCGAGCTGACAGACGCGCGGGTTGATATTCCCGAAGTGGTGGGCAGTGAGCTCGCGCTCGTCCGCCGGCGAAGCGGTATCACCAACCGCGATTTGTGCGCGCGCGTTGGCATCCGTCAGCCCATCACGTTCTACGGCTGGGAGAAGGGCGCGCTGCGCCCGACACTCGCGCATTTTCAGAGTTACCTCGATGCGATCGGCGCAGATCGCGAGGCAATTCTCAGCCGCACGCAGATCGGCCCCAGCCGTCTCGAGCGGATCTGGGAAGAGCAGTACAGCGGCTCCGGGCGCAATCTGGTGCGCGACTACGTGCGGCTATCAGCCCTCGAGGAAACAGATCTCGACTGGTTTGAATCGCGCGAGGATCTTGAGCTCACGCCGGAGCATTACGCGCGCAACGGAATTCGTCGTTTCGCTCCTGTGGGACCCGAGCTCATGACTTTGCTCGGGTTCTATCTCGCCGAAGGATCCTGTTCCGATCGAAATGGCGTGCGCTTTTCCATCGGTCGCAATAACGAACGCCTGGTTGCCGAAATGCGCGAGAAAGTCGCGCATGTGTTCGGGCTGCCGGCAGTCTCGTATGCATCCGCGGAAAACTGCGGCGAGCTGAAACTGGTGAACCGAGTGGCGACACTCGCCTGGCAGCATCTTTTCGGATTCAACGCAGCTGATTCCACGACCAAGCGCATTCCCGATCTGGTGTTCAACGTCGGCGAAGAGCTGCGCCTCGCATTCCTGCGCGGGTATCTCCTCGGCGATGGGACGGTGTCGGCGGGCCGGATGTCATTCACAACTTCCTCGTATGACATCGCGAGCGGCCTCGTCTATTGCCTGAGTTCTCTCGCTGTCGTGCCGTCAATGTCGGAAATGCAGCCAGATGGCATCGAGCGTCAGATCCGTGGCGCGCCATGCACGACGCGACATCGCTACTGGACAATTACCGTGTGCGCGAAAGCGGATCTGCGGACGCTCGAGAAGGTCTGGTCAGATCACAGTGGCGCGCACAGCGTGGAGGCGAAGCTGCGTTCGGCGATGAAACACGAAAAGCGCCGCTTCGATCTCATTGGCGGCGATCTCATGGCACTACCGATTCGCGAAATCGAAGAGGTCGCGCCGAGCACGGAGTACGTCTATGACTTCTCCGTCGAGGGTGATGAAAACTTCATCGCTGGAATGGGCGGTGTTGCATCGCACAATACAGATGCCGACGTCGACGGAAGCCACATACGCACGTTGCTGCTGACGTTCTTCTATCGGCAGATTCCGATGCTGATCGAGCGCGGCCATATCTTCATCGCGCAACCCCCGCTCTACAAAATCAAGCGCGGCAAGCAGGAAACCTACGTCAAGGATGAGGCCGAGCTGAACGCGCTACTGCTGAGCACGGCTCTGGAAGGAGCCGCGCTCGGCGTGAATTCATCGGCACCGCCGCTCTCGGGCACGGGCCTGGAGCTGCTTGCCCGCAAATACATGGAAGTGCAGGCCATCATCAAACGCTGGTCGCGCCGCTATGACGATCGGTTGCTCGAGCAGCTGATCTACATGCCGGAAGTGAGCCCGCAGGATTTCGACCGGCTCGACTGGCTGCGCAGCTGGGCGCACGACCTCAATGAGCGCCTGAACGCGCTGAACGACGGCACGCGCACCTATCGCGTCGAAGTGCGCACGTCGAACGACGGACGCAGCGAGCGCGTCGTGGTGCACAAGACCGAGCACGGCACGCCGTCGAACAAATATCTGCCGCGGGAGTTCTTCGAGTCCGCTGAGTACCAGCGCATCGCGGATCTCGCCCGCACTCTGGCGGGCCTGATCGGCGAGGGCGCCTACATCAAGCGCGCGGAGGAGCACCAGGAGATCGGCTCATTCAAGGAAGCGATGAAGTGGCTCTTCGAGCAGGCGCGCAAGGGACAGACGATTCAGCGCTACAAGGGCCTGGGCGAGATGAACCCCGAGCAGCTGTGGGACACGACCATCAATCCCGAGACGCGGCGCCTGATGCAGGTGCGGATCGAGGATGCTGTGGCGGCCGATGACATCTTCACCACGCTCATGGGCGATCAGGTCGAGCCGCGGCGCGAGTTCATCGAGAAGAACGCGCTGTCCGTGACGAATCTGGATATTTGACGCGCTGGCGAGACAATCATCGCGCTTTGCAGCCCGATTAGCCTGCCTTTAGGTGTAGATCAGCTGCATCCGCCTCCGCGCGGATCCTCAGGAGCTCCGCCTCAATCCAGCGCTGGGCTTCTTCATTCACCGCTCGCGGGTCGCGGCCGGCGCAGACGATCGGCTTGCCGATCCTGACGCGGATGACGCCTGGCTTCTTCCGCAGGCCGCGGCGCGGCCAGTAATAGCCGGAGTCGTGGGCGACGGGCACGATGAGCCTGCCCGTCTCGATCGCGAGCAGCGCGCCACTCACGCCGTACTTGCGGGTCTCGCCCGCAGCCATGCGCGTGCCTTCCGGGTAGATCATGATCCAGTCGCCTTCCGCGAGGCGCTGCTTGCCCTGCTCGATCACCTGACTCACGGCCTTGTGTCCGGAGGCGCGATCGATCGCGATCGCGTGCAGCTGGCGAATGCCCCAGCCGACGATCGGAATCCATTCGAGCTCGCGCTTGAGCACCCAGACCTGGCGCGGGAACACGACGTTCATCGCCATCGTCTCCCACGAGGACGAGTGCTTCCACAGCGCGATGTGATTGTCGGGCGGAATGTTCTCCGCGCCCTCGATCCGATAGCTCAGCCGGCAGGTCCAGCGCAGCACGGTGAGCAGGGCATGTGCCCAGAAGCGCGCGAGGATGAAACGGCGCGGGAAAGGCACGACCAGGCCCGCCAGCACGAAGAAGATCGCGTAGAAGAACGTCCACGCGAACAGGAATACCGTGAAGCTGAGCGAGCCTAGGAACTGCATGAACGCGCCGGACCCCCTGCGAGCCGGCGCGAGTATATCGGGCCTTTGATGCGCACATTTCCGGTGCATGCCCTCACGGCCATGCTCTAAAATGAGGCAGCACTGCGCGACCGAGCATCTAAATCATTGATTTCCAGATGCTCCAAGTTGGCACAGCGGCTGCAACAGACCAGCGCTCGATCGCACGTCGAGCAACCCCCTTTTTCGGAGGAGATATGACACCGACCGACGTTATAAAACTAATCAAGGAAAAGGAGGTCAAGTTTGCCGATCTCCGCTTCACCGACACGCGCGGCAAGGAACAGCACGTCACGATCCCGGCGCGACTCGTCGATGACTCTCTGTTTCGCGACGGCAAGATGTTCGACGGCTCCTCCATCGCCGGTTGGAAGGGGATCAACGAGTCGGACATGATCCTGATGCCGGAAGCCGGCTCAGCGGTCATCGATCCGTTCTTCGATGAGGTGACGGTCAATATCCGCTGCGACGTGATCGAGCCTGCGACGATGCAGGGCTACGAGCGTTGTCCGCGCTCTCTCGCCAAACGGGCGGAGGCGTACCTCAAGTCCACCGGAATCGCAGAGGGCGCGCTCTTCGGCCCGGAGAACGAGTTCTTCATCTTCGACAGCGTCCGCAGCGGCTCCGACGTGCGCGGCACCTTCTACCAGATCGACTCGTTCCAGGGCGCGTGGAATTTCGGCACGGAGTACCCCGAAGGCAACCGCGGTCATCGCCCCGGCTTGAAGGGCGGCTATTTCCCGGTGCCCCCCGTGGATGCGTTCCAGGACATCCGCTCCGCGATGTGTCTCGCGCTCGAGGAGATGGGACTGAAAGTCGAAGTGCACCACCACGAGGTGGCGACCGGCGGCCAGGGTGAGATCGGCGTCGGCGCCGGCGGCCTCGTCAGAAAGGCGGACGAGGTGCAGATCCTCAAGTACTGCGTGCTGAACGTCGCTCACGGCTACGGCAAGACGGCGACCTTCATGCCCAAGCCGCTGGTCGGCGATAACGGCAACGGCATGCACGTGCACCAGTCGCTGCAGAAGGAAGGCAAGGCACTGTTCGCCGGCGATAAGTACGGCGGCCTGTCGGATCTGGCGCTGTACTACATCGGCGGCATCATCAAGCACGCCAAGGCGCTGAATGCGATCACCAACGCTGGCACCAACAGCTACAAGCGTCTGGTGCCGGGCTTCGAGGCACCGGTGATGCTGGCGTACTCCGCCCGCAACCGTTCGGCGTCGATCCGCATTCCCTGGGTGTCGAACCCGAAGGCGCGCCGCATCGAAGTGCGCTTCCCGGATTCGAGTGCGAACCCGTACTTCGCCTTCGCGGCGATGATGATGGCGGGGCTCGATGGCATCCAGAACAAGATCCATCCCGGCGAACCCGCGGACAAGGATCTGTACGACCTGGAGCCGGAAGAGGCGAAGCACATTCCGACGGTGTGCCACTCGCTCGACATGGCTCTGGAGCATCTCGACAAGGACCGCGAGTTCCTGACGCGCGGCGGAGTCTTCACCAACGACGTGATCGATGCCTACATCGGCCTGAAGATGCAGGAAGTCACGAAGCTGCGGATGTCGACTCACCCCGTCGAGCTGGAGTTGTACTACAGCTGTTGACCATGCACGAGGCAGGGACCCTCCATGCACGCAAGGCCCGCCCGCATTGCGCTCGCGCTGTAAGACAGACAGCGCACGCCGGCGGGCCTTTTTTGTCCTGCGGCTCCGTCAGGGCTATGCTCGTAGCCTATGCGAGGCCTTGTCTTTGTCTTAATGCTGTTCGGTGCCGCGGTGGCATCCGCCGCGACCGTCTATCGGTGGGTGGATTCCAGCGGGGTCGTCCACTACAGCGACCAGCCGAGCCCGGGAGCGACGAAAGTCGAGATCTCCGAGGCGCAGCATTACTCGGCCCCCGCCGTCCGCGACAGCTCGAGCTCGCGCTACACGAACTCGGGCAATTCATCGTCCAGCGGCAACGGCGATCGGCAGCCGCAGGCGCCGAGCATGACCTGCGATGTATCGAATCCGGACGACGATGCCGTGATCTTCAACGTGCAGAGCCTGCGCGGCGGCATCACGATTTCTCCGTCGCTGAGTGCGGACGATCACGTCACGGTGATCTACGACGGCAAACCGCTGCCTGGCGGCACGGACGCGAGCGGCGGATTTACGATCTCCCCGCTCGATCGCGGGACACACACGCTGGCGGTCGAGGTGGCGGGCGAGGACGGGCAGATCAAGTGCCGCTCGCAGCAGATCAGCTTCCACGTGCGTCAGCCCAGCGTGAACGGGCCGGCCTCACCGATCGCCCGACCGCACTGAACTGCGCCGCTCCGCGCCGCGGCGCGGAGGTGTTCCGTGGCGACTGAGTACGGCAGCTATTCGCCGCTCTCGCACTTCGACTCGGCAGATCTCCTCGATGCGCTCTCGACCGGCATCATCCTGCTCGATGCGCAGCTGTGTCCGATCTATGCCAATGTCGCGGCGCAGGACCTGCTCGAATTCAGTCTGAACCAGACGCGCGGACGGCCCTTCGGCGATACGCTGCACGAATCGAACGGACTGACGACGCTTCTGAAGCGGGCGCTCGCCTCGGGCAAGGGCTTCGCGGATCACGAGCTGCACGTCAGTCCGCGCGCATCCTCGCGCGAGCCGCGCGTGGTCGACGTGACGGTCACGCCGCTCGAGGGCGAAGTCACCGGCACCCACCTCCTCCTCGAGCTGGTCGATGCGACGCAGCGGCAGCGCATCTCGCGCGAGAACGAGATGATGGCGCGCCTCGACTCGAGCCGCATGATGCTGCGACAGCTCGCGCACGAGATCAAAAATCCCCTGGGCGGCCTGCGCGGTGCCGCGCAGCTGCTCGATCGCGAGCTGCCGCAGCTGGCATTGAAGGAATACACCAGCGTCATCATCAGCGAGGCGGATCGCCTCACCGCGCTGGTCGACTCCATGGCCGGTCCGAACCGGCCGCTGCAGAAAGCACCGCTCAACATCCACGAAGTCTGCGAGCACGTCTATCGGCTGCTGACCGTGGAGGCACCTGCGGGAGTCAGCGTCGATCGCGACTACGATCCCAGCCTGCCGGTCGCGCCGCTCGATCGCCATGCGCTCATCCAGGCGCTTCTGAACGTGGCGCGCAACGCCATGCAGGCGGTGGGCGAGAAGGGAAAGATCACTTTGCGTACGCGCGTGCTGTCGAACGTCAACCTCGGCGGCCGGCGGGTGAAGCTCGTCGCCAGCGTCCAGGTCGTCGATGACGGACCGGGCGTTCCCGAGGAGCTGCGCACGAGCATCTTCTACCCGCTGGTGACGGGCCGCACCAATGGCACGGGCCTGGGGCTCGCCGTCGCACAGGATCTGGTCACACGCCACGGCGGGCTCATCGAGTTCGAGAGCGCGCCGGGGAATACGGTTTTCACGCTACTGCTGCCCCTGTCGGGGGAGATGTCCACATGAGTACACTGAATCTGCGCGTCTGGCTCGTCGATGACGATGCCTCCATCCGCTGGGTGCTGGAGCGCGCGCTCCGCAACGGCGGCATGCAGCCGCGCACCTTCGATGCGGCTGAGCCCGCACTGTCCGCCCTGCGCAACGAATCGCCCGATGTGCTGGTGACCGATATCCGCATGCAGGGTCAGTCGGGCCTCGATCTGCTGAAGAAGATCCGCGAGACCCGCCCGACGCTGCCGGTGATCGTGATGACGGCGTACGCGGACCTCGGCAATGCCGTTTCCGCGTACGAGAGCGGCGCGTTCGAGTATCTGCCCAAGCCCTTCGACATCGACCAGGCGGTGGATCTGGTGCGCCGCGCCGCGCGCAGCGGCACGCCCTCGAGCAGCGAGTCCTCCGGCACCCCGCACATGCCCGAGCTCCTCGGCCGCGCGGCGGCCATGCAGCAGGTGTTTCGCGCCATCGGGCGCCTGGCGCGCTCGAGTGTCACCGTGCTCATCACCGGGGAATCCGGCACCGGCAAGGAGCTCGTGGCCCGCGCTCTGCACGAGCACAGCCCGCGCGCCGCGCGTCCGTTCATCGCGCTCAACACCTCGGCAATTCCGAGCGAGCTGCTGGAATCGGAGCTCTTCGGACATGAGAAGGGCGCCTTCACGGGGGCCGACAGCCTGCGCCGCGGCCGCTTCGAGCAGGCCGACGGCGGCACGCTGTTCCTCGATGAGATCGGCGACATGTCGACGCCGCTGCAGACCCGGCTGCTGCGCGTGCTGGCGGAGGGCGAGTTCTACCGCGTGGGCGGGCAAACGCCGATCCGCGTCGATGTGCGCGTCATCGCAGCCACGCACCAGAACCTGCAGGAGCGTGTGCAGCGCGGCCAGTTTCGCGAGGACCTGTATCACCGCCTGAACGTGATTCGTATCGAGCTGCCGCCGCTGCGCGCGCGCGGCGAGGACATCCCGGATCTGCTCGAGCATTATCTGCAGGTCGCCGCCCTCGAGCTCGGCGTCGAGCCCAAAGTGCTCTCCGCCGATGCGCGTGAGAAGCTCATGGCCTACGGCTGGCCGGGCAACGTGCGCGAGCTCGTGAATCTGTGCCGCCGGCTGTCGGTGCTCGCCCCGGGAAGCGAGATCCGCAGCGCCGATCTGCCGGCCGAAGTGAGCTCCGGGAGCACCACGACGAGCGAAGTCGACTGGGCGAAGGCGCTCGCGACCTGGGCCGACCGGCAGGCGATGGTGGGCAAGCGCCCGCTCCTCACCGACGCGCAGCCGGAGTTCGAGCGCGTCCTCATCCGCGCGGCGCTCAAGCGCACCCAGGGCCACCGCCAGGATGCGGCGAAGCTCCTGGGGTGGGGCCGCAACACGCTCACCCGCAAATTGAAAGAGCTCGGCATGAACGGAGTCGACTGACACCCCGGCGCCACGGCGCCGTGCCAGAATCAGCGCATGCCCGACTGGCGCATGCTCTGGAACACGCAGGTCCTGTCGAATTCCGTGGGCGACTGGACGCTCGCGCTGGCGGCGTTCCTCGTCACGCTCACCGTTCTGCCGTTGCTGCGCGGCGTGATCGCGGCGCGCCGGCGCCGCTGGCAGGAAGCCCACGTTGCCCATCCGGTCGCGATCGAGATCGCCACTCTCCTGATCGAGCGCACGATGCGGCTGTTCCTGTGGGGCGTCGGGTTCTACATCGCAGTCGAGCTGCTCTCGCTCCCGGCGCGCATCGAGCACACGGTCAAATCCGCGCTGGTGTTCATCTTCTGGTTCCAGATGGGTATCTGGGCGATGACTGCGGTGCGCTACGCTGTCGCGCGACACCGCAGTCAAACGTCCGAGCCAGTCCTCGCAGGCTCGCTCGAGATCGTGCTGTTCATCGTCGGCCTGATCATCTGGACGACGGTGTTCCTGCTTGCCCTCGACAACCTCGGGGTCGAGATCAAGCCGCTCCTTGCCGGCCTCGGCATCGGCGGTATCGCGGTGGCGCTCGCCTTACAGGCCGTGCTTTCCGACCTGCTCGCCTCCGTGTCGATCGCGCTGGACAAGCCCTTCAACCTCGGTGACTCGCTGACCATCGATACCTTCTCGGGCACCGTCGAGCATATCGGCATCAAGAGCACCCGCCTGCGCAGCATCTCGGGCGAGCAGATCATCCTCTCGAATGCGGATGTGCTCAAAAGCCGTGTGCGCAACTTCGGCCGCATGCGCGAGCGCAGCTGCGGCTTTCAGCTCTACGTCGTCTATGACACCCCGCCGGAGACCTTGCGCCAGATTCCGCTGGTCGTGCGCCAGATCGTCGAATCGCAGCCGAACACGCGCTTCGAGCGCTGTGCGCTGATCCTGTGCGGGCCTACGGCGCTGCAGTTCGAAGTGCTCTACTACGTACAAAGTCCGGACTACAGGATCTACGCCGAGCTGCAGCAGATCATTAACGTCGCGATCCTGGAGCGTTTCCGTGCGCTCAAGATCCAGTTCGCAACGCCGCCGCTCATGCCGGCGCCCGCGCTTCCGCCCGCGCCGCCTTAGCCTTGCGCCCCGACAGGGTGCTAACCTTCGATCACGACCATAAGAAGACGATCTCGAGGGGAGAGCACACCGTGAGTAACGATCCACGCGACATCCTGGCGCGCTCGCCGATGAGCTGGCTGCAGATCGTGGCGGTCGCCATCACGATCGGTTTGAACGGGCTCGACGGCTTCGACGTTCAGGCCATCAGCTTCGCCTCCCCCGGCATCACCGCCGAATGGCACATCGACAAGGCGGCATTGGGCATCGTGCTGTCGATGGAGCTCATCGGCATGGCCCTGGGCTCACTGCTCCTCGGCAGCGTCGCGGATCGGATCGGCAGGCGCCCGACCATGCTCGGCTGCCTCGTGGTCATGGTGATGGGCATGTATCTCGCGACGACCGCGAGCGGCACGACCGACCTGTCCATCTGGCGGGTGCTCACCGGCTTCGGGATCGGCGGACTGCTCGCAGCGATCAACGCGATCGCCATGGAGTACTCGAACGCCCGCCGCCGCAACCTCAGTGTCGCGCTCATGTCGATCGGCTATCCGCTCGGTGCCGTATTGGGCGGCCTGGTCGTGCAGCACCTGCTGGCCGGCTCGAACTGGCGCTCCGTCTTTTACTTCGGCACGGCGATCACGGCGCTGTTCATCCCACTGGTGTGGCTGTGCGTGCCCGAGTCCATCCACTGGCTGACGCGCAAGCAGCCGGCTGGGGCGCTCGAGCGCATCAACCGGACGTTCGCGCGCATGGGTCACGCGGCCGCCGCCTCGCTCCCCGTGATCTCAGCCGAGGTGCGCAAGCGCTCCTACTCCGACCTCTTCAGGCCCGGCCTCATCGCCACGACGATCTGCGTCGCGCTCGCCTACTTTTTCCACATCGTCAGCTTCTACTTCATCATCAAGTGGATCCCGCAGCTCGTGGTCGACATGGGCTTCAAGCCGAGCGCAGCCGCCGGTGTGCTCGTGATGACGAACGTCGGTGGTGCAACCGGAGGCGCTGTCCTCGGGCTCCTCACACTGCGCTTCGGTGTGAAGCCGCTGACGATCGCCGTGATGCTGCTGTCGACGCTGACCGTGGCGCTGTTCGGCCGCAGCCCGCCCAATCTCGATCACCTGAAAGTGATCTGCTTCTGCGCGGGCTTCTGCACCAATGCGGGCATCGTCGGCATGTATGCGATCTTTGCGCAGGCGTTCCCCACGCATGTGCGCGCCTCTGGCACGGGCTTTGCGATCGGCATCGGCCGCGGCGGCTCCGTGCTGGCGCCGACTGTTGCCGGCTTTCTCTTCAAGGCGGGTTACGCATTGCCCGGCGTCGCGCTCATCATGGGACTCAGCGCCACGGTCGCCGCCGTGATCATGATGAGCGTGAAATTGAAGCTGAATCAGTCCGAGGCGGAGAGCGAGGCCGCCGCTGCGACAGCGAGCGGCGCTTCCGCCTGAGCGTCCCGGCTCAAGGCAGCTGCGCGCCGACGAGGTCCGTGACGCGCGCGATGCCGTTCGCTCGCAGGTAGTCCGTGAGCCCGCGGTTGATCCGCCGGCACACCAGCGGATCGTAGAACAGTGCCGTGCCGACGCCGATGGCAGTTGCGCCGGCGAGCAGGAACTCGATCGCATCCGCAGCCGTGGTGATGCCGCCCTGGCCGATGATCGGAACGCCGTGCACCTTGGCCACCTCGTACACCTGATGCACCTTGAGCAGCGCGATGGGCTTGATTGCAGGTCCGGACAACCCGCCCTGCACATTGCCGATCACGGGCCGGCGGGTTTTCGGATCGATCGCCATGCCCATGACCGTGTTGATGACCGCCAGCGCATCCGTACCCGCCTCAATGCATTGCCGCGCGTTCTCCCGGATGTCGGTCTGATTGGGAGACAGCTTGGTGATGAGGGGCTTGCGCGTCACCTTGCGGCACGCGGCGACGACCCGCGCGGACATCTCCGGGTAATTGCCGAACTGCACCCCCCCTTCCTTCACGTTCGGGCAGGAGATGTTGATCTCGATGCCGTCGATCGGTGAGTCGTCGAACTGGCGGGTGACCTCCACGTACTCCTCGATCGTCGAGCCGGAGACGTTGGCGAGGAAGCGGGTCTCGGTGCGATCGAGCGTCGGCAGGATCTTGTGCACCACATGCTCGACGCCGGGGTTCTGCAGGCCGATCGCATTCAGCATTCCCGCGGGCGTCTCCCACACGCGGTGCGGCGGATTGCCGAGGCGCGGCTTCAGAGTCGTGCCCTTGAGCACGACGGCGCCGGCGTCCCGGTTTGAGAAGCCCTCGATGCGCGTGTACTCCTCTCCGAAGCCCACGCAGCCGGACAGCAGCACGAGCGGAGTGGCGAACTGCAGACCGCAAAATTTGAGGGCCAGCTCAGGCGCCGCGCTCGAGACATCGTTCATGCGGGCATTATAGGAGTCCGCGCATGTTCCACGTGGTGCTGCATCGCCCCGAGATCCCGCCCAACACGGGCAATGTCATCCGTCTGTGTGCGAACAGCGGCTGTACGCTGCATCTGGTGAAGCCGCTGGGGTTCGAGCTCGAGGGCCGGGCCGTTCGGCGCGCGGGTCTCGACTACCACGAGCTTGCGCTGGTGCGCGTGCATGCGAGCCTCGGCGCATGCCTCGAGGCACTCGCAGGCGCGCGCCTCTATGCCATCGAGACCGGCTCGGGCGTCGCGTACAGCGAGGCGCGCTTTCGCCCCGGCGATGCGCTCCTGTTCGGTTCCGAGACGCGGGGCCTCACGGCTCGGGAGCTTGCGCAGGTCGAGGCGGGCCGGCGCCTGTCGATCCCGATGCGCCCGGGCAATCGCAGCCTCAACCTCTCGAATGCGGTGGCGCTGGTCGTGTATGAGGCGTGGCGTCAGAACGGATTCGCGGCCGCGGCGCCGGCTACTCCGTCTCCGGGCGGATCGGGCGCGCCATGAGCGCGCGCACCGCATCCTGCGCGGGCATGCCCTCGTAGAGCACGCGGTAGATGCCCTGCGCGAGCGGCATCTCGATGTGCTCCCGGGCCGCGATCAGATGCACCGCGCGCGCGGCCGTGTATCCCTCGACCACCTGACCGATCTCCTCGCGCGCGGCCTGAACGCTGCGGCCGGCGGCGAGGAGCAGCCCGAAGCGCCGGTTGCGCGACTGATCGTCGGTGCAGGTGAGGACCAGATCCCCCAGGCCTGCGAGCCCCATGAAGGTGTCGCGCTGTCCACCGAGCGCGGTGCCCAGACGCGTCATCTCCGCAAGACCGCGGGTGATGAGGGCGACGCGCGTGTTGGCGCCAAACCCCAGGCCATCGGACAGGCCCGCGCCGACGGCAAGCACGTTCTTGACCGCACCGCCGACCTCGACGCCCGTCATGTCGGTTGAGGTGTAGGCGCGGAAATTGGGCGAGGCGAGATCGCGCGCCAGGGCCTCCGCAAATGCTGCATCCGGCGAGGCGATGGTCATCGCGGTCGGCAATCCCGCGCCCACTTCGCGAGCGAAGGTGGGACCGGAGAGCACCGCGAGTGCGCGATGCTGCCCGAGCACTTCGTGGGCGACCTGGTGCGGCAGGGCGCCGCTCTCGGGCTCCAGGCCCTTGGTCGCCCAGGCGAGGCGCATGTCCCCGGTGAGCAGGGGCTTCAGCTCGCCCAGGAGCTGCCGGAAAGCGTGGCTCGGCACGGCGATCAGCACGTCGCGCGCGGCGCGGATGCTGGCGGGCAGATCGGCGCTGACGGTCAGGCTGTCGGGGAAGGAGCTGCCGGGCAGATAGCGCGCGTTGACCCGCTCGCGCTGCATCTGCGCCAGTCGCGCCGGGTCGCGGCCCCACAGACGCGTCGGGCGGCCGCTGCGTGCGAACTGGATCGCGAGCGCCGTCCCCCAGGATCCCGCGCCGAGCACGGCGATCGAGTGTGCGCTCGCTGGCTCGCGCGCCACGGCAGCGGACCGGGTTCGGCTCTGGCCGGTCAGTTCCGGGTCGCCGCCGCGGGTACCGGCTGCTGCGCTTCGGCGAGCGAGCGCGTATACAGCGCATCGAAATTCACCGGCGGCAGCAGGAACTGCGGGAAGCCTCCCTGCGTCACGAGCTGCGAGACCGCAGCGCGGGCGTAGGGAAACAGCACGTTCGGGCAGACACTGCCGATGGCACGCCGGGCATCGTCCTCGGAGAGGTTCTTCATGAGGAAGGCACCGGCCTGCTTCACCTCGACCAGGAACACCGTCGCATCGTTCTGCTTCGCAGACACCGTCACCGTGAGCACGATCTCGCGCACGTCATCCGGGAGCGAAGTCACGCCGGTGTGCAGATCGAGATTGATCTGCGGATTCCAGCTGCCCTGTACGCGCGGTCCGTTCGGCGCCTCGTACGAGCAGTCCTTCAGGTAAACGGCCTGCAGCCCGAGCTGCGGACCATTCGGATCTTCGTTGTTCGTCGACATCGGCAGCGGCCGGCCGGCATCAGCGTTCTCGGTCATGAAGTCAACTCCTTAAGCATCGGCTCCAGACGTCCCGCCGCTTCGAGCGCGTACAGATCGTCGCTTCCGCCGACATGAATATTGCCAATGAAAATCTGTGGCACCGTGGCCCGGCCGCTGCGCTGAATCATCTCCTCGCGCGCCCTGGGCTCGGCCTCGACATCGATCTCTTTGAAGCTCACGCCCTTCTCCGTGAGCAACCGCCGCGCCCGCTGACAGTAGGGGCACCAGTCCGCCGCATACATGACGACACCCGACTCGCTCATCGCCTTCTCGCCCCTGCGCCGTCAGGACTTGGCGAGCGGCAGATTCTCGGAGCGCCACGCCGCGATTCCGCCGCGCAGCGGGGCAACCTTGGAGAACCCCTGCTCGGCGAGCTTGCGCACGGCCGCGCCCGCGGAGGAGCCGCGATCGCAGTACACGACCACCGGCTTGTCGCGATGCTTCTTCAGGGTCTCTCCCGCCTTGGCGAGGTCCGAGACGGGAAGCTGACGCGCGCCGGTCACATGGCCCGCCGCATATTCCGCATCGCTGCGCAGGTCGAGGACCAGCGCGCCCTGGTTCATGAGGCGGATCAGCTCCTGGGGCGAGACACCGCCGGCGTTGCGCCCCGCGAACCACCACTCGTACAGGGCCACCAGCACGGCCGCGCCCAGCGCCGCTCCAAAGAGCAACGGATGATGGCCTGCGTATTCGATCAGCCGGTCCATGTGGGGGTAGCCTGCCGCCGCACCTGATAAAAAAGGGCGCGTAGTATAGCGGGCATGCAGCAAGGGCGCCGCTCGGGAGCATTCGCGGCGGCGGCGACCGCCGCCGCGCTGCTGGTCGCTGCCGTGGCGGGCGCGGCCACGGCTCCCACGGGCGGCAGCGACAGCGCCAGGCGGGCGGACACCGAGGCGCAACTGAAGGCGGTGCAGGCCGAGATCGCGCGGGTGCGCGCCAAGGTGAGCCGCGACCGGGTCGAGACCGACAAGGCCGCGCGCGACCTGCGGTCCGCCGAGCTCTCCGTGGGTACGGCCCGTGCCGCCCTCGATGAGCTGCAGCGCACGCGCGCCGAGCGCGCCGCCCGCCGCGCCGAGCTCGCTGCGCAAAAGCGCGAGCGCACCGCGCAAATCGAGCGCGAGCGCGCCGGTCTTGCGGCGCAGATGCGCGCGGCCTATCTCATCGGCCGGGCCGAGCCGCTGAAGCTGCTCCTCAACCAGCAGGATCCTTCCCGTGCCGGGCGCCTGTTCGTCTACTACAGCTATTTCGGCCGGGCGCGGGCGGGGCAGGTCGCCGGCATCGAGGCCGAGGTCGGGAAACTCGAGCAGCTCGACACCGAGCTTGCGGCCGAGGAGGCCAAGCTCGCGCAGATCGAGAGCGAGCGGCGCGATGAGCTCGCGCGGCTCGAGTCGGCACGTTCGCAGCGCGGCGCCGTGCTCGCGAGCCTGAAGCTGCAGTCGCAGACGCGGGCACAGGCGCTCGAGCGGCTGCAGAAAGAGCAGGGCGGGCTCGAGAGCCTGCTGCGCGAGCTGCGCCGCGCGCTCGAGAAATTCCCGGTCGACAGCAACGATGCGTTCGCACGCCTCAAGGGCAAGCTCGCCTGGCCGGTGGCGGGGCAGCTCGCGGCGCGCTTTGGCGAGACGCGCGCAGGGGCGGTCAAATGGGACGGGGTGCTGATCAGCGCCGAGCGCGGCTCGGACGTGCGGGCGGTCTATGGCGGCCGGATCATCTTCGCCGACTGGCTGCCCGGGCTTGGCCTGCTCACCATCGTCGATCACGGCGATGGTTACCTCAGTCTGTACGGCCACAATGAGCGGCTTTTCAAGGCCGTGGGTGAGCGCGTCGCCCCCGGGGACACGATCGCGGCCGCCGGCGACAGCGGCGGCAGCGAGCATCCCGAGCTGTATTTCGGCATCCGGAAGGGCGGTCGGCCGGTGGATCCCGTGCCCTGGTTCAAGGCAAGTCACCCCGGCCCCGACTGAGGGCGCGACCGGACGATTATGTCGTCTGCGGCTGCCGAGACTTGACGGAAAAGCGCCAACTCGAGCAACGAATCGCGGCTCCCGATCTGGGATGCTCCGCTCACGCGAGAATCCTTCCAATAAATGACTCGCCAACCGACGCCAATGACGGCCCCGGCCCAGAACATAGCGCCCGATACGTCCTGGTCCTCCCTGGAGCCCTACGCGCAGCTGATCCGCTCGCTGCTGCCCCGGGCCATCAGCGTCACGCTGTTCGATCCCCAGGGTGAGCTCACCTGGTCGAGCGAGACCACGACCGGTCCGGACCTGATCGAGCGCGTCGAGAGCACGTTGAGCGCGGCTCAGACCGAGACCGACAACACAGGGCTCGTGCAGATGCTCGACGGCGGGCTGCCGCTATACCTGTGCTTCCTGCGCGATGATGAATCGCGCCTGCTCGCGATCCTGGCGATCGTCTGTCGCGCCTTGAGCCCCGGCGAGGGCGCACCGCGCGCCTTCTCCTTCGTGCACGCGCTGCTGCGTCCGGCGCTCGAGTGCCTGCGCCGCGATCTGCTCGCGCGCACCTCGATCGCAGGCCTGAAGCATGCGATGAGCGAGCTCGACCGCGACGTGCAGATGCTGCTCGCCGATGGTGCGCAATCGTCCGACTCGCCCGACAGCGCCGATGAGCTCAAAGCGCTGGTGCAGGGCGCGGTCGAGCACCTGCGCTGCGCCATGGCGGCACTCATCGTTCCGGACAAGAGCATCGCCATTCTGCGCGCGACGCGGGACTGCAGGCCCGATGGCGCGATGCTGCTTCGCACGCACCGTCAGCTGGTCTCGATGGCTCAGATGCGCAAGGATCCGGTCATCATCAACCGCGTAACCCCGGTCGCCAGCATGACGGGGAGCGCGTTCCGGATTCTTTCCTGCCCGGTGCGCAGCGCGAATGAGCGCACCATCGGCGTGCTGGCATTGTTTCGCGATCCGGCCGCCCCGGAGTTCATCGAGCGCGATGCACGCCTCACCGAGGTGCTGGCACGCCGCGCGGCGGCGCTGGTGCTGTCGCAGTACGACGCACTCACCGGTCTGCACACGCGCGCGGCGCTCGAGAAACGCTCGACGCTCGTCATCGCCGAGCGCGGCCCGGATGTCTCCTGGAGCGTGCTCTACGTCGATGCCGATCAGCTGCACGTCATCAACGAGAGCTTCGGTATGCACGTGGGCGACACCGTGCTCGCGCAGCTGGGCGAGCTCATCCGCACGCGGCTGCCGCCCGGTGCTGTGGCCGCGCGCCTCGCGGGCGACCGCTTCGCCGTACTGGTGCCGCTGATGGCCGATGAGGCCTCGAAGCTCGGCGAGACGCTGCGCGCCGGCGCTGAGCTTCTGGGTGCGGCGCACGCGGCCGGCGACCTCAAGGTCGCGATCAGCATCGGCATCGCACCACTCGAAGGCGCTGGCGCATCGTTGTCACATGCGCTCGCGACCGCCGAGACTGCCTGCAAGGCTGCCAAGGACGGGGGCCGCAATCGCGTGGTCCTGTTCCAGTCGAATGACACGACCATCGTCGGGCGCTTCGCCGATGTGAATGTGGCCGCGCGCCTGCGCGCCGCGATTGCCGGTGAGCGGCTGCGGCTCGATGCCCAGCTCATCGTGCCGTTCGACACCAGCGGTCCGTCGCGACCGCAGTTCGAGCTGCTGCTGCGCATGATCGGGGAAGACGGCACCACGCTCGGGCCCGATAGCTTCCTCACGGCGGCTAACCGCTATCAGCTGATGCCTGCGATCGACCGCTGGGTCATCCAGCGCACGCTCGCACTGCTGCATCCCCAGGCCGAAGTGCTGGCCTCACTGCCGGCGAGCTTCACCATCAATCTCTCGGGACAGTCGCTCGCCGAGGAAGGCTTCGCGGACTTCCTGCTGGGCGCACTGGAGACCAGCGGACTGGATCCGCGGCTGTTCTGTTTCGATTTCACCGAGAGCGCGACCATGCTGAATCTGGCGCGCTCGGAAGCGCTCATCCGCCGCTTGCGCCGTATCGGCTGTGGCGTCGCGCTCGATGACTTCGGCACCGGACTGTCCTCGCTGGCATACCTGCGCCAGCTGTCGGTGACGCAGCTGAAGATCGACGGCAGCTTCGTGCGCGATGTCCTGAAAGATCCGCGCGCCGAGTCCATGGTGCGCGCGATCGCGCAGCTGGCCCGCGGCATGTCGATCGTCACCGTCGCCGAATGTGTCGAGACCGAGGAGGTGCGCGCGCGCATCGCCACACTCGGCGTTGACTACGGCCAGGGATTTGCGATCGGCCGGCCGTGGCCGTTCACGGAAGTGCTGACGCAGCTGCCGATCCTCGCCGCCGCCGCTGCGGTGCCATCTCAGGTCGTAAACCTGCGCTAGCCCGGTAGAATCGGGCCGATGAGCTGGCTGCACGCCCTCGTCGATCTCATCCTGCATCTGGATCAGCACCTGGCTGCGATGGTGGCGCAGTATCACGGTGCCATCTACGCGATCATCTTCGCGGTCGTGTTCTCCGAGACCGGCTTCGTCGTCACGCCGTTTCTGCCGGGAGATTCGCTGCTGTTCGCGGCCGGCGCGCTCTCCGCCGTGGACCCCTCCGGCACGCTGCACGCACCGCTGGTGTGGGCGCTGGTCAGCGTCGCGGCGGTGCTCGGTAATTCGCTCAACTACGCCATCGGCCGAGCCGTCGGGGTGCGGGCCTTCGACGGGCGCATCCCGGGACTGAAGATCGAATACCTGCAGCGGACCGAAGCATTCTTTGTGCGCTACGGCGCGCTGACCATCGCGCTGTCGCGCTTCATGCCGTTCCTGCGCACGTTCGCGCCCTTCGTCGCCGGCATGGGACGGATGCGCTACGGCAAATTCCAGACGTACAACCTGATCGGCGGTGTGCTGTGGGCCAGCGTGTTCGTCTGGGGAGGCTACTGGTTCGGGAACATCCCGCTGGTGAAGGCGCACTTCGGGATCGTGACCCTCGCCATCATCGGCGTGTCACTGCTGCCGGCGCTCGTCAGCGTGGTGCGCGCACGTCGAACTTGAAACGGTCGGCCACCGTCACGCGATTGCGGCCTTCGTGCTTGCTGCGGTACAGCGCCGCGTCCGCCTGCCGCAACAGCGCCTCGGCGGCGGCACCGATGGGACCTGCGCCGGCATCGAGCGCAGCGACACCGAAGCTCGCCGTGACGACGAGGGCACCGGCGGCGGTGTTGCACGGGGTGCTGGCGCACTGTGAGCGGATTTTCTCGGCGGTGCGCGCGGCACCGGCCAGATCGGTCTCCGGCAGCACGATCACGAATTCCTCGCCGCCATAGCGGGCGATCCAGTCGCTCGACTGGCGGATCGAGGCCTTGGCCAGCTCGACGAAACCGCGCAACACCTCATCGCCGACCTGGTGGCCGTGCTGATCGTTCACGTTCTTGAAGAAATCGAGGTCGGCCATGACCGCTGAGAGCGGCCTTCCATAGCGGCGCGCGCGCTCGACCTCGTTCATCAGCTGATCGTTCAGGTAGCGGCGGTTGTAGATGCCGACCAGCGGGTCGGTGATCGAAAGCACCTGAATCTGCGCATTCGCCTCGCGCAGCGACTGCTCGAGACGCACGATGCGCTTGCCCGCCACCAGCCGCGCGAGCAGCTCCGCCTCGTTCGCCGGCTTGCGGATGTAGTCATCCGCGCCTGCTTCCAGGCCCGCGACCAGGCTCTCCGTCGAGCCGTGTCCCGTGAGCAGCAGTACGTAGAGGTAGCTCGGCAGCTCAGCCTCGCGCACCTTGCGGCACAGCGTCGCACCGTCCATGCCGGGCATGTCCCAGTCGGTGACCAGCATCTGGAACTTGCCTGTGGAGATCTTGGCGAGCGCCTCATCGCCGTTGCTCGCGGTCTCGACCATGTAGCCCGCGCGGCGCAGCAGCCGCTGCATCAGGAGCAGCTGGGTGGGCTCATCCTCGACGAGCAGCAGGTGCAGCGCTTCGACCGGGGTCATGCGACGCGCGCCTCGATGAAGCCGGCGCACTCCTGCAACGCTGCGCCGATCTGATCCACGGAGTCCTTGAGATCCGCCATCGCGCCGGCGCGCGAATTGCGCTCGAGTGCGGCAGCAAGATCGCCCACACGGGACGCGCACACGCTGTTGCTGCCGCCCTTCAATTTGTGCGCCATCGCGGCGAGCTGCGTGCGGTCGCTCGCGAGCAGCGCCTGGCGCAGCTCATCGACAATCCTGGCGCTGCTCGCCAGATAGGTCCGGCACAGCTCATGAACGAACTCATCGTCATCGCCGACAATCGAGCGCAGCCGCGCCAGATCGATGGCATGGCCCGGCGGTCGCAGCGAGGCGGGCGCGGTGAGGCCGGCTGCCGCCATTGAATTGCCGGCAAGTCCATAGCGCTCGAGGATGTCCCCGAGGCGCGCGGGCTCGAGCGGCTTGGTGAGCAGGCCGTCCATGCCCGCGGCAATGCAGCGCTCGAGCTCGTCGGTCATGGCGCTCGCAGTGAGCGCGATGATCGGTGTGCGGCTGCCCGGGTCCTCGTGGCGCCGGATCTCACGCGTGGCGGCCAGGCCGTCCATCACAGGCATCTGCACGTCCATCAGGATCAGATCGTAGCGGGCGCGCGCGCAGAACTCGACCGCGCGCAGGCCGTTCTCGGCCACTTCGACCTCGCAGCCCAGGCGCTCGAGGAAGCGGCGCGCGACCTGCTGGTTCACCGCGTTGTCCTCGACGATGAGCACACGGCCCTTGAAACGCGACGGTCCCGCTTCGGTGGCGAGCAGTCCGCGCGTGATCAGTCGCGGAATGGTCGTCGCCGCGGCGGCGTCGAGGTTGAGCACACGCTCGACGCAGGCGCGCAGCTCGCGCCCGCGCACGGGCTTGGTGAGATAGCCGGCGAAGCCGAGCTCCGTCAGACGCTGCACGTTGCCGTGGCGGTCGAGCGAGGTCAGCATGATGAGCTGAACGTCCGACAGCGCAGGCACGGAGTGCACACGAGCAGCGAGGCTCGCGCCGTCGCAGCCCGGCATCTGATCATCGGCAATCACCACTTCCACGGGCTTGTTGTCGGCGACTGACTTGGCGAGCAGGTTCAGCGCCTCGTCCACATCGCCGGCGGTCTGCACCTCGTAACCGGCGGGCTGCAGCTGTCCGCACAGCACGCGCCGATTGGTCTGGTTGTCATCGACCACCAGCACGCGCCGTCCCTGCGGTGAGAACGAGCCCGCGGCGGCCGTACTGATCGCGCCCTCGACGAGCGGGCACGGCAGCGTGAAGCTGAACGTCGAGCCCTGGCCCGGATCGCTCACCACGCTCACCTGTCCGCCCATCATCTCGACCAGGCGCTTTACGATGGACAGCCCGAGTCCCGTGCCGCCGTAGTGACGGGTGGTGGAGGCGTCTGCCTGCACGAACGGCTGGAACAGCCGCGCGAGCACCTCCGGCGACATGCCGGTGCCGGAGTCGTGCACTTCGAAATGCAGCAGCGCCCGGCCGGATTTCACGCCGACCGCGAGCGCCTCGACCACGATCTCGCCCTGGTGCGTGAACTTGACGGCGTTGCCGATCAGGTTGGTGAGGATCTGGCGCAGGCGATGCGGGTCGCCCAGCACCAGATCGGGAATCGCCGGATCGACGTTGACGATGAACTCCAGGTTCCGGGCCGCCGCCTGTACGGCCATCATCATGGCCACGTCCTCGACGCACTCCCGCACGTCCATCTCCACGGACTCGATCTCGAGCTTGCCGGCTTCGATCTTGGAGAAGTCGAGGATGTCGTTGAGGACCCCGAGGAGCGAGGTCGCACTGGTGCGGATCGTATCTGCGAATTCGCGCTGCACGGTCTCGAGCGGCGTGTCGAGCAGCAGCTCGGTCATGCCGAGCACACCGTTCATCGGCGTGCGGATCTCGTGGCTCATGTTGGCGAGGAACTCGCTCTTGGCGCGATTGGCTGCCGCCGCGGCTTCCTTCGCCGCAACCAGGGCCGCCTCGGCCTCGCGCTGCGTCGTGATGTCCTGGATCGAGCCCGAGAAGCGCACCGGCTTGCCGTCGGCGTCGCGATCGCACATGCCGCGCGAGCGGAACCAGCGCCGCCCGCCGTCGCGCGTGCGCAGCGCATACACCATGTCGTACGGCGCGTCAGTCTCGAAGGTGAGCTTGCCGGCGGCGAGCACACGCTCGCGGTCCTCCGGCGTCATCAGATCGAGCAGCACGTGCGGGAAAGGCTCATCGGGCGAGTAGCCGAGCATCTCGCGCACGCGCGGTGAGTACCACACGCGTCCCTCGGTGAGCGCGTGATCGAAGAAGCCGTCCGAGCTGCCACGGATGGCGCGCTCGAGGCGCTGCTCGGCTTCCACACGCGCGGCCTCGGCATTCTTCTGCGGAGTGATGTCCTGCGCCGAGCCGGAGAGCGTCTGCGCACGCCCGGCCCCGTCGCGCTCGGCGCTGCCGCGGATGTGGAACCAGCGGTATTCGCCGGCGCGCGTGCGCATGCGGATCTCGAGATCGTACGGCGCGCCGCCATCGAGGTGCGCCTGCGTCGCGGCGTGCAGCTTCGCCCGATCCTGCGGATGGCAGTAGCTGGCGAGGGCTTCAGGATCATCGGCCACCGGCTCGTCGTGCGCGAACCCGAGGAGCTCCCGGAAGCGGGGCGAAAGCCACAGCTGCCGCGAGTCGACTTCCCACTCCCACAGTCCATCCTGCGTACCGTGAATGGCGCGCTCGAGTCGAGTGCGCACCCGGCGCAGCTCCTCCTGCGCGCTCCGCTCGTCCTCGATGTCGGTGGCGGAGCCGGCCGCGCTCACGAGGCGGCCGAGATCATCGTGCTCGACCGAGCCGCGCGAGCGGAACCAGCGATAGCTGTCATCCGCGAGCTGCAGGCGGACCTGCACGTCGTACGGCGTGCCGTCGGTGAGGTGCCGCTCCACGGCGCGGTTCATGAGCTCCACGTCATCGGGATGCACGCGCGAGCGAAAGTCCACCGCCCGCTCGCGATAGTCCTGCGCCGGAAATCCGAGGAGCTCGCGGAACGAGGCCGAGAACCACATGGTCTCGGTGCCGAAATCGTAGTCCCAGTGCCCTTCGGAGCTGGAGCGCGAGGCGCGCGCGAGCCGCATCTGCGTATCGTGCTGCTCGGTGATGTCCTGCAGCGCGCCCGACAGGCGCGTCGTGACACCGTTGGTGCGCTCGGCGAGCCCGATCGCGCGCACCCACAGGCGCCGGCCCTTGGCCGTGATGAACGGCATCGTGAGATCGAAGGAATCGCCGTGCTCGATCGCCTTTCGTATCGCATGCTCGGCGAGCGTGCGGGCCTCAGGCGGATAGAACTCCAGCGCGCTCCCGATCGTCGGCCGCGTCGAGGGGTCGACCTCGTGAATGCGGTAGACCTCCTGCGACCAGATCGGCGTCATGGTCGGCAGATCGATCTCCCAGCCGCCGATCCGCGCCATCGTGGCCATGGTGTCGAGCAGGCGCTGGCCGCGGCGCAGCTGCGCCTCGGCTGCCTCGGTGCGTGCGAGCGCTGCTTTCAGCGAGACGTTGCTCTGCTGGGTTTGCATCGCCTCGGCCTGCGCGAGGCCCTGGGCACGGGTGCTCTTGCGCTGCCACTGGCCGACGAGCGCCACCGTCCAGATGATGCAGGTGGCGATGATGCGATAGGCGATCTGCTCCCACAGCGGGTCGGCGTGCGCGCCGATCAGCCGTGAAAAGATGAGTCCGGTACACAGCGAGGCTGCGATCCAGGTATTGCGCGGCTGCGCGCACCACAGGCTTGCGAGCACGACACAGACGTAGGCGATGCCCATGCCGCTGCCGAGCGGGGCTGCACGGTCGGCGAGACAAACGCCGAGCGCCAGCCCGAGCACCCACAGGGGGCGCACGCGGGCACGCTGGGGACGCGTGTTTTCCGTCGCGGAGTTCACGATGTCAGATCTATGCAATTCACGAACCAGACGCAGCCTGAGAGCGGCAAGCTTCTGCTGCGTTTGCATAATCCTAAAAGCGCACTGCAACAGTCTGAGTGATGCGTCACAGTGACTGCGTGGCACAATGCGCAGCCATGGCCGAGCGCACTCGCGGATACGCACACCGGATCGATATTGTGGCCGACGCGCCCCGCGTCTGGGCCGCGATCACCACCAGCGCGGGCCTGAAGGCCTGGTGTTCGCCGGACGCCGAGATCACGGCGCGCGAGGGCGGCGCCTTCCGCGCGAATGTCGACCGCGTCACGGAATTGGAAGCGCACATCGACGTCTTCCTGCCCGAGCGGCGGATGCGCCTGATCCATCTGCCATCGGCATCGCTGCCGCCGAACGACGGTGCCATCGTGGATGACTTCATGCTCGATGCCGGCGAAGGCACGACCATCGTACGGCTGCTGGGCTCGGGCGTGCCGGCGACTGCCGAGTGGGATGCGCCCTATATGCGCATGCGGATCGGCTGGGAGCGGGCGATCGCCCGGCTCAAGGTCATGGTCGAGCAGCGCTCGCCTGCCGCGGCGCGCGCGGCCAGGTAACCAGCACGACACCGACCAGGATCACCACCATCCCCACGATTTGTCCGGGGCTCAGACGCTCACCGAGTACGAGCCAGCCGAGCAGCGTTGCAATCGCGGGATTGACGTAGCCGTAGGTGCCCGCCTGTGCGGGTGGCACGTGCCGCGCGAGCCAGGCGAACGCCAGATAAGCGATGCATGAGCTGAACACGGTGAGATAGGCCATCGCGGCCAGGCCGTGCGCCGACCAGCTCCACCGTGCCGTCTCCCCGAACGCCACACCCGCGATCGCGAGAATGATGCCGCCGATCAGCATCTGCAGCCCGGTGAAGGCGAGGATGTCGAGCCGTGTGCCGACGTTGCGGAAGTAGATGGTGCCGAGCGACCAGCTGATGCAGCCGATGAGGATCCCGGCCTGAGGCACCAGGTGCGTGGTATCCAGAGCGTGGCCCGGCCACAGAATGAGCGCGACGCCGCTGAAGCCCAGCGCGAGTCCCACGACCACGCGGCTCGTAAGCGCATGGGCGCGCGCGCCGAAAGCGCCGAAGCCCGCGATCCACAGAGAGGTGGAGGCGTTCAGCAGCGCCGCCTGGTTGGACGGCACCCACTGCATCGCCCAGTTGTTGAAGCCGTTGGAGAGCGCGACGCTGCAGATGCCCATGACGAGGCCGTGGCGCAGCTCCGCTCGCCCGAGCACCGGTCCGCGGCCGAGCAGGCGCGCCATCGTGAGCAGGATGATGCCGCTCACGGTGAAGCGCACGCCGCTGAACAGGCGCGGCGGCAGCGCGTGCACGCCGATGCTCGTGACGACGTAGCTCGAGCCCCAGACGATGTAGACGATCGCCGAGCACAGGATCGCCCGCGCTCGCTCGCTCACGGCTTCGAATGCGGAGCTTGCGCGCTGAGCGCGTCCTCGAGCGCGCTGGTCAGCGGCTTCAGGAAGAAGGACTCCGTCGGCATGAGCCGCACGGACACGCCGTGCCGCTCGAGCGTCCGCCCCACGACCGGCCCCACGGCGGCGACGATCGTGCGCGCGAGTGCCGCGCGCGCACCGTCCGCGCCCGCGACGGCGAACAGCCGCTCCACCTGAGGCGTGCTGGTGAAGGCGATGGCATCCACCGCACCGGCATTCAACCGCTCGAACAGAGTGCGCACCGCCGCCTCGTCGGCCGCATCGGCATAAACGTAGGGCGCGACCGTCAGCACGCGCGCACCGGCGTGTTCGAGAAAATCGATGAGCGGGCGATTGGGTTCGCTCCCATAGAGCTGCACGCCGATGCGCCGGCCGTCGAGCTCGAGTGCCGTGAGCGCCGCGATCACACCGGCCGTGGTCGGCTCACCCGCAGCGATGTCTGGTTTGAGTCCGAGCTCGCGCAGCGCGCGTGCAGGCTTGGGTCCGCGCGTGATCTTGCGCACGCGCGCGAGCTCGCTCACGAACGCCGCCTGCAGGGCGGGCTCGTGCTGCTCGATACAGCCCAGGATGCGTCGCAGTCCCTCGCCGGTGAGCAGGATCAGATCATCCCAGCCGCCCGCGGAGAACTCGCGGCACCAGGCGAGAACCGGCGCCGGATCGGGCGCGTCGCGGATCGCAACCAGCGGACAGCGCAGCACGGTGGCGCCGCGCTTCTCGAGCATTCCGGCAAACAGGTCGAGCTCGCGCGTCTCCGGGACCGCGATGGTGCGGCCGGCGAGGGGCGCGCTAGCGGACACCGCCCATCCAGACGCGCAGCGCTCGGGAGGCGAACAGCAGCACCACACCGGCACCTGCGGACAGGAGCGCCACCTTGAGGAACAGATCCGGCAGCGAGGTGATCCCGCCGCTGCCAGCCGCACCGCCGATCAGCCCTGCGTTCAGGTTGCCGATGGCCATGCCGAGGAACAACGCGCCCATCATCTGGCCGACGAAGCGCTCGGGCGCGAGCTTGCTCACGTTCGACAGGCCGATCGGCGAGAGGCACAGCTCGCCTGCGACCTGCAGGAAGTACGTTGCCCACAGCCAGCCGGGCATGACGGCGTGACCCGATGAGATGACGAGCCTGGCGGCCACCATCATGAGCGCGAAGCTCAGCCCGAGTATCACCATGCCGGCACCGAGCTTCGCGGGCGCCGACGGATCGCGATGATGACGATCGAGGCTGACCCACATCCAGGCAAACACCGGTGCCAGGAGCAGCACGAACACGGGTGGTATCGACTGATACCAGCTCGCCGGGTGCTGGCCCGAGGCAAACCACGAACCCAGCAACGAGCGGTCGGTGAAATCGCGCGCGAAAAGATTGAGCGTCGAGCCGGCCTGCTCGTAGCCGGCCCAGAAGATCGAGAAGCTCACGACGAACACCGCGATCACGCCGACGCGCTTCTTTTCGATGACGGTGAGTCCGCCGAAGCCGAGCGCATAGATGAAGAACACCGCCGCGATCGCCGGCAGGATGTAGCGCGCCGCATGGGCGAGCCCGACCACGTCGAGCCGCAGCACATCGACGGCGGCCAGCGCCACGATGGCGACGATGGCGA
The DNA here is from genome assembly GCA_035517435.1 of Steroidobacteraceae bacterium. Lineage (GTDB taxonomy): Bacteria > Pseudomonadota > Gammaproteobacteria > Steroidobacterales > Steroidobacteraceae > JASHUC01. Next base: position 73,708 of record DATIYV010000040.1, on the reverse strand, counting down.
TTGCGCAGATGATGAGGAGCGTGCGCGAGTGCCGGCGCGCCGCCGCCGTGAGCGCGGTCGAGAGATGCCCGGCATCGCCGAGCCAGCCTTCGGAGGCGCGAAACCACACCAGCCCGACCACCATCGCCAGGCCCGCGGCGAGGAAGCCCCAGTGAAATCCCACCGTCTCGCCGATGGTGCCGGCGACGAACGGCGCAACGAATCCGCCCAGATTGATGCCGAGGTAATAGATCGAATACGCGGAATCGCGCCGCGAGCCGCTCTGGCCCTTGTAGAGCTCGCCCACGAGTGAGCTCGCGTTGGGCTTGAGCAGCCCCGTGCCGAGCGCGATCACCAGCAGGCCGATGTAGAACACCGTCGTGCCCCTGGGCACTGCGAGCAGGAAATTTCCGGCCGCGATCAGCACGCCGCCCCAGAACACCGCTTCGCGCTGACCCAGCACGCGGTCAGCGACCCAGCCGCCCGGCAGGCCCGCGAGGTAGACCCCGGAGGCGTACAAGCCGTAGATCGCACCCGCCGCCTGCGCATCGACGCCGAGGCCGCCATGCGCCGCCGTCGCCGTCATGAAAAGAATGAGGAGCGCGCGCATGCCGTAGTAGCTGAAGCGCTCGAACATCTCGGTGCCGAACAGGCTCGCGAGCCCCAGCGGGTGACCGAAGAAGTGTCTGGGACTGCTGCTATCGGCCATGGGCTAGCTCTTGCCGCCGCCCCTCTTCTGCTCCTCTTCCTCGCGCTCGGCCTGCTCGCGGCGCATCTTGGCGAGGAAGTAGGCCATGATGAGCCCGCCCTCGTACAACAGGTACATCGGGATCGCCATGATCGACATGGAGATCGCATCCGGCGGCGTGAGCGCGGCGGCGATGATGAAAATGCCGATGAGTACGTAACCGCGGTTGGACCGCAGTTTCTCCAGACTCACGAGGCCCGTGATCACGAGCAGCACCACGGCGATCGGCACTTCGAAGGCGAGGCCGAAGCCGAAGAAGATCTTCACCACGAACGACAGGTAGCTCGAGATGTCCGTGCTCATCGTCACGCCCTTCGGCGTCGTCGAGACGAAGAACTTGAACACGGCGGGGAAGACGAATTTGTAGGCGAACGCGACGCCGCCGTAGAACAGCAGCACCGAGGAGACCAGAAGCGGGATCGCGAATTTCTTCTCGTGCTTGTACAGTCCGGGCGCGACGAACGCCCAGATCTGATAGAGCACGTACGGCATCGCGATGAAGAGCGCCACGAACAGGGCGAGAGTGAATGGCGCCATGAAGGGCGCCATGACGTTCGTGGCGATCAGCGTCACGCCCTTCGGCAGCCTGTCGATGAGCGGCTGGGCGACGAAGGTGAAGATCGTGTTCTGGTAGTACGCGCAGGGGATCAGCGCGATCAGGATCGCGATCATGGCGCGCATCAGGCGCGAGCGCAGCTCGAGCAGATGCGAGATCAGCGTGCCTTCGGCCAGCTTCTCGTCCGGCTCAGGACTCATCTGGGATGCGTCGTATCGCTGACGGGCGGCGGCTCGGACGCCGGAGCTTCCGGGGTGGGCGGCAGGCCGGAGAGATCACGGTGGTCGTTCGTGTACGGCGAATCGACGACCGGATGAATGTGCGGCTCGGGCGGCATCGCATGCTCCGGCGAGGGCGGTGTCGTGGGCGGCTCTGCGGCAGCGGGCGGCGCAGGCGGCGGCGTATAGGCATGCGGCGGTGTCGGCTTAGGGTTCGTGTTGGTGTTGAGCGAGCTCTCGACGTTGTTCACTTCCTGCTCGAGCTGCTCGCGAAACTGGCGCGCCATCGAGCGCGCACGACCGACCCAGCGACCGATCTGCTTGACCGCGCCGGGCAGCTTCTTCGGCCCCAGCACGACGAGCGCGAGGGCGCAGATGAGCAGAATTTCGCTGAATCCGATGGGAATCGTCCTTCAGTTGAGCGGGCATCCGCGCTCGGTGCGCGTGCGGACCCTCACGTGGCGTTGCGGTCCTGTCCCGTCGGCTGCTGAGGCGCCCGGGCCTCCGGGAATTCGGCATCCGGACGGTCGCTGGCGATGGGCTTGGGCGCCGCCGGCGGCGCATCGCCCCGGGCCGCCTTGCGAAAGCCCTTCACCGCCTCACCCAGGTCCGAGCCGATCGTGCGCAGCTTATTGGTGCCGAGCACCAGGAGCAAAATGACGGCGATCAGGAGCAGTGCTCGCATAGCCGCGAAATGATAGGGCAATCAAGCGGGCACTTCGAGCCAGAACGTGACCGGTCCATCGTTGACGAGCTCGACTTGCATGTGTGCGCCGAATTCGCCCGCGGCCACCGTGCTGTGGCGGCTGCGTGCCTCGCGCACCAGGTGCTCGAAGAGCGCACGCGCGGCTTCGGGTGCCGCCGCCCGGCTGAATCCCGGCCGCGTGCCCCTGGTGGTGTCAGCCGCGAGGGTGAACTGCGGGACGAGGAGCAGTCCCCCGCCGGTGGCGACGAGATCGAGGTTCATGCGCCCTTCCGCATCCGGGAACACGCGATAAGTGAGCAGACGCTCGAGAAGCCGGTCCGCGGTCCCGGCATGGTCCGCCTGCTGAACGCCGACCAGCACCATGAGGCCCTTGCCGATGGCGCCGACCGTGCGCTCGCCCGCCGTGACCTGCGCGCGCGAGACCCGCTGCAGCAGCCCGATCACCTTGCCACCGCCTGCCGGTCCGGTGGCAAAAGCAGCCATAAATCCTTAAGATGCGGGGCCCTTTTTTCGGCGGTGCGGGGATGACTATGCTGCGGTGGGTTCGCTCGGGTGTCGTGTCGCTCGCACTCATTTGCACGGCGCTTGGCAGTGCCGCCGCCTGCGCCCAGACCGCCGCCCCAGCCGGCAACGCCGCACACGGCAAGGCGATCTCCTATACCTGCCTCGGCTGCCACGGCATCAAGGGCTACCGCAACGCCTATCCGAACTACAGCGTGCCCAAGCTCGAGGGGCAGCATCCGGAGTACATCGTGGCCGCGCTGCAGGCGTACCGCAGCGGCGACCGTTCGCAGATGACCATGCACTCCCAGGCATCCTCGCTGTCGGACCAGGACATGGCCGACATTGCCGCGTTCTTTGCCGGCACTCCGTTGCAGGCGCATCCGGCCACGGCGGGCGCGAGTGCCTCGACCGTGCCGGCAGCGGCGGCTGTGTGCGTCGCCTGCCACGGCACCGATGGGGTCGGCATCGTGGCGCAGTACCCGACACTGTCGGGCCAGCATCAGGACTATCTGGCGCGCGCGCTGGCGGACTATAAGAGCGGGGCGCGCAAGAACCTCGTGATGGCAGGCATGGTGACGACACTGAAGGATGCCGACATCGAAGTGGTCGCCGCCTATTACGCCGGCCTGAAGCCCTCGCTCGAGACGCTGGAGCGTCCGTATACGATCCTCAGCGTCGGCCGCTGAGCTCACTGCGCGAGTCGCGCGAGAAACTGCGCGGCCGTGGCCAGGTAGACATCGCGATTGGCTTTCTTGCGAAAGCCGTGCCCCTCGTCCTTCGCCGCCAGATACCACACGTCCCGCCCCAGGTCGCGCAGCTGCGCGACCAGCGCCTGTGATTCCGACGGCGGCACCCGCGGATCATTCAGCCCGGCCACGACCAGCAGCGGTTTGCGCAGCGCTTTGACATTGGTGAGCGGGGAGATGCGGTAGAGGAATGTGCGCATGTCGCGGTTGCGCTCATCGCCGTACTCCACGCGCCGCAGGTCGCGCCGGTAGGCCGAGGTGTTCTCGAGGAAGCTGACGAAATTGGTGATGCCGACCAGATCGATTCCGCCTCGCAGCCGATCCCCGTAGGCCGCGAGCGAGGCGAGCGCCATGTAGCCGCCGTAGGAGCCGCCCATGACCGCGATGCGATCGCGGTTGAACTGCTTCTGCAGCCCGATCCACACGATGAGCGAGCCGATGTCGCGCACCGAATCCTCGCGCAGCCGGCCGTTGTCGAGGGCGAGAAAGCTCTTGCCGTAACCGGAGGAGCCGCGCACGTTCGGCGCGACCACCGCGTACCCCAGCTCGTTCACCAGGAATTGTGCGAAGAGATCGAATTCCGGCCGGTATTGCGACTCGGGGCCACCGTGGATGTCGATGACGACCGGATGCGGACCGGGAGTCGATGGCGTGTACACATAGGCCGAGAGCATGCGCGGGCCGCCGTTGGTGCGATCCCAGGTCGGGAAGTGCACCAGCCGTGCGGGGACGAAGCTCGAGTCCGGTAACGGCCCCGGCTCGCTGTGGGTCCAGCGCGTCAGCGCACCCGTGTCCACATCGAACACGTAAACGTCGCGTGGCGACTGAGGGCTGTCGACGCTGAGCGCGAGCTGTCGTCCGCTGAGATCGAAGCGCAGCGCCGAGATGGTGCCGGCCGGCAGCCCTGGCGGGGAGAGCTCGAGCTTGCGCACGGTATCGAGCACCGTGAGCCGGCTCACGCCTTCATCGTTGGTGGTGTACGCGAGATAGCGCCCGTCCGCGCTCACATCGACGCGCTCCACATCGGCGGCGATGTTGGAGGTGAGGTCGCGGCGCTGGTGCGTCACCAGATCAAGGTAGCGCAGCTCGGCGAACTCGCCGGTCTCATCGGAGACGAAGTACACGCCGCGTCCGTCGGGCGCGAAGCGCGCGAGGCGAACCCCGATCTTGTGTCCGCTGGTGTCGAGCGGTGTCAGCATGCCGCTCGCCACGTCGGCGAGGTAGAGATAGCTCTCCGTGATCGAGACGTATTGCAGCAGCAGAAGCTTTGAGCCGTCCGCCGACCAGTCGAGCGGATACCAGGTGTTGCCCTGGCCGCCGACGACCAGCTGAGGCGCACTCTCGGATCCCACGTCTGCGATGTAGATGTCATAGCTGACACCGTCGCGCTCGTTGCCATAGAACGCGAGGCGGAGACCATCGGGCGACCAGACCGGGCTGCCGTGAATCGCCTTGCCGGCGGTGAGCGCCTTCACGCTGCGATCGGCGAGACGGTAGTAATAGACCTGCGCGTTCTCATCGCCGCCCTGGTCTTTGAGAAATGCGAAGCCCTCCGCCGCGCCGACGTGCGGGGCGACGGCAACGTTCACCGGCTCAGAATCGAACGTCAGCTGCTCACGCATGCCGAGGGGGCTGCTCACGCGGTGAACCGACGTCGTATCGCCGAAGCGCGTGCTCACCAGCATGCTGCCATCGGGCAGCCAGTCGAGAAAATTTGCCTCGCGCGCGTGCAGGTAGCGGTCCAGCCGCGCGGCGAGGTCCGGGTCGATGGCCGGAATATTCTCCAGAATGAGATTGCCCCGTTCCTCGTGCGTCGCCGCGGCGACGGGCGTCTGCGCCAATAGTGGCGCAGCGATGAAGGAGAGGGCCGCAACCGCCGCCAGGCGGTGGATATACGTGTTGAAGCGCATAACTCCTATGGTGCACGATCGTTCCGCGATGATCGAGAACCCCCTCCGACCGCGACTCACGCGTCATCCCGACGGCATCACCGCGATCGATGCGGATTACATCCGTCCCGGGCTCGCCGCCGCGCACCTGATGGTGGAGCGTGGCCGCGCCGCCTTCATCGACGTGGGCACCAACCACTCCGTACCGCTCCTGCTCGCGGCGCTCGGGGAGCTCGGCATCGCCCGCGAGGCCGTCGACTATGTGTTCCTCACTCACGTGCATCTGGATCATGCCGGCGGAGCGGGCCTTCTCATGCGCTCGCTCCCCAACGCGCGCGCGGTCATCCATCCGCGCGGTGCCCGGCACCTGGCTGACCCTGCGCGTCTGATCGCGGCTTCGATCGCGGTCTATGGCGAGACGCTCTACCGCGAGCTCTATGGCGAGCTCGAGCCGATTGCCGCCGATCGCATCCACACCATGCGCGATGCCGAAGTGTTGAGCCTCGCCGGCCGGGAGCTGACGCTCATCGACACGCCCGGGCACGCGCTGCATCACTACTGCCTGCTCGATCGAGCGCACGCCAACGTGTTCACGGGCGACACCTTTGGCCTCTCCTACCGTGAATTCGACACCGCCGCGGGCGCGCTGATCGTGCCGACGACCACGCCGACCCAGTTCGATCCCGAGCAGCTCATCGCCTCGATCGACCGGCTGCTTTCCTATCAGCCCCGCGCCGCCTATCTCATGCACTACAGCCGCGTGACCGGCCTGCCGCGGCTCGCGCAATCCCTCAAGATCCAGATCGGCGAGTTCACGGCGATGGCGCGCCGGCACGCCGCCGATCCGGACCGCGAGGCCGGGATCCGCGCCGATATGCTCGCCCTTTGGACCCGGCTCGCCCGCGAGCATGGCTGCCGGCTCACCGATGCCGAGATCGCAGGGCTCCTGGAGAAGGATCTCGAGCTCAACGCCTCCGGGCTTGCGGCGTGGCTGGACCGTGTTTCTCCGCCTCACTAAGATGAATCCACCTTCCGGGACCAGCCATGAATTCAGCATCAACTGCGGGGATGCGCCTGCGCGCGGCGCTGCAGGCGGAGCGGCCGCTGCAGCTCGTCGGCACCATCAACGCGTACGCGGCGCTGCTCGCGCGCACGGCCGGCTTCCGGGCGATCTACCTCTCCGGCGCCGGGGTTGCCAATGCCTCCTTCGGGCTGCCGGATCTGGGCATCACCTCGCTGAACGATGTGTGCGAGGACGTGCGCCGCATCACCTCTGCGACCGACCTGCCGTTGCTGGTCGATGCCGACACGGGCTTCGGCAGCGCCTTCAATATCGCCCGCACCTGCCGTGACCTCAGCAAATCCGGCGCCGCCGGCATGCACCTCGAGGATCAGGTGCAGGCGAAGCGCTGCGGCCACCGGCCGGGCAAGGCACTGGTGGCGACGCAGGAGATGGTCGATCGGCTGAAGGCCGCTGTCGATGCGCGTGAGGATTCCTCCTTCGTCATCATGGCGCGCACCGATGCGCACGCCGTGGAGGGGCAGCAGGCGGCAGTGGATCGGGCGCGGGCCTATGTGGCCGCCGGTGCCGACATGATCTTTGCCGAGGCCCTGGGGTCACTCGAGGAATACCGCCAGTTCACGCACGCCGTGGGCGTCCCGGTGCTCGCCAATCTCACCGAATTCGGCAAGACGCCGTTATTCACCACCGCGGAACTCGCCGGCGTCGGCGTGAGTCTGGTGCTGTATCCGCTGTCCGCCTTTCGCGCGATGAGCGCCGCGGCGCTCGCCGTCTACGAGACGATCCGGCGCGAGGGGACACAGAAATCGGCGGTGGCCCGGATGCAGACGCGCGAGGAGCTTTACCGCGTCCTGGATTATCACGCGTACGAGCGCAAGCTCGACGAGCTCTTCGGCCGCAAGGAGACGCCATGAACGAGTCGGCACCGGCCGCTTTCAAGCCCAAGAAGTCCGTCGCGCTCTCCGGAGTGACGGCGGGGAATACCGCTCTGTGCACCGTCGGGCGCACCGGCAATGATCTGCACTATCGCGGCTACGACATTCTCGAGGTGGCCGAAGCGGCCGAGTTCGAGGAGATCGCCTACCTCCTGATTCACGGCGAGCTGCCGAATGCGGTGACTCTTGCGGCCTACAAGGCGAAGCTCAAGGCGATGCGCGGCCTGCCGGCGATCGTGCGCAGCGTGCTCGAGACGCTGCCGCCGGCGACCCATCCGATGGATGTCCTGCGGACCGGTGCATCGGCGCTCGGCTGTGCGCTGCCGGAGAGGGACGATCACGGTGTCGCCGGTGCGCGCGACATCGCCGACCGGCTCATCGCCTCGCTCGGCTCGATGCTCGCCTACTGGTATCACCTGAGCCATAACGGACAGAAGATCTTCGTCGAGACCGAGGACGACTCGATCGGCGGGCACTTCCTGCATCTGCTGCACCGTCGGCCGCCGCCGGCTGCGTGGGTGCGCGCCATGCACACCTCGCTCATCCTGTATGCCGAGCACGAGTTCAACGCCTCGACATTCGCCGCACGCGTCATCGCGGGCACGGGCGCCGACATGTATTCGGCGATCGTCGGAGCGATCGGCGCGCTGCGCGGACCGAAGCACGGTGGGGCGAACGAAGGCGCCCTGGAAATCCAGCAGCGCTACACCGATCCTGCGGCCGCGGAAGCCGACATCCGTGCGCGCGTGGCGGCGAAGGAAGTGATCATCGGCTTCGGCCACCCGGTCTATACCGTCTCGGATCCCCGCAACCAGGTGATCAAGGAAGTTGCGCGGCGCCTGACGCGCGACAGTGGCGACACCCGCAGTTTCGAGATCGCCGAGCGCATCGAGATCGCCATGGCCGATGCGAAGAGGATGTTTCCGAACCTCGATTGGTTCTCGGCGGTCTCCTACCACGCGATGGGCATTCCCACGGCCATGTTCACACCGCTGTTCGTCGTGGCACGTACCAGCGGCTGGGCGGCGCACGTCATCGAGCAACGCGCCGACGGCAAGATCATCCGTCCCGCCGCCAATTACACCGGTCCCGAGCCGCGACGCTTCGTTCCCCTGGCCAAGCGGGGATGAGCGGACACGATTTCAAATCCGCCGCGCGTCCCGAGCCCGATCCGGTCCTGGTCGCCATCGCCGATTACGCACGAGACTACGAGGTCAAAAGTACCGCGGCGCTCGAGACTGCGCGCTACTGCCTGATGGATACGCTCGCCTGCGGGCTGCAGGCGCTGAAGTATCCGGCGTGCACCAAGCTCCTGGGGCCGGTCGTGCCCGGCGCCGTCATGGCCGGCGGCGCGCGTGTGCCCGGCACCTCTTACGAGCTCGACCCGGTGCAGGCCGCGTTCTGCATCGGTGCGATGGTGCGCTGGCTGGACTTCAACGACACCTGGCTCGCGGCCGAATGGGGTCATCCGTCGGACAATCTGGGCAGCATCCTCGCGCTCGCCGACTATCTCTCGCGCCGGGCGCTCATGCAGGGCACGCGCCCGCTCACGGTGCGCGACGTGCTCACGGCGATGGTGAAGGCGCACGAGATCCAGGGCGTGCTCGCCCTCAGGAACAGCTTCAATCGGGTTGGACTCGATCACGTCATCCTGGTGCGTGTGGCCTCCACGGCCGTGGCTTCGGCGCTGCTCGGTGCCTCGCGCGATGAGATCGTGAACGCCGTCTCCAACGCCTGGATCGACGGCGGCGCGTTGCGCACTTACCGCCACGCGCCCAACACCGGCTCGAGGAAGAGCTGGGCGGCCGGGGATGCCGCAAGCCGCGCGGTGCGCCTTGCGCTCATCGCCCGCACTGGCGAGATGGGCTACCCGTCGGCGCTGTCGGCGCCGCGCTGGGGCTTCTACGACGTGCTTTTCAAGGGCCAGCCGTTCGAGCTCGCGCAGCCCTTCGGCACCTACGTCATGGAGAACGTGCTCTTCAAGATCTCCTATCCCGCGGAGTTTCATGCGCAGACCGCGGTCGAGTGCGCGATGAGCCTGCACCCGCAGGTCCGCGACCGGCTCGATTCGATCGCGCGCATCGTGATCGAGACGCAGGAGCCGGGCGTGCGGATCATCGACAAGACCGGCCTGCTCGCCAATCCCGCCGACCGTGATCACTGCATCCAGTACATGGTCGCCGTACCGCTTATCTTCGGCCGGCTCACCGCGGCCGACTATGAGGACGCCGTCGCCCTCGATCCGCGCATCGATGCGCTGCGCGCCCGTATGCAGGTGCGCGAGAACGAAGGCTTCACGCGCGACTACTACGACCCGGCCAGGCGCTTCATCGGCAATGCGCTGCAGGTGTTCTTCGCTGACGGAACCGCGAGCGAGCGCGTGCAGGTCGACTTTCCGATCGGCCACCGGCGCCGCCGTGCGGAAGGCTTGCCGCTCCTGGTGGCGAAGTTCGAGGCCGCCGTTGCCGCACACTATTCCAAGCGCCAGGCCGAGCACATCCGCGCGCTGTTCGCCGATCCGGCGCGGCTCGACGCGCTGCCGGCACACGAGCTCGTGGCCGCCTTCGTCACGAACGGCGGTGGATGAGCGCGCCACACTGATCGAGGGTGCGCGCAAGCTGGGCCTTGCGCTCACCGTCGAGGACGCGGGCCGCATGCTGGCGCTCCTTGATGAGCTGACACGCTGGAACCGTGCCTACAACCTGACCTCGATCGGCCAGCGCGCCGACATGCTCACCCACCACCTCCTCGACAGCCTCTCCGTGCACGGCGAGGTGACCGGAACGACGCTCGCCGATGTCGGCACCGGTGCGGGCTTTCCGGGCCTGCCGCTCGCGATCGTGCAGCCGGCACGGCGCTTCACCCTGATCGATTCGAGCCGGAAGAAGATCCGGTTCGTCGCACACGCGGTGCGCGTGCTGGGCCTCGCGAATGTCGAGCCCGTGCATGCGCGCGTCGAGGAAATGAGCGAGCGCGGTCCCTTCGATACCGTCATCGCGCGCGCGTTTGCACCGTTGCCGCGACTGCTCGAGGCGGTAGAGGGCCTGTGCGGGCCGGAAACGCGGGTGCTCGCGCTCAAGGGCCCGCGGGCGAAGGAGGAAATCGCTGGCGTGCGCGCCCCGTGGCGGATCGTGAGTCAGCGCCCGCTCGAGGTGCCGGGCCTCGATGAGGCCCGGCACGTGATCGTGATGGCTCGCAGCGGTTAGACTGAACGGCCCATGAAGCGCGTTATCGCCATCGCGAATCAGAAGGGCGGCGTCGGCAAGACCACGACCGCCGTCAACCTCGCGGCGTCGCTTGCGGCGACCAGGCGGCGCGTGCTCCTCATCGACCTCGACCCGCAGGGCAACGCAACCATGGGCTGCGGGATCGACAAGAACACGATCGGCAAGGGCGCGTGCGAGGCGCTGCTCGGCGAGGCGGAGCTGTCGGCCTCGCTCGTCACGATCGAGCAGGCCGGCTTCTCCCTCCTGCCCGCCAACCAGGATCTGACCGCTGCCGAGGTGCGCCTGCTCACCATGATCGCGGGCCGCGAGCTCAAGCTGCGGCGCGCGCTCGCGCCGGTGCGCGAGTCCTTCGATGTGATCCTGATCGATTGTCCGCCGGCGCTGAATATGCTGACCGTGAATGCCCTCGTCGCCGCCGACAGCGTGCTGATCCCGATGCAGTGTGAGTACTACGCGCTCGAGGGACTCTCGTCGCTCATGTCCACGATCGAGCAGATCGCCGCTTCAGTGAACCCGTCCCTGGAGATCGAGGGCGTTCTGCGCACCATGTTCGACCCGCGCAACAATCTCGCGAATGAGGTGAGCGCCCAGCTCATCATGCATTTTCCGGACAAGGTGTTCCGCACGATCATCCCGCGCAACATCCGCCTCGCCGAGGCGCCCTCGTTCGGCAAGCCGGTGCTGTTTCACGACAAGGAATCGCGGGGGGCGCTCGCCTACCTCGCGCTGGCAGGCGAGATGATCCGCCGCGAGGAGGAGTTGCAGCCCGAGCCCTCTCCGGCCCCGCTCAGTGCTTAGGCTTCACGAAGCGGAGCATGAAGCGATCGGTGTACTTGCCCTTGATGTCGGGTGAGAAGAACGGCTTCTGACGGTCGTCCTCGGGATTGCGCAGCGCATCGCTCTCCTGCTGCAGCTCGAAGCCCGCCTCCTTGAACATCTTCTTCACCAGATCCTCGTCGATCCGGTGCTGGCCCGCGCGGTTCTTCGCATACTCGGAGCCCGTGCCCGCGGGCGCCGCGTGATCGATCACGCCCACGAAGCCGCCCGGCTTGAGCGTCGTGTAGAGGTTCTTGAGGATCGGCGCCACGTTGTCCTTGGTGATCCAGAACATGTCGTGGAACACGAGGTTCATCACCGCGCCATCCACTGATGCGGGCGCGAGGCCCAGATCATCGAGCGGCTTGTCGAGCCGTGCGACATTCGGCAGGCGGTTGTTCGCGAGGCGCTCCTCGACCTGCTGCGCGGGCGGTTTGCCGCCGGGCCCGCCGGGGCCGTTCAGCCACTCGGGCGGGTTTTGCATGTAGACCTTGCCCTTCGGTCCCACGACACGGGCGAGGAGCTCGGCTGTGTTGCCGCCGGTGGCCACGTACTCGATGAGTGTCTGGCCCGGCTTCACGGCCAGGAATTGCAGCACGATCGCAGGCCGTCGGCCTTCGTCGCGCTGCTTGTCCGCAGCAGGACGATCCGGACTATTGATCGCGGCGGCAATGGCCGGGTCTTCCTTCGGCGTCGCCGCCGGTGCGAGCGGGGCGACTACAGCGGCAGCGAGCAAAATGAGCGGGGTAAGTTGGCGCATCGAGGCAGGTCCTTCGCGAGCGGCGGCGGGGCCGCCAAGGGTAGGCGTGTGCAGAATCGGGCACAACCGGGCGGCGCTTCGCTATGATCGCGCCGTCATGATCACCAAGAAGCCCAGTCTGGGCCGCGGGCTCGAGGCGCTGATGGGTTCGGCGCTCAGCCGCACTCAGGCACCGGCGGCGCAGCCGTCTGCCCCGCGCGATGGCGAGCTCGCGAAACTGCCGCTGGGAGAGCTGCAGCGCGGCCGCTACCAGCCGCGCCTCGACATGCGCCCCGAATCCCTGCAGGAGCTCGCCGAGTCGATCAAGACCCAGGGCATCGTGCAGCCGATCGTCGTGCGTCCTTTGGAGGGCGCAACCGGCGCCGAGCCACGCTACGAGATCATCGCCGGTGAGCGCCGCTGGCGTGCGGCGCAGCTCGCGGGCCTCGCCGAAATCCCCGCCCTCATCCGCCGGATCCCCGATGAGGCCGCCATCGCGGTTGCGCTCATCGAGAACATCCAGCGCGAGAACTTGAATCCGCTCGAGGAGGCGCGTGCGCTCAACCGCCTGATCGAGGAATTCCAGATGACCCATCAGCAGGCCGCACAGGCGGTGGGCCGTTCGCGGGCCGCGGTGAGTAATTTGCTGCGTCTGCTCGATCTGCCGCGCGAGGTCTGCGCCCTGGTGGAGACCCGGGCCCTGGAGATGGGACATGCGCGGGCACTCCTGGGGCTGCCCGGACGGCGCCAGCAGGTCGAAGTCGGCGCCCTGATCGCCAGGAAGTCGATTTCGGTCCGCGAGACCGAGGCGATTGTGCGGCGCATGACCGAACCGGGGAAGAAATCCGCCCCCGGGGCGGCGAGCCGCGACCCCGACGTGGTGCGCCTGGAGCAGGACCTCGGGGAGAAGCTCGGCGCCCGGGTCGCGATCCAGCATTCCCCCAGTGGCCGGGGCAAAGTGGTCGTCGACTACAACAGTCTGGATGAGCTCGAGGGCATCCTCGCCCACATCCAGTAACGGGCCGCCGTTTTCCGCGAAAATACTCACCCGGAACACTCGCGTTTTGGGGCACGCATCTCTATAATCCCGCCGCCTCCTCGCCGGGCCACGTAAGTGGCTGCTTGATAAGGTAAAAGTGACTGCGACCCCACCGCGCGGAGCACCCCGGCTGAGCTTCAGTCTGGTGCTCGCCCAGGTGGGCATAACCGTGACCGTCGCGCTGCTCGCGCTGGCGGTCGGTGGGATGCGGTCGGCACTGTCGGCTCTGCTCGGCGCAGGCGTGGCAGGAGTGACCACTTTTTATGCGAGTCGGCGCGCGAGTGTGCCGGAACACTCGGTGGGCGCGGCCCTGCGGCGCGTGATGATTGGAGAGTTCATCAAGATACTTTCCACCATCGCCCTCTTTGCCGCCGCGGCGCGCGTGCCTCACCTGGTGTGGCCTGCGCTGCTGTGCGGATACGCCGCGGCGCTGGTCGCCTCCTGGTTGCCGTCGATGCGGGAGCGAGCTGTTGCACCCGCAGCTGATGGGGTGCGGGTAACTAACGAGTCAGGACTGTAGATGGCTGTCGGACAGGCTGAGTCACCAAGCGAGTACGTCAATCACCATATGACCCACCTGGCGGTGGGCCACGGGTTCTGGACGTGGCACATCGACACGCTGGTCATGTCGGCCGGGCTTGCGGCGCTGGTGGCGGTGCTGCTGTGGGCTGCCGCGCGCCGCAGCCGCAACGACGCACAGCCCACCGGACTCGCTTCATTCATCGAGTTTGTCTACGAGTGGACGGACAGCGAAGTCGCGTCGATCTATCACGGCAACCGCCGATTCCTCACCGCGCTCGCACTCGCCCTGTTCACCTGGATCGTGGCGATGAACACCATGGACCTGCTGCCCCTGGATGCGCCGGGCGCGCTGGCCGGTGCCCTGGGCGCGGGGTTCTGGCGCGTGCTGCCGACGGCCGACATCAACGGCACCGCGGCGATGGCGACGCTGGTGCTGATCCTGGTGGTCGGCGCGGGCGTGCGCTCGAAGGGGATCGGCGGCTACTCGCACGAGTGGATCAGCGCCCCGTTCGGCGCCAATCCGCTCTTGTGGCTCCCGAACCTGCTGCTCAACGTCATCGAGCTGCTGGCAAAGCCGATCTCGCTCGCGATGCGGCTGTTCGGCAACATGTTTGCCGGCGAGCTGATCTTCATGCTGATTGCGCTCCTGGGACTCGGCGTGACGCATGCCTCCGCCGGCGGCCTCTCGCGCGTGGCCCTGCAGATACTGCTCGGCAGCGGCTGGGCCGTATTCCACATCTTGATAGTCCTGCTGCAAGCCTTCATTTTCATGGTGCTGCCCATCGTCTACATCGCGATGGCGGAAGAGCACCACTGACGACTCAGGTTCACTCACGTTTGAATTGATCTGGAGACGATAGATTATGGACGCAGTTACCACCATTCAGGCCCACACCGCTCTTGCGATCGGCCTCATCATCGGTCTCGGTGCCGCTGGCGCCTGCATCGGCATCGGCATCATGGCCTCGAAGTTCCTCGAGGCGGGCGGCCGCCAGCCGGAGCTGATCCCGACGCTGCAGACCAAGATGTTCCTGGCCATGGGTCTGATCGACGCGGCGTTCCTGATCGGCGTTGGACTGGCGATGTTCTTCGCCTACGCCAATCCGCTGCTCGCATCGCACTGAGCGAAGCGGCGCTGCCTGCCCCATAGGGAGACCGGTCGATGCTCGCAATCAATGCGACGTTCATCGGGCAGTTCATCGTGCTGCTCGTGCTGCTGTGGTTCATTTACAAGTTCGTGGTGCCGATGCTGGCGGGCCCGATCGAGGAGCGGCAGCGCAGGATCGCTCTCGGGCTCGCTGCCGCTGAGAAGGGCCAGCAGGATCTGGTCCAGGCCGAGCAGCGTGCCGAGGCCGTCGTGCGCGAGGCGCGCGAGCGGGCCAATCAGATCATCGACCAGGCGCACCGCCGCGCCAACGAGATGGTCGAGCAGGCGAAGTCCACGGCCGGTGCGGAAGGCCAGCGTCTGCTGGCCGCCGCTCAGCAGCAGATCCAGCTCGAAGCCACTCACGTGCGCGAGACGCTCCGCAAGGATGTGGCCGAGCTCGCCATCGAGACGGCTGCCAAGCTTCTCGAGCGCGAGATCGATCCGCGTACGCACGCGGACCTCCTCAACAAGCTCGCGGCACAGATCTGACGGCGATGGCAGACCGAACCACCATTGCACGGCCCTACGCGAAAGCGGCGTTCGCCGACGCGAGCGCGGCCAGGACGCTCGGCGAGTGGTCGCGCGCGCTGGCGATCGGCGCGCAAGTCGTGCGCGATCCGCGCGTCGCGCGTCTGCTGGACAACCCGGAAGTCTCGCCCGCGCAGCTCGCCGAGCTGGTCGCCGGAATCGCGGGCCCGGATCTGACGCCGGCGGCGCGCAACTTCGTGACCGAACTTGCCGGCAATCATCGCCTCGGGTACCTGCCTGAAATCTCGAGCCTGTTCGAGAAGCTGAAGGACGCCTACGAGGGCGTGGCCGACGTGACGGTCACTTCCGCCGCCCCGCTCGACGCCGCCCAGCAACAGCGCCTGTCGCAGGCGCTCGCGAAGCGCCTGAAGCGCGAAATCCGCCTGCACTGCGAGACCGACCCGCGCCTGATCGGCGGCGCCGTCCTGCAGGCGGGCGACCTGGTGATCGACGGCTCGCTGCGCAGCAAGCTCGAGCGCATGACCTACGAGTTGACGGCGTAAGGAATCTTTCAAGGAACATCATGGCCATCAAGGCAACCGAGATCACCGATCTCATCAAGCAGCGGATCGAGAACTTCAAGTCCGTGACCGAGGCGCGCAACGTCGGCACGATCGTCTCGATCACCGACGGCATTTGCCGCATCTACGGCCTGGCCGATGCGCGCTACGGCGAAATGCTCGAATTCCCGGGCAACACGTTCGGCCTTGCGCTGAACCTCGAGCGCGATTCTGTCGGCTCGGTGGTGCTGGGCGAGTACAAGCACCTCTCCGAGGGCGACACGGTCAAGACCACCGGCCGCATCCTCGAAGTTCCGGTCGGCAGGGCGCTCCTGGGCCGCGTGGTGGATTCGCTGGGCCGGCCGATCGATGGCAAGGGCCCGATCCAGGCCGAGCACAACTCACCCGTCGAGCGCGTGGCTCCCGGCGTGCTGTTCCGCAAGTCGGTGAGCCAGCCGGTGCAGACCGGCTACAAGGCCGTGGACTCAATGGTCCCGATCGGCCGCGGCCAGCGCGAGCTCATCATCGGCGACCGCCAGACCGGCAAGACGGCGCTCGCCATCGACACGATCATCAACCAGAAGTCGAGCGGCATTAAGTGCATCTACGTCGCGATCGGACAGAAGCAGTCCTCGATCGCCAACGTCGTGCGCAAGCTCGAAGAGCACGATGCCATGAAGCACACGATCATCGTGGCGGCTTCAGCCTCGACACCGGCCGCCATGCAGTACATCGCCCCGTACTCGGGTTGCGCGATGGGTGAGTACTTCATGGACAACGGCGAAGACGCACTCATTATCTACGACGATCTCACCAAGCAGGCCTGGGCCTACCGGCAGATCTCACT
Source organism: Steroidobacteraceae bacterium (assembly GCA_035517435.1). Taxonomy (GTDB): domain Bacteria; phylum Pseudomonadota; class Gammaproteobacteria; order Steroidobacterales; family Steroidobacteraceae; genus JASHUC01. Next base: position 57,041 of record DATIYV010000040.1, on the reverse strand, counting down.
CCTCCTGCGCCGTCCGCCGGGTCGCGAAGCCTATCCCGGCGATGTGTTCTACCTGCACTCGCGCCTGCTCGAGCGTTCCGCACGCGTGAACGAGAGCTATGTCGAGAAGGCCACCAACGGACGGGTGAAAGGCAAGACCGGCTCGCTCACGGGCCTGCCGATCATCGAGACCCAGGCAGGCGACGTGACGGCCTTTGTGCCCACGAACGTCATCTCCATTACCGACGGCCAGATCTTCCTCGAGGGCGACCTGTTCAACGCCGGCGTGCGGCCCGCCATGAACGCCGGCATCTCCGTCTCGCGCGTCGGTGGCGCCGCGCAGACGGGCATCATCAAGAAGCTGGGCGGCGGCATCCGTCTGTCGCTCGCGCAGTTCCGCGAGCTGCAGGCGTTCTCGCAGTTCGCTTCCGACCTCGATGAGTCGACCCGCCGTCAGCTCGAGCGCGGTCAGCGCGTCACCGAGCTCATGAAGCAGAAGCAGTACGCGCCCATGTCGGTCGCGGAAATGGCGCTCTCCATCTACGCCGTCAACAACGGCTTCATGGACAAGGTCGAGCGCAACAAGATCCAGGACTTCGAGGCAGGGCTGCAGGCATTCGCCCGCTCCAATCACGGCAAGCTCCTGGATGCCATCAACGCGAACCCGAACCTGACCCCGGAATTCGAGCAGGGCTTGAAGAAGCTGTGCGAAGAGTTCGTGGCGACCGGCAGCTACTGACATGCCCGGGACGAAAGAAGTCCGCGTCAAGATCGCAAGCGTGAAGAACACGCAGAAGATCACGCGCGCCATGCAGATGGTGGCGGCGAGCAAGATGCGCCGCGCGCAGGAGCGCATGCGCACTTCGCGTCCCTACGCGCAGAAGATGCGGGTGTCGATCGGCCACCTGAACGAGGCCAACCCGGACTTCCGTCATCCGTTCCTCAGGGAGCGTGAGCCCAGGGCGATCGGCATCATCGTGGTGAGCACGGACCGCGGTCTCGCCGGCGGCCTGAACGCGAATCTGTTCAAGCAGGTGCTGCTCGGCGTTCGCGAGTGGCAGGCGAAGGGCGCAGAGGTGAGCCTGTGCCTGATCGGCGCCAAGGCCGTGCAGTTCTTCCGGCGCCTGCGCTTACCGATCCTCGCGCAGGTTACGCACCTGGGCGATCAGCCGCACGTGCGCGATCTCATCGGCACCGTGAAAGTGATGCTCGATGCGTACCGGGACGGCAAGATCGACCGGCTCTTCGTCGTCAACAATACCTTCGTCAACACGATGAGCCAGAAGCCGGAAGCGCATCAGCTGCTGCCGGTGCAGACGCTCGATGCGAAGGATCTGCCCGAGCATTGGGACTACATCTATGAGCCCGACGCGGCCGCCATCCTGGACGGGCTGCTCATGCGCTACATCGAGTCGCAGGTCTACCAGGCTGCGGTCGAGAACGTCGCCTGCGAGATGGCGGCGCGCATGGTCGCCATGAAGAGCGCGACCGATAACGCGGGACAGATCATCGAAGAATTGCAGCTTATTTATAACAAGGCCCGTCAGGCCGCGATCACCAAGGAACTCGCGGAGATCGTGGGCGGCGCCGCAGCGGTTTGAGGAAAGCAGGATCATGAGCACGACATCCCAGGGCAAGATCACCCAGATCATCGGTGCCGTCATCGACGTGGAATTTCCGCGCGAGTCGATCCCGAAGGTCTATGAAGCACTCAAGCTCGGCGACGGCGTCGAACTCACCCTCGAAGTGCAGCAGCAGCTGGGCGACGGCGTCGTCCGCACGATCGCGATGGGCTCCTCGGAGGGCCTGAAGCGCGGCATGAGCGTGCAGTCGACTGGCGCACCGATCAGCGTGCCGGTAGGTGCCGCCACTTTGGGGCGCATCATGGACGTGCTCGGCAACCCGATCGACGAGGCGGGCCCGGTGAACGCGAAGGACAGGCTCCCGATCCACCGTCCGGCGCCGAGCTATGCCGATCAGGCAGGCGGCCAGGAGATCCTCGAGACGGGCATCAAGGTCATCGACCTCATCATCCCCTTTGCGAAGGGCGGCAAGGTCGGCCTGTTCGGCGGCGCCGGCGTCGGCAAGACGGTCAACATGCTCGAGCTCATCAACAACATCGCCAAGGCGCACTCAGGCCTGTCCGTGTTCGCGGGCGTGGGCGAGCGCACGCGCGAGGGCAACGACTTCTATCACGAGATGAAAGAGTCGGGCGTGCTCGACAAAGTCGCGATGGTGTTCGGTCAGATGAACGAGCCGCCGGGCAACCGCCTGCGTGTCGCGCTCACCGGCCTCACCATGGCCGAATTCTTCCGCGACGAGAAACGCGAAGGCGGCAAGGGCCGCGACGTGCTGCTCTTCATCGACAACATCTACCGCTACACCCTGGCCGGCACCGAAGTCTCGGCACTGCTGGGCCGCATGCCCTCCGCCGTGGGCTACCAGCCGACGCTCGCCGAAGAGATGGGCGTGCTGCAGGAGCGCATCACGTCCACCAAGACCGGCTCGATCACCTCGATCCAGGCCGTGTACGTGCCCGCGGACGACCTGACCGACCCCTCGCCGGCGACCACGTTTGCGCACCTCGATGCCACGGTCGTGCTCGATCGGCAGATCGCCGCTCTCGGCATCTACCCGGCGGTGAATCCGCTCGACTCGACCAGCCGCCAGCTCGACCCGCTGGTCGTGGGCGAGGAGCACTACAACGTCGCGCGCGGCGTGCAGGCGATCCTGCAGCGCCAGAAGGAGCTGCAGGACATTATCGCGATCCTCGGCATGGATGAGCTGTCGGAAGAGGACAAGCTCTCGGTGTACCGCGCGCGCAAGATCCAGCGCTTTCTGTCGCAGCCGTTCAGCGTCGCGCAGGTGTTCACGGGCCAGGAAGGCAAGTACGTGTCGCTGAAGGACACGATCCGCGGCTTCAAGGGCATTCTCGCCGGCGAATACGACTCGCTCCCGGAGGCGGCCTTCTACATGGTCGGCTCGATCGAAGAGGCCGTCGCCAAGGCGAAGACACTGCAGTAAGGAGCGTCCGCGTGGCCAGCAGCATTCACGTCGACATCGTCAGCGCCGAGGGTGAGATCTTCTCCGGCCCCGTGAAGGCGGTGTTCGCTCCGGCTTCGCAGGGCGAGATCGGCATTCTGCCGCGGCATGCACCGCTGCTGTCGCTCCTGAAGGCCGGCGAAGTGCGGGTGCAGCCGCTCGAGGGCGAGGAGCAGTCCTTCTATGTCGGTGGCGGCGTGCTCGAAGTGCTGCCCAACCGCGTGAGTGTGCTCGCGGATACGGCGCTGCGTGCCAAGGATCTGGATGAGGCGGCGGCACTCGCCGCCCGGCAACGTGCCGAAGACGCCTTGCGCGATCAGGTCGACAAGATCGAGATTGCGCAGGCCCAGGCCGAACTGGTGCGCGCCGCCGCGCAGTTGAAGATGATCGAACGGCTGCGCAAGCTGCGCGGCTGAACGAAGCGCAGATGACCGTACGGCGTCTGCAACTCAACCGGATCCTGATGCTCGGTGTCGCGCTGCTTGGCGCCACCGCGGCCGCGGCTGGCGATGCCACCGCTATCTCCCGTCAGTTCGAGCGCATCCAGCAGGATGTGGCGCGCATGCGGCCCCGCATCGCCGGCAGCGTCAACACGTTCTTCGTCGGCTTCGCCGGCTATGGGGAGCAGCGCGTGTTCCGCAGCGAAGCCGAGCTGGCGCGCCGCGTGTTCACAGAGCGCTACGGTGCCTCGGGGCACGCCCTCGAGCTCGTGAACGATGTGCGTGACCGGGGGACCTACGCGCTGGCGGACCTGGAGAACCTGCGCTACGCGTTGAAGCTCATTGCCCGCCGGATGGATCTGAACGAGGACGTGCTGGTGCTGGTGCTGACCTCGCACGGCTCGCCCGAGGATGGGATCGCGGTCACCAACGGCGAGCTGCTGGATGATGATCTCTCGCCTGATGATCTGCGCGGGGCGCTGGATGACGCCGGCATCCGCTGGCGCATCGTCGTAGGCTCGGCCTGCTATGCGGGCATCTTCATCGGGCCGCTGTCCACGCCCACGACGCTGATCATGACCGCGGCGGATGCGCGGCACAGCTCCTTCGGCTGCGCCGATGATCGCGAGCTCACCTATTTCGGTGAAGCGCTGCTCGCCGATGCGCTGCCGGTCGCATGCTCGCTCGAGGGCGCTTTCGAAAACGCCCGCGATCTCATCCGCAGGCGCGAAACCGACGAAGGCGAGATCCATTCCAATCCGCAGATCTACATCGGCGGCGAGATGCGTGCGAAACTGCGCGGCCTCGAGGCAGCGAGCGCCGGGCACTGCGCTGCCGGCGGCGGAGGCCATTGATGAAGCGTCCAGGCAAACCAAAGATGCGTGCCGCCGCGAAGCGTGGCGCGGCTGCTGCGGCCGCATCGAGGCCGCTCGCCGCCGTGATTCTCGCGGCCGGGCAGGGCAAGCGCATGCATTCGGATCTGCCGAAAGTGCTGCAGCCGCTCGCCGGCCGGCCGCTGCTCGCGCACGTGATTGCAACCGCCGCCGGATTGAAACCGGCCGCCATGCACGTCGTCTACGGTCACGGCGGCGAGCGCGTGCGCGCGGCGTTTGCGGACTCGCCCGTCTCCTGGGTGCTGCAGGCCGAGCAGCTGGGCACAGGCCATGCGTTGCAGCAGGTCGCGCCGCAGTTGCGTGATGATCAGCTGGTGCTGGTGCTCTACGGCGATGTGCCGCTCATCCGCAACGCCACACTCTCGGCGTTGCTGGCACTCGCCGGCAGCGACTCGGTTGCGCTTCTCACGGTGATGCTCGAGGACCCGACGGGCTATGGACGCGTGATCCGCGATGCGCGCGGTCGCGTGCGGCGGATCGTCGAGCAGAAGGATGCCGGCGCGCGCGAGCTGCGCGTGCGTGAGTGCAACACGGGTGTTCTCGCCGCGCCGGCGGGCCGCCTCAAGAGCTGGCTTGCGCGGCTGAAGAACGATAACGCGCAGCGCGAGTTCTATCTCACCGATGTCATCGCCATGGCGGTGCGCGAGGGCGCGCGCGTGCAGCCGCTCATCGCGCCGACGGCCACCGAGGTGCTCGGAGTCAACGACAAGCAGCAGCTCGCGGAAGTCGAGGCCGCCTATCGGCGTGAGCAGGCTCTCGCGCTGATGCGCGCCGGCGTGACGCTGATCGATCCGGCGCGCCTCGATGTGCGCGGCACGCTCGAGGTCGGGCGCGATGTCGAGATCGACGTGAACGTCGTGTTCGAGGGCCGGGTGAAGCTCGCTGATCGGGTACGCATCGGGGCCAACTGCTTCATTCGCGACGCCGAGTTCGGCGCCGATACCCGGGTGTTTGCGAACTGTGTGATCGATGGGGCGGTGGCCGGTCCGCGCTGCAGTATCGGGCCGTTCGCGCGCATCCGGCCGAGCTCGGTGCTGGCGGACGGCGTGCACATCGGCAACTTCGTCGAAGTGAAGAACACGCAGGTGGGTCAGGGCAGCAAGGCCAGCCATCTCACCTATCTCGGCGACAGCATCGTCGGCAGTGGCGTCAATGTCGGCGCCGGAACCGTCACCTGCAATTACGACGGCGTCAATAAGTCCACCACCCACATCGGTGACGGTGCGTTCATCGGCTCGGGCAGCATGCTCGTGGCGCCGGTGCGGATCGGCGCCGGGGCGACGATCGGTGCCGGCTCGACCATCACCCAGGACACCCCGGATCACCAGCTCACCCTCGGGCGTGCACGCCAGGTGAGCGTTCCCGGATGGCAGCGCCCCAGGAAGCGCCAGAGCTGAATTTGCCGCAGTCCGGAGCGTCGCCGCAGCGCGACGTGGTTCGCAGGATGGCGTTCGGGAGCCGCCACACGGCGGCGGATTGAGGCAAACTAGACCCCTTAGGATGAGGATCGAGAGCCATGTGCGGAATCGTTGGTGCGATCGCTGAGCGCAATATCGTCCCGGTCCTGATGGAGGGCCTGCGCCGGCTCGAATATCGCGGCTACGATTCGGCCGGTATTGCCGTCCTCAATGGCTCCCACCATCTCACCCGTCTGCGTACCGTGGGCAAGGTGCAGGTGCTGCAGGATGCGATCGATCAGCATCCGACCCACGGCAAGATCGGGATCGCACACACGCGCTGGGCGACGCACGGCGTGCCGAGCGAGCGCAACGCGCACCCCCATGTCTCTCACGACGGGCTCGCGATCGTCCACAACGGCATCATCGAAAATCACGATGAGCTGCGCGCGGAGCTGAAGAAAGCCGGCTACACCTTCTCATCCGAGACCGACACGGAAGTCATCGCGCATCGCATCCACTATCACCTGAAGACCGTAAAGGATCTGTTCAAAGCCGTACGCGCGACGGTCGCGGAGCTCGAGGGTGCCTACGCGCTGGCGGTCGTGAGCGAACAGGATCCGGACCGGCTGATTCTCGCCCGTGAGGGTTGCCCGGTCGTGATCGGCCTCGGTGTCGATGAGAACTTCGTCGCCTCCGACATCGATGCGCTGCTGCCGGTGACGCGCCGCTTCATCTTCCTGCACGAAGGTGACGTGGCCGAGATCCGCCGCAAGGCGATCAAGGTCATCGACAAGGAAGGCAACAGCATCGAGCGTCCGGTGCGCGAGAGCGAGCTCTCCGCCACTGCCGCGGAGAAGGGCGAGTACCGCCACTTCATGCTGAAGGAGATCCACGAGCAGCCGCGCGCCGTGGCCAATACGCTGCAGGAGCGCGTGGCCAACGGGCGTCTGCTGGAAGCCGCCTTCGGTCCGACCGCGACGGAGCTCTTCAAGCGCACGGAATTCGTCCACATCGTCGCCTGCGGCACGAGCTATCACGCGGGCGTCGTCGCACGCTACTTCATCGAGCAGATCTGCAAGATTCCCTGCGCGGTGGAGATCGCGAGCGAGTACCGCTATCGCAATCCCGTCGTGCCCAGGAACTCGCTCTTCGTCACCATATCCCAGTCGGGTGAGACGGCCGACACGCTCGCCGCACTGCGCCTCGCCAAGCAGTCCGGTTACATCGCGGCTCTTGCGATCTGCAACGTGCCGGAGAGCTCACTGGTGCGCGAGTCGGAGCTCGTGATGCTCACGCGCGCAGGTCCGGAGATCGGCGTCGCCTCGACCAAAGCCTTCACGACACAGCTCGCGGCTCTCGGCATGCTGGTCGTGGCGATTGCCAAGCATCACAGCGCTGATGCGGAGCGCGAGCGCGGCCTGGTCACGCGCCTCATCGAGCTGCCGGCGCTGATCGAGAAGACCCTGGCGCTTGATCCGGTGATCCACAAGCTCGCCGAGCGCTTCGCCGACAAGCACCACACGCTGTTCCTGGGGCGCGGTGCGCTGTACCCCATCTCCCTCGAGGGCGCACTGAAGCTCAAGGAGATCTCCTACATCCACGCCGAGGGCTATCCGGCGGGAGAGTTGAAGCACGGGCCGCTCGCGCTGGTGGACGCCGACATGCCGGTGATCACCGTGGCGCCCAACAACGATTTGCTGGAGAAGCTCAAATCCAACATGATGGAAGTGCGCGCCCGCGGCGGCGAACTCATCGTGTTCGCCGATCCCGAGTCGGGCATCAGGGAAGGCGATGGCGTCACCGTCATCACCATGCCCAAGCACGTCACCTACTTCCAGGCACCCGTGGTCTACACCGTGCCGCTGCAGCTCCTTGCCTATCACGTCGCCATCATGAAGGGCACCGACGTGGATCAGCCGCGCAATCTCGCCAAGAGCGTGACGGTCGAATAGCTGCTGCGGTCTTCGGCCGGAGACAGGCGCCTGAAGAAGTTCAAACACGAAGCGGAGTTGTTCAAGGCAGCCTTGCTCGCCGGTGTTGAATATGCGGAGGGCCGCAAGGCGGTCGAGTTCGAGTCCACCGATTCAGCCAGCAGCAAAGCGCTCTACGTCTATCGGCTGCTGGTGCACGACAAGATCATCTCACCGATGCCGGAAGACCAGGTTGGCGAGAAGACGATTCGCCACAGGCTTGCGGCCTGGTACGCCCATCAGCTGCCTGAGGGACATCCGCTGTTGGATTAGATCCGAGATCCGGTTCACACCCTGAGACTCCTGCCGATCCCCGCGTAGCGGCATTCCCCCGCAAGCTCAAGAAGGCCGCGCGCCTGCCGATTCCCCGTAATGCCGCCATGTGCGCGGCGCCTGCGACGCTGCGTCCGCGAGGGATATCAGATGTTCCGTCGTCCGCTTGCCTTAATCCTGGTCTGGATTTCAATGCCGATGCTGCTCGGCGGCTGCGGTGGCGGAGGCGGCAGTGACGGCAACAGCCACGCGCAGGGCAATTCCGGTCAGCCCTGGCCGACGTCGAGTTTCTCGGGCGCGGTCAGCTTTCAGGGCGCTCCCCTCGCCGGTGTGACGATCATCGCCTTCAACGCCAATTCAAACTCGGTCTTCGGCACCACCACGACCGATGCGAGCGGCAACTACTCCTTCGCCGGCCTGGGGACCGCGTGCACGGATAACTGCACGCAAAACTACGAGTTCTGGGCCGTGAAGGACGGCTATGCGTTCGCGCCAGTGCTGGCGAGCAATCCGACCGGCAACCGATCCGCGTATCAGTGGAGTCCTGCGCCGTCGAACTGGATGCTGGCCAACGGCGCGGCGGTAACGCGGGACAGTCACAACGGAATCTTCACGACCGGCAGTGGTGCGCCGAATGCCGTGTTCACGGTTTTCAACTTCGATTCGGAGACGGCGGGCGCAAACGGCCCGGTGGACTCGGTTGCCGGTGCCAACTTCTTCGCCTTCGACGGCTCGAACGCGCGTGTGCAGCTCGCCGCGAGCGGACAGACCGTGAGCTACGCACCGGGTGACGACGCGGCGGTTCATGCCGGCGTCGCCTGGCCGGGCACGCGCTACGTCGACAATCAGGACGGAACCGCGACGGATCAGCTCACCGGACTCATCTGGCTGAAAGATGCGGGCTGTCTCGGGCGGGCCGATTGGGCGTCGGCGATCGCCAGCGTGAATGCACTCGCCAGCGGGAGCTGCGGACTCACGGACGGCTCCGCCGCCGGACAATGGCGGATGCCCAATCAGTGGGAGCTTGAAAGCCTCATCGATGAATCTGCGACCGCGCCGGCACTCACCGCGGGCAGTCCGTTCACGAACCTCTCCGGCACGGCGTACTGGACCTCGACCAGCTATTACGGTGGCGTGGGCGGATCAGCCGCCGCCTGGGCGATTCGGCTGTCCGATGGCCGCTATATCAATGACGGAATTGCCAACGACAAGTCGGCGGCCCTGGCGGTCTGGGCGGTGAAGGGAAGCGGCGGTGGCACCGTGAAGCTGCAGGCCACCGGCTTCTACGTTCACTATGTCTCCGGCGACGACGGCAGCGTCGAGGCGGGCGTCCCGCTCACCTTCCAGCGGATGGTCGATCACGGCGATGGCACGGTGACAGATAGCGTGACTGGGCTGGTTTGGCTCAAGCAGGCTGACTGCATCAACGGCACCTGGGCGCAGGCGCTCGCCGCCATCAATGCCCTCGCGAGCGGGCAGTGCGGACTCACCGATGGGTCGACCACGGGTACATGGCGAATGCCGAACCGCAAGGAGCTCGCAAGCCTTGCGGACCGCGCACAGAACAACCAGGCCGATTTCTTCGACTACACCTGGATGAGCGCGAGCCCCGGTATCGGGTCGACAAGCGCTCCGTTCGCGAACTTCGTGCAGCTGCAGTACTACTGGACCTCCACGACCGACGCGAGCGATACGACTGCCGCCTGGACGGTGTTCAGCTGCGACTTCGGCATCTACGACACGCCCAAGGCGACGAGCGGCTATTCGCTGGCGGTGCGCGATCGCGGAACCTGACGAAGGCTTACAGCTCAGGCGGCACTCGCAGCGACTGCGGTAGCCTCTGCCATCCGCCTGAGTCGCACGTAATCGGTCTTGCCGCTGCCGAGTAACGGGATTGCATCGAGGCGCTGCACGATGCGCGGCACGGCAAGCTCGGGCGCACCGAGCTGCCGGGCAGCAAGACTCAGCCGCTCGCGGCCCAAGGCGTCGGCGGTCGTAAACAACACCAGTGCCTCGCCCTTGGCCGCATCCGCTCGCGTTGAGGCGGCATGCGCGAAGCCGGGCGCCGCCGCCGTGGCAATGCGCTCCACCACCTCGAGCGAGATCATCTCCCCGGCGACTTTCGCGAAGCGTTTGACGCGGCCGCGAATGTGGATGAAATCGTCCTCGTCCATTTCGACGATGTCGCCCGTGCAATACCAGCCGTCGCCGATCGAGTTGGGCGGCTGAATCAATCCCGGCCGGTCGTGCAGCAGATATCCCTTCATGACATTGGGCCCGCGCACGTGCAGCACGCCGCCGCGGTCGATTCCCGGCACGCTCTCGAGCTGGTACTCCAATCCGGGAAGGGGCTGACCCACGCTGCCGCCGCGGCAGGCCATCGGCACGTTCACCGCGATGACCGGTGCGCATTCCGTGACGCCGTAGCCTTCGAGTACCCGGATGCCGAACTTCTCGATCCAGGTGCGACGCACGTCATCGGCCAGTCGCTCCGCGCCGGCGACGACATAGCGCAGTCTGCCGAAATCGTAGGGGTGCGCGAACCTGGCGTAGTTGCCGAGAAAGGTGGAGGTTCCGAACAGCACCGTGCAATTGCGGTCGTAGACCATCTCCGCAACGATGCGGTAGTGCAGCGGGCTCGGATACAGGAAAACGTTGCAGCCTGAGACCAGCGGCATGACAACGCCGCACGCGAATCCGAAGGAATGAAACAGCGGCAGCGCAACCATGAACTTGTCGAGCGGGGAGAAGTCCGCGACGGCGCGGATCTGCGCGATGTTGGACAGGAGGGAGGTATGCGAGTGCACCACCCCCTTGGGCTTGCCTTCCGAGCCAGAAGTGAACAGCACTACGGCGGGATCCTCGGGGCGCTGGCGAACCGTGACGCTGCGCGGAAAGCAGCTGTGCCACAGGACCCACAGGCGCGTGGCGATTCCGACGCGGCCCCTCAGGTCTTCCAGATACAGCACGGTCACGCCCGGCAGCTCCTCAAGCAGTTTGCCAAGGCGGGCCTTGTCGATGAACGCACGCGAAGTCACGAGCGTGCGTATCTTCGCCACCGCGCACGCCGCCCGGACTGCCTCCGTTCCTGCGGTGTAGTTGAGCAGCGCCGGGATGCGGCGTGTCGCCGATAGCCCGAGAATCAGAGCGAGCGTCGGCGCCGCGTTCGGCATCACGATGCCGACGGTCTCATCGACACGTGTCAGGCGCCCGAGCAGACGGGCGAGCGCCAACGCCATTCGCAGCATCGAGCCGTACGACTCCTGCTTCAGGCGCACATCCTCGACGATGCGGTAGCGCGAGCCGAAGGAGGACCTGGCATCGAGAAAGGCCTCGAACAGGGTACGCTGCGGCCGCGTCGCCACCAGCATTTCAAGAAGGATGCGGCGCATCAGCTCGCCCGCCCGGCGCCGTCGCTGCTTGGCAGAGGGCAATTGCGGCATCGCAATCTGGCGGGGCGGCTGAATCGAGATGCGGATCTTGGGGAACAGGCGCAGCGGGTAGATCCCCGCCAGGCGCCCGAAGTAACTGCGGCCGGCGCCATCGATGCGCACCGGCACGATCGTCGCGCCGGTCCTGGCAGCGACTAACGCCGCGCCGTCATAGACCTTCATCAGCGAGCCGGTCACGGTGAGGCGCCCTTCAGGGAACACCACCACCGGTTGCCCACTTTCGACGAGCCTGCAGATCAGCTTCAGCGCCAGAGGGTTCGTTGAATCCACGGCCAGGTGCGGTACGAAGCGCAGCAGCAGCCGGAAGTACCAGCGCGAGAGGATCTGGGTGTGCACGACGAAAATCGCGTTCACCGGCAGAAATGCGCCGAGCAGGGCACCGTCGAGGAAGGACTCGTGATTGGCGACGATCAGGGTGCGCCGACTGGTGAATACGTCGCGCGCGCCGCTCACATGTACGCGAAACAGCGGCCGCAGGATGGCGCGCAGCACGACCCTCACGATCGCGTATCGCAGCAGTGGCTTTCTCATCTTGGCGTGCCCTCTTTGGTGCCCGCTGGCGGGCGCAGGTGATGGGGGGCATCCTGGATGAGGGTGCCGCCAGATGCGACTCGTTCCGGCTAAGCGGCGTACAGGTAGCCGGTTAGTATCATCTGGTGATACCTTATAAGCTCACCGTCCAAGCGCCAGGAGCAACCGATGGCCGAGCGTGATCTGATCGTCGCGGAACTCAAGCGTGCGCTGCGCGAGAAGGGACTCACCTACGCGACGGTGGCGCAGAAACTGGAGCTCAGCGTCGCAACCGTCAAGCGGCTGTTCTCGAGCGGTGACTTCTCGCTGCACAGAGTCGATCTCATCTGCGAGCTTCTGGGTATCGGCTGGCGCGAGATTCTCGAGCGCGCACACGATCACACGACGCCGGTGAATCAACTCACCCTCACGCAGGAACAGGAGATCGTTTCCGATCCGAAGCTGCTGTTCGTCACCTGGCTGGTCATCAATCGCGCGCCCTTCGAGGAGATCGTCGCGACGTATCGCTTCAGCAAGGCGGAGCTGCAGCGGCTCCTCATCCGTCTCGATCGCCTGAAGGTGATCGAGCTGCAGCCGATGAACCGGGTCCGCCTGCTCGTGAGCCGCCGCTTCAGCTGGCGCGCCGCAGGTCCGGTGCATCGCTACATTCACCAGAAGTTGCTGCGTGAGTTCCTGGAGAGCTCATTCTCGGCGGCCAACGAGGAGTTCTTCTTTCACGGTGCGCTGGTCTCGGAGGAGTCCCTCGCGCTTCTGAAGCGCACGTTGCGCGCCGCGTCGCAGGAGTGTCTGCAGATCTTCGAACGCGATCGCTCGACGCAGCAGGACGGACGCGGTTGCGCATTCCTGCTGGCCGTGCGGCCCTGGACCTACAGCGGCTTCAAGCAGTTCGAACGCTGAAGCCGCGGCACGACGGCGCCGTCAAAGAGCACCTGCAGCGCGCTGTCGTGATAGAGGCTCGCGGGGGTGACAGTGCGCCGCTCCCAGGGGATGCGACCGAAGTACCATAGCTTCCACAGCCGCAGATCCGCTCCTGGGCTGCGTGCGAGCAGCTCGCGAAAGGTCATCACCTTGCCCAGCACCACGCCGGTGGACTCGGCGAGCACCTCGCGCACGAAGCGCGAGCAGAACTGCCGCCGCGACTCGAGATTGAAGCCGGTGTCGTACAAGCGCCCCAGCCGCGACCGTGCCGCCGCCTGCAGCGTGACGCACTCCTCCGCAGTCAGGGCACGCGGCAGCCGCAAGACGGCGACGCGACCGTGCTCGGAGCGCTGCACAAAGCGCGCGAAGGGTGTGTGACAGGAGAAGGGGATGCGGCTCTCGGCGATGAGTGCGCCCCGATCATTGAAGCCGGTCACGATGCCGACATGATTGGTCCAGATCCGCGTCACGGCGGCAATCTGGCGGAAGGGTGTACGGGCGATGCGGATGAAGACCACATCGCCGGTGCGCACAACGTTCTCGAGCTGGCGCAGATCCGAAACCGCACACGGTGCTCTCGGCACGGCGTCGTTGTTGAGCATTGAGCGGGTCCTCACTTTGAAACTGCGAGTCCAGCTTCTTCGCGCACAAAGGACGAGACCACTCGAATCGGCGCGGTAGCCTGGCACGGACTGCCAGGTATCGCCGCCGGCTACCCCAACCGCCTCCGCGCTCATAACCCGCTGAGATAAGCGGGCGAGCTCGCACAGGTATGAAACTCTGGAGACGCCGGCACTGCGGCTCCCGCTGCTCAAGGAAGGACGCCATGCTCCCGGACTACGGAGTCGCCGTCGGAAACTTCGTCAACTACACGACGAATCAGGGCCAGTGGCTCCACGTCGATCTCAATATCAACGCCGGCGGCACCGTCTACCAGGCTGCTGTCGATGTGAACGAACCGAACGGCCTGTTTCAGTATCAGGTGTTCGATCAGCTGGATCTGAGCCTGTTCGCGCCCGTCATGGCGCTCGCCGACGGCTGGCATCACCTCGCGAGCACCCCGACTTCCGGTGCGATCGACTACGCACGCAGCCTCATCTTCCAGCGCCCGCTCGGCTGCCTGGCCGTAATCATTGGGTTTATCAACTGGATCTTCGGCGCCAACCGGCAAGTGTGGACGAACGTGACCGGCAACGAGGCCGGTAACGCCCTGATCGCGATGGTCACGGGATCACAGCGAGTGTTTGCCTTCGGCGCGCCGTACACCAGCGGCTACGGCGTGCATGACGTGCATTGCAATCAAGGCGATCCGCCCGGGCAGTTTCGACCCCTGGACGGCATCTGGCAGGACGGCTGTGTATTTGCACTGAAGGCCGACGGAACGCTGTCCGCCTATCTCGGAAAATTCTCGACCCAGTCGCTCAACACGGACGACAACGGCATTCCGAAGTAACGGCTTGGCCCGCGCGGCGACCGCAGGGGCTGGGCCGCAACCCCGCTATTTTGCGGGTTTGGGAATCAGATTGCGGATCGGCGGATAGAATTGCGCAAACGTGCCGTCGTAGGCACCGTTGGGGACGTGACACTTGACGCACGGATTGCCCGGCGCCTGGGCCGTCGAGTCATGCGCGTCCTTATCGAACAGGAAGAAGGCGTGCCCTTCGGCGTAGCGCGTGTGATCCACCACATGAATCTCGAACGCATTCAGTGACCCGGGCACGAAGCCCGCGCGGTCGATCGAGGCGCCGCGCTGCGTCTCATAGAAGGACAACAGGAACATCGAGCCATCGGCGTAGTGGCCGTGCTCCTTGAAGTACTGATACGCGATCGGCTCCATCAGCACGACCTGAAATGCGCCCGGGTGTTCGACGCTGAAGGCGGCGTCGTTGTAGTTCATGCCGAGCGAGGCACCGAGGAACACCCAGCGATCGAGATCCGCCGGCCGGGTGAGACGACCCGCGGCATCCAGGTTCGCGACGTGGCGGGAGCCCTGCGCCGCCGGGTTCGCCTGACCTCGCGCATGCGCGGCATAGAGCCCGCTGCCGAGAGCCACCACCCCCGCCGCTGCCGAGATGATCCGCGCGATCGATGTTTTCATAGCCGAGACGCTACGATGCCGCGCTCAAGCTGGCAAGCCGCTCCTCGTGCCGACGCGGCATAATCTCCGGATCTCGCCGGATCACCGAGGGACGGGGTACTGCCTTGAACAAAGCGCTCTTCGCCGACTACATCGCCTGCTTCAACCGGGACGATTACGCGGGCTTCGGCAAGTACTACGCCGATGATGTGCTGCTCGAGCTCGGGCGCAAGAAGCAGCTGCGGGGGCGCCAGGCCATTCTCGATTTTTACCGCGAGGTCAAGGCGCGGATCCGCGAGACGCTGGAAATCCGCAACGTCATCTGCGATGAGCAGGGGCTCGCCGCCGAGATCGCCACCGAGTTCTATGCGCTCGAGGATTGGCCCGAGTTCATTGCCGGCCCGGTAAAGAAGGGCGAGTCGATCCACATCGTGAGCTTCGTGCATTACCGGATCGAGAACGGTCGCTTCGCGCATATCCGCTCGACACGCCTGTGAGCGGTATGCACCGCCGAACAGCGGTCGGCGCCGGCGCTCCCCTCGACGCTCTCCTGAGGCTGCCGGCATAATCCCGCGCGCCATGAGCGAGCGCGCAGGGGAATTCGACTACATCGTTGTCGGCGGCGGCTCGTCGGGCTGCGTGCTGGCGAGCCGTCTGTCCGCGGACCCTACGCTCAAGGTGCTGCTGCTCGAGGCCGGCGGCAACGACTCGCACTACGTGCTGCGCATGCCGCTCGCGTTCCTGCGCGCGATGTTTCGCGCGAATTTCGTCTGGGGATACACGAGCGAGCCGGAGCCCTACGCGGATGGGCGGCGGCTCATGCTGCCGCGCGGGCGCGTGCTCGGCGGATCCGGCTCGATCAACGGCATGTTCTACATGCGCGGCCACTCGCTCGATTTTGAGACCTGGCGGCGCATGGGGTGCGAGGGCTGGGGCTACGCCGACGTGCTGCCGTACTTCAAGCGCATGGAGACCAGCTGGCGGGGCGCCAACAAATATCACGGCGACCGCGGGCCGCTCGATGTGCGCCCGATCGATACCAGCCGCCTGCTGCACGATCCGCTCATGCAGACGGCGGTTGCCGCGGGTTTCAATACGACCGAGGACATTCACGGCGATGTCGAGGAAGGCTTTGCGCGCGGGGAAGTCAATATCGACAGCCGCGGCCGCCGCGCCAGCACCTCCTGGGCCTACCTGCACCCGGCGATGGGACGGCGCAATCTGACCGTCCAGTTGAATGCGCAGGCGACACGGGTCCTGATCGAGAACGGACGCGCCGTCGGCGTTGAGTATCTGCACCGCCGTGAACGCCGGCAAGTGCGGGCTGAGCGCGAAGTCATCCTTTGCGGCGGCGCGTACAACTCACCGCAGCTCCTGATGCTCTCGGGTATAGGACCGGCCGCGCAATTGCGCCATCACGGCATCGAGCCGATGGTCGATCTGCCGGGCGTCGGCGCCAATCTCTCGGAGCATCCACACATTCCGGTGTCGTTCGCGGCGAGTGAGCCGGTGACGTTCCTCAACGAGCTGCGCTTCGATCGGGCCGTGCGCTCGACGCTTCGCTGGGCGGCCCTCGGCACCGGCGCCTTCGCCACCCAGATCAACAGTTGCAACGTCGTCGTGCGCACGCGGCCTGATCTCGCGCAGCCGGATGTGCAGCTCATGTGCAATCCGGTTCGGATGGATGCCAAGCTCTGGTTTCCGGGTGTCACGTCGACCCAGGAACATCTGATCACCGCCGACGTGGTCGTGCTGCACCAGAAGAGCCGCGGCGTCGTCAGCCTGCGATCGGCCAATCCGCTCGACTCACCGCGCGTGCAGCTCAACATCTTCCAGGAGCCGGAGGATCTCGCCACGGCGCGGCGCGGCATCGAGACGGCGCGGCGGATCTACCGCACCCCGCCACAGGCAGCGCTGGTGGCGCGCGAAGTGATGCCGGGCGCGGAGTTGAGGAGCGATGCGCAGCTCGATGCCTACATCCGCCGCACCACGGGTGTCACGCAGCACCCGGTCGGGACTTGCAGCATGGGGATCGGGGGAGATGTCGTCGTCGACCCGCAGCTGCGGGTGCGCGGCATCGCGGGCCTGCGCGTTGCGGATGCCTCGATCATGCCGACGGTACCGGGTGGCAATACGAACGCGGCCTGCGTGATGATCGCCGAGAAAGCCTCCGACATGGTGCTCGGCAAAGCGCCGCTGCCGGCCGAGCACGTACGTCCATTGCCAATGCGTTGAGTCTGCGCCATGCGGGTGTACGTGATCCGACACGCGATCGCGGCCGAACGTAACCGCCGCCGCTGGCCGGATGATGCCGAGCGCCCGCTCACCGCGCACGGAGAGCGCAAGTTCCGGCGGCTGGCGCGCGAGCTCGGCAAGGTCGTCGGGCGCGTGGATCGGCTCTACACCAGTCCGTTGCGACGTACGCGGCAGACCGCAGCCCTGCTGAGGCGAGCCGGTGGCTGGCCGAAGGCGCGCGAGGCGCCGGTGCTGGCGCCCGGCGGCGGCGCTGCGCAAGTGCTGGCACTGGTCAAGCGCGAGCGCTGCAAACGCATCGCCCTCGTCGGCCATGAGCCCGACCTCACCGCGTTACTCGCCCACATGCTCGCCGGGCCACGCGCGCAGTTCAGCGGAGCTTTGGAGAAGGGCGCAGTGGCGTGTTTGAACTTCGAGGGCCGCGTGCGGGCAGGCGCCGCCCATCTCGAGTGGCTGCTGACGCCGCGGCTTGCTCGAAGGCTACGACGCGCCCGCTAGGCGCGCCGTCAGATCGTAAGCATCGGCGGCGGTGATCACGACATCGGCCCAGTCGCCCGCTCGCAGAGAGCCCGGCGGATCGATGCGCACGACGCCGTCGATTTCCGGCGCATCGGCCTGGGTGCGTGCAATCGCAATGCCGTCCTCCACCTTGTCGACGAGCACACGGGTGCGCTCGCCCACACGCCGCGCCAGATGCTTCACACTGATGCCCGCCGCGCGCTCCATGAAGCGCTGGTAACGCTCATCCTGAAGCTGGGCCGGGATGTGATCCGGCAGCGCATTCGCACGCGCGCCTTCGACCGGAGAGTATTTGAAGCAGCCGACGCGATCGAGCTCTGCCTCGTCGATCCAGGCGAGCAGCTCCTCGAACTCGGCCTCGGTCTCGCCCGGGAAGCCGACGATGAACGTGCTGCGGATCGTGAGCTCAGGACAGCCACGGCGCCAGCAGCGGATGCGCTCCAGCGTGTCCTCCGCATGGGCCGGCCTGCGCATCCGCTTCAACACGCTGGGACTGCCGTGTTGAAACGGTATATCGAGGTAAGGCAGCACACGCCCCTCGGCCATGAGCTCGATGACGGCGTCGACGTGCGGATAAGGATAGACGTAGTGCAGGCGTATCCACGCCTCGAGAGTGCCGAGCGCGCGTGCCAGATCGATGAAGCGCGAGGCATACTCCTCGCCGCGCCAGCTCGCCTTGCGGTAGTGCAGGTCGGCGCCATAAGCGCTCGTGTCCTGGGAGATGACCAGCAGCTCCTTCACGCCGGCATCGACCAGGCGCTCCGCCTCACGCATGACATCGTCGATGGGGCGGCTTGCGAGCCGGCCGCGCATCGCCGGGATGATGCAGAAGCTGCAGCGGTTGTTGCAGCCCTCGGAGATCTTCAGGTATGCGTAGTGGCGCGGGGTGAGGCGCACGCCCTGCGGCGGCACCAGGTCGACGAACGGATCGTGGCGCGGCGGCAGATGCGTGTGGACCGCGCGCACGACATCCTCATACGCATGCGGCCCCGTGATCGAGAGCACCTGCGGATGACGTTCACGGATGCGCTCCGGGCGCGCACCGAGGCATCCCGTGACGAGAACGCGGCCGTTCTCGGCGAGCGCCTCGCCAATGGCCTCGAGCGACTCATCCACCGCCGAGTCGATGAAGCCGCAGGTGTTGACGACCACCAGATCGGCGGCCTGGTAGGTGGGCGCGACCTCATAACCCTCCGAGCGCAGCTTGGTGATGATCCGCTCCGAATCCACCAGTGCCTTGGGGCAACCCAGGCTGACGAAGCCCACTCTGGGCGCGCGTACGCGTGTGCGCCGCGCGCTCGGCTTGCGGCGGGATGCACTCTTGCGGGGCTTTCGGGACGGCATGGATGAACGGCGTGCGGAAGTGCCTGAAGGCATCCGCGGTCAGGCTTGCGATTCGTTCAGGGCTGGGACAGGTCGGTCGCGATGCCCGCGGTCGAATTCCCCGCTCCCGGCTGATGGCGCATGGTCCACAGCGCGTAGAACAGGGCGAGCGTCGCCAGCGGCATCAGGATCCAGGGCCACCAGAGCGCGCGCCGGTGCGGGGCGGGGCGCAGGGCCTCTTGGGTATTCTGCATGGCGCGCAGCCTACTCTCAGGCAGGTCCGGGAGGCAACGGGAGCCCCTCCAGGGTGACAATTTTACCTTCTGCTCCCCCACCATCCAGGGCCAGAACACCCACCGTGATGGGGAGGTTGAAGCGCCGGGGTCCGGCGCTGCCCGGATTGAAGTAGAGCACCCCGCCGCGCCGCTCGAGCAGGGGTCGGTGCGAGTGCCCGGCGATGACTACGCCGGTATCGAATGGCGCCGGGCGCTGTTTCAACTCTTTGAGATCATGCAGGACGTGCAGCGCGACCGATTCGAGCTCGAGATCGAGCGTCTCGGGAATACCCTGCACCCATACCCCGTGATCGTTGTTGCCGCGGACGGCGTGGACGGGCGCGATCGCGCGCAGGGCATCGAGGATGGCGGCACCGCCAATATCGCCGGCATGAATGATCTGATCCACGCCGCTCAAGGCGCGGATTGCCTCAGGCCGCAGCAGTCCGTGAGTATCCGAGATTACCCCGAGGTGAAGCATAGGGTTGTATAGTCACTCAAACCCCTCAGGTGTGCGCGTGAGTTCCGATCGCCTTCGTATTCTGTTCGTGTCCTTCACTGGCCTTATCAGCGACATCGCCTGGCAGGTGTGCAAGGAAGGACACGACGTGAAGTACTACATCCGCGAAGAGAAGGATCGGGACATCGCCGACGGCTTCGTGCCCAAGGTAACCGACTGGGAAGCCGAGATCGACTGGGCCGAGCTCATCGTGTTCGATGACACATTGGGACACGGTGAGATGGCGCAGCAGCTGCGCCAGCGCGGCAAGCTGGTCGTCGGCGGCACGCCGTACACCGACCGGCTCGAGGATGACCGCTCCTTCGGTCAGGAGGAGCTCAAGAAGGCTGGCATCAACATCCTGCCGTATCGCGAGTTCGACAACTTCGACGACGCGATCGCCTACGTCAAAGCCAATCCCGAGCGCTATGTCATCAAGCCCTCAGGGGCAGCGGGCAATGTGAAGCGGCGGCTCTTCGTCGGCGATGAGGAGGATGGCGAGGACGTGGTGCGCGTGCTCGAGGCCTACAAGAAATCGTTTCCCGATGAGATCAAGGTGTTCCAGCTGCAGCGGCGCGTGACCGGCGTCGAGATCGCGGTCGGTGCGTTCTTCGGCGGCAAGGAATTCATCTATCCCGTCAACGTCAACTTCGAGCACAAGAAACTCTTCCCCGGCAACATCGGACCCTCCACCGGTGAGATGGGCACCGTCATGTTCTGGAGCGGCCCCAACCGGCTCTTCAACTCGACCCTGAAGAAGATGGAGAGCCGCCTCGCCGAGGAGGGCTATGTCGGCTACATCGATCTGAACTGCATCGTCAACGGCAACGGTATCTATCCGCTCGAGTTCACGGCGCGCTTCGGCTATCCGACGATCAGCATTCAGCAGGAAGGCATGTCGACACCGATCGGGCAGTTCCTCGCGGATCTCGCGGCCGGCACGAGCCCTAAGCTCAAGGTGAAGAGCGGCTTTCAGATCGGGGTGCGCATCGTGGTCTCGCCGTTCCCCTTCGATGACGATGCGACGTTCCTGTCGGTTTCGAAGAACGCCGCGATCCTGTTCAAGAAGGGCATTCCCGAAGAGGTCCACATCGAGGACGTGAAGCAGGTCAACGGCCAGTGGTACGTCGCCGGCACCTCGGGCGTGGTGCTCATCGTCTGCGGCAGCGGGCAAACCATGCGCCAGGCACAGGCGCAGGCCTACTCGCGTATCCGCAACATCATGATCCCCGACATGTACTACCGCGATGACATCGGGGAGCGCTGGTTCGAGGATCACGACAAGCTCCACACCTGGGGCTACCTGCGCGAGGTCTGATGCGATGGTGAAGATACTCGGCATCAGCGGCAGTCTGAGGCGCGGCTCGTTCAATGCGGGGTTGCTGCGCGCAGCGGTGGAGCTCGCTGCGCCCGGGGCGCAGATCGAGACCGGCACCATCGAGGGGATTCCGCTTTACAACAATGACGAGGAGACGGCGAGCGGCGTGCCGCCCGCGGTCGCGCGACTGAAGGAGCGGGTGCTCGCGAATCAGGCGCTGCTCCTCGTGACCCCGGAGTACAACAACTCCATCCCCGGGGTCTTCAAGAACGCCATCGACTGGCTGTCGCGCCCGCCCGCGGATATCCCGCGGATCCTGGCCGGACGGCCGGTGGCGCTGATCGGCGCCTCGCCCGGGCGTTTCGGCACCATCAATTCGCAGACCGCCTGGCTCACGGTGCTGCGCGCGCTGCGCATGAGGCCCTGGTTCGGCGGCAACCTGTATGTATCCGGTGCCGCGAGCCTGTTCGATGCGGCCGGCAAGCTCACCGATCAGCCGACGCGCGAGCGTCTTGCGGAATTTCTGCAGGGCTTCGCCAAGAGCGTCGCGGGCAGCTGAGCGCGGATTCCCCCGATGGCATTCGATCGCGCCTACTATCACCGTTACTATTTCAATCCGCGCACCAGCGTCACCTCCCGCAAGGAGATGGATGCCCGCGGAGTCCTCATCGCCGCCTACACCGAGTACGTGGGGCTGCCGGTGCGGCGCATCCTCGATGCCGGCTGCGGGATTGGCGCGCTGCGCCGGCCGCTGCTGCGGCGATTGACGCGGGCGAGCTACCAGGGCCTCGAGTTCAGCGAGTATCTGTGCCAGCGCTACGGCTGGACGCAGGGCTCGGTCGAGGACTTCCGCGCTGCCGCGCCGTTTGATCTGGTCATCTGCTACGACGTCGTGCAGTACCTCGATGCCGCCGCTGCCACTCGCGCGCTGGAGAACCTCGCGCGGCTGTGCCGCGGAGTGCTGTATTTCAGCGCGCTCACGCGTGCGGACTGGCACGAGAACTGCGACCAGCGCCGCACGGACCCGGACGTGTACCGGCGCACGGGCACCTGGTATCGCAAGCGGCTGCGGCGCCGATTCGTGGAGGTCGGAGCGGGACTGTGGCTGCGTCGCGGCGCGCCGCTCGCCACCTGGGAGCTCGAGACCGTGGGGAAGTCGCCGTGACCTTCCATGATCATTTCTCACCGGTCGCCGTGAAGTATGCGAGCTTCCGACCGGACTACCCGCAGGCTCTGTTTGATTACCTGGCAGGCGAATGTCGCCAGCACGAGCTCGTCTGGGACTGCGCCTGTGGCAGCGGACAGGCGAGCGTGCCGCTCGCCGCGCATTTCGCCCAGGTCATCGCCACCGATGCCAGCGCCGAGCAGCTGGCGGCTGCGCGCCCGCATCCACGGGTGAGCTACCGTCACGCGCCGGCGGAGGCGAGCGATCTCGGCACCGCATCGGCCGATCTCATCACCGTTGCGCAGGCACTGCACTGGTTCAACGTCGAGCGCTTCTACGCCGAGGCGACGCGCGTGCTCAAGCCCGGCGGTCTCCTTGCCGTGTGGACGTACGGCGCTGTGCACGTCGAGGATCCGGACGCGCAGGCGCTGCTGCAGACTTACAGCGAGGAGACGGTGGGTCCGTACTGGCCGCCGGAGCGCCGCTTCGTCGACAGCGGCTACAGCACGCTTCCGTTTCCGTTTGCGGAGCTCGAAGCGCCGGAGTTCGACATCGAGCAGCACTGGGATCGCACGCGCCTGACCGGCTATCTGCGCACCTGGTCCTCCACCTCCCGCTTCGTCGCAAAACATCACGTCGATCCGGTGATTCAGGTCGAAGAAGAGCTCACCGGGTACTGGCCCCATGCCGCAGAGGAACGGCGCATCGCCTGGCCGATCAGCATGCGACTCGGGCGCCGCCCATGAGCACGGTTCTGGCGCGATTTGCCGGCCGCACGCAATGCCGAAGCCTCCCGCAGGCCCCGCTCGCACTGCTCATCCAGGGCGTGCTCGAGAATCACGGCAGCGAGCGCGCCCAGCTCGCCTTTGTGCAGCCCGTGGTCGATGGCTTGCCGGGGGAGCTTCCCGGCGCACTCATCGAGCGTCTCGACGCTACGCGCTACCGGCTCTCGAGCGCAGGGCGCGCCTGGGAATTCACGGCCGCGCGCGCCTATCTGCACCGCGATGTCGGCGCGGCGTTATTTGCCGCGGTGCCGCCGCGAACCGCGCCGCTCGCCAAGCGGATGTTCTGGCGGCTCCTCTTGTGGGTGGCTGGCAGTGCGCTCGGGCGCAGCTGGCTCGCCGCGCGCCGCCGCCGACTGCAATAGCAACCAGAGGTTCTGATATGCAGGGCATGCTCTTTGCGCTGGCCATCGTGGCGGGCATCTCACTCACCGTGCAGATCGGCGCCAACGCCACGCTGCGCGGCTTTCTCGCCAACAACGCCCTGAGTGCGGCGTTCGCGAGCTTCCTGGTCGGGACACTTGCGCTCGCGATCTACCTCATCGCGGGGCGCGTCAGCTGGCCTGCCCGCGCGAGCCTCACTGCCGTGCCCCTGTGGGCCTGGAGCGGCGGAATCCTGGGTGCGTTCTACGTGGCCACGGCGACGCTCGTGGGACCGCGGCTCGGCGCCGCCGCCTTCTTCTCCCTGGTGGTGCTGGGGCAGCTCGCCGCATCGCTGCTGCTCGATCACTTCGGCTGGCTGGGCTTTGCGCAGCATCCGGTGAGCCTGCTGCGGATGGGCGGCGTGGTGCTGCTGCTCGCGGGCGTCGTACTCATCACACGCTAGAATCACGCCATGTCCGTCCGTCCACGCGTACCGGTCACCGTCCTTACGGGCTTCCTGGGATCAGGCAAGACTACGCTGCTCAACCGTATCCTCTCCGAGCAGCACGGCAAGCGGATCGCCGTCATCGAAAACGAATTCGGTGAGGTGGGTGTCGATCACCAGCTCGTGATCGGCGCCGAAGAGGAGATCTTCACCACCAACAATGGCTGCCTGTGCTGTACCGTGCGTGGCGATCTCATCCGCATCCTGGGAGCGCTCCTGAAGCGCCGCGACCGCTTCGACTACATCCTCATCGAGACGACCGGCCTTGCCGATCCCGGTCCCGTTGCGCAGACCTTCTTCCTCGATGAGGATCTGAAGGCGGCGCTCGAGCTCGATGCGATCGTGACACTGGTCGATGCGAGACATCTCGAGCAGCAGCTCGGCCAGGCGGAGGCCACGGCGCAGCAGATCGCCTTCGCCGATGTGATCCTGCTGAACAAGACCGATCTGGTGGCTACGGCGGATCTCGAGCGTCTCGAGGCACGCGTGCGCTCGATCAACCCCTCGGCGCGCATCTTGCGCACACACAATGCCGCGGTTGCGATCGACGAGGTGCTGGATCAGGGCGCGTTCGATCTCTCGCGCGCGCTGGAGGTCGATCAGGATTTCCTCGCACCGCAGTATCCATTTGAGTGGGCGGCAAGCTACGCGCTTGCGCCGGGCGAGTACGAGATCCGCCTGGGCGAGGAGCACGGGCACGATCATGAGCATGGGCACGAACATGCGCACGCTCACGCGCCGGTGCTCGTCTCGGCGCTGCAGATGGCGGTGCTGCCCGCAGCGGGTGCGGGAGAGCCGGGTCTCAAAGCAAGCATCGATGCCGGCGTGCGCGCGTTCGCGCAACCCGCGGCAGAACTCACCGCGCGCAGCGCGCTTGAGCCCGGTGAGCGGCTCTTTAGTCTGCCGCTGGCACACGGAGATGCCGGCTATCGGTTGAGCATCGCTCAGCCGGGTGACTACGCGATCTTCTGCGAGCACGAGCCCCACGAAGTGACGCTGCAGATCCTGGCCGGTGAGCCATCGGCGCAGCTGCACTTCGCCTCGCATCATCACACCGATGGTGTCTTCTCGGTCGGCATTGCCGATCCGCGTCCGCTCGATGCCGGAAGACTCAATGACTGGCTCTCGTACCTGCTGCAAAGCCGCGGTCAGGACATCTACCGCATGAAGGGCGTGCTCAGCATCCGCGGCGAGGACCGCCGCTACGTGTTCCAGGGCGTGCACATGATGTTCGACGGCCGTCTCGATCGGCCGTGGAACGGCGCGCAGCGCAGCAACAGCCTGGTCTTCATCGGCCGCAATCTGGATCGTGAGGAGCTGATGGCCGGATTCGAGTCCTGCTGCGCGTGAGCACGGCGACGCTGCGGCGCACGGGCCGGATCGAGCTCGGCAGCTACATCACCGATTGCGCCTGGTCCGGCGATGGCGCACGCCTTGCGGTCGCAGGCGGCGAAGGTCCGATCATGCTCATCACTCTGGCGGGCTCGGAGACGCAGGCGCGGACGCTGGGCGAGCATGCCCTCGGGTCGCTCGCGATCGCCTGGAACCCGCGCACGGCATCCTTCGCCTCATCCGGTCAGGATGGCGTTCTCATGCTCTGGGACGCCGATGCCGGAACCGGACGGCGCCTTCGACACAGCACTGCCTGGACCGAGCACCTCGCCTACAGCGCCGATGGCAAGTGGCTCGCGAGCGCCGCCGGCAAGATCATCACGCTGTGGTCAGGCAGCGGTGAGCTGGTGCGCGACCTCGCACCCTGCTCGGGAAATGCCGCAGGGCTTGCCTGGGCCGACGCCGGCAGCGAGATCGTTGCGGCCACCCCCGCGGGCCTCGTGCTCGAGCGTCTGTCGGCACCGGCGGCGCGACGCGAGTACCCGGCACCGGCGCCGTGCCTGACCGTGGCGCCGAGTCCGAACGGGCGCGTGCTTGCGACCGGGCTTGCCGATGGCACGGTGCGCTTCTGGTACCGCGCCACGGGGCGCGTTTCCCAGATGGCCGGTTACGGCGCCAAGGTGCGGTTGACGGCGTGGAGCGGCAACGCTCGCTACCTGGCAACCTCCTCAGGTCCGGAGATCATCGTGTGGGATTTTGCCGGCAAAGGCCCTGAGCGCTCCAAGCCGCTCGAGTTTGCACTGCACACAGAGCGTGTCGAAGCGCTCGCATTTCAGCCGCAGGGTCAATGGCTTGCAGCAGCCGCGCGCGACGGTCGCATCTCCTTGTGGCTGCCCGGCAAGCTGGACAGCCCCGCCGACGTGCAGCTCGCGGGCGATGCGCCGACGGTGCTGCGCTGGTCGCCGAATGGCCGCCTTCTCGCCGCCGGTGAACGCTCCGGCGCGCTCACCATCTTCGAGCTCACTGAAACGCCTCGGCCGCGCTAGCGGCAAGCACAGCGCGTTCGCTGCTGTCAAATTTCCGCTGTCGGTGGCATTTCAACCGTCCCCTGGTCCAAACTGTCACCTGTTCCGGACGTGCGATAACAACAGCCTCAAGACGCGAGCGCGCGGCCGGGTTTATTTCGAGCGGGACCGCAAAGGGTTCGCATCATGTCTATCGAAACCTATCAGGGGCCGGAGAGCTTCGTCGCGCACGCACCGCGCCGGCTGCCGGCATCCGCCGGCCGCGGCAGCTCACGCATGCTGGAGAGCTACCTCGGCGACATCGAGTACCTCATGCGCGAGGGTCTGTGGGAAGAGGCCGAGCCGCTCGCTCTGGCGCTGCCCCATATCTGCTGTGCGCTGGCGAACTCGGAGCTGCACAGCTCGCGTGAGCGCTTTCTCGTCTGGTGCGAGACCTGGGTCCGCCCGCTCGAGCGCAGCCCATACCGGCAGCCGCCCACGCCGGCACAGCTGCTCGAGCTGGCGCAGGCGCACGATGTGGCCGAAGAGATCGGTGCGCGCTCTGCCGTGCCGTCGCACGCGCTGCGCCAGCTGCGGCTGCGCCGCCTGTCACGCGCCGCCCCGGCGCGCCGGCGCATGGCGATGGCCGATGAAGAGCGGCGCGAAAGCGACGCACCGCTGGAAGTCTGCGCCGCGCTCGTCGAGGCCGTCCGCCGCTGGTACAGCGATTGGGCCGGCCGGCAGGCGACGGTGCAGATGAATCTCGCGCGTCTCGCCGTCCTGCGCTGAAGACCCTGACGCCTCAGGAGCGCTTCAGGCCAGGCTCGCCGTGATCGGCAGCCGGCGAATGCGCCGGCCGCTCGCTGTGAAAATGGCGTTGCAGACGGCCGGAGCGATCACCGGCACGGCAATCTCACCCACGCCCCCCATCGGGCCGTCGCTCGCAATGATGTGTGTCTCGACGGCGGGCATCTCATTCATGCGCAGCACGGGATAGTCGTTGAAGTTGTTCTGCTGCACGCGGCCGTGATCGAGCGTGATCGCGCCGTGCAGCGCCGCTGAAAGTCCGTAGACGATCCCGCCTTCCATCTGCGCAGCAACGGTGTCGGGGTTGACGACCGGACCGCAATCGACGGCGCAGACCACCCGGTGCACGCGCACCGCCTCGCCCATCACCGAGACTTCCGCCACCTGCGCGACGATGCTGCCAAAGCTCTCCTGCAGCGCGATGCCATGCGCGTGACCCTGTGGCAGAGGCTTGCCCCAGCCGGCGTGCTCGGCCGCGGCATTGAGCACGGCCAGGTGGCGGGGCTTGCCGGCGAGCAACGCGCGGCGCAGCTCGAGCGGATCCTTGCGCCCGGCTGCGGCGAGCTCATCCAGGAACCCATTGACGACGAAGCCGGTGTGCGAGTGGCCGACCGAGCGCCAGAACTGCACCGGTACGGCATTCACGGGCTCGTGGATGTCGACGGTGAGATGCTCGATGGCGTAGGGCATATCGGCAGCGCCCTCGACACTCGTCACGTCGAAGGTCTTCTTCATGATGGGCTCGAACAGCGTGCCCGCGATGATCGACTGCCCGGCCATGGTCTGATGCCAGGCAACGGGCATGCCGTGGCGATCGAGTCCGCCGCGCAGGCGGTCGAGAAAGAACGGCCGATACCAGCCACCGCGCATGTCGTCCTCGCGCGTCCACTGCACTTTCACCGGCCGGCCCAGATCCCTGGCGACGTGTACGGCCTCGACGATGAAATCGGATTTGGCATTGCCGCGACGGCCGAAACCGCCACCGAGAAAAGTTGTATGCAGTGCCACCTGCTCGGGCTTCAGGCCGAGTGCGGCCGCCGCCTGACGGCGATCCTCGGACTGAAACTGCGTGCCGACCCAGATGTCGCAGCGGTCCGCGCGCGCATGCACGGTGCAGTTGAGCGGCTCCATGCAGGCGTGAGCGAGGTAGGGCACCTCGTACTCGGCCTCGATCACATGCGCAGCGTGCGCCAGCGCCTGACTCACATCGCCGCTCGCATGAGCCACCAGGCCAGGCTTCGCGACCAATGCGCGATACTCCTCACGCAGGGCGCGCGTGGCGAGCTCGGCGCCGGCGCCCTCGTCCCAGCGAGTCTGCAGCGCCTCGCGGCCGCGCTTTGCGGCCCAGGTGTTCGTCGCGATCACCGCCACGCCCGAGGGCACGCTCTTCACGTCCACCACGCCTGCAATCGCACGCGTGGCCGTGTCATCGACGCCGGTGAGCCTGGCGCCAAAGACCGGCGCACGCGCGATCATCGCGTAGAGCATTTGCGGCTGACGGACATCGATGCCGAACTCAGCCTGTCCGGTCACCTTGACGCGACTGTCGAGCCGCGGCACGCGACGGCCGATGACCTTGAACTCGCTCGCGGGCTTGAGCGGCAGTTTCGCCGGCGGCTGAATGCCCGCGGTGAGCGGCACCAACTCGCCGTAGCGCGCGCGCCGCGTGCCATCGGTGATCACGCCGTCGGCAGCGCTGAGCCGCGCGGGGTCGATCTGCCACGCTTTCGCCGCGGCGGCGATGAGCACGGCGCGGGCTGCAGCGCCTGCCGCGCGCAAGGGCTCAAAGCTCGTGCGCACGCTCGAGCTGCCGCCGGTGAACTGCATCGGAAACCAGTTGCTGTTATAGGCTGGATCCACGGGCGCGGCCTCGACGCGGATGCGCGATGGATCCACGCCCAGCTCCTCGGCGATGATCATCGGGAGACTGGTGTAGACGCCCTGCCCCATCTCCGCCTTGGGGCTGATGATCGTGACCGTATCGTCCTCGGCGATGCGGATGAACGCGTTCGGCGCAAACGGCTCGTGACTCGCCGGCGGCAGTCGCGCCGGCGCGGATTTCACATTCACACCGATATAGAGTCCGGCGCCGACCAGGGCCACACCCACGAGCAGCTGACGGCGGCCGCGATCGAAGCCCACGGCGGCGGCTGTGGTTTCCTCGCTCACGAGGCTGCCGGCTCCTCGTGGTGCGTGTCGCCCGCGGCGGCGCGCGCGATCGCCGCATGGATGCGCTGATAAGTGCCGCAGCGACAGATATTGCCGGCCATCGCTGCGGTGATGTCATCGCCGCTGGGATGAGGATTGCTGGCGAGCAGCGCGGCTGCCGCCATGATCTGGCCCGACTGGCAATAACCGCACTGCACGACGTCGAGCTCGATCCACGCGCGTTGCAGCGGATGATCCGCGTTCGCGGACAGACCTTCGATCGTCGTGACCGATGCGCCCACTGCGGCGCTCACCGGTGTCACGCAGGCGCGGATCGGCTTGCCGTCCAGGTGAACCGTGCAGGCGCCGCACAGCGCCATACCACAACCGAACTTGGTGCCTGTGAGCCCAAGCACGTCGCGCAGCACCCACAGGAGCGGCATGTCGGGGGCGGCGTCGACTTCGACAGCTCGGCCGTTGACGGTGAGGGACAACACCTGGATGCTCTTCAAGGCAGTCGTGCCGGAAGTGGCTCACGGATGTTAAGGCGCCGCCTGCCGTGTGACAATCGCGCCGGTGTCGCGCCTCGGCGAGCGTCTGCAACGCATTGCACAGATCGGCCCGCATGAGCGCAGGGCTGTTGCGCTGGCGTTCCTGTGCCATTTCACGATGTTCTCGAGCTACTACATCCTGCGGCCGGTGCGGGATACGGTAGCGACGGTCTTCGGCACGGCGGAACTGCCGTGGCTGTACATCGGCACCTTCGCCGGCACGCTGATCGCATCCCCCATTTACGCCGCGCTCGCGACACGCCTGCGGCTCTCTTCGCTCCTGCCGGGCGTGTTCTGGTTCTGGCTCGGCAACGTCGCGCTGTTCGAAGTGCTGTTCCGGCTCGTGCCGCAAAGTGCGTGGGTATCGGGCGCGTATTACATCTGGTTCAGCGTCGTGAACCTCTACATGATCTCGGTGTTCTGGACGCTGATGGTCGACCTCTTCACACCGAGACAGGCGACGCGCCTGTTTGCCCTCATTGCTGCCGGCGGCAGTCTCGGCGCCGTGGCCGGACCCCTCATCACCCGCTCAACCGTGCGGCTCATCGGGCTCGATGGGCTGTTGGTGATCGCGGCCGGGGGCTTCGCGCTCGTGATCGTGCAGGTGCACCTGCTGATGCGCGAGAAGGAGCGGCTGCGTGCGAGTGGCGATGAAGTGCAGGACTCCACCTTCACGCACGAGCTCACCGGCAATCCCTTCGAGGGCTTCCGCAGGCTGTTCAGTTCGGCCTACGCACGCAATCAGGCCCTGTACATGCTGCTCATGACCTGGATCAACACCGTCGCCTATTTCCTGCAGGTCGACGTCATCGCGAAGTCATTCAGCGTGCTCACGGACCGCACGCTGGCGATCGCGGACATCGATCTGCTCGTCAATATCTTCACGGCGATCGTCCTGATCTTCGGCGCCGGCCGCTTCGTGCAGCGCTTCGGCGTCACGGCAGGCCTCGTGCTCAATCCGCTCATCCTGCTGGTCGCGTTCTGCGGCATCGCGCTCTCGCCCACGTATTTCATGATCCGCGCCGTGCAGGTGGTGCGCAGCGTGGCGCAATACGCGATCGCCCGCCCCAGCCGCGAAATCTGTTTTACCGTGGTGGAGCAAGCCGAGCGCTACCGCACGAAGAATGTCATCGATACGGTGTTCTACAGGCTCGGCGATCTGACCGCGGCCTGGTTGCAGGTGGGACTCAGGGAGCTCGGGCTGCGTGTTTACAGCTCCGTGACACTGGGATTCGGTGCAAGCGTGCTGTGGGGATTCGTCGCGCTGCGGCTCGGGCGGCGCTACGAAGGGCTGCGCAGGCAACGTGACTTGGCTATAGTCACCGGCCCAGCCGCAAGCGCCCCTGCCGGCTCAGTCAAGGCTCTGTATGAACCAGAACAATAATTCATCGGCATTCGCGCGGCTGTTCAAAGCGCTCGCGGCGGTGGAGCCCTTCGAGCTCAAGGCCGTGATCCTGAGCATGCTCTACTTCTTCTTCCTGTTCGGCAGCTACTCCGTGGTGAAGCCCGTGCGCGATGCGATGGGCACGGTCTACGGCATGAGCCACATCCAGGAGCTGTTCACGGCGACCTTCTTCGCCAGCTTCCTGTTTGCACCGCTCTACGCTGGACTTGCAGCGCGGATCAAGCTGTCCTCGTTCCTGCCATGGGTTTACGGTTTCGTCGCGATCAGCATTCTCGCCTTCTACGTTCTCTTCATCGGTGGGAAGTATCAGGACAAGTGGATCGCTGCCGCGTTCTACGTCTGGGTGAGCACGTTCAACATGCTCATCATCTCGGTGTTCTGGAGCTTCATGGCCGATATCTTTTCGCGCACCCAGGCGAAGCGGCTGTTCGGCTTCATCGCAGCGGGCGGTACGGTCGGCGGCATCGTCGGCCCCGCGGTTGCGACTTTCCTCGCCAAGCTGGTGGGCAACAACGGCCTGATGCTGATCTCCGCGGCGGGCTTCGTCGTGACGGCGCTCATCGTCGTGTTGCTCTCGCGCGAGAAGCAGAAGCTCGTCGCGGCCGGCGCCGAGGCACAGCGCACCTCGCTCGATCACCGTCTCGGCGGCAATCCCTTCGCGGGATTCGCATTGCTCGCGCGCTCGCCCTATCTGCTGTTGCTCGCCCTGTTTCTGCTGCTGATGACCTGGATCTCGACCATCGTCTACATCCAGCTGGGCGATCTCATCACCAAGGCATTCGCGAGCCGCGAAGCGCGCACTCAGGCCTATGCGCTGATCGATCTGTCGGTGAACAGTATCGCGGTGATCATTCAGCTCCTGGGCACCGGTCGTTTCATTCAGCGATTTGGCGTCACCACCGGACTGCTGCTGAACCCGGTAATCATGGTGATCGCCTTCCTCGCGATCGTGTTCTCGCCTGTGCTGATGATTCTGGGCGGCATTCAGATTCTGCGGCGCGTGGCGGAATACGCGGTGGCGAAGCCGACGCGCGAGATGCTCTTTACGGTCGTGGATCAGCAGAGCAAGTACAAGGCCAAGAACGTCATCGATACGGTTGTGTACCGCTTCGGCGATGTCACCTCGGCGTGGGTGAGCTCGTTGATTCTGCCGTTCGGTGTTGCCGGGCTTGCGATCTTCGGTGCGATCGTCTGCCTGATCTGGTTCCCGGTGGGGTACGTTCTCGGCCGGCGCTACGAAAACATGCGCGGTGCCGAAGCCACCCCTGCAGGCGCGGCTTCCTCGCACGCCGGCGGCTAGTCGCGGGTGCGAGGCCCCGGGGCCTCAGGCGACGGCGGCGCCCGCTGCTTCGATCGCTTCGGCGTTGCGCCCGTCGCGCAGCGCGCGCATGCCGGCGACCGCTTCGACGACGAGCGCTGCACTTGCCAGGCGATCATCGCGTGACTTGGCGAGCATGCCGTCGAGCAGCGTCTGCAGGTGCTCGAGCGGGCGCGGCAGCTTGGGCAGCGGCGCGTTCACATGCTGCTGCAGCACCTCGATCGCCGAGTTGCCGGAGTACGGCTTCCGCGTCGTGAGCATCTCGTAGAGGATGATGCCCAGACTGTAGAGGTCGGTGCGGGCATCGAGCGCCTCGCCGAGGGCCTGCTCCGGGCTCATGTAATAGGGCGAGCCGCGCAGCACACCCTTGCGCGTGCTCTGGGAGGCGCCCTCGATGTTGCGCGCCAGACCGAAATCGATCAGCACGATCTCGTCCGTCTCGCGCAGCATGACATTGGGCGGCTTCAGGTCCCGATGCAGCAGCCCGCCCTGGTGCACGACCTGCAGCGCGCGCGCGATCTGCTCGGTGTAGCGCAACGCGTCGGCCTCGAGGATGCCGCGTTGCAGGCGCGCCTTGAGATCTCCGCGCGGGAAATACTCCATCGCAAGATACTCGCGGCCTTCGTGCACGCCGTAGTCGTGAATGTCGACGATGGCGCCGTGCCGGATCGCAGAAAGCGCGGCGTGCTCGCGAGCGAAGATCTGCCGCTCGTTGGCCTCTTCCGGCTCGCTCTTGCTCACCTTGAGTGCCACGTCGGTGCCGGTGACGGCGCTGGTCGCGAGATAGACGATCGCCTTCTCTGATTCACCGATCGTCTTTCGGATCGTGTAGCCGGGAATGGGGTCACGGAGCGAGCGCGCGGCGGGCGCGGCGGCCTGCTCGGCATCCTCGGCGGCGCGGATCTCGATCCGGCGCAGTGCGAGGCGCACGGCCGAGCGCAGCCGCTCCGGTGTGAGCAGGCGCTTGGGCAGATAATCCACGGCCCCCAGCTGCAGCGCACGCACCGCCGTCAGCTCATTGCCGTCTTCGGCGACGGTGAGGAGCGGCGGAAAATCCTCGTGATCGCGCAGCTCGCGCAACCACTCGAGCCCTTCGGAATGCGGGTCATCCGGATTGGTGCCGAATTCGATCGCCAGGACGACCAGATCGTGATCGGCGCTGGTGATCGATTCGTAGCGGCTGCGGAAGCCCTCGAGATCGAGCGCCGTGACCTGCCCCTCCTGGCACAGCACGCCCAGATGATGCCGCATCCACTCCCGGTAGCGGTTGTCCCGATCGACGATGAGAACGCGTGCCTTCATGAACCTTCCGTTACTGCGGCTCGATCTAAGGGGAAAAGACGATGCGCAGACGCACCCGCTGATCGACCGGGTGACCGTCGCGAATCATGGGCTCGTAGCGCCACTGCCGGACTGCAGCGACAGCCGCGGACTCGAAGACTCTGCGCGGCTGGGCGTCGGTGACGATGACATCGGCAACCGAGCCGTCTGCCCGCACCGTGAATTCCAGGTCGACGCTGCCGCCCCGTCCCGTGCGCTCGGCGGTCGCGGGATACACCGGATCTACGGAGTGCACGCGCGTCAACTGCTTTGCCGCGATGATGGAATCCTGGGCAGCGCCACTGGCCGGCGCCGCTACTGGCGCCGCCGGCGCGGTCGCGAGTGGCACTGAGGTCGCGGCAACCGCGGAGGCAGACTCAGCCGCGGCCGGCGTCTTCACGGCAGCTGCAGCGGGCGCGGTCGCGCCGGCGCCGGCGCCCGTGCCCGGAGCCGCCGCCGACTGTTGCGTGAGCAGATTGGCCACGCGCTCATTCAGTTTCTGTTCGCTCTGACGCAGCGCCGCTTCCTCAGTGAGCCGCTGATGCTCCTTGTCGATCTGTGCCGCGATCAGACTGACGCGCACGTTCTCGGGCTGGATTGCGCGTGCGGCATCCGTCCATTGCTGCGCCTCATCGAGCTTGTCGGCGACCAGCGCTTGTTCCGCCCGTGTCAGCATCAGATCGGCCACGCGGTCGAGACCGGCCAGCGCCTGGGCATTCGACGGGCTACGGGCCAGCACCGCGCGATACAGATCGGTCGCGTTGTTCTCCGGTGGGACGTTCAGGTCGCCGCGCGACAGCGCCGCGTCCGCCTGCGCCAGAAGCGTCGCCAGCGGATCCGCGGTCTGCACCACCGCCTGGGCAGGCGCTGCGGCCTCGCCGCGATCCGATGAAAGGGGCGCACTCGAGGGCGATCGCAGCAGCCACCAGCCCGTGCCGATGGCCGCCAGAACGGCGATCGCGACCACAGCAAATAACTTGCGCGGCAAGGCGGGCTTGTTCGCGGCCCGCGCGAATGCCGGCGCGAGCATCTCTCCGGTCGCCGCGATCTCGGCATCGTGACGCCGCCAGGCCGCATCGACGAATAGTTTCACGCGCTGCGCCGAGACCGGCTTGTGCAGGAAGCGATACACCGTGCCGTTGGTCACCTGGGTGGACAGCGCCGCCTGATCCGCCAGGCCGCCGGCGACGATGAGTACGAGCTCCGGGAACTGCGCGCGCAGCTGCTCGGCGAGCTGTGCGATCGGCACCTGCACCGCTGCCGCATCGAGCAGCGCAACACCGGTGGGCTGGCCGAGCAGCCGGCGTGTCAGGTCGCCCTCGTCGGTTGCGTACGACAGCGCGTGCTCGGGCGCGACCGCGGCGAGCGTCTCCATGAGTGCGGCATCCTGCGTAAGCGCCACCAGCGACTCGCGCAGCAGACCCGAGCCCCCGGGCCCCCGGCTCGGGCCCGAGATCTCCGCAGGTGCTTGATGCATCGCACTTTTCGACACGTACCTAACCCTAGGATGAGACCCGACCCAGGCGCCCGCGAAACGGACTCCTCCGGCAGCCTACGACGATGACGCAACAGGGGAATCTTTGCCCGTGGCAGGGGCAGATTCTGTGAAACGGGTCATCATCCGTCGCTCCTTTTCGGACGATTTGTAACGAACCCTGCGCAGTTCCCGCTCAGCTATGCTCGCGGCCATGCATGCGACCTGGCGCAGTCGGCTCACCACGCTCGCTCTGCTCGTCCTGGGGTCGTTCAGCGCCGCACTCTCCCGCGCCGAAGGCCCCGCTGCAAGCTTGAGCGGGGATCTCACCTTTGCGCAGCGCGCGGCGGTCGAGGAATTCCTCGGCGCGCGCTCGAGCGGCGATCCGCTCGCCATGGCGAACGCGCTGCATCCGGCTGAGCTTGAGGAGCTGCGCACTCGCGTGCTGGGACTGCTGCACGAGGAGGCGAAGAAAGGCGACAGCAGCATTCGCGGGCGGCTGTTCGGACCGGCGATGCCGCTCGCAAGTATCGAGCGCCTCACCTCGCTGAATTTCTACGCCGCCATCGCGCCCAAGCTCGCCCTTCCCGGGCGTGCCTACGAGAGCATTCACGCGCTCGCCAGCGTGCCGGCCCATGGGGGCAACGTTCACGCGGTCATCGAGGGGACGCAGACGAAGGAGCGCGGCTCGAAAGTGAAGGTGGTCGAGCTCGTGACGCTGCGCCCGTATGGCAAGGACTGGAAGGCCGCAATTCCGGATGAGCTCAACGCGCAGATCGATGACCTCATTCGCGGCAGGAGCTCGGTCGCGCTTTCCGAACGCGGCGTCGCGGCCGTTCCCGTGGCCGGCAATACCCCGCCCGGCATCGCGCAGCTCCTGGACTCAGCGGAGCAGTCCCTGAGCGCGAGCCGCTGCGATGAGTATTACAAGGAGCGCATGAGCAAGAACTTCCGCGACGTCACGTCGAAGAAGGCGCTCGAGACGCTGATTTCTTCCTGCCAGAACAATGCCGGCATGCGTCAGATGCTGATCGCGACGCTGCACCTGGTGCGAGAGCGCCAGCCGCAGTTCGAATACGACGGTCAGCGCGCCGTGTACGACTTGAGTGGCCAGGGACTGCCGTTCGATCGCTTCGTGCTCGAGCAGATCGACAAGCGCTGGTACATCGCCGAGTAGCGCAGCTTAGGGCTGCAGCACGAACCTCGAGCCGTTGAACGAGAGAGTGACTCCATCCGGCAGGATCGACTCCACCTTCACGCCCTGAGGGAGCGACTCCCCCTCCTGCAGCTTCGTCATATTGATGAACACGAAGCGCTGCGAGGCGTCGGTGGAATAGGCCAGAAAGTCGAGCTTCAGGCTCGGGATATTGGCGCCCGGCGCGGCCAATGCATCCTGGTACGAGGGTAAGCCGCTGGCCGTGGCGCGCGTGACTCCGGTGTTCTGCGATGCATTGAGGGAAGCGGCGCTGTCGGAAGCAGTGCGCCCGCCCGCGCGGCCCGCGTCGGTGGGCTCGACGGCCGGCGCGAGATCATCGGCGCTGTCTGCCGCATCGGGCGGAGTAACCGCCGCAAGTGCTGCTGCGGGCACGGGGCTCACCGCGGGCGGCGCTGCGGGGATGCTCGGCGCCGTTGTGACAGTCGCGGGCGAGGGCGCGGGGCCGACCGTCGGAGCGCTTGCCGCGGCGGTGACCGGATTCTGCGGAGCCGCTGAGCGGCGCAGCAGCAGCCAGCCGACGACGATGAAATTGATCGCCAGGAGCGAGCCCAGCACGATCGCCCAGACGCCAAAGCGCGTACGCGGCGGTGCGACGCGCACCTCGAACAACGCCGGTCCGCTTCTTCGCTGCCGCTCGCTCTCGGATTTCTTCAGCGCATCGAGGATGAAGGACATGATCAGCTGCCGTGCACGGACGAGGCGAGCAGCAGCGGCGTATCCGGTGCCGCGGTTGCGCCGTTCAGAACCACGAGCGTCTGCACGCCGGCGACGCCGTCCACAGTGAGGCGGTGAGTGCGCTGGAAATCGCGTACCAGCTCTGCGAGCTTCGCATCGAAGACGTCGCCTGCCGCAGGATCGCTCGCCCCGCCGCGCAGGCGCTCGAGACTCACGCGCAGATCACGCACTTCGCTGCCGCGCATGCCCATCGAGAGCACCTTGCTGCCGCGCACATTCGGGTGCCACAGCAGGATGAAATCGCCATACCAGTAGCGCGACAGCTCGGCGATGCCGATCTCGTGCGTGCCGCCGAGCTCGATGCGCGCGTGCTCATCATCGAGACCTGACATGACGACGTGATGCGCGCCGCCTGAATCGTCGTTCACCATGAGGATCGCGGGACGGTTGTACAGCCGCAGCTGCGCGAGCGAGGCATGCTGCACGAAGCACTCGAGCCCCTGTGCGCTCGCCTGGGTGCACGGATCGACGCTGCCGGCCGTGTAGTGCGCGCCCCAGAGGCCGAACAGCCGGCCGAAGGCGGAATCCGGATCGGTCTGCGACGGATTCTGTGCGAGCAGCGTCGCGAGCGAGGGCGCCGTCACCACCGGCACCGCCGCCGGGGGCGCGCTGGCGGCCGCTGGCGAGGGAACCGCTGTTGTGCGGCTGGCCGCGGCGGCCCAGGGCGCAAACTCCCACACGGCGATGACGCCCGCGCCGATCACGACGGCCGTGGCGGCGGCCGCCACCCACGGCAGCCACGCCGGCGGGATGCGCCGCCCAAATACTTCCTGCGCACTCTTGCGGATGAAGGAGGCCGAGACGCGGTGGCGGTCCTGGGTATAGGCGCCAAGCAGCGCCCGGTCGCAGATCACGTTGATCACACGCGGTACGCCCCCGGAGAGCCGGTGCACCTCCGTCAGGGCGCGCGTGCTGAAGATATCCGTCGTGGCCCCGGCGACGCGCAGCCGATGCAGCACGTAAGCCGCCGTCTCATCGTGCGACAGCGGATGCAAGTGGTAGCGGCCGGTGATGCGCTGCGCGAGCTGGCGCAGCTCGTTGCGGTCGAGGATGTCGCGCAGCTCCGGCTGACCGATCAGGATGATCTGCAGCAGCTTCTGCGTCGTCGTCTCGAGATTGGTGAGCAGGCGCACCTGCTCGAGGACTTCCGGTGCCAGGTTCTGCGCTTCGTCGACGACGAGGACGATGCGCTTCCCCCCGCCGTGCGCCCGCAGCAGATAGTGGCTGAGGATGTCGACCAGGTCCTTCAGGCTCTCGGTCGCCGAATCCGGCACACCGATGCCGAGCTCCTCGCAGATCGTGAGCAGAAACTCTGGCGCAGTCATGCGCGGATTGAGGATCAGTGCAATCTCGGCGTTCGGCGGTGTCTGCGCGAGGAGCGAGCGGATGATCGTGGTCTTGCCGGTGCCAACCTCGCCCGTCAGCTGCACGAAGCCGCCCGCCTCGTTGATGCCGTAGAGCAGGTGCGCGAGCGCCTCCGCGTGCCGCTCGCTCAGGTACAGGTAGCGGGGGTCGGGCGTGATCGCGAAAGGCTTTTCAGCCAGTCCGAAGAACGACAGGTACATGGGGCAATCTTACTTAATGCCGATGGCGGGTCTCACCGCACCCGCTCCGAATCGCTCGCGGATCTCATCCACTGCCGCATCCAGCTCCGGGCGGTGGACCCCGAATAGCGGCAGCTGTGTGGCGGGGCCGAGCTCACTAAGACCCACGCCCAGGAGCCTCAGTTTCGCTCCGGCGTTGGCAGAAAGCCACGTGGTCAGAAGCTCGGCGGCAACCTGGGCGACCGCCCGCCGCTCCTGGGTCGCCGGCGCGATGAGCCGGCGCCGGGTTTGAGTCGTGAAATCGTGACGCCGGATCTTCACCGTGACGCATCCGGAAGCGAGGCCGCTGCGGCGCAGCCGCTCGCACGCCAGATCTGCGAGCCGGGCCAGCTCCGCGTGCAGCGCACGCGGATCGGCGAGATCGCGGGCGAAGGTGTCCTCGGCACTGATCGACTGTTCGCTGCGCTCGGCGACGACCGGCCGCTCATCGATGCCGCCGGCACGATCGCGCATGCGTGCCGAGTCCCGGCCAAACAGTGGCCACAGCAGCGCATCGGGTGCCGCGTGCAGCTCAGCCAGAGTGCGGATTCCGGCCGCCTCGACCCGCGCGCCCATCTTGCGGCCAAGACCAGGCAGGCGGCGCACCGAGAGCGGATCGAGCACGGCATGCACGCGCTCGCGAGTGACGACGGTGAGACCGTCCGGTTTCGAGAGCTCCGAGGCGATCTTGGCGATGAGCTTGTTGGGCGCGACCCCCACCGAGGCCGTCAGGCCCGTGCTCGCACGGATGCGCTCCTTGATGACGGTTGCGATGGCCTCGGGTGCGCCCGCAGTGGCCGTCACATCGAGAAAGGCCTCATCGAGCGAGAGCCCTTCGACGAGCGGCGTGATGTCGCGGAAGATCCCAAACACCACAGCCGAGACTTCCTTGTAGCGCTGCATGCGCGGGTGCACGCACACAGCGTGCGGACACAGCTCGAGTGCGGTGCGCATCGGCATCGCCGAGCGCACACCGAACTTGCGCACCTCGTAGCTGGCGGCCGCGACGACGCCGCGGCCGCCGGTACCGCCGACGATGACCGGACGGCCGCGCAGGCCCGGGTCATCGTGCTGCTCCACGGATGCGTAGAACGCATCCATGTCGACATGCAGGATCGCGCGTCCCTGCGCTGGCCCGGCTGCGCTTCGCGTAGGATTACCCGGTCACGTTGATCGTGATCTTCTTCGAGGCGAGCGGCGGGCTGTGCGGCACGTGGTTCTCATCGCCAACCACGAGCTGCAGTGTGTGCTTGCCGGGCGCGAGCTTCAGCTCCGTCTCGGTCTGACCTTTGCCGAAGTGCAAGATCTTGTCCGGCACGGTCGGCAGCGGCGCATTCAGATCCGCCGGCAGATCCGTGTCGATGAGCAGATGGTGATGGCCGGTGTTGTCGAACTTCACGCCGGCCGGCGCGACCCCTAAGCCTTTGAGGCCGAAGCGCACCGTCACCGGGCTCTTGACCGAAGCGCCATTCTTCGGACTGATGATGTAGACCTCGGCACCGGCGGGCCAGTGACTCGCCTCATCCGACCAGGCCAGGGTGGCTGCAAGCAGAAACGCGACGAATGCAATGGCACGCATGCGGGCTCCTTCCATCGGGGGTTCAGCGTTGTTGGGGGGCGGCTAAGCTTATTACAGCCTCAGCATGTCACGCGACGTGAATGCTGCTCGCCAGCGGGCCCTGCGCATCCTCGCGCTGCACGGCAGCGGCGAGCTCGGAGGGCGCGAAGTCATCCACATGCACCAGCTCCATGACCTTGCGATCGTAGTCCTTGAGCATCGCCGCCTCCGTCTCGGAAATGATCCCGGCGGCGAGTGCCTGCTGGATGCGGCCGGGCAGGTCGAGTGCGGTGACACGGCCGCTCTTGACGCCCTCGACCCGGATCCGCTGCTCGATCGGCTCGGCAGCTGTCGCGAGCGTGAGCGCCTCCTGCAGCAGACCGAGCGGATTCGACGGCTCGAGCGTGGTGTAGACCCCGGCGCACAGGCGCTGCCGTGCGGCGGTCGCCGTCGTTACCAGCTCGGCGACCTTGCGGCCCAGGCGGTCGGCCGGTGCGGAATAGGTGAGCCCGCGCGGGAAGATGAGACCGCGCATGAGCGCGGCCATGAAGCGGTTCGGAAAGTTTCTCAGGAACCCGTGCAGACATTCCTGCGCCTGGTAGAGCAGATGCCGGCAGGCCCATTCGACCACGACCAGATCCTCCGCCGGCTGTCCCTGGTTGTCGAAATGCTTCAGCACCATGGAGGACAGATACATGCAGGAGAGCACATCCCCCAAGCGCGCCGACAGGTTCTCCTTCTTCTTCAAATAGCCGCCGAGGGTGAGCATCGCGACATCGACAGCGAAGGCGAACGAGGCACTGAAGCGCTCGATGTGCTGGTAGTGGCGGCGCGTCGGACCCTTGTCAGGCACGCTCTGGAAGCGCGCGAACGTGAGCGCCATGACGAAGGAGCGCACCGCGTTTGAGATGGCGAAGCCCATGTGCGCGAACAGTGCGCGATCGAAGGCATCCACGCCGGCGCGCCGGTCGGGATCGCGTGCGGCGTTCATCTCGCGCAGCACGTAAGGATGACAGCGCACAGCACCCTGCCCGAAGATGATGAGGCTGCGCGTCAGCACGTTCGCGCCCTCGACCGTGATCGCGATCGGCACGCTCTGGTAGCCGCGGGCGAGATAGTTGCGCGGGCCCATGCAGATGCCCTTGCCGCCCTGGATATCCATGGCGTCGTTGGCAACCTGCCGACCCATCTCCGTGACGTGATACTTGAGCATCGCCGATGGCACCGAAGGCTTCTCGCCGCCGTCGATCGCACCCGCGGTCACTGAACGGGCCGCATCCATGGTGTAGGTGAGCCCGACCATGCGTGCGATGACGGACTGGATCGCCTCGAAGCGCCCGATCGGCGCATTGAACTGCCGCCGGATGCGCGCATAGGCGCCCGTGGCCCAGACGGCCGCTTTCGCGCTGCCCGTCGCGTTGGAGGGCAGCGAGATGCAGCGTCCGACCGAGAGCTGCTCGACCAGCATGCGCCAGCCCTGCCCCGCCATCTTCGCCCCGCCGATGATGCAGTCGACGGGCACGAACACATCCTCGCCCTGGATCGGCCCGTTCTGGAACGGGATGTTGAGCGGGAAGTGACGCCGGCCGATCGTGATGCCCGGCGTGTCGCGCGGAATCAGCGCGCAGGTGATGCCGATATCGGTGCGCTCGGAGAGCAGCTTCTCCGGATCGTACATGCGGAACGCGAGTCCGATGACGGTGGCGATGGGCGCCAGCGTGATGTAGCGCTTGGAGAAGTTGAGCCTCAAGCCCACGACCTCGCGTCCCTGCCACATGCCGCGGCAGACGATGCCGGTATCCGGGATCGAGGCGGCATCGGAGCCCGCGCGCGGACCCGTGAGCGCGAAGCACGGGATCTCATCGCCGCGCGCCAGCCGCGGCAGGTAATGCCGCTTCTGCTCCTCCGTGCCGTAGTGATTGAGGAGCTCGGCTGGTCCGAGCGAATTCGGCACGGCAATGGTCGAGGAGGCGGTCGTGCTGCGGCTGGCCACTTTGGCGAGCACGCAGGAGTGGGCATAGGCGGAGAACTCGAGTCCGCCGTACTGCCTGGGAATGATCATCGCGAAGAAGCCGCGCGTGCGCAGATAGCGCCATACCTCCGGCGGCATGTCGGCGCGCCGGTGCGTGATGTCCCAGTCATCGAGCATCCGGCACAGCTCCTCGCACGGCCCATCGAGGAACGCCTGCTCCTCGGCGGACAGACGCGGTGCCTTCGCCGCGAGCAGCTTCTGCCACTTGGGTGCGCCGGTGAACAGCTCGCCATCCCACCACACGGTGCCGGCCTCGAGCGCTTCGCGCTCGGTCGCGGACATCGAGGGCAGCATGCGCAGGTAGGCCCGCATGAAAGGACGGGTGATCAGGATCTTGCGCAGCGGCCGCACGTTGAGCAGCCACAGCAGGAGCAACGCGATGCCGAGCAGCCCCTTCCACACGCCGGCCGGTGCGCCCAGCCAGGTGTAGGCGGCGAACAGCACGGTGAACGTCGCGGTAAAGACGATGAGGCTCAGGCGCTGATAGGCGAGGAACAGCACCGCCGCGATGAACGCCAGCGTGATGACGCCGCCCACCTGCGTGAGTCCATACACGATGGCGGCGATCAGGGCGATTGCAATGACAGGTCCCAGCATGGGCAACCTCAACCGAGGAGGTCGGCGACTCCCGCCCGTTCCTCGCGCAGCTCGTTCAGTGTCGTGTCCATTCGAGCGCGGCTCGCCGGTTCAATCGCGAGCCCCTGCACGATCTTGTACTCCCCGCCGCTGCACGTCACTGGATATGAGTAGATGACGCCATCGGAGATGCCGTAGCTGCCGTCAGCGGGTACGGCCATGCTGACCCAGTCGCCCGCGGGGGTCCCCAGCACCCAGTCGTGCACGTGGTCGATCGCGGCGGAGGCGGCAGAGGCCGCGGAGGAGGAGCCGCGCGCCTTGATCACGGCCGCGCCGCGCTGCTGCACGGTCGGGATGAAGATCTCATCGAGCCACTTCGCATCGACGAGTGTGCGCGCGGGCTTGCCGTCGACCAGGCAATGGCTCACATCCGGATACTGCGTCGCCGAATGATTGCCCCAGACGCTCATGCGCCGGATTGCCGTCACATGCGTGCCGGTCTTCCCGGCGAGCTGGCCCAGTGCGCGATTGTGATCGAGGCGCATCATGGCGGTGAAATTGCGCGGGTTGAGGCTCGGGGCGTTGGCGCGCGCAATGAGC
The DNA here is from genome assembly GCA_035517435.1 of Steroidobacteraceae bacterium. Classification (GTDB taxonomy): domain Bacteria; phylum Pseudomonadota; class Gammaproteobacteria; order Steroidobacterales; family Steroidobacteraceae; genus JASHUC01. The sequence goes on along the minus strand of DATIYV010000040.1, from coordinate 13,405 downwards.
GCATTGGTATTGGCGGGATTGCCGACGACGAGCACTTTGGCATCGCGCGCCGCCACTTCATTGAGCGCCTTGCCCTGAGCCGAGAAGATCTGCGCATTGGCCCGCAGCAGATCCTTGCGCTCCATCCCCGGACCGCGCGGCCGCGCGCCGACCAGGAGCGCCACGTGGCAGTCACGGAATGCGATGCGCGCGTCGTCCGTCGGCACGATGCGGTTCAGCGTGGGAAAGGCGCAGTCGGTGAGCTCCATGACGACGCCCTGCAGCGTCGGCAGCGCCGGGGTGATCTCCAGCAGATGAAGGTTGATCGGCTGATCGGCGCCGAGCATGGCACCGGAGGCCACCCGAAAGGCGAGTGCATAGCCGATCTGGCCGGCCGCGCCGGTGATCGCAACGTTGACAGCTTTCTTCATGAAGGACTCCGCTTCGCGAGAGCCCGCCATTCTAACGAGGCTGGGGAGGAACGCGGAATTTGGGGTAGGTCTGGCGCAGCAGGGTGAGCTGTCGGTCGGCCTCCTCGCTCTGCCCGGCCGCGCGCAACGCATCGATCTGGCGCATCCATTGCTGCGGCGACAGGCGTTTTGCGGCCGCGCTGCTGCGCGCGGCCATGAACGCCGGCTCCACCTCGCCGGCCGCTTCGGGCGGCGGCGCAACCGCGAGCGGCGCCGCAACCGCGGGCGCGACGGCGACGGGGGCCGACTGCATGGGCGCCGCCGCCTCGCGACGCCGCCCGGTGACTGTCACCTCTTCGCTCAACTGGCTCGAGCTCGCCGGAAGGGGTGCAGGCCGGGAGCGCTGCAGGAATACGACGCCGATGGCGATCAGCACGGAGGCCGCCAGCGCAAAGGGCGCGGCCCAGCGCATGGGCGTGAACACCGGCGCGGGGCTCGGCGCTTCGATCGCATCGCGTGCCTTGGCGAGCACGAATTCATCGACCTCGGCCGGAGGCTCGAGCCGGTCGAGCTCGGTCAGATGCCGCTGCAGCGTCGAGCGGCGCTGCAGATGCGCATCGAAATCATCCGTGGGATCGAAGCCGCTCACGTGCCTGGCTCCTCGAGCGGCACGCGGCGCTCGGGCGCGCCACCGCCGGATGCCGTCAGCGCACCGCGCAGTTTCGCCAGCGCGTAGCGCAGCCGGCTCTTCGCAGTCTCGGTGCCGACTCCGGTGATGTGCGCGACTTCCTCGAGCGAAAGGCCCGACTGCTCGTAGAGCAGGAACACGTCGCGCTGCTCGGCAGGCAGAGCCTCGAGCGCCGCGCGATAGCGCAGCAGCAGCTGCGTCTGCTCCGCTCGCGAATCCGGCAATTCGCCCTCGGGCACGCGCAACGTGTCGATCCAGTCTTCTCCGGGCATATCCACTGAAACGCTGTGGCTCTGCTTGCGGGTCGCCGCGCGGCGGTGATGATCGATGAAACAGTTGTGCGCGATGCGAAACAGAAAAGTGCGGAATTTCGCGCGCGGCTCGTAGCGCGCGCGATGCTCGATCACGCGGCTCCACACTTCCTGGAACAGGTCGTTCGCGGTATCAGGATCGTGCGTGTGGCGCGCGAGATAGCGGTACAGCGCGGCGCGGTGACGCGCGTAGAGCAGGCGAAATGCAGCGAGATCGCCGCGCGCGTAACGCAGCATCAGCTCCGCATCATCTTCAGTCGTCACGCGGAGAAGTGTACTGCGCTGCCCTGCGCGCGCCGGGCTGCAATGGAGGAGGTGAGGCCCCCTTGAAGGACCCCCCATGTAGGGGCTTCGGGCCCCTCAGTAGAAAGGGCTTGACACTCTGCTAGTGTTGTAGTTAAATACAACACCATAGAGGTCGCGGCATGGTGCCGCACTGAAGAGCCCGAAAGGAGATGGTTATGAACGCCTTCGTGAATTCCAAGGTTCTGGTATGTGCCCTGGCAGCCCTGGCCCTGACCGGTGCCATGTATGCCGGCGGTGTGGCGGACACGGCCAAAGTCCCGGCGGAGCGGGGAGTTGCGGCGCAGGAGCTGGCGGCCTACCAGGCCGAGCAGACGCAGTCGGCCGAGCGCCAGGCGCGGACTTTGTCAGCTGCTCTGGTAGAGTAGTCCGGTAAACCGCCCAAAATGGGTAAGCCCGGAGCATTGATGGACCCGCAGTGGGACGACGGCTCGCCGATTTACCGGCAACTGCGGGACCGCGTCGTCGCGATGATTCTCGAGGGTGTCCTGAAGGAGGGCGACGCTCTGCCCTCCGTCAGGAGCGTCGCGGCGGAGTTCCGGTTGAATCCCCTGACCGTCCTCAAGGGGTACCAGCAGCTCGTCGATGAGAATCTGGTCGAGAAGCGCCGCGGACGCGGAATGTTCGTCAGCACCGGCGCCAAGGCGGCGCTGATGACCGATGAGCGCCAGCGCTTCCTGGTCGATGAGTGGCCCAAGATTTTTGCAACGATCCAGCGCCTCGGGCTTACCGCGGCCGAGCTGCTGCGCCGTGGCGCCGCGCCGGCCCAGGTTCCCTGGCCCAGCACTCCGGGACAGACTGATGACGAACATCATTGAAGCGCGCGAAGTGACCAAGCTCTACGGGAGCCAGCGCGCGCTCGACCGGGTGAGCTTCAGCGTCGAAAGCGGACGCATCGTCGGCCTGATCGGCCCGAACGGTGCCGGCAAGACCACCGCGCTGAAGGCGATGCTCGGCCTCACGCCCTTCGACGGCCAGCTCACCGTGCTCGGACACGATCCACGGGCCGACCGCGGTGTGCTCATGCGCGACGTGTGCTTCATTGCGGATGTCGCGGTGTTGCCCCGCTGGCTGCGCGTGAGTCAGGCAGTGGAATACGTCGCCGGCGTGCACCCGCGGTTCGATGCGGCGCGCGCGCGTGAATTCCTCGCCAAGACCAACATCAAGATGAAGAGCCGCGTGCGCGAGCTCTCCAAGGGCATGGTGACGCAGCTGCATCTGGCGCTGATCCTCGCCATCGATGCGCGTCTGCTGGTGCTCGATGAGCCGACGCTCGGCCTCGACCTGCTGTATCGCGCCAAGTTCTACGACACGCTCCTCAATGACTACTTCGACAAGGAGCGCACCATCGTCCTGACGACTCACCAGGTGCAGGAAGTCGAGAATCTCCTCACCGACGTGATCTTCATCGACAAGGGACGCATCGCGCTCGCCTGCAGTACCGAGGCGATCTCCGAGCGCTACGTCCAGGTCAATGTGGCGCCGGATCAGGCGGCACGGGCGCGCGAATTGAAGCCGTTCTTCGAGCGCGAAGTCTTCGGTCGCGTCGCGATGTACTACGAGGATCGGCCGGCGAGTGAGCTCGGCACGCTCGGGGAGATCCGTACTCCCACGATTGCTGACCTCTTCGTCGCCAAGATGCAGGCAGCGTGAAGCCATGAGTGAAATTCCCCTCTCCCGCACCATGCTGACTCTCGTCCGCCGCGAGTTCTGGGAGCACCGCGCACTGTGGATCGCCCCGCTGATCGTGGCCGGACTCCTTCTCATCGGCGCCTCGTTCGGCAACATCAGTGCCGGTAATGCCGCCGAGGGCGCCCGAGCCATGGCGAGCGGCTTCGCGGGTATTGCGATGTGGGGCTTCAATCTGGTGCAGATGGTCGTCCTCAGCATCGTCATGTGGTTCTATCTCACCGATTGCCTCTACACCGAGCGCAAGGATCGAAGCATCCTGTTCTGGAAGTCCCTGCCGGTGAACGACACGCAGACCGTGCTCTCCAAGGCACTGGTCGCGATCATCGCCATGCCGCTGCTGGTGATCCTCGTTTCGACCGCTACCAACCTCCTCGTGTGCGTCATCTGGAGCGTGCGGGCCGGATCGCTGGCCGCTGCGGGCAAGGTGTGGGATCCGCAGGTGCTGCTCGCGGTCGAGAGCCACCTCGTTGTCTCGAATCTGATCATCGCGCTGTGGGTCGCACCGGTGACCGCCTACCTGCTGCTGGTCTCGGCCTGGGCGCGCCGCAATGTGCAGCTGTGGGCCATCCTGCCGCCCGTGCTCCTCATCCTGATCGAGTGGCTCGGCTTTCGGACCCACTACGTATGGACGATCCTGTGGTACCGCATGGGCGGCTGGTGGCAGGGCCGCACGGCCAATGCGTTCTTTGACGGCGATCAGATGATGCACATGGCGAACTCGAGCTCCCCGTCGCTCGACTTTCTGAACGCCATGCACATGAGCGTCGTGCTCACCAACCCGGATCTGTACATCGGGTTCGCGGTGGCCGCGCTGCTGCTCGCCGCCACCATCCGCATCCGCCGCTACCGCGACGACACCTGAGCGCGCACAATTCCCCCATCCCGCATCGGCGCCGTGGAGGAATCATGCACGAGACCCGCAACGACCTGTCCGCGAAGACACGGCGCAGGGCCGTCGACCTGCTGAACGCCCGGCTCGCGGACGCCATCGATCTGGCGACGCAGACCAAGCACGCGCACTGGAACGTCAAGGGTCCGAATTTCATCGCCCTGCACGAGCTGTTCGACCAGCTCGCCGAGAACATCGAGGAGCATGTCGATGCGATCGCCGAGCGCATCACCGCCCTGGGGGGCACCGCCTACGGCACGCTCTCGCTCGTGGCGCGCGCCACCAGTCTCCCCGAGTATCCCGACGGCATCATCGAGGGCATCGAGCATGTCACCGCACTTGCGAATGCGCTCGCGGACTTCGGCCGCAAAGTGCGCAAGGGCATCGACACCGCCAGCAAGTTCGGCGATGCGGATACGGCGGACCTGCTGACCGGAATCTCGCGCGACGCGGACAAATACCTGTGGTTCCTCGAGGCCCATCTGCAGGCCCGGCGCTAGATCCGACATCGTGTTCGTCACGGCCCGCAGAAGCGGGGAGTCCATTGAGCTCGAGTTGACCGGCGAGTGGCAGCTGCGGGAGCTGCCCGCGCTGCAGAGCGAGCTCGCAAGCATCGATCTCACGGGCGCGCGTGCTGTCAGGCTCTCGGCTGGCGAGCTGCGCGCGCTCGATGTGTCCTCGGCGTGGGCCCTGCGCCAGTTCATGGAGCGGGCGCGTCAGGCCGGCGCCCGCTGCGAATTCCGCGGTGCGACGCCTCCGCAGCTCGAGCTCATCGAGGAGGCTCTGAGCGTCGGACGAGCCGCCGCCGGCGCGGAACCCACCGTGACGGTCGAGGCGCCGCGCCAGGAAGTGCCGGTCGAAGCCCTGGGGCGGCACGTCGTGCACGGACTCAGAGAGACGGTGAGCGGCCTTGCCTTCGTCGGCCGCATTGCAGCCACCGTGCTGCACGCCACTTCCAGCCTGCGCCGGCTGCGGCTGCGATCCGTCGCGCGCCATGTCTACGATACGGGCATCTCCGCCGTGCCGATCGTCGCGCTCATCGCCTTCCTGATCAGCGTGATCATCGCCTACATGAGCGCCCAGCAGCTGCAGAAGTTCGGCGCGGAGATTTTCGTCGTCGATCTGGTAACCATCGGCGTGCTGCGCGAGCTCGGCGTGCTGCTCACCGCCATCATCGTCGCCGGCCGCTCAGGCAGCGCGTTCGCGGCGGAGATCGGCGCCATGCGCCTGAACGAGGAGGTCGATGCGCTCGAGGCCACGGGCGTCGATCCGTTCGAGACGCTGGTGCTGCCGCGGCTGGTCGGGCTTGCGATCGCCCTGCCGCTGCTGACGGTGATCGCCGATCTGATCGGTCTTGCCGGCGGCGCGCTCCTGTGCAAGTTCCTGCTGGGGATTCCACTGCCGCAGTACATGATTCGCGTCAACGAGTCGATCGCCTCCACCACGTTCTGGGTCGGCATCATCAAGGCCCCCGTGTTCGCGGTCCTGATCGGGCTCGCCGGCACCTACCGCGGATTGCAGGTGCGCGACTCGTCGCGCGAGCTCGGGCGCCTCACCACCGTGGCGGTGGTGCAGTCGATCTTCCTCGTGATCCTCGCCGATGCGCTCTTTGCCGTGCTGTTCATGGAGCTCGACGTTTGAGCGAGCCAGTGGTCGAGGTGCGCGGGCTCGTCAACCGCTTCGGTGCGCAGGTGGTGCACGACGGGCTCGACATGCAGGTCGGGGCGGGCGAAGTCTTCGGCATCATCGGCGGCTCGGGTGCTGGTAAATCCGTTCTGCTGCGCAGCATCCTGGGGCTCGCGCATCCATCAGCCGGCTCGGTGAGCCTGTGGGGACGCAACCTGAAGAGCCTGCAGTCGCGCGAGCTCTACGAGATGAAGGCGCGCTATGGCGTTACGTTCCAGCAGGGCGCCCTGTACAGCTCGCTCACGGTCCTGCAGAACGTTCAGCTGCCGATGATCGAGCATCTGCGGTTGCCGGATGAGGACCTCGATGCGCTCGCGCTGCTCAAGCTGCGCATGGTCGGGCTGTCGACCGATGCCGCCGATAAGTACCCGGCGCAGCTCTCCGGCGGCATGATCAAGCGGGCGGCGCTGGCGCGTGCGCTGGCACTCGATCCGGCGCTGCTGCTGCTCGATGAGCCGACGGCGGGGCTCGATCCGATCGGCGCGGCCGCGTTCGATGAGCTGATTCTGCACCTGCATGGTTCGTTGAAACTCACTGTCGTCATGATCACCCATGATCTGGACACGATCTTCCGTACCTGCAATCGTGTAGGCGTGATCGTCGACCGGCACATGGTGAGCGATACCCTGCAGGGGATCGTCGGCAATCCACACCCGTGGATCCAGGCCTATTTCCACGGCGAGCGAGGAGGCGCACGGCATGGAGCGTGAAGCGAACTACGCGGCCGTCGGGGCGTTCGTGCTGCTCGTGGTCGCAATGGCGGGTCTGTTCGTGTACTGGTACGCGGATGCGCGGGAGCGCCGCAGCTACACCCGCTACGAGATGTACTTCGATGGCAGCGTGAGCGGACTTACCCGTGGCGCCGCCGTGCGTTATCTGGGCGTCGACGTGGGCCGGGTGTTTGCGATGCACATCGATCCGCGCAGCGCGAGCCGCGTGCAGATCATCGCCGATATCGACTCCTCCACGCCCATCTCCTCGCGCACAGTGGCGCAGCTGTCCATGCAGGGCGTGACGGGCGTGCTCTACATCGATCTGCTGCAGAACACCGACAGCACCCGTCTTTCGGAGCTGGTGCCGAGCGAGCGCTATCCGGTCATCCGCTCGACGCGCTCCAACTTCGACGTGCTGCTGTCGAGCCTGCCGCAGCTGGTGGGCGTGGCGACCGGCACGCTCGACCGCGCTGATCGGATGCTCTCCGATCCCAACATCGCCGCGGTGGCGCACTCGCTCGGCAACATCGACCGCGCCACCGCCGCGTTGCCGGACGCCGTGCACGATATGCGTGCACTGGTGTCCGACATGCGCAAGCTCTCTAACGAGCTCTCCGCGACCAACGCGAGTGTGCAACAGATAGCTCAGGACAGCGGTCCGCGGCTGCACGACACGCTGGTGCACATCGACAAGGTGGCCGACAACCTGGTCGAGGCGAGCGACCGGCTCGATGCCATGATCGGCGAGAACCGCGCGCAGATCGCAAACTTCACGCATCAGGGGCTGCCCGAGCTCGAGCAGCTGGTGCACGATGGGCGCGATGCAGCCGGAGAGATCCGCGATCTGGCGCGCAGTTTGCGTGAGAACCCGTCGCAACTCCTGTATCAGCCTGCCCCGCAGGGCGTGGAGATCGCCCGATGAGGCGCTGCGCATCGATTGCCTTATTCGCAGTGATCGCAAGTCTCATCGGCGCGTGCAGCACGGGCTTTCACAGCAGCTCGCCCGCGACGCTCTCCTACGTCCTGCGTGCGGTGCCGCCGGGTGGAGCGACAGCCGCCACGCCGTCGCCCAATGCCACACCGTCGGCGACTCCCGCACCTGCGCCGGCGACGCTGCGCGTCATGCGCCCGGCGGCCGGCCCCGGTCTCGACACCGACCGGATCGCGGCCCTGCAGCCCCAAGCGCGGCTCGACTACTTCGCCGGCAGCCGCTGGGCGGCACCCCTGCCCGATGTGATTGAGGCGCTGGCGGTGGAAAACCTGCAGGCAAGCGGTGCCTGGAGCGCGGTGCAGGGATCGCGCGCCGCGTTCAGCGCCGACTACGAGCTCGAGATCACCATCCGCCGCTTCGAGGCTGACGCCTCGGCCGGCTCCGGCGCACCGACAGTGCAGGTGAGCTTTGATTGCGCGCTCGTGCGCCGCGCCGATCGGACACTGCTCAGTTCATTTACCGTCCAAGCGAGTGAGCAGGCGAGCGCGAACCGCATGGGCGCGGTCGTCGCCTCATTCGATCATGCCGCGAACAGCGCGCTCGCCGATGCGGCCGCACGTGCGCTCGCCGCCGTCAGAACGCCGACAGTCCACTCGCCTCCATGAGGCGGTAGCACCAGTAGCGCAGCTGCGAGGCATCCGCATACACGCCGGGATCGGCGGTGTATTCGACGCCGGAAGGTGCGCGATTGCCCCACAGCTCGTCGAAGTGCGCCAACGCCTGCTGGGCAAGCTCGGCCGTGCGCGGCGTCTCCACCACGGCGTTCGCCTCGAGGTTGTAGTCGCCCAGCGAGCGGCGTGTGAGGTCGGCCGAGCCTGAGGCCAGCCACAGCCGTGCCGCGTCGTAGATCATCACTGCATTGCCGTTGAACTGCTCGCCGTGCGTGCGGTACCAGCGCACCCGGATCGCACCTTCGCTCGCGGCCATGAGCTCGGCTGCGGCCTGACGGTTCGGAATGCCGGTCTCGCTCTCGCCGGCGGCCACGCGCTGCGGATCAAGGATCAGGCGCACGGCCGCGCCGCGGCGGGCTGCCGCCAGCAGCGCTTCGATCACCGTACGATCGGCCAGATAACGGGCGGAGATGTCGATGGCGCTGCCAGAGCCGCTGGCGCGCAAGCGTTCGATCAGTGCATCGCGCAGCGCGCCCTCGGTGAGCACGCGGGCACGCACGGCGGCGTTGGCGGCCTCGGCGGTCTGCGCGCCGGGGCGCACGGTCGGTACGCCCATGAGTCCGTCCCAGCCGAAAGCGCGGGCCAGCGCAAGCTCGCTCTCGAGCAGCGGCGCCACCACCTCGCCCCTGAGCAGCAAAGCGGAGTTGGAGTCCGCACTGTCGGGCGCATGGATATTGGCGGATGAGACGATGCCGATGAGCCCGCCGCGGCCGTCATCGGCCAGCAGCACCTTGCGATGATCCGCCTTGAGATTGAGGCGCCGTGCTGCCGCCCCGAAACCGCTGTCGTCGGTCCACCAGCGCACGGTGAGTCGCCACAGACTCGAGTACAGGAAGTTCGGATCGCGCAGCTGATCCAGGTCGGCGCTGACTACGGCGACGCCGGCCGCGCGCAGCTTCTCCAGGTCCTCGGCCGGGCCCAGTGCCGCGTTCGCCGGATCGGTGATGATGAGCACGCGCAATCCGGGCACGGCCTGGCGGCGCGCAAGCAGCGCCGCGGTGAGCTCGCGACTTGAGTTGTGCTGCACCGGCATGCTGGCGGGTGCGACCTCGCCCGCATCGCTGAACAGCTGCGAGTCGATGACGATGAAATCGCTGGCGCTTGCGACGGCGCGCAGCAGCTGCTCGAAGATCGTCTGGCGGATGAGCGGATGCCCGTAGGCATCCGCGGAGGTCGAATCGGTCAGATAGGCAACTGCGCCGGGAGCGAGCGCATACCAGCCGCTCGCCACGCGTGCGCCCGGGGGCAGAGTCTTATGGGTGTGCCAGTACGCAGTCGCCGCCCAGGCAACCGTCGCGGCGCAACCGATCAGGCGCCGCATCCGCGTGCCCGTCAACTTCACTGCTCAGGCCGTTCGGCTTGCGGCCGCCTCCGGCGGTAGCAGCTGCGCAAACGGGGCGGCACCGGCGGACTGGCGGGCGAGGAGCTCGAGAAGCTCATCGGCAGTGTAGGGCTCGCCGAACAGCCTGCCCTGGCCGAAGTGGCAGTGGTGTCGGCGCAGGAAATCGACGTGGGCTGCGGTCTCGACGCCTTCGGCGATCACTTCCATGCCGAGGCTGCGTCCCATTTCGATGATGGTGCGCACGATCGTGGCATCGCCTGCGTCCTCGGCAACGTCGCGCACGAAGGACTGATCGATCTTGAGGGTGCCGATCGGGAACTGCTGCAGGGCAGAGAGCGAGGAGTAGCCGGTGCCGAAGTCATCGATCGACAGGTGCAGCCCCATCGAGTACAGCTCCTCGAGCAGGCGCACCGTGCGCGGCGCATCGGCCATCAGCGTGGTCTCGGTGATCTCGAGCTCGAAGCAGGCCGGCGAGACGCCGTGGCGGCGGAAGACCGAGCGGCAGCGCAGGATGAAGCTCGCCTGGCGCAGCTGCTTCAGCGACAGATTGAGCGAGATGCGGCCCGGATCGGACACCTCGGTCTGCAGGCGCCGGTAGTCCTGGCATACGCGGTTCAGCACCCACTCGCCGATATCGAGGATGAGGTTGGTCTCCTCGGCGAGCGGAATGAAATGACCCGGCGGAATGTCGCCGTGGCCCGGCAACCGCCACCGCAGCAGCGCCTCGGCGCCGACGATGCGTCCGTTGCGCAGGTCGATCTTCGGCTGGTAGCGGATGACGAGCTCGTCGCGCTCGAGTGCGCGCCGCAGCTTGCTCTTCAGCATCAGCCGCTCCACCGCGGCGGCATTCATCTCCGGGGAGTAGAAGGCGAAGCTGTTGCCGCCGTTCTGCTTGGAGTAGTACATCGCCGCATCGGCATTGCGGATGAGGTCGATGACGTTCTCCGCATCGCGCGGACAGAAGGCGATGCCGATGCTCGCGGTGAGGAATACCTCGTGCTGGTTGAGCTGGAACGGGCGGCTCACTTCGGTGAGGAGCGCGCGCGCCAGCTGCGCGATCGGCCCGCGGTTGTCGGCGTCGGCCGGCAGACCGTCGACGAACAGCGCGAACTCATCCCCGGCCAGGCGCCCGACCACGGTCTCCTTCGGCACGGCGCGCGTGAGGCGCTCGGCGAGCACCTCGAGCACCCGATCGCCCGCACCGTGGCCGAAGGTGTCGTTGACCTCCTTGAAGCGATCCATGTCGAGGTACAGCACCGCCACGACCTGCCCCGAGCGCAGCGCGCGGGCGATGGTCTGCTGCAGCACGTGATGGAACTGCATGCGGTTGGGGATCTTGGTGAGCGCGTCGTAGCGGGCGAGATAGCGGATACGGCGCTCGGCGCGCTTGCGGTCGGTGATGTTGCGTGCGACGAAGATGTTGCCCTGGAACTGCGGATCGTCGCTGTCGATGCGCGAACCGGTGAACGAGACCGGGATGGTCTGTCCGGAGCGCGTGCGTACCACCGTCTCGCGCGTCTCCTGCGCGGCCTGCAGCAGGTCGAAGCCGACCCGCTCGCGCTCCTCGAGCACCGCGAGGATGCCGCGGTTGAGCAACTCCTCCTCGCTGTAGCCGAGGAGCTTGCAGGCCGCGGAGTTCGCCACCTTGATGATGCCGTCGGGGGAGGTGACGAACACCGCATCGGTCATGCTGTTGAGGACGCTGTGCAGGTAGCTCTTGTTGATGGTCGAGTGGCGCAGCCGCGCGCGCATGCGCTCGAGCGCCTGTTGCAGGTCGCCGAGCGAGTCCTGGCGGCGCACTTCGACGGGGCGCGTGTAGTCGCCCTGCCCGATGCGCTCGGCGCTGCGGATCAGGGAATCGACCGGGCGCTGCAGGTGAGCGACCGCGCGCCACACGAGCGCCGCGGCGAGCAGCGCGCCCGCCGCACCGAGGGCGAGGGCGAGCCACCAGCTGAAGCGCGTGCGCTCCGCGCTCGCCGCCTCGAGCCGCCGGGCGAGGCCGACTTGCGGCACCGGGGCGGCCTGCTCGAGCACTACGCTGAGCGTCGCGAGGGTCTCGGGCGTGACGGCGCCGGGGACGCTTTCGACCAAGGTGCGCACCGGCGCTGCTGCCTGGCTGGTCAGAGTGCCGGGGACAGCGGCACCGCGGCGGTGCCAGTCGAAGAGAGTCTGCCCGGAGCGCGAGGTGACCGAGATCGCCGCCACCGTCGGATCTTCCATGAAGGGCTGCAGCCGCCGTGCCAGCCCGTCAGGGTTGGCGAAGCGGACCGAGCCGGCGATCGAGTCAGCCGCGTGGGCGGCGATGCTGCGGGCGCGTCCCTGCAGCTCCGGGTCGACGCGCTCGCGGGCGGCGTGCTCGGCCAGGGCACTCAGGGAGCGGGTATCGGCCGCGTGACGCACCAGCAGGAGCACCGCGACCGCCACGGCCGCCAGCAGCACGACCATGAAGGTCGCTCCTGCGTATTTGAACTTGAAGCTGCCGGTAGTCACGTAGGCGCACGATCGCGGGAGAGCGCTCTCCCCCCCGCAAAGCGCGTGATCCCCTTCTTATAGGGGTTGATATTAACCGCCGCTCGGGACGGAAGGCTACCGGCGCGCCGAAGGGCGGCCGCTGTGCGGGGACGGGGAGGGGTGGAGCGGCCCGGGCGTGGCCTCAGTTGCCCGACCAGAGCCTCTTAATATGTCCAAGCATCAGGCCGCGCATGGTGGCCATGGGGTCGGCGACGGCGGCAAAGATCGGCGGCCGGCGCCGCAGCAGCTGCCAGCTCTCGCTGCGCAGCACCTGGCGCAGGTACTCGACGTTGCGCTCGATGGCCTCGATGTAAGGATTGCGGCCGTCGTAGAGGATCTCCAGGTGGCGATACGCGCCGTCGAAGTCGCCATCGAGCCGCTTGGAGCGCACTTCGTTCACGAACTCCGGCGTCTGCCGCAGCAGGTCGAGGCCCGAGGCGTACTTCACCTGCGGGCTGCCGTCGCTGCAGGGCAGCGCGACGCCGCCGAGCACGAACTCGGCGTACAAGCGGTCGCGGCACTTCTCGAGATAACAGCGGTCGGCCATCTGCGCGATCATGTCGGCCGTGCCGAGCAGATGCCCGACGGTGACGTCGCGCGGGTCGGCGAGCTTCGCCTCGATGCGCTCGAAGGGTATCTCGTAGCCGGTGAAGTGAATGATCTCGGTGGCGATCGGCACCCAGGCGGCGAACCCGAGAACCGGCAGATACTCCTCGAGGAAGCGCGCGCCGCGCGAGACATGGGTGCGCGTGAATTCGGCGCCGTTGCGCGAGCCGGCATCGTCGGCGCGACGCAGGTAGCCGACGTCGTGGAACAGACCCGTGATGAGTCCGACCACGGCGCGCGCGCCGCCGAGGCGTGCGCCCTCCGGCTGCTGCCGCTCGTAGCCAACGATGAGCCGCGCCAGGGCGAGAGTTATGTCGAGCGTGTGCTGGCGGTCGTGATAGACCGTGTCGACACCGTGGAAGCCGGCGACCTCCCCGGCGAATAGCCGCTCGAAATGCGCGAAGGCGCGTGCGAGCGGATCGAGCGACATGCCCGGCCAGGTCGGGCGGTACAGCGCCTCGACCGCAGCGAGCACCGCGCGCGGTGAGCTCACCTGCACGCTGTTGGTCACATCAAAATCGCTGCGCCGCTCGTTGGTCATTCTTGCTGGAACTTCGGCCTGGCTCGCGGGCCCTCCCTCGCAGGCCCAGCCATGAACTTAACAATTAGTGTA
>DATIYV010000039.1:0-5395 GCA_035517435.1 Steroidobacteraceae bacterium | reverse complement strand
GCCACCGTCGCCGCGCGACTTGCCGCCGCTTCCGGGCCCCCTCGCGCCGGCGGCCCGGGTCCGGCAGGCGGCGGATGCCGGGCGTAATCCAGGGCAAGCTTGCCGGCCGCATCGCGCAAGTTCGCCTCGGCGCCGCGGTCGAGCAGATGCTTCACGACCTTGTCCCACCCCGCCTCGGCCGCGGAGAAGATTGCAGTCTGACCCTCGTGGTCCCGGCCCTGAATATAGGCAACCAGCTTGGCAGTGTGGGTGTGGCTGTTGGTGACGTGGGCGTTGACGTTCGCGCCCGCGTTCAGCAGGAGGTCGAGGGTCTCGATCGCACGTGTTTGAATATCCACTGGCTTGTGGCCGGCACCGCCGGTGATGGCGCTGCCGATACCACCGCGGCTCGACCCACTCATGCCTGCAGCGGCCATCAGCGGGGTGATCTTGAACACATTGGGCACATCCACTTCCGCGCCGTGCGCGAGCAGCGCCCTGATCGCCACATCGTCGTAGCTCAGGGTCGCGACCATGAGCGGACCCGTACCGCCACGCATCATGTAATCGGCGAAGCGGCCCCGTCCGTTGCCATTGGGCCGCATGCGCGTGAGCTCATGATTCGGGTCGACACCCATCGCGAGCAGGCGATTGACGAGATCCATCGCCGTGGCCTTGGTGGGCGGGCGAACCGGCAGCGGTTCCCCGAAACCGGCGAAGTTACCGTTGCCGGCGCCATTGGGCCCGCTGTAGGAGTTCATGTCCACTGCGACATAAAGGGGGGTGCGGCCCGACATGTCCCAGATCCCAGGGTTCGCGCCCTTGTCGAGCAGGAACATCGCAATGTCGTAACTGCGATTGTCGATCGCGTTGATGAGCGGCGTGATACCGTCGGGATTGGGCTGATTGACATCCGCCCCGGCCTTGACGATGGCGACGGCGCAGCGGTAGCAACCAGAGCGGGTGGCGTACAGAAGCGCCGTGAGTCCACCTGTCTGGCGGAACTGAGCGCGCGGTTCGGAGGTCATCTCGCGCGGCCAATCGTCATACTTGGCGCGCACCTTCACGTCCGCGCCGTGCTTGAGCAGAAGATCGACGACGTCCGGATGGCTTTCCGCCGCCGCCCACATGAGCGCCGTCTGGCCGCGGAAGCTTTCCACGGCATTCACCTTTGCGCCGCGCTTGATCAGCATCTCGGCTATCTGCGGCGAGCCGATACTCGAGGCGAGCATGAGCGCAGTCTGGTTGTCCTGATTGGCCGAGTTGGGCTTCGCGCCTGCATCGAGCAGCATGCGGACGAGCTCGACATCGCTCAGCTTGACTGCCTCGATGAGCGGCGATGAACCGTAGTGGTTGGCGATGTCGGCCTTCGCGCCCTTTTTCAGCAGCGCCCCCACCAGCTCATGATCGACTTTGTAGGTCGCCCACAGCAGCGGCGTCGAACCGTCGGGATCGGCTGCATTCACATCGATATCGGGCGAGGTGATCGCGGCCAGCACGGCCTCGCGATTGCCGGCGCGGATGAGGTCGACCAGCGTCTGCGGCCCGGAAGCTGCGTTCGCGAAGGCCGCGGCAGCGAGCCACAGCGAAGCGATCGCGGGCGCCAAGCCCCCGCCACGGGTGGTGAGCCTGAACGTGCTGAGCTTAGACAACGTTGCCCCCAAAATTGGTGTAGTGAGCCCACAGGCCTTTGCTCACGTCGTAGAGGAAGCGATACGGGTCCTGGAACTTGCGGCTGACCTCGTTCATGACACCCTCGTTGAGCATGTCCTGTGCGCTGCGGCCATGATCGGTCAGCTCAGTCGTCCGATCGTACAAGTGCTGCATCATGGCGTGCTCGGCCTGCAATTGCGCGCGTGTCAGCACGGCCCCGTAGGCCGGCACGATCTTGGTTTCGTCATTGGCCAGCTTGAGCAGTTCACCCATCGCATCGACACGCCCGCCGATCCAGCCGCCCGCGTACCAGTCGAGCGCCGGATCGCGCAACGGCGAGGCGACATCACCCACGGCGAGCACATTGGAATCGCGCAAGAAGACATAGATGTCGCCGCGCGTATGCGCTTCGAGCAGATAGCCGCACTCGATACGCTCGGCCCCGGCCTTGAGCTCCAGGTGCTCCCGGAACGTGACGGTGGGCCACGCGGCCGCCGGCAGCGCCTTCACCCAACGATCCTGCGCCGGCACGTAGTAATCCGTGGCGAGCCACTCGCGGGTGATTGCATGGGCGTGGATAGCCGCGCCCGCCTGGCCGAACAGGAGGTTCCCGCCGGTCTGATCGGCGTGATAGTGAGTGTTGAACAGCTTGTTCACGCGAGCCCCGGCGAGACTCGCACGCACGGCGGCGGCGGCCGATGCTGCGCCGCTGTCGACGAGCACAACTCCGTCGCTGCTCGAGAGCGCGACCACGTTGCCGGGTGCGCCGCTCAGCACAGTCACGCGATCAGTGAGCTTCTCGCTCGCAAGGGCAGCGTTTCGCCCGCCCGACGGCCGGGACGGCGTCTGCTCGCAACCTGCCAGCGCGCCCACGAGCGGCACGGATGCCAGCCCGAGGAGAAAGCTTCTGCGGTCAGCCGTCATCGACTACACCTCGGCAATGATGCCGGTGCTGTTGCCGAAGCTCGCCTGTTTGATGCCGAGCTTGTTCAGGATCGTCAGGTGCACGTTCGCGAGCGGGGTACGCGCGGGCAGCACGATATTCTTGCCGCCCACATGAGCGCCATTGGCGCCGCCCACCAAAATCTCGGGCAGCGGATAGTTGTCGTGCTGGTTGCTGTTGCTCATGTTCGAGCCATACAGGAACAGCGAATGATCGAGAATGCTGCCGTCGCCCTCTTTGGTGTTGGCCAGCTTCTTCAGGAAGTCCGCGAAGCGCTCCAGGTGATAGCGCTCGATGACCTGCAGGCGGCGGATGCGCTCGCGATCGTTGGAATGGTGGCTGACCGGATGGAAGGAGTCGGGCACGCCGACGAAGTTGTAGGTGCGGTTGGTGCCTTCGGAGACCATCACGTAGGAGGCGACGCGGGTCAGATCGGCCTGAAAGGCGAGCGCCAGCAGGTCGAACATGAGCCTGACCTGCTTGTCGAAGTCCTCCAGCTCACCCACCGGCGCGTCCGGGATGTTGAGGCCGTGCAGGTCTCGCGTGCCGGCCATGCTCACCCGCCGCTCGAGCTCGCGAACGGTGTCGAGATAGTCGGAAAGTTTCGCCTGATCGCCCGGGCCGAGATCGCTGCGCAGCGCCTTCGCGCGCTCGTTGATCATGTCCAGGATGCTCACGTTCTCGCGCAGCAGGGCTTCGCGTTCCGCCGCGGTATCGCCTTCACCCATGAGCTGAATGAAGACCTTGCGCGGGTTGTACTCCATCGGCAGCGGAGTATTCGGGCCGGAGTAGGACGTGGTCGAGGCGTAGTAGCAACCCGCGCCGCCGCAGGCCGCCACCTGGATCGTCGTCTCCGAACAGATCTCAAGCGAAGGCAGCGCGGTCTTCTGACCGATGTGCTGCGCGATCACCTGATCGAGGGTGACGGCCATGCTCGCGCCCTTGGCTGCAGTGTCCGGATGCACGCAGGAGAGCCAGGTCGCCGGGTTCAGCGTGTGTACGGAGCCACCCGCGGCGAGGTTCTCGATGTTGTCGAAGGTCGTGACGTAGTTCTTGTAGGGCTCGAGCGAGGCCAGGGTCTTGCCGAGCTGAAACTCGGCGCCCTTGCCGGTGGAGCTCCAGGCGTCGACTTCCTTGCCGTACACCGTGTTGTTCATGATCGCGCCGTGCGGAATATAGAAAAACGCCGCACGGGTCTTGGGCGCCGCCGCCGTGTCGGCGAGCGCGGTCGCCGCCGGCACCATGGCGTCGAGGAACGGCAGCGCGAGGGCCACGCCACTGCCGCGGATGAACGTCCGCCGCGACAGATGCTTCTTGGTGAGGAAAATCGCCATGGCCTCTTACTCCTGCCGCTGCAGCGCTGCGGCCACCTTGAGCGGGTGGGAATCGGGCGCTTTGTTCGGTTTCACATCGGGCCCCTGGCGCCGGAACGCATCGCTATTCACGATGCCGGTAATGAGCGCGGCGCAGGTGTAATTGCTCGGCGCCGCATCCTGCACGATCTTGCGCACCTGCGGCATGTCGTAGAACTCGAGCTCGCGATTGAGCGCATACATCATCAGCCGTTTGGTCACGGTCGTCGGGAACAGCTCCGGCTTGCGCGTGAGGTAGCGCCGCAGATCCGAAGGATTGCGCAGCACGAGGCCGCTCGAGAGCTCCGCGGTGGGATCGATGGCTACTTGCGTCACCGGATCAATCGTGCGCCAGCGCCCCGTCAGATCGAAGTTCTCGAGCGCAAGTCCCAGCGGATCGATCAGTCCGTGGCAGGCCTTGCACGTGGGATTGGAGCGATGAGCCTCGAGGCGCTGACGCACCGTCGTAGGCGGCTGGCCCTCGTGGAAGGACAGATCGGTGACGACGTTGGGCGGCGGCGGCGTGGGCGGAGTACCCATCAGCCGGTCGAGCACATACTCACCCCGCAGCACCGGGGAGGTGCGGTCGGAGTATGAAGTGCGCAGCTGGAAGGCGCCCTTGCCGAGCAGGCCCCAGCGGTTCTCATCCGTAAGCGTCACCTGGCGGAACTGCGCGCCCAGTACTCCGGGAATGCCGTATTGCCGTGCCAAGGAGTCGTTGACGAAGGTGTAATCGGCCGTGAGCAACTCGGTGACGTTGCGATTCTGCAGCAGCACGCTTGCGAGGAAGAGCCGGGCCTCGGTCTCGAAATTGGTGCGCATGCCGGCGGTGAATTCGCGGTCCAGCGGCTCAATCTGGGACAGGGTGCCGAAGTTGAGCCATGAGAATGCGAAGTCCGTGACCAGCGACTCGGCGCGCGGATCCTTCAGCATGCGAGCGGTCTGGGCATCCAGAACCTTGGGATCGGAGAGCTGCTTCTTGTTCGCCAGCGCGAGCAGCTCCGCATCCGGCCCCTGATTCCACAGGAAGAAGGACAGGCGCGAGGCGAGCTCCAGGTCGCTCAACAGGCGCGATTCGCCGGGCTTCGAGGACGTCGAGATGGAACGGTAGAGGAAGTCCGGACTCGACAGGATCGCCGTGATGAGCGCGGTCACTCCCGAGTCGAAGCCTCCTGGGTGCGAGCGGCCGGTCTCATAGAACCTCATCAGCCACTTCACGTCATCGTCGCTGACCGGGCGACGGAATGCCTGGGTGGCCAGATGGCGCGCGATCCGCTCCGCGCAGGGGCGCTCATCGCTCGCCTGCTTGGGCTCGCAGATGAAGATCTTGGCGCGGCTTGAGTTCAGCGACAGGCCGTGGGGCTGGAACGGACCCACCACCTGGATACCATCGCGCAGGATCGGCTCGCCGAACACCTTGCCGCTGTCGCTCGCATCGTTGCTCTCAGCCCAGGAGCGCTCGATGAAG
>DATIYV010000038.1:0-4549 GCA_035517435.1 Steroidobacteraceae bacterium | reverse complement strand
CCGCGCGGGCTGGGATGAGCCGCTCGCCAACATCGTCGCGCGCTTTCGCTGCCGCTGCGGCAAGAAACTGGTCGATGTGCAGGTGGGCTTCAACAAGAAGCCGCGCGGCTGGGTGAAGAATCCCTCGTGAGCGGTCCGCGGCTGACGGGCTCGCGCTCCGCTGGCGCTCAGACAGGCCGTGCAGTGACTTTCGCGAGCGACCCACCCGCTCGTTCTGCCAGGAAGCCCTCGATCTGGTCCGCCTCGAGCGGGCGGGAGAAATAAAATCCCTGCGCGTAGAGGCAGCCGTACTCCCGTAACCGCTCTGCGGCGGGCTCGGACTCGACGCCTTCCGCCACGACCGTCATGCCAAAACTCTGGGCGAGCTGAATGGAGCCTTTCACGATGCGCTGGTCGGCGGCGTCGGTCCCGAGGTTCATCACGAAGCTCTTATCGATCTTGAGTGCATCAACGGGGAGCTGCTTCAGGTACGCGAGCGAGGCGTAGCCGGTTCCGAAGTCATCGATAGAGAGCTTGACCCCCAGATCGCGAATGTCCTGCAGGCGCTTCAGCGTCCTGTCCGGATGGCGCAGTACGGCGGTTTCGGTAACTTCGAGCTCGAGCAGCTCCGCCGGCAACCCGGTCTCCTCGAGCAGCGCCCGCAGCCGATCGACAAAGTTGTGATCGAGAAGGTTGTTCGCGCTGATGTTCACCGAGACCGGCATGGGGTGCCCGGCGGCCAGCCAGCGCCTGGCCTGCAGAGCGGCATTCCTCAGCACGTATTGCGTAAACGGGTGGATGAGCTCCGAGGTCTCTGCGACGGGTATGAACCTGCTCGGCGGTATGTTGCCGCTGATCGGATGCCGCCACCGGGAAAGCGCCTCGAGGCCGATCCAGACACCGTCGCTCAAGCGCACCTTGGGCTGGTACACGACCGAGAGTTCTCCTTCCTGCAGCGCGCGGCCCAGGTCCGACTTCAGTGCCAGCGTATCGGCGGTGAAGTTGTCGAGCGCCGGCGCATAACGGACATAGGGGTGCAGATCGCCCTTTGCGGCATACAGCGCGATGTCAGCGCAGCGCAGCAGCTCGACGGGAGTGGTCGCATCGTCCGGGTAGAGCACCGCCCCCATGCTCGCCGTCACGCTGAGCTCGACGGCGCCGAGCGTGAGCGTGCGCCCGATGACCGCCTGCAGGCTCGCGCAAAGATTGTCGAGGTCTGCGGCGATGTCGGTGCGCCGTACAAACACCACGAGCTCATCGCCCCCAAGCCGCGCGACGCTCGCGTCCTGGCCTCGCAGGTGCACGCTCAAGCGCTTGCCGATCTCCGTCAGTGCCTCATCCCCTGCGCGATGGCCCAGGGTGTCGTTGATGTACTGGAAGCGATTGAGATCGAGGAGCAGAACGGCGAACGGCTGCGACTCCGTGATCGCCTCACCGAGCATTCTCATGAAGGCCTCGCGATTGGGAAGCCCGGTGAGCGCATCGTGTGTGTGCAGATACTCCTGCTCCGATGCGTACAGCTGCTGCTTGACGAGCGCGCCGCGCAGACGAACCGCGAAGATCACGATGCCGATGAGCCCAAGCAGCAGAACGATGCCGGCAGCACTCGCCTGCCTGAGCCACGTCAGGTAGACGAGCGAGACGGGCACGGAGGCTGCCGCGAAGAACGGCAGGCTCCTGGACAAGGAACAGCCGACCACATAGCGAATTCCGTCACTCTCCCCGCTGGCCTCGAAGGAGCTCATCGTCAGGTTTTGCTGCAGCAGCTGCGCCCCGAGGTGCGGCGGATTGGGCTCGAGCGTGTCCTTGTCGCGCGAGTAGTTGAACAGGCGCACGCCATCGGTTGTCACGACCTCGAGCCAGCCATCGGGCAATACCCGCAGCGAGTCGGTGGCCGCCAGCAGACGCTGCACGGGGACCAGGGCGATCACGGTGTCGAGGCCCGTGCCGCCGCGCCGCACTCCGAGTGTGAGCGGCACGTACCAGGCAGGGTCCGCCGCAAGCTGGATCATCGGGTGGAGCTCGAATTTGTCGCTGGCGTTGGCAGCCTCATCCGCGAGTGACTGCGTGACGGGCCGATCGACCAGCTCGCCCGCGCGGTCGACCAGCGTGAGCTCTCCTGAAGCGGCGCTCCTCACCCCAAGGTACGCCGACACCGATTCGTACGGCGCGGCCTCGCGAATGGCGCTCAGGGTGGCTTGATCGTCGCTGCGCTGCTGCTGGCCGAGGCGATTTGCGACCCGCGCAAGCGTTCCTGCGGACTGCTGCAGCAGCGCGGTGGCGGAGGTCTCCAGCGCGGTTGCCACATGCAGGGTGTTGCGATGAGCATCCGCCCACACCTGCTTCCATTGGTCGACCACCAGATACGTGGTCGCTGCGACGAGCAAAGAGAGCGCGGCGGCCAGGGCAAGGGCGGTACGGCGACGTTGCGTCGCAACAATCAGCGGCGGGCTGCGGGGCTCGCGTCCGGAAGGGTTGTTACCAACGGCGGCGCTTGCCATCTGTCCGTGGCCGCAAGCTGCTTCAAGGGGAAAGCGAGCCTACGCCGAGGGGCCAGTGCTGGCAATCAAGCGCTGCGATCGCCGCAGCTCGTCGCGGGGGCAATGCTCCTAACGTGCGCCGGCCGGCGCAGCCGGCGCAGCTGGCGCGGCCGCAGCGTTCGGTCCCCAGAAATCCCGCTCGATGATCCGGTACAGCGCCGCGGTCACCCGCTCGCCGTCGGCGCGGACCATGTGCGACCACTCGGGAAGGTAGTAGCCCTGCACATCCGGGCGCAGCTGCGGATAGTCCTCGAAGTGGATCCCCGGGGCACCGGTCACCGCGAGCAGTCGATCCCAGGAGCGGGCTCGTGGAAACGCGCGATTCTCGTAGGCGAGGTATTCGCCGGTGCTCGGCATGCGCACGAACAGCACCTTCACGCCGCGCGCCCGCAGCTTCGCGACCGCTTTGGCGGCCCGCCCGATCTCTTCAGTCTCTGCCTTCAGGGCTTCCTCGGGTGTCGGGTCCTCATCGGATGGCACGAAGCCCTCCCGCCAGATGTTGCGCGCCATTTCGCGATACTTAAGATCGTCGCCGACCTTGCTCCACAGGTGGGTGTTGCGATCGGCTTCGGAATCCGCGAGCTTGCGCACCTCGGTGAACCATCGCTTGCCGGGGCGTGCCGGCCAGGGCTGTCGCGCCAGCACGGTCTCGAGGGCGAAATCCGGGTCGTCGAAGGCAAAGTAGGGCTCGACCAGGTGCATCGAGAGCCACTGGCCGACGCGCTGCGAGGGCGACTCCTTGTGCATATATGAGAGCACGCCGCCCCGATACTGGTATCCCGAGAAGAACACGTCGGGAGCGACGCCGACCAGCACGTGCCCGGTGAAGCGCGGATCGTCCGCGAGATCCTCCAGGAACGGCAGCGGTGAGGTGCCCTCGATGGCGAGCTGGATCGGACGCCGCCCGGCCAGACGCTCCCAGACCGGCAGCTGGATGTCGAAGAACACGCGCGAGGCACCGAGCAGCACCGTGCCATCGCCCTCGCCCGCATCGATGCGTCGGCGCTGGATCGCCCACAGGCCGTAATTATTGGTGATGCTCGGATGCACGCCGTAGGCGCGCCAGTACGCCTCCCAGCAGCCGAGCAGCAGCGCGAAAATGAGGACCGCGCCGACGAAGATCCTGCCCCAAGGCTGCTCAGGCACCGGGCGCACCGGCACCGGCTGCGCGACACCCGGCCGATCGGCCGCCGTCTGCCGCGCGTAGCGATCGTGGCCGCGAGCCTCAGAACTGGAAGCAGATGAAGGCACTGCCGGCCCCCTGGGCAATGACGATGGCAAACAACATCAGCCCCCACACCGCACCGACCACCACCGCGGGCGCTCGTGCGATCACCGACTCGATGGTGCGGCCGCGCATCAGCCAGTGCGTGACCAGCATGCCGCCGACGATCACCAGCACGGTCAGCAGACTGAAAGTATCGAGGATCGGCGTGGCAGCAACGCTGCGGCCGAACATGCCGCTCAAGACCACCCAGGCCTTGCCGAAGGTCTTGGCGCGAAAGAACACCCAGGTCAGGTTGACGAGCGTGTAGGTAAGGAGCCCGAGCAGCGCGAAGGCGACGGGCCCGGGGCGATAGTTGACGAAGCGCGCCCGCAGGAAGCGCTCGACCGACAGGTACAACCCGTGCAGCCCGCCCCAGGCGACGAACGTCCAGTTCGCGCCGTGCCACAGCCCGCCGAGCAGCATCGTGGTCATGAGCGCCACATAGGTGCGGCGCGGGCCGTGGCGGTTGCCGCCGAGCGGAATGTACAGGTAGTCGCGCAGCCACGAGGACAGCGTGATGTGCCAGCGGCGCCAGAAGTCGGTGAAGCCGACCGCCGCGTAGGGAAAGCGGAAGTTGTCCGGCATCGCGAAGCCGAGGCACAGCGCCGCGCCGATCGCGGTGGTCGAATAGCCGGCGAAGTCGCAGAAAATCTGGCCGCTGAAGGCAAGTGTCGCCGCCCAGGCATCCAGCGCTCCGGGAATCCGGTCGCCGTCGTAGACACTCTCGGCGACGTGCGCGAGGAAGCTGTCGGCGAGCACGACC
>DATIYV010000037.1:0-12282 GCA_035517435.1 Steroidobacteraceae bacterium | reverse complement strand
GTGGCCAGCATACGCCCGGCACGGCCAGGATCGTCTCTGAAATGACAGGATTCACAAGCGCCATATCTGTTGGCATCGGAACGTCAAGCCGGCGGCCCGCCACCTTGAGATCGAGCCGTGTGACTCGCCTGGGCAGTGCCTGGCCAGTGCGAATCGTCACCGTCACCTCACCCAGCACCGTATGGGCGCCGAATTGAGCCGTGGTGAACGGCCCGACTTTCCAGGAGTTTGCAAATGCCGGCGAAACAATAGCGCAGACTAGAACGATGGAAGCGACGCCACGCATAGGTGCCTAACGTGTTTTAGAAGTGCGACCCGGGCCGCGTACAGCTGGATAAGGACTCGTGCATATGAATAACCTCGCCTGACGTCGGTGTCCAATCTCAGGTGGGCGCTGAAAAATTGACGCGGATACTGTCTTTATGTACAGTATCAACTCCCCATGCGCTCGCTTCATCCTCCGCTCAAATCGGTCCGGCTGCTCGATCAGCTGCGCGAGCGGATCCGCTACTGTCACTACAGCCTGCGTACGGAACAAGCATACGTCTTCTGGGTGCGGCGGTTCATCCGCTTCCACGGGCTGCGGCATCCGCGCGAGCTCGGAGCTGCCGAGGTGGAATCCTTCCTGACGCATCTGGCGATTGAGCGCAAGGTCGCGCCGTCGACGCACAAGCAGGCACTCGCGGCCATTCTGTATCTGTACCGGCAGGTGCTCGACGCGGAGATGCCGTGGCTGGAGAACATAGGTCGACCACGTTCGCCGGCGCGTGTTCCTGTCGTGCTATCGCGCGCGGAAGTGTCGCGGCTGCTCGCGCGTACGGATCCCGCTTTCTTCACGATCGTGGCGCTGCTCTACGGCGCGGGTCTGCGCCTGATGGAGTGCCTGCAGCTGCGGGTGAAGGATGTCGACTTTGAACGGCGGGTGATCATCGTGCGACAGGGGAAGGGGCGTAAGGATCGCATCGTGATGCTGCCCGAGCCCGCTCGGGTTGGGCTTCAAGATCAGATAGCACATTCGCGAGCGATCTGGGCGCAGGATCGTGCGAATCGCATCGCGGGCGTATGGATTGGCGACTCGCTGCAGAGGAAGCTCTCTCGTGCCGGGGAGACCTGGGCTTGGTATTGGGTATTTCCATCCATGACGCTTTCAATCGACCCGAGAACCCGGGTGGAGCGCCGGCATCATCAGTATGAGCAGACCGTCAGCCGCGCCATCACGCGGGCTGCGCGGGCGGCGAGCATTCCGAAGCGGGTGACGGCACACACGCTGAGACACTCGTTTGCAACTCATCTGCTGGAGTCGGGGGTCGACATTCGCCGCGTGCAGGAGCTGCTCGGGCACAGCGATGTGAGCACGACGATGATCTATACGCACGTGCTCGGCACATCGGCCGCCGGGACACGAAGTCCTTTGGAATCGCTGCCTGTTTTGGCCACTTCTGAGTCGGCCGATTCGTTGCCCGAAGGTGTGCGGGAAGTGGCCCTGCCCTACCGCGTGCGACCGCCTGACCGACCGCAAACACGCCGACCGCAGCCGCGCCAACAGCGTCACACTATTTGATGTCGCATGGAGCGACTCGTTATTTGGGCCTGAATCGGGTATCCTCTCATTCGGCGTTTGTCGCATGCGCGATCGGTTCGCGCGCCGAGGCTCTTCAGCGTTCCGTCCCGGAACCCTCAATTCCCTCCTGCAAGCCCATCTGCCGCGCCGCGGGCGTGGCGATCACAATTTAGTTGGAACCCGTACCGAGGCCGCTTGAGGCGGCGGGGTTCGTTTATCTGGAGTTTTCATTGTTCGATTCATTCAATCTCTGCCCCGAGCTGCTGCGCGCTGCGCACGATCTCGGCTACACCACCCCTACCCCGATCCAGCAGCAGGCCATTCCGGTCGTGGCGAGCGGACGGGATCTTCTCGCGGCTGCGCAAACCGGAACGGGTAAGACCGCCGCGTTCGCTTTGCCGCTGTTGCAACGGCTGCACATGGCACAGCCCGCGCCGCGCGGACAGCGCGCACCGCGTGCGCTCATCCTCGTACCGACGCGCGAGCTCGCTGCGCAGGTTTACGAATCCTTCTGTGACCTGGGGCGCCATGTCGCCCAGCGCAGCACGGTGATCTTCGGGGGTGTGAGTCCCCGACCGCAGCTCGCGGCCCTGAATCAGGGCGTCGATCTCATCATCGCAACGCCCGGCCGGCTGCTCGATCATCTGCAGGCCGGAGCGGTCGATCTCTCACACATCGAAGTGCTGGTGCTCGATGAGGGCGACCGGATGCTCGATATGGGCTTCATCCGCGCCATCCGCCGCATCATCGCGGCGCTGCCGCGCGCGCGGCAGTCGCTGCTGTTCTCAGCCACCTTCTCCGATGAGATTCGGAGCCTTGCGAAGACCCTGCTGCGGGATCCGGCGACTATCGATGTGGCGCCTCGCAATGCGCCGGCGGAGCTGGTCGATCATCGCGTCTACCACGTCGAGATGGCCGAGAAGCATCCGCTGCTGCGCAAGCTGCTGCTCGAGGGCGACATCAGGCAGAGCCTGGTGTTCACCCGTACCAAACACGGCGCGAACCGCCTGGCCGAGCGCCTGGAGCGCGACGGTGTATCCGTCGCGGCCATCCACGGCAACAAGTCCCAGGGCGCGCGCACGCGTGCGCTCGAGGACTTCAAGCAGGGCCGCATTCAGGTGCTGGTTGCAACCGACATCGCCGCGCGCGGACTCGATATCACTGAGCTGCCGCATGTGGTGAACTTCGAGCTGCCGCATGTACCCGAGGACTACGTGCATCGCATCGGCCGCACGGGTCGTGCGGGTTCGGAGGGTCAGGCGGTATCTCTGGTCAGCCGCGAGGAGCGCGATCGCCTGCGTGCGATCGAGAAGCTCCTCGGGCGGCGGATCGCTGTCGCCGCCTGAGGGCGAAGCGCTGAGGACGGGACGCTGTTGAGCGCGACGCGGCCGAATGAGCCGCGCCCGGCGCCCGGCGCTCGTCCTCGCTCAGGCGAGAAGTGCGTACAAAGAGGTCCGGGGCGGGCGCGTGTCGTCGCCCGGATCCTCGTAGAGCTGCCAGTTGAGGTTGGCGAGTTCGTGCTCGCCCGCCTTGCACCAGTCGAACAGCATTTGCCAGGCGGCGGGCAGCGTGTCGTACGGGGCCTCGAGCAGGTAGTACGCCGCCCGGCCCGCGGGCAGTCCCGAGCACACCACATCGCCGACGGGCTTGAACTCGCGCGCGACGATCATGCCGGGCGCCATCTCGAACTTGCCTTCCGCAGGCGGCCGCCACAGCGTAAAGCTCAATCCGGCCGGTCCGACCCCGAGCGTGGGGACGACCACTCCGAGCTGCTTGCGCATGGCGCGCTCGGCCTGGGGGATGGAGTCCAGGGGCACCAGCGCATTGATCACCGCCGCGATCCGTCGCTCCGCGTTCACGATCCGGCAGCCCTGTGGGTCGAGTGGGCTCGTCGCGCTCATACCATCCTCCGTGTCTGGCCCCGGCGGCCATCTTAGGCGGAACCGGCTAGACTGTCGTGTCAGCAAACGCGGGGGGCGGTTCACGATGGATGCAGCGATCAGTCTGCAGGGTGTGACGAAATCCTTCGGTGCGACGCGTGCCGTCGAGGAGATGAGTTTCGAGATTCCGCAGGGCGGACTCTACGGCCTCATCGGTCCAAACGGCGCCGGCAAGACCACCACGATCCGCATGGTGATGTCGATCCTGCTACCGGATGCGGGACACTTGAGTATCCTCGGCAAGGCCTCGGCGCTGCAGGCGAAGGATCGCATTGGCTATCTGCCCGAAGAGCGGGGCCTGTATCGCAAGATGAAGGTGAGTGCCTTCCTCGCCTACATGGGCAAGCTCAAGGGCCTGCACAGCTCTATCCTGGCGAACCGCGTGCGCATTCGCCTGGAGCGCATGGGTCTTGCGGACATCGAAGACAAGCGCTGCGAGGAGCTCTCCAAGGGCACGCAGCAGAAGGTGCAGCTGCTGGGCGCCGTCATTCACGATCCGGACCTCCTCATCCTCGATGAGCCCTTCAGCGGTCTGGATCCGGTGAGCACGCTGCAGCTTCGCAATCTCATCCTCGCCGAGCATAAGCGCGGCGCGACCATCGTCTTCTCCACCCATGTGATGGCGCACGCCGAGGAGCTGTGCGATCACATCATCATGATCAATCAGGGACGCAAGGTTCTGGATGATCCGATCGCCTCGATCCGAGGCCGCTACGATCCGCGCACGGTGCACCTGGAGCCACTCGACCGCACCGCCGATGAGGCGCCGCTGCGCGCCCTGCCGGGCATTGAGAGCGTGTCACGGACCGAAGAGGGCTTCGAGCTCGTACTGGCGCCGAATACCGAACCCGGAGGGGCGATGGCGAGGATTGCGGCGACGGTGCCCTCGAGCCGCATTGAGCTCGCGCGGCCGAACCTCGAGGAGATCTTCATTCGCATCGTCTCAGGCCAGCCGGCACCTGCCGCGCGGGCATCGCAAGCCGCACCATGAAGAAAATCATCGCCATTGCGGCACGCGAGTTTGTGGCCACCGTGATGACGCGTGGCTTCCTCATCGGGCTGCTCCTCACGCCGGCGCTGATGGGCGTCATCATTTATGTCATGCCTCGTGCGATGAACCCCGCGAGCTTCCGCGTCGAAGGGGAGATCGCGATCATCGACCGCTCCGGTGTCGTGGCGGAAGCGTTGCGCAGTACGGTCAATCCCGAGCTGATGGCCGCGCGGCGCGCGGCGGCGACGCGGCACCTGATGGCGAATGCGATGGCAGCGGTCGGGGGCCCGGCTGCGGGTCCGGCGGCGGCCACAGGCGCGGGCGGTCCGGGAGGCGCCGCGGCCAACGCGGCGGCCGGTATCACGGGTCCGTTGCCAAAGTTTCATGTCGTGGAGCGTCCGAGTGATGCCGATGTTGCGGCCGAGCGGGCCTGGCTCACGCCCAGTAATCCGGCGAACCGCGGTCATCTCGCACTGATCGTTGTGCGGCCGCAGGCGATCGATGCGCCGCACGATAGCGATGCGACCCCACCCGGGCCGGCCTACGACCTCTACGAGCCCTCGAGCCTCGATGGCCGGATTGAAGCTGCGATCCGGCAAGTGATGCGCGATGCCGTCATCACGGTGCGCGCGCAGAAGGTGGGCCTTAATCTCATGCGCATCGATGACCTCATGCGCGTCGATGAGGGCAAGCCCGTGACGGTCACGCGCGAGGGCCAGGAGCAGCCCTCCGCAGGCATCTTCAACCGCATCCTGCCGTTCGTCTTCCTGGTCTTCATGCTGATCGGTGTGTTGAGCGGCGGCCAGTTCCTGCTCACCACCATGGTCGAGGAGAAATCCTCCCGCATCATCGAGGTGCTGCTTTCGGCCGTCTCGCCCACCGAGCTTCTGGCCGGCAAGATCCTGGGGCAGATGGGGGCGAGCTTTGTCGGCATGGCGCTCTACGTGGTCTCGGCGCTGCTCGCGCTGCTCGCGTTCTCGACCTTCGGGCTCGTCGATCTGTCGCTCCTTCTTTATCTGCTGATCTTCTTCGTGCTCTCATTCCTGGTCGTGGGCTCGGTGATGGTCGCGGTCGGCGCGGCCGTGAATGAGATGCGGGATGCGCAGTCGCTCCTGATGCCGTTCATGCTGCTCCTGGCGACTGTGTGGATTTTCGCGGCTCCGATCGCGCTCAATCCCAACTCGACGCTTGCGACCACGCTCAGCTTCACGCCGGTGGTCAGCAACTTCGCCATGATGCTGCGGGTGGCCTCGAACACACCGCCTGAGGCCTGGCAGATCTGGCTGTCGATCGCGGTCGGGATCGCGACCGTCTTTGCGGCGATCTGGTTCGCGGCGCGGATCTTCCGCATCGCCCTGCTCCTGCATGGCCGGCCGCCAAACCTGGGCACGCTCATCCGCTGGACGATGGCGCCCTGAACCGGCCACCATAGCCTTCCTGCGACACTGCACACATGGGGTTCGAGATGAGAGCACTGATGATGAGATCCACGATGCTGGCGCTGCTTGCGTGCACTGTGATGGCGGCGCACGCCGATGCGCAGAACGCCTCACCGTGGCGCGAGGGCTATCACTACTTCCTGGTCCTGCCACCGCAGCCCACCAATTTGCCTCCCGGCAAGGTCGAGGTGACGGAAGTCTTCTCCTATGGGTGCCCGGCGTGCTTCCAGTTCTATCCCATCGCCGACAAGCTCAAGGCCAGTCTGCCGCCCAATGCGGTGATGGACTACATGCCCGTCGCGTTCAACGTCGCGGAGGATTTCCCGATGTTCCAGCGTGCCTATTACACGGCCCAGGCGCTGGGCATCGCGGACAAGGCGCACGATGCGATGTTCAACGCGGTGTGGAGCACCAATGAGCTCGCGACGGTGGATCCGAAATCCCACCGCCTGAAGGATCCGCAACCTTCGATCGAGGATGCTGCCGCGTTCTACGCGCGTACGACGGGCATCAGCAAGGACAAGTTCCTCGCCACGGCGAGCTCCTTCGCAGTCGAGATGAAAATGAAGCGGGCCGACAGTCTCATGCTCGCCTACCAGGCCGACTCGACGCCGACGATCATCGTGAACGGCAAGTTCCGCCTCACGGTGAGCTCCGCCGGCGGGTATGACCAGACCATCGCGCTGGTGAACTACCTCGTCGCCAAGGAAGGAAAATAGCGCCAATCAAATGGGGCTGTGTCCGCTCACATGGGCGCCGGCATCGCGCGGCAGGCGCCGGAAGGAGATGAGTGAGAGCGCACCCAGAAGCGCCATGGCCAGCAGCGCCACCTGACAGTTGCGCAGACTCACGTGCCCGGCCGGCTCACCGCGGGCGAGCGAAGTGAGATTGAGCAGGATCGCTGCGAGTGAGATACCGAACGCGCCGGTGAGCTGCAGCACGAGATTCCACATGACGGTGGCGCTGCCGAGCTCGGGCCGCGGAATGTCCGCAAACGCCAGCGTACTCATCCCTGTGAAGAGCAGTGAGCGGGCCATGCCGCAGGCCGCGAGCACAATGAGGATCAGCACATAGCTCGCCTGCCCCACCATTAGCGCGCACAGCACGATCATCGCCGACATGGCGACGGTGCTGCCGATGAGCACGTCGCGGAAGCCGTAGCGCCTCAAAGTCAGCGTGGTCATGCTCTTCAGCACCAGATCCCCGCCGTTCATCGCGAGCAGGGCAAAGCCGGAATACACCGCGCTGTACCCCAGCACTTCCTGAAACAGGAGCGGCAGGATGAACGGCAGCGCCCGCACGGGCAGCCGCACGAACAGTCCCCCGCTCATGGTTGAGGCCCGAAACGTCGCGATCCGGGCGCACGCAAGCGAGAGCACGGGATGCGCCTGCCGCGCGAGGTGGCGTACGGCAATGAGCCCGCCCACGGCGCCGGCCGCAATGAGGCTCATGCCGGGCAGCCAGGAGGCTCCACTCACGCTTAAGTGCTCGAGCCCGGAGAGCACGCCAACGGCGGCGCCGGCGAGCAGCACGAATCCCACCCAGTCGAACGGCCGGCGCTCGGGGCGCGCGATGAGCGGGATGTAGCGCAGCACCAGCATGACGCCCGCGATACCGACGGGCACATTGAGCAGGAAGATCCAGGGCCAGGAGAGGTAGGTCGTGATGAAGCCGCCGATGGGCGGCCCGACCGTCGGTGCGACCAGCATCGGCACGGTGCTGATGGTCGTGACCCCGATCAGGTCCTCCTTGCGCGTCGAATGCAACAGCACCATGCGGGCGACCGGGATCATGAGGGCGGCGGTCACCCCCTGGAAGATGCGCGCGGCAATGAACTGCGGCAGCGTGTGACAGGTGCCGCACAGTACCGAGGCCAGGGTGAAGCCGCCCAGGGCGAGGGTGAAGATGCGCCGCGCCCCGAAACGGTCCGCGATCCAGCCGCTCGAGGGCAGCATCACCGCCTGAGCGAGAATATAGATCGTCACGCCGATCGAGAGATCCACCGGGCGGACGGCAAAGGCATGGGCCATGTCCGGGATCGCAACCAGCACCACGGAGGTATCGAGCTGGCCCATGAATAAGGCACAGGCCACGATCAGAGCGATCAGGCGCGGGTTCGCCTCGCGCGACGGATGCATTTCCTGCGGCGGCATGGCGAGGCAATATACACGGCGATGACACCCGCGCCGCTCACCTTTCTCATCGATGTCGACAACACTCTGCTCGACAACGATCGGCTGATCGATGATCTCATGCAGCATCTCGAACGGCAGTTCGGCAGGCAGACGCGCGAGAGCTATTCACAGATCCTGGAGCAGGTGCGAGCGCGGCTGGGCTACGTCGACTACCTGGGTGCCCTGCAGCAGTACCGGGCCGAGCACGTCGCGGACACCCGGCTCCTCTCCGTGAGCGCATTCCTCATTGACTATCCATTCGCGGATCGCCTGTACTCGGGCGCGCTCGGGGTCCTCTCGCACCTCTCACAGTGGGGACCGACCGTGATCCTTTCAGACGGCGATGTCGTCTTTCAGCCCCACAAGGTGCGACGCTCGGGTCTGTGGGACGCGGTCGAGGGCCGCGTGCTCATCTATATCCATAAGGAAGAGATGCTCGATGCGGTGGCCGAGGCCTATCCCGCCCGGCATTACGTGCTGATCGATGACAAGATCCGCATCCTCGATGCCGTGCGGAAGATCTGGCGCTCACGAGTGACCACCGTGCTGCCGATGCAGGGTCATTACACGCGCGATCCGGCACTGATTGCCTCCTACCCGGCTCCCGATTTGACCGTGGCGGCCATCGGGGATCTGCGCACGCGCGAATTCGGCGGACTCGCTATACTTAAATGAATATAGCGTCCGACCGAACCCGATGCTCCTCACCCCGGTTGAATGGGAAGCTCTGCGACTCTCGCTCGCGATCGCGCTGCGCAGCGTCCTGCTGAGCCTGCCCTTTGCCGTGGCGGTCGCCTGGGTGCTGGTGCGCCGGCGCTTCCCCGGGCGGATGCTGTTTGATGCCTTCGTGCATCTGCCGCTGGTGCTGCCGCCAGTGGTCGTGGGCTACGTACTGCTGCTCGTGTTTGGGGCGCGCGGCCCGATAGGCGCCTGGCTCGAGCGGGCCTTTGACATCCGGCTCGTCTTTACGCGCAACGGCGCGGCGCTCGCGACCGCCGTCATGTCCTTTCCCATCATGGTGCGTGCCATGCGCATCTCGCTCGAGACGGTGGACGCGGGTCTGGAAGATGCGGCGCGCACATTGGGCGCGGGCTCTTTCGATCGCTTCCTGAGCATCACGCTGCCGCTCATGGCGCCGGGGATCCTGGCCGGCATCGTGACGGCGTATGCGGCTGGGCTGGGTGAGTTCGGCGCCGTCATCACCTTTGCATCCAATATTCCGGGCGAGACACGCACGCTGCCGCTCGCGCTGTACACGGCGCTGCAGTCCCCGGGCGGTGAGGGTCCGGCCGCGCGCATGGCCACCTGCTCGATCGTGCTGGGACTCCTCGGGCTGACGATATCGGAGGTGATCGCACGGCGGGTGCGGTCGCGACTGGGGCGCACGCCATGATGGAAGTGCGCGTCAGGAAGCTGCGCGGCAGCTTCGCACTCGATGCGGAATTTCGTGCCCCGTCTCCGGGCATCGTCGCGCTCTTCGGCCGCTCTGGCTGCGGCAAGAGCACGCTGGTCGATCTCATCGCCGGACTCATCCGCCCGGATGAGGGACTGATCCGGGTCGGGGAGGACGTGTTGTTTGATTCGGCGCGCGGCATCGATGTGCCGGCCGAGCGCCGCCGCATCGGCTACGTGTTCCAGGACGCGCGGCTGTTTCCGCACCTGGATGTCGAAGGCAATCTGCGCTACGGCGAGCGTCGCATTCCAGCGGCCGAAGCCTCCGGCATGCGGGCCGCGCGCCGCGTGCCTTTCCACGAGATTACAGAGCTCCTGGGCCTCACCGCACTCATTTCACGCCGGCCGCATCAACTCTCGGGCGGGGAGCGCCAGCGGGTCGCACTCGGGCGTGCGTTGCTCGCCGCGCCGCGCCTCCTGCTCCTGGATGAGCCGCTCGCCTCGCTCGACCTCGCACGCCGCGAGGAGCTGCTGCCCTACCTGGAGAAGCTGCGCGATCGCTACCGCGTACCGATGATCTACGTGAGCCATGAATACGAGGAAGTGCTGCGGCTCGCGAGCCACGTGGTCGTGATGCGCGACGGTGCCGTCACCTCCCAGGGCAACGTCGCCGATGTGAGTCTGTCGCCCGAGCTGCGCTCGATCGTGGGCGTCGATGGGATCGGTGCGGTACTGGAAGGCGAAGTCACGGAAAACGCCGCGCTCTCCGGTCTCGCGCGCGTGCGTGTCGGTGCCGGTGTGCTCCATGTGCAGGCCGATGGCCTTGCCACGGGTCAGCGCGTGCGCGTCCAGCTCCTGGCGCGCGATCTCATCCTCGCGGTCGAGCCGCCGCAGGGCCTGAGCGTGCGCAACAGTCTCGAGGGAATGCTCGTGCGCATCGCGCCCGATGAGCCGCGCACGCAGCTGGTGGAGATCGACATCGGAGGCGCCACGGTGATGGCGCAGGTCACCGATCAGGCCGCGACGGAACTCCACCTCGCGCCCGGCCGGCGCGTCTGGGTGCTGGTCAAGTCCGTTTCGCTCCGCGGCCACCTGTACCCGGCGGCCGCGGCGCCCGCGGGCGCGAGCGTCCCGGGGTCTGCGGCGGTGCAGGCTCAATATGCCGGGTAACCGGCCGGCGCGAGACCTCGCGCACCGCACGCGGCGGCGCGCAGTCGGTCGCGAGCCATCCGAGTTTGGCAGTGGCGAGCTGATCGGCCGCGCGCTCCACTTCGCGGTAGGCGGCGATCACTCGCCGGCCGAAGTCGGTGAGGCGCGCTCCGCCTCCGCCCGCGCCGCCGATGCTCGCGGTGGTGACTGGCTCCGTGAAAGCGTGATTCAAATCATCGAGCAGGAGCCAGGCGCGCCGGTAGCTCATCGCAAGATCGCGCGCCGCCTGCGACAGCGAGCCCGTCGCCTCGATGCGCTCGAGGAGTGCGATCTTGCCCGGCCCGATCGATTGCGCGGGCCCCAGATCGACCCGCAGTCTCACCCCGAGCTGCGTCGTTCGTTTGTTCATAGCGGAATACTACGCCCGGTCACAGGAGAGGTGCGATGTTGAGTAGAAGCCTTGTCGCGCTGGCCTCGCGGACGCTGCTCGCGGCCGCGGTATTGAGCGCAGCCGTATTGACCGCTGCGCGGCCGCAGACGGTGCACGCGGCAGATCAGGCCCCGCAGCCGCTGCTGGTGCTCGCGGCGGCCTCGCTCTCCGATGCATTGAATGAGATCGGCACGACGTACACGGCCGCGCGCGGCAAGCCCGTCAGGTTCTCCTTCGCGGCGAGCTCGGCACTCGCACGGCAGGTCGAGGCCGGCGCCCGGGCGGATGTGTTCTTCAGCGCCGATCTCGAGTGGATGGACTATCTCGCCAAGCGCTCGCTGATCGAGGAGGCGACGCGGGGCAATGTGGTGGGCAACGCGCTGGTGCTCATTGCGCCCACCGACAGCAGGACAGAATTGAAGATCAAACCGGGCTTCAAACTCCTCGAGAATCTGAATGGCGGCAAGCTCGCCACGGGCGACCCGGACTCGGTGCCGGTGGGCCTGTATGCACGCGCGGCGCTGACCTCGCTCGGAGTCTGGAGCGCGGTGTCGGATCACATCGCGCGCGCGGAGAATGTACGCGCGGCGCTGGCCTACCTGGCGCGCGGGGAGTCCCCGCTCGGCATCGTCTACAGGACCGATGCGCTCGCCGAGAAGCGGGTGCGCATCGTCGATACCTTCCCCGAGCAGTCGCATCCGCCGATCGTCTACCCGGCTGCGGTGCTCAAGGGCGCATCGCCTGATGCAGCGCGCTTTGTGCAGTATTTGAAGAGTGCTGCAGCGCAGAAGATATTTCAGAAATATGGCTTCACGGCGCCAGACGGGGCCCATTAGCCCGCGTTAACCATAATTTGCGGGTAAGTCCCCGCCGAGGCTCGTTTCCTCGCACTCATTGGGCTAGACTTCCGGCCCCGGAGGGTCACGGGATTACCCGAGATCCGGCGGTCGAAAAGGAGGCGTCGACCATGGCATTTGAGCACGCACGGGTATGCGGATCGTGCGAACGTGACGTTCCCGGCTGGGCAGATCGTTGCCCGTGCTGCGGCAGCCGCTCGGTCGTGCATCGGGTGGTCATCACCCCCGCCGGCTCGTCAGTGGCCGAAATCGCGCGGCCCAAGTGGGGCCGAAAGAAAAACCTGAAGACGCCCGCCAACGGGGTCGCCGAGGTGGCTGCGAGCTGAACGCGTAAGCGCAACGCCGCATG
>DATIYV010000036.1:0-4351 GCA_035517435.1 Steroidobacteraceae bacterium | reverse complement strand
AGCATTATGGAAGCGCACTCCGTTAAGATGCCGCGGCAACTCGAGGGGGGACTTCATTGACGAGCTTTGACGGGGCCCAGGCGGGCGCTTCGGGGATCAGCCGCGCCCAGTGGCGCGTCATCGTGCTCTCGAGCCTGGGCGGTGCCCTCGAGTTCTACGACTTCGTCGTGTACAGCACCTTCGCGCAGTACATCGGCCATGCCTTCTTCCCGAGCAGCAGCGCTCTCACCTCGCTCCTGCTGTCCTTCGCCGTGTTCGCCGTGGGCTACGTCGCGCGGCCCGTCGGCGGGGTGATCTTCAGCCACTTCGGCGATCGCTACGGCCGGCGGCGCGTCTTCATTCTCGCGATGCTGTTCATGTCGCTCGCGACCGTGTGCATGGGCTTGCTGCCGAGCTATGCACGCTGGGGTCTTGCAGCCTCCGCCGGCATGGTGTTCCTGCGTCTGGTGCAGGGCTTCTGCCTGGGAGGCGAGCTGCCCGGCGCCATCACGTACGTCGTGGAGACGGCCCCGCGCCGGGCCGGCTTTGCCTCCGGGTTCATTTTCTTCTGCGTCAACACGGGCGTTGCCCTGGCGTCGATCCTGAGTCTGATCGTGCATCGCATGCTCGATGCCCAGCAGATGGCGGACTTCGGCTGGCGCATCGGCTTCCTGTTCGGCGGCGCGCTGGGCTTCGTGAGCTTCTGGCTGCGCCTGTCGCTGTCGGAGACCGAAGAGTTCAAGCGCATGCGCCATACGGCGGCCAAGAAGCCGTTCCTCGAGCTCATGCGCACCTCACCCGTGCCGGTGATCATCGCCATCTCCTCGATGGTGGCGACCGCCGGCTTCAATGGCCTGTTCTTCGCGATGCCGGCATTCCTGCCGGCCGTCATGGGCTACACGCCGCTGGTCGCGATCGAAGCGCAGAATGCGGGACTCCTCGTCCTTTCCTTCGGCCTGCTGGCGACGGCCTGGCTCGGGGACCGCATTCCGCGACGCTGGATCCTGCGCACCGGAGGTCTGGTGCTCGCCGTGGGCTGTATCCCCTTCTTCTCCAGTCTCGCCTCCCACAGCGTCAATCCGATCGTGCTGTTTCTCCTGGCCGGCCTTGCCGCCTCGCTGGTCAACGGTCCGATGTGTGGCGTGGTCGGTGATCTGTTCCCGACCCGCATCCGCTTCAGCGGCGTGGCGGTTGCCTTCAATCTCGCCTTCTCGATATTCAGCGGAACGGCACCGGTCGCTGCGACCCAGCTCGTCAAGTCCACCGGCAACGCGACGGCCCCCGCCTACTTCATGCTCCTGTGTGCGCTCATCACCTTTGCGGGCACGCTGGTGCTGAAGCGTCATGAAGGCAAAATCCTTGCCGGAGCGAGCGGCAGCGCGTAGTGATCTTTTCCAGGCCACTGAAGATCCTGTGGCTGCAAAAGAGCTGGGAATGCGACCCTTCGCCCGGCATAGTTCCGGGTTGGATTCTTGATGGACGGGAAAGAACTTATGTCCACCGTGGCTGCAGAGACCCCCGCCGGCCCCGCGATGCCTGAGGGCGTCGTGCTGCATCAGGCCCTCGGGCCGCGCTTCGCGGAGATCCTCACGACCGAGGCGCTCGAGTTCCTGGCCGCCCTGCACCGCCGTTTCGAGCCCCGCCGCGCCCAGATCCTGCACGCTCGCGTCATCCGCCAGCAGCACCTGTCCGCCGGCGAGCTGCCGAACTTTTCCAAGGAGACGGCCGACGTGCGTGCCGGTGACTGGCGCGTGGCGCCGATCCCGGCCGACCTGCTCGACCGGCGCGTAGAGATCACCGGTCCCGTCGATCGCAAGATGATCATCAACGCGCTCAACAGCGGCGCGAAAGTCTTCATGGCGGACTTCGAGGACGCCAACTCCCCGACCTGGGCCAACAATCTGGAGGGCCAGGTCAACCTCCTCGACCGCTGGCACAGCACGCTGGAGTACGAGGACCCCGTGTCGCGCAAGCGCTACGCACTGGGGCCCCGCCCGGCGGTGCTCATGGTGCGCCCGCGCGGCTGGCATCTGCCCGAGCCTGGCATCACGGTCGATGGCGCATCGATTTCCGGATCGCTGTTCGACTTCGGCCTGTATTTCTTCCATAACGCGCGCGCGCAGATTGCGCGTGGCAGCGGGCCCTATTTCTATCTGCCGAAGCTCGAGACTCACCAGGAAGCGCGTTTGTGGAACAGCGTGTTCCTGTTCGCGCAGGAGCGGCTGGGGCTCCCCGCCGGCACCATCAAGGCGACGGTGCTGATCGAGACACTGCCCGCCGCGTTCGAGATGGATGAGATCCTTTACGAGCTGCGCCAGCACATCGTCGGCCTGAACTGCGGCCGCTGGGATTACATGTTCTCCTTCATCAAGAAGCTGCGCGCCAATCCGGCCTATGTGCTGCCCGATCGCTCGCAGGTGGTGATGGGCAAGGCGTTTCTGCGCGCCTATTCACTGCTGCTGATCAAGACCTGCCATCGCCGCGGCGCGTTCGCCATGGGCGGCATGGCCGCGCAGATCCCCAATCGCAAAGATCCGGCCGCCAACGCCGCCGCTCTCGAGCGCGTGCGCGCCGACAAGGAGCGCGAAGCCAGCGACGGCCACGATGGCACCTGGGTCGCGCATCCGGATCTCGTGCCGGTTGCACAGGAAGTGTTCGATCGTCTGATGCCGGGGGCGAATCAGCTCTCGCGGCTGCGCGAGGACGTGAGCATTACCCAGAGTAACCTCCTGGAAGTGCACCCCGGCACGCGCACCGAGGCGGGCCTGCGCGAGAACATCCGCGTCGGCGTGCAGTACATCGAGGCATGGCTGCGCGGCAAGGGCGCCGTGCCGCTGTACAACCTGATGGAAGACGCCGCGACCGCCGAGATCAGCCGCGCCCAGGTCTGGCAGTGGGTGCATTACGGCATCCAGCTCGCCGACGGACAGAAGGCGACCGTCGAGCTCCTGGACCGCCTGATCGGCGAGGAGATGAAGCGCGTGCGCGGCGAGGTCGGCCCCGAGGCCTACGAGCACGGGCGCTTCGAGCAGGCCGTGCGCCTGTTCCGCGAGCTCTCGGTCTCGGATGACTTCGAAGAGTTTCTCACCTTGCCGGCGCTGCCGCTGCTGCGCCACGACTCCTGAAGACGGAAGGACGAACCCAAGTGAAGACGGATGCTGCGATTGCGCAGATTTTGAAGCGGGAAGGCGTCAGTGTGCTGTTTGGCTACCCGCGCAACCGGCTGCTCGAGGCGGCCGCCATTGCAGACATTCGCACGGTGATCGTGCGCCAGGAGCGCACGGGACTGCATATGGCGGACGCCGTCTCACGCATGACGCGCGGCAAGCTGATGGGCGCCTTCTGCATGCAGCACGGTCCGGGAGCGGAAAACGCCTACGGCGGCGTGGCCCAGGCGTACGGCGAGTCCGTGCCGGTGCTGGTGCTGCCGCAGGGCTACGCCCGGCGCCTGGCGTACGTGCCGCACAACTTCAACTCCACGATCCAGATGGCCGGCGTCTGCAAGCACGCCGAGCCGGTGACGATCGGCGCCGAAGTGCCGAACATCTTCCGTCGCGCGTTCACGCAGCTGCGCAACGGCCGCCCGCAGCCAGTGGTGGTCGAGATTCCGCACGATGCATTTGCCGATGAGGTGCCCGAGCCTCTCAACTACACGCCCGTGATCAAGACGCGCAGCGCGCCCGATCCGGCCGACGTGGCGCGGGTTGCCGAGGTATTGATGAAGGCTGAGCGGCCGGTCATCTACGCCGGTCAGGGCGTGCACTGGGCCGAGGCCTACGCGGAGCTCAAGGCGCTCGCGGAACTGCTCGCCATTCCGGTGTGCACGAGCCTGCCAGGCAAGAGCGCTTTCGACGAAAGCCATCCGCTCTCGCTCGGCTCGGGTGGCGCGGCCTACCCCAAGACCGTACCGCACTTCCTGCATCGCGCCGACGTGATCTTCGGCATCGGCTGCAGCTTCTCGGAGACCGCCTTCGGGATCGGCATGCCGACCGGCAAGACCATCATCCACTCGACGATGGACGCCAAGGACCTCAACAAGAGCGTCATCACGCAGTACGCGCTGATCGGCGATGCGCAGCTCACTCTCGCCGCGCTCATCGAGGCCTGCCGCAAGAAAGTCTCCAGCGCGCGCGATTCGACCCGCGTCGTCACCGAGATCGAAAGCGTGCGCGCCGAATGGATGCGCGAATGGCTCCCCCGGCTCACGTCCGATGAAGTGCCCCTGAGTCCTTATCGCGTGCTGTGGGATCTGCAGCACACGGTCGACATGAAGCAGACGATCATCACGCACGATGCCGGCAGTCCGCGCGATCAGCTGATGCCGTTCTGGCGCTCGACCGAGCCGCTGTCCTACATCGGCTGGGGCAAGACC
>DATIYV010000035.1:0-6937 GCA_035517435.1 Steroidobacteraceae bacterium | reverse complement strand
ACGGGTCGGCCGGGGCGGCGCCCGGCGCCGGCTCAGTGCTCGGAGTCCTGGGGGTTCTGCTGTGCGACGGCCGCCTGCAGATCGAGCGAGGCGACGACGTTCTTGAGGTCCTTGCACTGCGCGAGCGTGGCCCCGCGGTAGCTGTCGGCCGGGAAGTACTTCACCTGCCAGGCCGCGAAGCCCCAGACATCGAGCCCGGCCTTGAGATAGCGGTCGGCGTGCGCCGCGGCCTCGCAGTCGTACTGCGAGCGCTGCGCATGCTGCTGCAGCTCGCGCACCAGGTCATTGCGCGCGCGCGTCTCGGAGCGCTCGATGAGAACGTCCTTGAGATTCGCTGCCGCGTGCCGCGCCTTGTGCGCCACCCGGAACTCCGGGTCCGCATACGGATCGGGCTTGCTGGCTGTGGGCTCGTCCACCGGCTCGAGGGGCGGAGGCGGCGTGAGCGCGGCACTCGCGATCTGGGTACTGCTCTGCTCCGCGGCCGACTGCGCTGCCGAGGAATCGAACACGTTGGCCGCCGCGGTGCGCGCCGAGCGTGCGGCGAGATAGTCGCTCACCGCCCAGACGCCGAAGGTAGCGAGCGCGGCGCTGATGCCGACGGGAGCTGCGTATTTGACGAAGGCGCCGATGAAATTCGGGCTGGGCCCGGGGCGGAGGCTGCGCAGCCTGCTGATCAGCTCGCCCCCCGGCACCAGGCCGATCAGCCGACGGATACCGTACACGGCGCCCTGGGCGACCAGAAAGCCGCAGGCGGTGCCGATGATGAGTTGAGTCATATTCATGGCGGTACCTGCGCGCATTGTGCCGGCGGAGGACCCTCCGCGGCGGCACTTCAGCAGCTATTTGTGAGCGATGTCACGCCGGCCGCGCGCGCTGTGTGCGCCGGGCACGGTCCGCTGCGGATAGCCCGAGCCCGCGCCCCACAAGCTCTTCGACGGCCCTCCCAGGCCCGAGTCGAAATACCCAATCGCCGAGCATCCGCTACAGGGAAGCCCCGATCCCCTCGCAGCGCGCCGCGCCACACAATGGCATCCTGCGGCGGGATCTGTGACGCATTCCACGATCTGAGTCGCCGCAGCGGACTTCAGCGTTGAAACCAGCGGGACAGCCTTGTCGC
The DNA here is from genome assembly GCA_035517435.1 of Steroidobacteraceae bacterium. GTDB lineage: Bacteria > Pseudomonadota > Gammaproteobacteria > Steroidobacterales > Steroidobacteraceae > JASHUC01. Next base: position 5,820 of record DATIYV010000035.1, on the reverse strand, counting down.
GAAGGGCGGCGCCGCCGATAAAGGAAACAGGGATTTTGCGGCAGCCACGGATCTTCAGGCCCACTCCGGATGCTCAGATGCACACGCGTGTCAGCGCGCTCGTAGAGGACGAGCAATCAGAGATCGACCGCCTGCGTGGCGCGGTCGATCGGCTGCGACATGCGGCGACTCACGACCCGCTGACGGGCCTCCCCACCCGCGAAGTGCTGCTCGGCAGCCTGCAGCGCGAGCTCTCGCGCATCCCGATCGACGGGGAGCGCATCGCGATCCTGTTCGTGGATCTTGACAATTTCAAGCGCGTGAACGATTCGCTGGGCCATGGCAGCGGCGATGACGTGCTGCGCGAGATGGCGCGGCGGATCGTCGGCTGTCTGGCTCCGCAGGACACGGCGAGCCGCTTCGGCGGCGATGAGCTGGTGATCCTGCATCCCCGTGCCACGGCGGGCTCCGAGGCTGCACTCGCCGAACGGATACTCAACGCCACTGCGGAGCCGCTCTTCATCGCGCGCCGGGAAGTGGTGGTGTCGGCGAGCATCGGCGTCGCCGCTTGCGCTCCCGGCGAGAAGACGGCCGAGCGATTGTTACGCGAAGCCGATACGGCCCTGTACACCGCCAAGGGCCGGGGGCGGGCAAGGCTGCAGATATTCAATGACGAGCTGTACGCGCAGGCGGAAAAGCGTGTGCAGATCGAGTCGGACCTGCGACTGGCGCTGCGCGCGGCGCAGTTGTTCGTGGTGTACCAGCCGCAGGTCAGCCTCAAGAGCGGGCGCGTCGTGGGGCTCGAGGCGCTGGTGCGCTGGCGGCATCCAACCTGCGGCATCGTCCCGCCGGACGACTTCATTCCGGTGGCCGAGGAATGCGGGCTCATCGTGGAAGTCGGCCGCCAGGTGCTGCGCGAATCCTGCCGCCAGCTGGCCGCATGGGCACGGCTGGCACCGGGTCGGCCGCTGGCCCTGTCGGTAAACGTCTCGCCGCGCGAGGTTCAAGCGGCGGGCTTCACCGAGGAGCTCGCGCGGATCCTCGCCGAAACAGGCGTCGAGCCAACGGCGTTATGCCTGGAGATCACCGAAAAGGCGGTCACCGGCGCCACGGCGGATACCGTCAGGGTGCTGGACCAGGCCCGCAAGATGGGCGTCTACGTGGCGATCGATGATTTCGGCACCCAACACTCATCGCTCGCGCGCCTGCGCGACCTGCCGGCCGAAGTCCTCAAGATCGACCGCGATTTCATCGATGGCCTCGGCGCCGAGCCGGGAGATACCGCGATCGTGTCCTCGATCCTGAGTCTCGCCTTTGCGATGGGCAAGCACCCGATCGCCGAGGGCGTCGAAAGGCGCGAGCAGGCAGCGGCCCTGCTGCGCATGGGCTGCGCCGTCGCCCAGGGTTACCTGTTCTCGCCACCGGTCGCAGCGGATCGGGTCCCGGCGATGCTGGAGCGCGAACTCTGGCGTCCGCGTGCGGAACGCACGCTGGCCGTCGCGGACATGTCGAGCGATGCACCGGCGCGGCGCGGTCACCGCTACTTCATCGACGAGTTCCTCGATCATATCGGCGCGCCGATGAGCGGTAAGACGGAGGGCGGCCGCTGATGTCTCTCGTCATCGGCATCGGCAATCTCCTGATCGGCCTCGCCTACACGGGGCTCGGCCTCCTCTCGGCCTGGGAAACCTTCAGCCTGCATCGCTTGCGCGGCTGGTCGCGATTTGGTATCGGCTTCTCGCTGATGGCCGCAAGCTGTGGACCGCATCACCTGATTCACGGCTGGCACGCACTCCAGGGTGGAGAGGCCTCCTGGCCGATGCTGGCGGTCACCGTGATCGGTCTACCCTCCGGCTTCATCTTCGTCGGCCTGCGCTTCGAGACAGCCCTCGGCGGCCGCGGTGATCGTCCGTTCACGGGCTCGCGATACTGGGCGATATCGCTGGCCGTTGCCTTCGCTGTGGCAGTGGGCTGGCTCGCCGGCTGGACTCTGGCGCGCCCGGCACCGGTGTCACCCTCGCAAGTCATGTGCACCGTGCTGGGCCTCGCTTCGCGAACCGCAGTCCCGGGCGGGTTGGACGCCGCCTCAGTCACACTCGCGGCGAATCTCTTCGTGGTCGTCACCTACGGCATGGTCGGCTGGTACCTCGCGGACTACCAGGTACGCCGCCATGCCGCCGAGGGAGCGTGGTCCCTCGCGGGGATATCACTCTCGGCGGTCTTCTTCACCTGTGCCCTGATGCACCTGATCTATGCGACGAGTGAAGGCCACGTCGCGACTCTTCCCTTCGACCTGTTAGGAATTCCTGCCTCGGTCTACTTCCTGTGGATCGTCAAACGCGTGCACAACGATTCGGTGGTGGACTGGAACCGTCGCCCGCTGGTCGGTGCTGCCGCCATGCCGGAGCGCTCTGCGCCCTGGCGGTAGCGGGCAGCGTGCCCCGTGGCCCAGGCCACGCGCAAGTACGACGTCAGTGTTCGCCGAACGAGATCGCCCCGCGACTTAACTCGCTCTTAAAGAGCGTGCGCGGCTTGTTGCATCGCATGTTGTCCGCGCACGGATCGTTCGATGCGCGCAGGATCAGTTGCAGGTGGAACGACGGCGCGCTGTCACAGACGCTATGGCCGTTCTCGGTGTTCTGGGCACAGAATTTGGCGACATCCCAGACGTACTTGCCGGATTCGATCGTGCTGAAGGTGGCGTTCGACTTGAATTTCTCCATGAACACCTTCATCGCCGCCGCGTCAAGCACGGTGGTGAGCAAGCGGCTCGTATCGCCCGGCTGTACAGCGCCGCCGATCCGCACCCCCGAATCCGCCATCTTCCAGTAGAGGCGCAGGCTGAGCGCCGTGTTCATCGGAATGTCGGCGCTGGTCCATGTGATGGTGTACGACGACTTACGCGAGATCCGCGCATCGGTGTCGAGCACCGTGAGATGCACTTGGGGATCAGCGGCGAGCGCGCGCTCGGCCACGCCGAAGGGGGTGACCTGAAGCAGCGTCGCGGCAAGGACCGACAAGGCGGCGCGCATGAGCGCCGCGCAGCGGGAACTTGAGCGGTAGTTCGTCATGTATATGCTCCCTCGCCTTACGACGCTGATGGCGCCACTCGTCTGAATCGGCATGAGTCCTACCTGATTGATGGGTGACAGTCTATTCCGGAGACATAGGTGACACTTTTCGGCATTTGCGGAGGGGACGCAGATGCCGTGGCGGGAGTGTCACCAGATGGACGAACGACTGCGGTTTGTGGCCCGTCTGCTGGACGGGGAGAAGATGGCGGTGCTGTGCCGGGAGTTCGAGATCTCCCGCAAGACCGGCTACAAGATCTTTGGCCGGTACAAGGACTGCGGGGTGGAGGGCCTGACGGACCGCTCCCGAAGGCCCTACCGGCATGCCCGCCAGCTCCCTTTCCAGATTGAGAAGGCCATCATCCAGCTCAAGCAGGAGCACCCCACCTGGGGGGCGCCGAAGATACGCGAACGGCTGCGCCGTAAGCACTCTGAGGTGCACTGTCCGGCGATCAGCACGGTGCATGCGATCCTCGATCGCAACGGCCTGGTCAAGCGACGCCGACGGCGCCTCTACAAGGCGCAAGGCACCGCACTCTCGCACCCTTACTCGCCGAACGATCTTTGGTGTGCCGACTACAAGGGCGAGTTCATGCTGGCGGACCGGCGGTACTGCTATCCGCTCACCATCACTGACTTCGCCAGTCGCTACCTGATCAGTTGTGAGGCGCTTGAGAACACCCGCGCGATGTACGCCTTTACCGTCTTTGAGCGGGCTTTTAAGGACTTTGGCTTACCGGCGGCGATTCGCACCGATAACGGATCCCCCTTTGCCAGTGCCAACTCCCTTTTTGGCCTCACCCGACTGTCGGTATGGTGGTTGCGGCTCGGAATCGATCTCGAGCGCATCAAGCCCGGCAACCCGCAGCAGAACGGACGCCACGAGCGCATGCATCTGACGCTGAAGAAGGAAGCCACCAAGCCGGCCTCCAAGAACTTCCTACAGCAGCAGGCCCGCTTCGATCAGTTCATCCGCACCTTCAACCAGGAGCGCCCTCATCAGGCCCTCAACATGCGTTACCCAGCCGAGCTCTACGCCTCTTCCCCGCGACCCTATAAAGGCCTACCCGATCTCGAGTATCCCTTCCACGACCGCACCATCACGGTGACGCGCTGTGGCAGGATCTGCATGGGACCGTTGAAGATCAACCTCAGCCAGGCCTTCGCCGGCCAGAGGGTCGGGGTGAAACAAGTCGAGGAGAAGATCTGGCTGGTGAGCTTTATGCGCTACGACTTAGGCTTCTTCGATGACGAGACATGCCGGATAGAGAGCGCGGCCAACCCCTTCGCCGCGAAAGTGTCACCCATGTCTCCGGTATAAAACGTTACCTATGTAACCGGAATGGACCCTCGGTGCTTTGGTCGGGGTGACAGGATTTGAACCTGCGACATCTACGTCCCAAACGTAGCGCTCTACCAGGCTGAGCTACACCCCGCTGCCAGGCGGGCGTGGATTCTACGCCAGGGGGCCGTGCCCGAAGAACCAGGCTGGCCCTTACTCAGTACCCATGACCGAGGCGAGCTCGCGTGCCAGCACCGCACGCAGCTGCTCGAGGTCGTGCACGCGCTGCGCGGCCTTGCGGAGCGCCCGCACATCCGTCGCCGCCGCGGCATACAGGGCTCGGTGCTCGAGCCGGGCGGCCTGCAGGGCTTCGAGGGTGCTGCGCCAGCGGGCGGTGAGGGACTCGCGCGCGGCCTGGGAAAGGGCCGCCCGCCAGCGCAGGGTTGTGGTCAGCTGGGGCATCGAGTCGTCCATGGGTCACGCCGGGCGCGATTCTGCTCGCCCCGTGTTACAGGCCGGGGTCAGATCCTGAAGCGCGGGCAGGGGTTCAGCCGGCCCTCGCCCGCACGGCCCTGCCGGGGCAATGGAAGGCGCGGCAGTGTAAGCCTTGACAATTACGGCCTAGGCAACTAATGTGGTGTAAGTCCACTGGCGGGGGCATCCCGTCCCCCTAACGATAGATTCACGGAGTCACGACCTTGGGCGACATTTACGACAGCGCGAGCTACCAGCCGCGCAGATCGATCGGGGCGCTGCTGTCGCGCGTGCGGGTGGAGATGCTCGCCGCGCTCGATGCGGAGCTCGCCGCCGACCGGCGCCTGGCGCCGCTCGAGCTGAGCGCGGCGCAGTTCATCGTCATCGCATCGCTCGCGGGCGAGGAGCGCAAGTCCGCGTCCGAGCTGTGCAAGGGAATCTCCTACGACGCCGGGGCCATGACCCGGATGCTCGATCGCCTGGAGGGCAAGGGCCTGATCCGCCGCAACCGCAGTCCCGAGGATCGCCGGCTGGTGCATCTCGAGCTGACCGACGAAGGTCGCGCCGCCTACCCGCGCATGCGCGAGCTGTCGCTGGCCGTGGCCAACCGCTTCCTCCGCGGTTTCAGCAAGGCGGAGGCGCGCACGCTCGAGAGTCTGCTGAGCCGGATGCTCGACAACGCGCAGCCGGGCGAGGCGCGCGCGAGCGCCTGACGCAGTAAGGGTTTCCGCACCGTTCCGCTAAACGGATCGATTTCTCCGAAGGATCGCCATGAGCACCGACGACCGCAGCACTACCGTCAATCCCCGCCGCCGCTGGCCCCTGCTGGCCGGAGTCGGTGGCACCGTCCTGGGCCTCGCGCTGGTCTATGGCCTCTACTGGGGGCAGGTGCTGCGCTGGCATCAGTCGACCGATGACGCCTACGTGAGCGGCAACGTGGTCGAGATCACCCCGCAGATTTCCGGCACCGTGGTCGGGATCGGGGCCGACGATACGCAGTTCGTGAAGGCCGGG
>DATIYV010000034.1:0-17886 GCA_035517435.1 Steroidobacteraceae bacterium | reverse complement strand
GTCATGGTGACGGTATCGCCGCCCGTCTCGCCCAGGGTCGTCGCCAGGATCTTGATGATCCAGAAGCCGAGTGTGACGGCGGGAACCTTGCTCATAGCCGAAATGCGAGTCATGTCGCGTTCGCCTCGATCTCTCGCCATTGGCCCATTGGGGCACCCCGCTGCTAGTATCAAAGCCGCTCGGTCGGAGCAACCACGTCCGCGGAAAGGGCTGCGCCCACGACACGATGACCTGACTTTGAGGTCTGACGTGTTCCCTTATCTGCCTGAGCGGACGCAGGTGTTTGATAAGGGGATTGCCTCATGCCAGACCCAGCGACGGCCTACCCGCATTTCCGCCTCAACTTCGAACAGCAACAAAAGCGCGCCAAGGATCTGCTGAAGGCAGCCCGGGCCGGCGATCGCGACGCGCTGATACGCTTCAGGTCGGAACCGAAGCTTGCCGAGGCTCAGTACCTGATCGCGCAGGAGCTGCGGTTCGAGAGCTGGGCCGCCCTCAAACGGCACATTGCCTCGATGGCGCAGGAGCGCGAGGCGATCGAGCCTGCTCGCGGGCGCGGGCCCGATCACGAGCTGCGCACCCTGCACGTGCGCTGCGGCAGTGATCTCAAAAGACCGCTCGAGCTCGCCGGGTTCGGGGGCGATTTCTACGAGCACAGCTATCCGTATGCTGCGGGTCCCGCGCACGCTGCAGGTCCAGGCTGCCTGGAGGAGCGCGCGCGCTTTCTGCTCACGCGTTACGGCCGCGATGGCGGTATCGGTGACTACGATCAGGTACTCGCGGGCCTGCGTCGCGAGGAGCAGCTCCTGCTTGATTCTGCCGCCTACGACCGCGTCGTCATCTGGTCCGAGCGAGACTGCCACGATCAGCTCGTGCTCGCGCGCCTGCTCGGACACTTCGCGACTCATCCGCGACCGCCGCTTCTCGAGCTGATCAATGTTGGGGAGTTTCCGGGCGCTGTGCGTTTCATCGGCCTGGGTCAGCTGCCTCCGGAGGCATTGCGGCTTCTGTGGAAGACCCGCAAGCCAGTCGGCCCCGCCGAGCTCGGGCTTGGTCGCGAGGTCTGGGGCGCGCTCGTGAGTCCCGATCCGCGGGCCCTCGCAGGGATCATGCGCAGCGGTACGCCAGCGCTGCCGCTGCTTGCGCCCGCATTGCACCGACACCTGCGCGAGCTGCCGTCGGTCGCGAATGGCTTGTCACTGACGCAGGAACTGGCGCTCACGCTGCTCGCGCAGGAGCCTCACAGCCTCAACCGGATCTTCACGCGCCTGACCTACTCCGCGGATCCGCTGCCCGGGCAGGGCGATCTGCAGCTGCGGGATCGGCTGCTGGACATGGAGCTCGCTCGCGAACCGGTCTACACGCGTCAGCCTGGGCTCGATCGCGACGGAAGGCAGCACGCGCCCTGGACCGACGTGCTGACCATTACAGACCTGGGTCGAGCCATCCTGCGTGGAACCGCGGACTTCCAGGCTCTCGAACCGCCGGCGCGCTGGGTCGGCGGCGTCCAAATCGGTACCGGTCACCGCGAATGGCGCTGGGATGAACGGCTGCGGGATGCGCTGCCGAATTAGCGGCCATCCGCGAGACTGGCGTATTGTGACAGGCAGAAGTACGTGTCCCAGCCATCAGGAGCAATACCATGAGCAAGGGTATGGATCGGAAGAAGGAAACGAAGAAGAAACCGGCGAAGTCTCTGCAGGAGAAGCGTGCCGCCAAGAAAGAGAAGAAGCAGAACCGCGGATTTCAGATCATCTGACTCGGAGTCCCCGCACTCGGTGCCTATCCGTACATTACACAATTGAAGGAGATCCGGCGGCAGGACAGTATCGCGTTCAGTATGGACAGCGACAGGGTTTCGGCGCAGGAGCAGCGAGGGCTCGGGTTCACGATCTTCATCGTGGATGATGATCAGAGCATTCACCGGGCGCTCCGACGTCTGCTTCACGCCGTCGGGTATAACGTACGCTCCTTCCTGTCCGCGGAGGGCTTTCTGGCGGAGCAGGCCCCGGCCGCGAGCGAGCACGGCTGCGTCCTGCTTGATCTCGATATGCCCGGAATGAAAGGCGACGAACTGCAACGGATACTTGCGAACTCACCCCTCAAGCACCCCATCGTGTTCCTGACCGGTCAGGGTGACGTCCATAGCTGTGCCGCTGCCATGAAGCTGGGCGCCGTCGATTTTCTCACCAAGCCAATCGACGAAGTCGAGCTGTTCGCCGCGATCGAGAACGCATTGCAACTCGACAAGAGTGAGCGCGCAATGCATGCGGCCCGTAGCGAGATCGAACGCCGGATGGCGCGGCTATCGCCTCGCGAGCGTGAGGTTCTGCATCTGGTAGTGGCCGGCCGGCTCAACAAACAGATCGCAGCCCACCTTGGCATCAGCGAGAAGACGATCAAGGTACATAGGGCGCGCGTGATGAACAAGATGCACGCCCGCTCTGTCGCCGAGCTCGTGTTTCTCGTCTCACAGGGCCGCGCCGCGCCGGAGCGGCCATTCACCGCCAGGCTCGAAGCCAGCTTGCACATCTAACACGACCAGGCGGATTTGATTGCCCGGGGAGCTCCGCGGAGCTGCGGCCCAGCCGGCAATGCCGACCTGCTGCACGGTAGGGTGGCGCCCTGTACCCCTTCAATTGGCCTTTGGGAGTATGTGCAGCCGGGAGATCCGGGAACAGACTCTCCGGCGCGGGCGAGACCTGTAAGCCCTAAGGCGCATTGCCTCCGCTGTACGCGAGCGCTCACTCTGCGTCTTCACAGTAACCAGTGTTCCCGACTCGCGCGCGGCGCCGAGCAAACAGACGGAGACCACCTTGTCCTCACGACGAAATCGGTCCGTCTCCGCTGCCACTCGCCGGTGACTGCAGGACGGCTGTGCGGGAAGCGTCAGCCGGAGCACGGTTAGTGATCGCCGTAATCGACGATGATGCGTTAGTGCGCAAAGCGTTGGTGCGCCTGCTCCAGGGGAGCGGCTTTGCAGCATGCGGTTTCGCCTCTGGACAGGAATTCCTCGAGTCCTGGCTCCGCAACCCGCCGGACTGTCTGATTCTGGATCTGCAGATGCCTGCCATGTCCGGCGTCGAAGTGCTGCGTACGCTGATCCGCGCCGGAGCGCGTCTGCCAACCATCATCATTACCGCGCACGATGAGCCTGCAGCACGCGAGGAGTGCCTGCGGCAGGGGGTCGTCGCGTACCTGCGCAAGCCGGTTGACGATCGCGTACTGCTGGGCGCGCTCAAGACGATAGCGACCAGAAGCGCTCCCCATGAAGACCCGCAGATCTGATACCGTGACCGCACCCTTCGTCACGGCATCTCTCCTTGTCCGAGGAACCGCGGTCAAATCGAACGGGCAGATCACCGCCGCATGATCTGACGATTCCAGCGAGCCTGGGCACTGCGCAGCAATGAGCTGGGTGACGGTCGTCTGGTCCATGACCCTGTCCGCGTGCCTCATGGTCGCGGGCTTGCACACGCTCATCTGGCTGAAGCGGCCCAATTCTCTTGGCAACCTGCTGTTCGCGCTGGCGGCGCTGGCAATTGGGTTCCTTGCGGTGTGTGAATTCTGGATGATGCGGTCGCAGACGACCGCGGAATTCGGTGAGGCGCTGCGTTGGCTGCACGTACCCGCCTGGTTCGCGATCGTGACCCTGTGCGGCTTCCTGCGACTGCATCTTCGTACCGGCCGACAGTGGCTCCTCTATTCCATCGTCGCCACCCGCTCGATATCGCTGGTCCTCGACTTCGCCTTCTCGCCCAATCTCAACTTTCGCGAAATCACCAGCCTGCGGCACATTCCCTTCCTCGGGGAATCCGTTTCGGTTGCGATCGGTCCGGCCAATCCCTGGATGCTGATCGGACAGCTGAGTCTGCTGCTGGTAGTCGTGTACGCTTTAGACATCACGGCCTCCGTCTGGAAACGGGGGGATCACCGCCAGGCGCTGATGGTCGCAGGCAGTGTCAGTCTTTTCTTCGCTCTCGCGACCACACAGTCGATCGTGGCGCTGTGGGGCGTGCTCCCTATGCCGATCACCGCGAGCGCGTTTTACATGTTGATCGTGCTCGCGATCGCCTTCGAGTTGAGCCGCGAGGTCGTGCAGGCGGCACGCATCGTGGATGAGTTGCATGAGAGTGAGCGACGCGTAACTCTGGCCTCTGAAACCGCAAACCTGGGATTCTGGTCTCGCGATTTCCAGAAGCAGGAGGTGTGGGCGACTGACAATTGGCGAGCCTTGTTCGGTATCGCCAGATCGGAATCGATGCAGACAGAGCAGCTGCTGGAACGAATCCATCCCGCTGATCGCGAAAGCGTTCGCCAGGCGATGGGGGCGGCCACCGAAGCTGTGGTTCCCGCCATCGAGTTTCGCCTCCTGCCCTGCAATGGTCAGGTCCGATGGATTACCGCAAGGTTTGGCGTCGAGCGTGCCGACAATGGCAGACCGGTGCGCCTGCATGGCGCTGCCATGGAAATCACGGCACGCAAGCACGCCGATGAGCGCTTTCGGTCCGCCGTGGACGCCGCGCCAAGTGGCATGATCCTGGTCAACGCGCAGGGTCACATCACATTGGTCAATACCCAGGCCGAGCGGATATTCGGCTATGTCCGTGAGGAGCTCCTTGGCCGCCCGATCGAGACTCTGATCCCGGCGCGGTTTTCCGAGGCTCATCCGGATCATCTGCACAGCTACTGGGCGGCGCCTGCCGCACGTTCGATGGGAACCGGACGTGAGATCTACGGGCGCCGCAAGGATGGCGGCGAGGTCCCGATCGAGGTGGCACTGAGCCCGATCACTACGGCGGAAGGCACCGCCGTCATCGCGTCGATCGTGGATATCACTCTGCGACACAAAAGCGAAGCCGAAGCCGCTCAGCAGCGCGCCGAACTCGCGCACCTGTCGCGCATCACCATGGTAGGCGAGTTATCGGGGTCGCTCGCTCACGAGCTGACTCAACCCCTGACGTCCATTCTCTTCAATGCGCGCGCCGCCCTGCGCTCCCTGGAGCACAATCCCATCAACACTGAGGAGATCCGTGAAATCCTCCATGACATCGTCGAGGGCGATAAGCTTGCCGCGGATGTCATTCAGCGACTGCGGACATTGCTCAAGAAAGAGCAAGTGGAGCATGGCCCGCTGGATATCAACGAAATCGTGCGTGACGTGCTGAGACTGCTGCGGACAGATCTCATGGGTCGCGCAGTTTCGGTCAGCACGGAACTCACCTCGAGTCTACCGAAGGTGCAGGGCGATCGAGTTCAGCTGCAGCAGGTACTCGTCAATCTGATCATGAATGGCTGTGACGCAATGGAAGGTGCGTCCGGCCGCGCACGAGAGCTGTCGATCCGGACGGCGGCCGGCGAGCGCGGAGAAGTCAGCATCTGCGTTGTCGATCACGGCTGCGGCATTCCGCCAGCAGACCTGGAACGGATCTTTCAACCGTTCGTAACCACCAAGACCAAAGGCACGGGACTAGGGCTCGCCGTTTGCCGCAGCATCATCAGCGCGCATCATGGAAGCATCCGCGCCACGAACAATATTGATGGCGGTGCGAGCATCCGTGTGACCCTGCCCTCGACAGAGCCGGACGGCACGTCAGGCTGATCGGTCACCGGGGTGGCGCTTGTGCCAGGGCGTCGCCGTCTCGTAGGCGTAGGCGATGCTCGCAAGCATCGCTTCCGAGAGCCGGCGTCCTGTGAACTGGACGCTATACGGCAAGCCATCTGGCGAGAATCCTGACGGCAGACAGATGGCGGGCACGCCGGCCAGATCCATCGGCATCGTGAACTCGGCGGACCTCGGCGCTGCGGCTGACCAGGCGGCGTGGTACGCAGCCAACGGGCCCACCTGAATCGCATGCGTGATGGGCCACGCCGGATCACCACCGGCGGGGCCCGCCATCGCATCGACCGAATCAAGGAGCAGATTCAGCTGCTGCATGAGCGCCTGACGCGCCCGGCTCGCAGCGGCAAGCTGCTCGGGCGTGACTCGCGAACCCTGCTCCAGAAACTCGCGCAGATACGGTCCGTACTCTGCCGCGCGCGCCGGAAAAGTCGCCGCGTGCGCTGCCGCCATCTCGTGCGCACAGATCGGCTGCCATGTTTCCACCACGCGCGACACATCGGGCATCCTGACCTCCACGATCTGAGCGCCGAGGTCGCGCAGTACGCCAACTGCCGATTCGATGGCCTTGGCTTGCCCGGAGTCGATACCCTTCAGCGCGTAGTCGCGATCGAGGCCAATGCGTACGCCACGCAATCCTCTGCGGAGTTGCTCGAACGCCCGCGGGGGCGGCGCCTCGAGCGAGGTCGGATCCCTCGGATCGGGTCCCGCGATCACATCGAGCATCAGCGCCGCGTCCGCGACGCGGCGCGCCATGGGGCCGACATGATCGAGGGACTCGGCCATTGCGAGCACGCCGTAGCGGCTCACGCGCCCGTACGTCGGCTTCAATCCGACCACACCGTTGGCGGATGAAGGCATACGAATCGAGCCACCCGTATCGGTACCGATCGCCCCGAAGCAAAGACCCGCAGCGAGAGCGACCCCGGAGCCGCTGGAGGACATGCCGGGCCATCGGTCAGGGTTCCACGGATTCAACGGCACGTCGAAAGCCGGGTTGTATCCTGCCGCAGCTCCTTCGGAGAGATTCAGCTTCCCCAGTACGACCGCACCTGCACTACGAAGCCTGGATACCACGGTGGAGTCGAATGTTGGCACCAGATCCCTGCGCACGGCGGTGCCGCCCATCGTGCGCACGCCCTTGGTGTAGCAGAGGTCCTTGACCGCAATCGGTACGCCGTGCAGAGGTCCGCGGTACTTGCCCGCCCGGATTTCGCGCTCGGCATCGCGCGCGTCGGTGAGCGCCTGCTCGGCGGTCACCGTCGCATAGCTCTTCAGGTGACCGTCAAGTCGAGCGATCCGATCCAGCAGATAGCGTGTGACGTCCACCGGGGACAGCGCGCTGGAGGCAATCTGTGACGCCAATGTCTGAAGACTGCGGAAGTGCAGCGCCTCAGAGGCATCGTCCGGCGCCGCAGATTCGCCGGCTTCAAGAGCACTGATCATCGGGAGCGTCGTAAGCGCTGTTGCGCCAAAGAGTGTCAATGACCCACGCCGGGACAACCGTCCCGGTGTACGATTCTTGGCCGGCACATCGCCCCCCGATTCTTCTTACAGCGATCATTCATTTGGCGCGCCCGGAGAGATTCGAACTCCCGACCCTCAGGTTCGAAGCCTGATGCTCTATCCAACTGAGCTACGGGCGCGGATGGGATAGCGGAACCTTCCCATTATGGCATGCGTTGGGTCCGGCTCGGACCGCTGGCACAATGGGCCAATGGATCGGCGCACATTCCTTAAGGCCATTATTCCGGCCAGCACGGCGATCGCCTGGTCGTGGCGGGCGAACGCGGGAGCCGGGCTCGCCATTACCGCCCTCGCCCCACGCCTGTATCTCATCACTGGCGGCGGTGGCAACGTCACACTGTTCGACTCGACCGAGGGCGTACTGCTCGTCGACGGTGGCTCCCCGGAGCGCTCCCAGAAGGTGCTCGAGCTGGTGCGCAGTACGACCGGCGCGAAATCCGTGCACACACTTTTTAATACCCACTGGCACTGGGATCAGACAGGCTCGAACCGCACCCTCGGCCCTGCCGGTACGCGCATCATCGCTCATGAGAACACGCGTCTGTGGCTCGGCACCACGGTCAACTCGAAGTGGCAACATCGCACTTACGGGCCGCTGCCGAAGCCGGCGCGTCCCACGAAGACTTTCTACAAGACCGGAAGTCTTGCATTCGGTGGCGAGCAGATCGACTACGGCTATCTGCCCCAGGCGCATACCGACGGCGATATCTATGTGTTCTTCCGCAGGGCCAACGTGCTGGTGGCCTCGGATGTCGTATCGATCGGTGCTTATCCCATCATCGATTACTCGACCAACGGCTGGATCGGGGGCATGACTACCGCCACACAGACGCTGCTGGAACTTGCGAACGCTGAGACGAAGATCGTTCCGGGCCTGGGGCCCGCCGGCAAGCGCACCGATGTGGAAGCGGAACACGAGATGCTGGGGACCCTGAAGCTGCGGCTCTCGAAGCTGCTCACGCAGGGTATGAGCGCGAAGGACATGCTCGATGCCGGCGCGACCAAGGACTACGACGCGAAGTGGGGTGACCCGACGCTGTTCGTGTCGAATGTCTGGCCGGGCCTGGTGCAGCGAGCGCGCGAGCTCGGCGTCGCGATCGTCTAGTGAGCCTCCGCGGCAGCGACCGGCGGCGCTGGAGCAGCGCCCTGTGCAGGCGCGGCCGTGCTCATCAGCTGGCGTAGCAGCGCGGCAGTCTCGGGGTGCGACTGCGCACCGGAGCGTCCGCCGCCGCTCGGGCCCCCGGCTGCGATATCCGCCGCCGTGTGGCCACGCGTGTCCTGCGCCATCAGATCGACGTGACTAGCGACCAGGGTGCGGACCAGATCGTTCCAGCCCCAGAGTGCCGCTCCGTGCAGCGCAGTCTGCCCGCCATTGTCGCGCGCATTCACATCGGCACCGGCGACCAGCAGCAGTTTCACCGCTGCGATCGCCTGCTCCTCGGTCTTGTAGCGTCCGCGCGTATCGAGTCCAGCGGAGCCGTTGCCGGCGGCGGCCATGAGCGGGGTGATACCGCTCGCCGTCGGCAGCTCCACATCGGCGCCGTGAGCGATCAGCAGCTTCATCGCCGCCACATCGCCGGCCTTGGCCGCGCGCACCAATGGCGTCGTCCCCACGCTGAGCAGGCTGTCCGCTCCGCGATCGTCACGCAGCGCGCGATACGGCGGAAACAGCTTCAGCTGCAGATTTGGATTGGCACCGGCATCGAGCAGGATTTCAATGAGCTTCAGGCTCGTCGTCTTATCGAGCGAGGGGCGATCGGCGCGCCCGCCCGTGGGCAGCGTATTCATATCCACCGCGGCATACAGCGGTGACCTCCCCCACGTGTCCCAGCGATCCACGTCGGCCCCCGACTGAATCAGAAGCGCCGCCGCATCGAAACTGAAATTGAGCGTCGCCAGGAGCAGCGGCGTCACACCATCCGGGTCGGTCAGGTTCTTGTCGGCGCCCGCTTTGAGCAGGATCTGTACACATGCGGTGCAGCCGCGCCGCGAGGCATAGAGGAGCGGCGTAAACCCGCCCGACGGGCGCGCCTGCATTCGAGGCTCGGCCGAGACCTGTCGCTCCCAGTTGTTGACATCGGAACGGGCGTCCACCTCGGCCCTGTGCGCCACGAGCAGCCGCACCATTTCAGGCTGCGCCTCGGCGGCGGCCCACATAAGCGCCGTCTGGTGATGCCAGAGCTCGCGCGCGTTCACATCGGCGCCATGCTCGATGAGGAGCTTGGCCGCTTCGGTATTGCCAGTGCGCGAGAGGATCATGAGCGCCGTCTGACCGTCCTCGTTCGGTGAATCGACGTTCGCGCCGGCGGCGAGCAGTGCGCGCAACAGCCTCACATTGCCGCGCACGGCCGCTTCCGACATGGGCGTCGAGCCGTAGTCATTGCGCACGGATGGCTTCGCGCCCGCGGCGAGCAAGGCGGCCACCAGCGCTGCGTCGTTGTGGTACACGGCCCAGTGAAGCGCGGTCGTCCCGTCGGCCGTGTGCTGGTTCACGTCCGGGTGCGGGTCAGCTTTGAGCAACGCGTAAACCGCCTGCGCGTTGCCGTCCCGCGCTGCGAACACGAGGGGCGCCGCAAGCTCGACCGGTTCGGCAACTGCATCGGCCGCCAGCAGATCTGCGGCACACAGCAGCGCGCCGGCGGCGAGTGCCGCCACCGCCCAAATCCTCATGCCGTGCGCTTGCCGCATGCCCCGGGGCCGATCAGATGTCGGCGATCGGCCCGGTGCTGTCGCCCACCTTGTCGATGGGAACACCCGCCCGCTGCAGCATCGTGAGCAGCACGTTCGCAAGCGGCGTGCGCTCGGCAAAGTTGATGTGCTGGCCGCCGCGCACCTTGCCGCAGCCGCCCCCGAGGAGCGCCGTCGGCAGCGGGTACTGGTTGTGGAGGTTGCTGTTACTCATGTTGCTGCCGTACAGCAGGATCGAGTGATCGAGCATCGAGCCCTCGCCATCCGGCATCCTGGCGAGCCTGTCGATGAACTTGGCAAACACCGCGGTGTGGTAGCGCTGGATCTTCACCAGCCGGGCCTTCTTCGCCTCGTCGTTGGCGTGGTGCGACAGCGCGTGGAACGCATCCGGCACGCCGATGTGGTTGTAGGTCTGCTCGCTCACTTCCGGAGCGATCATGAAGCTCTGAATGCGCGTGAGGTTGCCCTGGTAGGCGAGCGCGATGAGATCGAACATGAGGTTCAGATGCTCGTCGAAGTTCTCGGACGTAGCGCCGGGCACTTCGGGCAGCTGCAGCCTGGCCACATCGCTGTGCTCGGCGTTCTTCACGCGCCGCTCGATCTCGCGCACGTTGTCGAGATAGTCGCTGAGCGTGGCGCGGTCCTGCGGCCCGAGCGTGCGGCCGAGAGAATCGGCTTCACTGGAGATCATGTCGAGGAGGCTCGTGGTCTGCGCAGCGAGAAACTGCCGCTCCGCCGGGGAGTCGCCCTGACCGAAGAGGCGCAGGAACAGTTGCCGCGGATTGCTCTCGATCGGCAGCGGTGTGGTCGGCGTGCGGAACGAGAGCGTTCCCGAGTAACTACAGCCGTAGCCGCGCTCGCAAGCGCTGCCGACGCCGTGGCCCTGGGCGGTTGCGGTCTCGAGCGAAGGGTATGGCGTGTCCTGGCCGATGTGTTGGGCGGCGATCTGATCGACCGTCGCGGCCATATAGGGGGAAAGCGATTCGCGCGGATGCACGCAGGACAGCCACGTGGCCGGCACCAGCGCGTGCACGGCGCGGCTCTCACCGGGCCGGTTACCGATGTTGCTCACGATCGTGAGCCGATCGCGATACGGCGCGAGCGGCTCGAGGATCGGGCTCATCTCGAAGTCGCGGCCCACCGCCGTCGGCGTCCACTTCTCCATGATCGCGCCGTGCGGAAAGTAGAAATACCCCAGCCGCGGCTTTGCGGCTGCGGCGGTGTTCGCGAGCGCGGTGGCTGCCGGCACCATGGCCTCCAGCAGCGGCAGCGAGATCGAGACGCCGAGGCCGCGCAGCAGAGTGCGGCGCGAGAGATGTTTGCGGGTGATGAACATGAGTCAGTTCCTCGCCTGGATCGTCGGCTGGGCCGCGGCAGCCGGCATGTGCCGCATCCTGAACTGGGGACTCGCCACCACGCCCTGAACGATCGCCTCGAAACGATAGCCCTTGCCGGCCGCATCGCGCGTGATCGCGCGCACGGTTGGCATGTCGCGGTAATCCAGGATCCTGCCGAGCGCGAAGGTCATCAGCTTTTCGCTCAATGTCTGCACGAATTGATCCGGCCGGGCATCCAGCGCCCGGCGCAGCTGTGTCGGGCTGGCCACCTGAGTGCCGTCCGCGAGCTGCCCGCTCGCATCGATCGAGACGCCGGCATCGATGTCGCGGTCACGCCAGGCGCCAACGACATCGAAGTTCTCGAGCGCGAAGCCGAGCGGATCCATGATGCCATGACAGGCATTGCACGAGGGGTTGGTGCGGTGGCGCTCGAGCCGCTCGCGCACCGTATGCACAGGCCTGCCGGCCTCAGGATCGGTCAGGTTGGTATCGACGCCGGGCGGCGGCGGATTGGGCGGGGTACCGATGAGGTTCTCGAGGACGAACGCACCACGCAACACCGGTGAGGTGCGGTTGCCGTAGGAAGTGCCCATGAGCAGCGCGCCCTTGCCGAGCAGGCCGAAGCGGTCCGGGTTCGTGAGGCGCACTTCGCGGAATTGTGCCCCCTGAATGTTCGGCACACCGTAGTGCCGCGCCAGACGCTCGTTGAGAAAGGTCTGATCCGAGTCGAGCAGATCGAGCACGCTGCGGTCGGCGCGCAGCACGCTGTCCAGAAACTGACGCATCTCCTCGCGGAAGGATTCGCGCAGGTTCTGATCGAAGTTCGGATACAGCGTCGGATCGGGCTGGATGCTGTCGATCTTGCTCACCGCCAGCCACTGGAACGCGAAATTAGTGACCAGCGTCTCGGAGCGCGGATCGGCCAGCATGCGGTGCACCTGGGCGGCGAGCACTGGCGCATCGTGCAGTTGCCCCGAGCTGGCGAGCGCCGTGAGCGCCTCATCCGGGCCCTGGCTCCAGATAAAGAACGACAGCCTCGAGGCGAGCTCGTAATCGTTGAGTGCAAACACCGACCCGGGCTGCGTGCCCGCAGGCGCTGGCTCGGCCCGGAACAGAAACCGGGTGCTCGAGAGAATCGCGGTAAGGCCGCTTTCGATGCCCGCATCGAAGTCCCCCGTGGCGCGCCCTTCCTGGTAGAAGCGCAGCGGCGCGGCGAGCTCATCCTCGGTAATCGGCCGGCGGAAGGCCTGGGTTGCGAGCTGCGAGAGGATGCGGCGTGCGCAAGGCTCCTCCTCCGCAGCGCTCGCGGGACGGCAGATGAAAATCCGCCGGCGGCTTTCTGTGTCGCCGACGCCGCTCACATCGAACGGTCCGGAGATGTCGAGGCCGGGAATGCCCGGAGTGCGCTCGAACTCCGGCAGCTCTGCGATCGGCTGCAGCGGGGAGTCCGACTCGGCGAAGGAGCGCTGGATGAAGGCGACGCCGACGCGATGTTCGCCCGCCGGCACGCGCACGCGGATGCCATTGAAGCGCGCCTGCATCTCATCGGCCGCGGTCGCCTGGCGCTGATCCACCGCCTTCAAGTCCTCGGGGCCGCCGAACTTGCCCTGGAACACGCGTACGCCGTCGATCGTGAGAATCACGCGGTGCTCATGATCGATCTTGGTGATATAGCCCGCGCCGCCGAAGAAGAAGTTACGGATGTTGAAGACGTACTCGCCGTCGGCGGGAAAGTAGTACGGCAGCACGAAACCGCCGCGCGTGCCGAGCGGCAGACCGTCAATGTGCTCGGTCTGATCGAGGTTGGAGCGAACGCGGTATTCGTGGCTGCTCGACTTGCTGCTCGCGCGCCCGACTGCCTGCCGGCTGATATTGCGCGCGGCCGTGATGTACTGATCGAGAAACGCCGGGGAGGTCTTCAGCACCGCCGCGATGTTGTCGAAGCCACCGCTCGACACGTCGGTCGGCAGCATGGTGCTCACATCGACGTTGAGCCCCAGGATGCGGTTGATCTCGCGGGCGTACTCGGTGCGATTGAGCCGATGCAGTCCGACGTTGCCGGGATCGGGTTGGGCCGCGGCACGATCGAGCTCGCCTTCCATCCATGACACGAAGGCATCAATGCTGTGCTGATCCGGCTGAGATTGCCCCGGCGGTGGCATCAGCCGGCCGCGCAGCTTGCGGACGGCCTTCTCCCAGGTCTCCGCATCGGCGGGGATGTCCTGCGGCGACATCGTCTCGAAGGCGATGCCGCCCGCCCAGTCCTCACTGTTGTGGCACTTGGCGCA
Source organism: Steroidobacteraceae bacterium (assembly GCA_035517435.1). Lineage (GTDB taxonomy): Bacteria > Pseudomonadota > Gammaproteobacteria > Steroidobacterales > Steroidobacteraceae > JASHUC01. Next base: position 4,426 of record DATIYV010000034.1, on the reverse strand, counting down.
GCGCTGCAGCAGCCCCCACGACGCCGGTTGATCCGCAGCCTGAGCGGCGGTCGCCAGCGGCAAGGCTGCGATGAGGAGCGCGAACGCCGCTACAGCGCCGAGATGGGTCCTGCCGGGATGCGGGGCGGTCATGGCGATCATCGAGCATAGCGAAACCGCGGTGTGTCAGCATATGCCCATGACAACTCAGACAAAGTTGATGACGGCCGCCGACATCCGTCAGGCGGCGCTCACGCTCGGCCCGGAAATCAAGGCGCGCGCGACAGAGATCGCGCAGCTGCGCCGCCTGCCCGCCGATCTGGTCGAGAAGCTCAAGCACGCAGGCGCCTTCCGCATGCTCATGCCCCGCGCCTGGGGCGGCCCGGAGATGAGTCCGCGGGAGCAGAACGAAGTGATCGAGATCTACTCCCGGGCCGATCCGTCGGTCGGCTGGTGCGTGATGATCGGCTCGGACAGCGGCTTCTTCGTCGGCCATCACGAAGAGGCCGCCGCACGCGAGCTCTACCCGAATCTCGACGTGTGCGTCGCCGGCGCTGCGGGCGTGCTGGGGCGCGCCGAGCGTGTCCCGGGCGGCTTTCGCGTCAATGGGCGCTTCAACTTCGGCAGCGGCGTCAACCACGCCGACATCATCATCGCCATCTGTCCGGTGTTCGAGAACGGCGCGCCGGCCAAGACCGGCGATGTACCGCAAATGCGCCTGGTCGCAGCGCCGGCGCGGCAGTGGGAGATCCTGGACACCTGGCACACGATCGGCCTCGCCGGCAGCGGCAGTAACGACTACCTGGCAAAAGACCTGTTCGTGCCCGAGCACCATACGATCGACTTCGGCGTGAACGTCGTGCCGCGGCGGCCCGAGCCGCTGTACGCCTGGTTTCCCGTATTCATCGCGAACATGCACGGGGTGGCGCTGGGCCTGGCGCGCAAGTGCATCGACACCGTGGAGCAGCTCGCGCAGACCAGGCGCTCACCCAATCCGACACGCGCGAACGAGTCGCTCGCGATGAAGGACGTGCCGCGGGTGCGCTCGGCGGTGGCGCGGGCGGAGATGCTGCTCGGCGCGGCGCGTGCGTATACATACGAGAGCATGGATCGCCTCTGGGAGGAGCTGCAGAGCAACCGTGAGGTCTCCGGACCCACGCGCCTTGCCGTCGCCCTGTCCCGGCAATATGCGGCGCGCACCGCGCGGGATATCGCGCAACTGATGTTCGATACCGCCGGCGCCGGTGCCATCTACACGACCTTGCCGCTCGAGCAACTGGTACGCGATGCGTACACGATGTGCATGCACTGGACGGCGCAGGAGCGCACCCTGGAGATGTTCGGCGGGGTGATCTTCGGTGAGCCGCCGGGACCGATGATCTGACGGCAGGGAGCTATCGGCGCGCGGCAAACTCGCCGCAGCAGCTCGCGCGCGACAGATAGCGCTGCTTCAGGGCGCACAACCCGTCGCCGTCGCGCACTGCGGCGAGACCCGAAGAGAACGTGATGAGCCCTGGAATGTCCCGCTCGAGCACGTGCGGGTCATCCTCGAAGTGACGGCAGGCGGCGCAGCGCACCGCCTCTACCCTGCCCTCGCCACCGCTCACAGGCTCGCCCAGTGCGAAGCGAATATTACGGCCGAGAGCACAAGCCCCAGGATCAGATTCACCGCGACGCCGCTCGCGAATGCCCAGAACGGTCGCGAGCCCGCCGTCGCGAGCTCACGGAAGCGCGTCGTAAGACCGATGCTCAGGAAGCAGAAGATGAAAGTCCACGTGCGCAGATTCTTGATCGGAGCGACGAGGTCGGGGGTCACGGTCTTCTTGAAGTCCGCATACGAGACCGAGGCGGTGATCACGGTGACGATCACAGAGGCGATCAGAAATCCGATCACGAACTTCGGGAATCGGCGCCAGATTTCCCCCGGATCGGCCTTGCGCTCCACACCTGTCGCCTCCCAGCGCGTGGTCGCGATGATCGAGAGCACGAACGCCCAGATGCCGATCCACACGTCGCGGCCGATCACCTTCATGAGCGTGAACGCATTGAGCGCAGCATCCGGCGTGCCCGCGATGCCGGGCACATGGCCCGCATAACCCGCGTAGGTCTGCGCCGCGGCCAGCCCCGCGGCATCGGCGAATTCGGAGGTTCCGATCCAGGCGCCAGCCACGCCGGTCGGCAGGCCGAGTGCGCGGCACACGAGCGGCAGCACAAAGATCATCACGATGGCCCACAGGATGACCAGCGCGATCGCCACGGGCGCATCCTGCTTGCGCGCACCGACGGCGCCTGCCACAGCAATGGCGCCGGAGACGCCGCAGATCGCACCGCCGGCCCCGAGCGTCGCCGCCAGCCGGCGATCGACTCCGAGCCTCACGGCCACGAAATAGATGACGGTGAACGTCATGATCGAGACGATCGAGGCCTGCAGCAGCGCGATCGGACCCGCCCAGGCGATCAGCGTGAACGGCAGTGTCGCACCGAGGAGCACGATGCCGGTCTTCACGTAGTACTCGACGCGAAAGCCGGCATTCATCCACTGCGGCACGAGCCCGAGGTTGGCGAGCAACAGGCCGAGCGCGAGCGCGACGAGCGGCGGCTCGAGGTTGTAGTGATCGGCCTGATCCCACTGCCCGCCGATGAAAATGATGACCGATACGATGAACACACCGGCGACGGCGGGCAGGAAATGCCGCAGCCGAAAGCCCAGCGCCCTGGCGCCCGCGCCCAGGAGCACGGCCCACATCACGAACAGAGCGAGGTAGCGCGGCGCCTGGGTGCGCAGATCGGTGAGTGCCTCATCGAAGTGACTCCACTTCCTGGGGATCACCGCGAGCCATTTGATGCTCGAGCCCTGCTCGTAGAAACACACCGCCGCAAGCGTGAGGCCCAGGCCCAGCCACACCGCCCACCAGTCTTCCTTGCGAAGCAGTTCTTTGAATCCGCCGCTCATACGAGCACCTCTTCCAAGGGGCTTGGAACAAGCCTAGAAGAGCGCGCGCCCGCTGCCCAAATACCGTCACGCCATCACCTTAGACGGGTTCGTTATTGGGCCGGCGTGCCTATACTTCGGGCCATGAGCACGAAGAACCGCTGCCACTGGGTCAATCTGGATGACCCGGAAATGGTTCGCTACCACGATCGCGAGTGGGGTCGCCCCGAGCACGACGACCGGATGCTGTTCGAGCTGCTCACGCTCGAGGGTGCCCAGGCAGGCCTGTCGTGGTCGACCATACTTCACAAGCGCGATCGCTATCGGCGGGTGTTCGCCGGCTTCGATCCGCGCCGGGTGGCGCGCTACGACGCCCGCCGGCAGGCTGCGCTCCTGCGCGACCCGGGCATCGTGCGCAATCGCCTGAAGGTCGCCTCGACCGTGTCCAATGCCGGTGCGTTTCTGGCGATCCAGGCCGAGCACGGCTCCTTCGATCGCTATCTGTGGGCCTTCGTGGACGGCGAGCCCGTGGTCACGCGGCGGCATCCCGGCAACCCGACGCCGGCCCGGACCGAGCTGAGCGACCGGATCTCTAAAGACCTCAAGCGCCGCGGATTCCGCTTCGTCGGCACTACAATCATTTACGCCTTTATGCAGGCGGCGGGCCTCGCCAATGACCACGCCCGCAACTGCTTTCGGTCCGCGGGAAATCGCTTAAGATAATGGGACCAACGTTCCCCACTGACTCCAAGGACCCGTTCATGAAGGCGCTCTCTTGCGTGTTGATGCTCACGGCACTGGCCGGTAGCCAGGCCTATGCCGGTTGCACTTACCCCAAGGCCCCCGAGAAGATTCCCGACGGATCGACGGCCACGATGCAGGAAATGCTCGACGGCCAGCAGGCCGTGAAGGCCTACAATGGCCAGATCAAGGAGTATCAGGACTGCCTGGCAGATGAACTCAAGCAGTCCATCGCCAAGGCGGACGCCGACAAGGCGACCAAGGAGCAGAAGGAGCAGCTCGAGAAAATGGCGGATCAGAAGATCAACGCCGCGCAGGACGAAGTAGAGGCGCTGACGGCGCGCTTCAACGAGCAGATCCGGGTATTCAAGGCGAAGACGGCCAAGCCCGCCAGCTGACCGGGAGCCGGGCGGGGTCTCGGCGCCCCGGCCCTTTCGCATGCTCACTCCCGTTGAAGCCGAACAGCTGATCGCCCAGCACCTCGCGTGCCTGCCGATCGAGTCGCTGCCCGTGGCGCAGTGCGCGGGCGCGGTGCTGCGCGAGAACATCTACGCCGAGCGCGATCAGCCGCCATTTGACCGCGTGAGCATGGATGGGGTGGCGCTGGATTCGACGGCGATCCGCGATGGCGCACGCACGTTCGCCATCCAGGCGGTACAAGCCGCCGGGGACCCGCCGCTCAACCTCGCCTCCCGCAGTGCCTGCATCGAGGTGATGACGGGCGCCGTACTGCCCCCGGGCTGCGATGCAGTAGTGCCGGTCGAGCAGCTCACG
>DATIYV010000033.1:0-107388 GCA_035517435.1 Steroidobacteraceae bacterium | reverse complement strand
ACCACGCGCACAGCTCGCGCACGCCGGACTATTCCCGACAAATGGCGCTCAAGGCGGTCGGCGTGAAAGGCCAGGCGCGCCTGCGCGCGAGCCGTGTGCTGGTGGTCGGCGCGGGCGGCCTGGGCGTACCGGTGCTGACCTATCTTGCGGGTGCAGGCGTCGGTCGGATCGGCATCGTCGATGCCGATCGGCTCGAAGCTTCCAATCTGCATCGCCAGCCGCTCTACGCGCTCGAGGAAGTGGGCGAGCTCAAGGCGCAGCTCGCGGCCCGGCGGCTGCGGCGCCTGAATCCTGAGGTGGACATTCAGGTGCACGCGCTGCGGCTCGATGCGGCGAATGGCGCAGCCCTCATCGAGCCGTACGATCTCGTCATCGACTGCAGCGACAACTTCTCCACCAAGTTCGCGCTCAACGACCTGTGCATGCGCGCGGGTAAGCCCGCGATTCTCTCGAGCGTGTATCAGTACGAAGGCCAGCTTCAGGTTCTGCGCCCGGATCGGCGCGGCGCCTGCCTGCGCTGCATCTGGCCCGATGCGACGCGCGACGGACTCGTCGGCAATTGCGCCGAGGCGGGTGTGCTCGGGCCGGTCCCGGGCGTGTTCGGGAGCCTGCAGGCGCTCGAGGCGCTGAAGCTCCTGCTCGATCTGCCGGGTCAGCTCGCCGATGAGCTCCTCATGCTCGACCTGACCACGCTCAGCATCTCGCGCGTGCGCGCGCGCCGCGCGGCGGCCTGCCTCGACGGCCCCTGCGTCCGCATCAACGCGGCGACGACAGACAGCAGCGCTACCCCGGCCGAGCTCGAACTGGTGTTCGACGATCTCACCGCTGCCACGCGTGCGGGCTACTCATTGATCGATGTCCGCGAGATTGAGGAGCTGGCTTCCCAGAGCGCGCCGGCAGATGACATCCGCCACATTCCCTTGCAGCAGTTGTTGTACGGTCCGGCGCAAATCGAGCGCGAACGTCCGCATCTGCTGGTCTGTGCCAGTGGACGGCGCAGTCTTGCGGCGGCTCAGGAGCTGCGCTCGCGAGGCTTCAGCCGCGTGTACTCGCTGAAAGGTGGACTTGCGGGCCTGATACACGCCGTTCCGGCGTAGCCGTGCGCCGCATCGCCTGTGCATTCGCGGCGGCCGTCTTGGCGAGCGCCAGCGCGTCACTTGCTGCGGCGGATACCCCCAAGACGCCACTCCTCGAGTATGCCGCCGAGGTGCACTACCCCACGGCCGAGGACGAGGCCGACAGCCGCCGCCAGCTGAGCGAAATCGACTTTCAGCTGCAACAGGATCCGCCTCCGGCGCACGACTGCTCGCACACTCTGGGCGCCGTGCGCTTCGCGAGCATGCTGCACAAGCGGGCCGTGAACCTGGCGGCACTCGGTGAAGACGCGGCTTCCGTTCAGACGCTGCAGCAGGCGCTCGACTGCTCACCGCGAAGCTGGTCGCTGCTGCTCGCGCTCGCCGAGGAGCTCATGTACGTCGGCCGCTACGACGATGCCTACGACAGTCTGGCGCGCGTACGCGCGATCCGGCACGAGCCCGGCGCCGGCAGCGAAATCTTGGCGCGTCTGGATTTCATCGCCGGACGCTGGGTCAACGCGGCCGGATGGCTGAAGTGGGCGGCGGCCGATGAGATCGACAACGTGCGCGCAGCCTATTGGGAGTGCTTCCTGTGGCTGGCGCAACGGCGCGCCGGGTCGGTGCATCCGGAGCTCACCAACGTCGACATCGCTGCGGTATGGCCGCGTCCGGTGCTCGCGACGCTGCAGGGCGAGACCACCGAAGCGCAGCTGGTGGACACCATTCGCGACGAGCCACGCGAGACGCGGCGGCGCGAGATGCTGGTCGAAGCGCTCTACTATCTGGGTGAGGAGAAGCTCGCGCAGGGCGATCCGGCTCTGGCGCAGCGCTACTTCGCCGCGAGCGTGAATCTCAAGGTGCTGAACTTCATCGAGCACCACATGGCGCTCGCGGAGCTGGCGAAGATGCGCCGCTAGGGGCGCGTCTGGCCGCGCCCGCGCACCACGTACTTGTAGCTCGTCAGCTGCTCGACGCCGACCGGCCCACGCGCATGGAAGCGATCGGTCGAGATGCCGATCTCCGCGCCCATACCGAACTCACCGCCGTCGGCGAATTGGGTGGAGGCATTGTGCAGCACGATCGCACTGTCGACGCGTGACAGAAAGGCTTCTGCCGAAGCGGCATTCTCGGTGACGATACTCTCGGTGTGAGCCGAGCCGTACTTGGCGATGTGGGCGATCGCCCCATCGACCCCATCCACGACGCGTGCGGCGATGATGGCATCGAGGTACTCGGTGTACCAATCGTCTTCGCTTGCGGGAAGCACCTTCGGATCGGCGTGGCGCACGGTCTCATCGCCGCGAATCTCACAACCGGCTGCGAGCAGATCCTGCACGATCGGCGCGAGGTGGGTCGCGACGCAGGCACGATCGATGAGCAGCGTTTCGGCGGCGCCGCAGATTCCAGTACGCCGCATCTTCGCGTTCACGACGATCGCGCGCGCCATGCGCAAGTCCGCGTCACGGTCGACGTAGACATGGCAGTTGCCTTCCAGATGCCCGATAACCGGCACGCGCGCTTCCTGCTGCACGCGCGCGACGAGCTCTTTGCCGCCGCGCGGTACCAGCACATCCAGATACTCCGCCATGCCGGCCAGCATGTAGCCGACGGCGGCGCGATCCACCGTGGGCACGAGCTGAATGCAAGCGGCCGGAAGCTCGGCGGACGCCAGTCCCGCCAGCAGGCATTCGTGGATGGCGCGGCTGGAGTGCTGGCTCTCCGACCCGCCGCGCAGAATGACCGCATTGCCGGACTTCAGGCACAGCGCACCCGCATCGGCGGTGACGTTGGGACGGCTCTCGTAGATGATGCCGATCACACCCAGCGGCACGCGCACGCGCTGGATGCGCAGGCCATTCGGACGCTCCCACTGCGCCGTCACGCTACCGATGGGGTCGGGCAGCGCTGCGATGTCCTCGAGCCCCCGCGCCATCGACTCGATGCGCGCCGAATCCAGGCGCAGCCGATCCAGCAGTGCGCCACTCAAGCCCTTGGCCTGCGCCGCGCGCAGGTCCGTCGCGTTGGCCTGCAGGATCTGCGCTGCGCGGCTGCGCAGCGCATGAGCAGCCGCCGTCAGTGCCAGGTTCTTGCGCGTCGTATGCGCGAGCGCAAGTTCGTCCGCAGCCGCCACCGCAGCGCGGCCCATCTCACTCATCAGGGCGCCGATGTCTGTGCTCACGAGGCTGCCTCCACGGCGCCACTCGCCTCGGGCGCACGCAGGACGACCAGATTGTCGCGATGAATCATCTCATCGCGGCCGCGAAATCCGAGAATGCTCTCGATCTCGGTGGACTTACGCCCGAGGATGCGCGCCGCATCACCATCCGAGTAAGCAATGATGCCGCGCGCGACTTCCGAACCGTCGGGCGCGACGACGCTCACCGTATCGCCACGATCGAACCGGCCCAGCGTGCGAGTGACACCCGCCGGCAGCAGACTCTTGCCTTCGTACAGCGCGCGCAGTGCGCCGGCATCGATCGCAATCGCCCCGGCTGGTCGCAGCGTGCCCGCGATCCAGGCCTTGCGGGCCGCTGCGGGCGTGGCGCTCGGCACGAACCAGGTGCAGCGCGCGCCCTCCTCGATGCGCCGCACGGCATGGCGCTGCGCACCCGCGGCAATGCACATGCGGCAGCCCGCCGCCATCGCGATCTTGCCCGCGGCGATCTTCGTGATCATGCCGCCGGAACCGACATCGGAGGCGGAGCGCCCGGCCATCGCCTCGATCTCGGGCGTGACGTTCAGAACGCGCTCGATGAACTGAGCGTTCGGATCCTTGTTGGGATCGGCCGTGTATAGACCGTCGACGTCCGAGAGCAGTATCAGACAATCCGCGCCTGCCATCTGCGCGACGCGCGCAGCCAGGCGGTCGTTGTCGCCGTAGCGGATTTCAGCCGTGGCGACGGTGTCGTTCTCGTTGATGACAGGGATCGCGCCGAGTGCGAGCAGCGACTCGAGCGTCGCGCGGGCGTTCAGGTAGCGCGGCCGGCGCTCGCTGTCCTCGAGCGTGAGGAGCACCTGCGCCACGGTGATGTCCTTTTCCTCGAGCAGCTCCTTATATGCGTGCGCCAGACGGATCTGACCCACCGCCGCTGCAGCCTGACTCTCCTCGAGCCGCAGCGGCCCCTTGGTGAGCCCGAGCTGGCGCCGGCCGAGTGCTATCGCGCCCGAGGACACCAGGATCGGCTGCTGTCCACGCCGGTGCAGGCGCACCAGATCCTCGATCAGGGTCTCCAGCCAGCTGCGATTCAACCGCCCGCTCTCCTGGTCGACGAGCAGCGAGGAGCCGACTTTCACCACGATCCGGCGCGCGGATGCAAGCACGGAGTCCGGATTGCTGCGTGGCGCTGTCATGACAAAAACTATACGGGATCAAGGCTTCCGCGGCGACTCGGAGTCCGGCGCAGCTCATTGCCTCGCCCGCACCCACACCCTTAAACTGACGGCCGCATCGACCTTCGGAACTGAGGAATCAAGCGGTGAGCAGAGACTACGAGCCCGTGGCCGGACAGTGGTATGAGAACGTCGAGGAGGAGGAATCCTTCCGAGTGCTGTCTGTCGACGAGGACTCCGAGCTGGTCGAGATCGAGTATATGGACGGCGACATCGAGGAAATCGATCTGGAGACCTGGCACGAAATGGATCTGGAGCTCACCCAGGCACCCGAGGGCTGGTCCGACTCGGATGACGAGGAGGAAGAGGAAGATGAGGACGAGGACTGGGATGAGGACGAGGATGACGATGACGACGACGACTGGGACGAGGATGAGGACGAGGATGAAGAAGACAGCCGCGACGAATACTGACGGCTGAACCTGAACGCGCGCGCCCGCCACCCGGGCGCCACCTTGAAAATCAATCGAATGTCCGCATTCTGGCAGGTGTGTCCGGCCACCGGTACAGTGCATCTGCGCACCGAACTCGCAGCCCCCATCGGTGGTCGAACGAGTTGATATTCAACGTAATTCACGGAGCTGTCTGAACCGTCATGAAGCGCATCGTGCTGTTTCTGCTTACGAACCTGGCGATCCTGTTCGTCCTCTCGGTCGTCGCGCACGTCATCGGCCTGGATGCCTATCTGGCGCGAGCGGGCGGCTCGATGGGCGCACTGCTCGTCTTTGCGGCGTTCTGGGGCTTTGCCGGCTCGTTCATCTCGCTGGCGATCTCGAAGTGGATGGCCAAGCGCGCCATGGGCGTCGTCGTGATCGAGCAGCCCGCCGATCCGGCCCAGCAGTGGCTGGTGAACACCGTCCGTGCGCACGCGCAGGCCGCGGGTATCGGCATGCCTGAAGTCGGAATCTTCCAGTCGCCGCAGCCGAACGCGTTCGCGACAGGGGCGCGCCGCGATCACGCGCTGGTGGCCGTGAGCACGGGTCTGCTGCAGCGGATGAGCCAGGAAGAAGTGAAGGCGGTTCTGGGTCACGAGATCACGCACGTCGCCAACGGCGACATGGTGACCCTGACGCTGATTCAGGGTGTGGTGAATACCTTCGTGATTTTTCTGTCGCGCATCATCGGCAATATCGTCGACCGCGCGGTGTTCCGCAGCGATTCAGGCCGCGGACCCGCGTACTTCCTCACGGTGATCATCTCGCAGGTGCTGCTCGGCATTCTCGCGAACATCATCGTCATGTGGTTCTCCCGGCAGCGCGAATTCCGCGCCGACCGTGGCGGTGCGCATCTCGCCGGCAGCGGCAACATGATCGCTGCCCTGGAGCGCCTGAAGAGCGCCAGTGAGCCGCTGCCGTCGCAGCAATTCAGCGCCTTCGGCATCACCTCAGGGCGGGCGAGCGGGCTCATGCGGTTGTTCATGAGCCATCCTCCGCTCGATGAGCGCATTGCGGCGCTGCGCACCGCCGCGATCCAGTAATCCCGGCACGACATTGGCGGGCACGGCCGAGCAGATCCGCGCATTCCTGAGCGCCGACGCCGTGCTCACGGCGCCGGAGGCCCTCGCGCCGTACCTGGTCGATCACCGCAACCTCTATCACGGCCGCGCGGCCTGTGTCGTGCTGCCCCGTTCGGTCGATGAGGTCTCCCGCCTCCTCGCCTTCTGTCATCGCTCGCGCATCGGCGTCGTGCCTCACGGCGGCAACACCGGCTACTGCGGCGGCGCCACGCCGGATGAATCGGGCCGGCAGATCGTGCTCGCGCTGTCGCGCATGGACCGCATCCGCAGCATCGATGCCGCAAGTTACGTGCTGGAGGCCGAGGCCGGCTGTGTGCTCGCACGCCTGCAGCAGGCAGCCGAAGAGGCGGGACGATTCTTCCCGCTCGCGCTGGGCTCGCAGGGAAGCTGTCAGCTGGGCGGCAATCTCTCGACCAACGCCGGTGGCATGCAGGTGCTGCGCTACGGGATGGTGCGCGACCTCGTGCTGGGCCTCGAAGCCGTGCTCGCCGACGGCCGCGTGCTCACGACCTTGAGCGCGCTTCGCAAGGACAATACCGGCTACGACGTGAAGTCACTGCTGATCGGTGCCGAGGGCACGCTCGGGGTCATCACCGCCGCGAGCCTGAAGCTGTTTCCGAGGATCCGCAGTCACGCCACCGCGTTCATCGCGGTGGCGAGCGTCGAGGCTGCCGTCGGTCTTCTCGCGCGGCTGCGCGAGGCGAGCGATGATCGCGTGAGCTCGTTCGAGCTGATTCCGCGGATCGCCCTCGAGCTCACGGCACGTCACATTCCGGGCGTCACGCCGCCGCTCGCCCCGAACGGCGAATGGTTCGTGCTGTGCGAGCTCGGCTCGGCGCGAGCCGCCGAGCCGCTGGGCGAGTTGCTGCAGGAGGCGCTGGGCGCGGCGCTCGAGCGGGGCGAAGTTCAGGATGCGGTGCTCGCCAAGAGCGAGCGTGAGCGCGCCGCCTTCTGGCATCTACGCGAGCACATCCCCGAGGCCCAGCGCCGTGACGGCGCGAGTCTCAAGCACGACATCTCGGTGCCGATCGCGCGGCTGCCGGCATTCGTCGAACGCGGTGCGGCCTGGGTACGCGACAACGTGCCCGATGGGCGGCTCGTCGCCTACGGTCACGTCGGTGACGGCAACCTGCATTTCAACCTCAATCAGGCCCCGGGGGCGGACGCCACGACCTTCAGCGCCCGCGGTCCCCAGGTGATGCGTGCGATCCATGACCTGGTGCACGAGTTCGGCGGCAGCATCAGCGCCGAGCACGGCATCGGATGCTTGAAGCTCGGGGAGCTGGAGCGCTATGGCGACCCCGTGGAGCTCGATCTGATGCGCGCGATCAAACAGGCGCTCGATCCGCATGGCATCATGAATCCCGGCAAGGTCATCCAGGCATCCTCACGCCCATGATCCGAATGCTGCTCGCGGCCCTCCTCGCCCTAAGCCTCGTCGGCTGTCAGCGCGGCACGGGGCCTGCAGGCTCCCCGGCTGCCGCGCCCGCCGCGAGCGCGCCGGAGCCCACGGCGCCGCCCCAGAGCGCCAGTTCGCGCGATCAGGTGCAGATCGAGTATCGCGTCTATGGGGACAAGCCGCTCGCGGTCGTGCTGATTCACGGCTGGTCGTGCGACTCGCGTTACTGGCGCGCACAGGTCGGAGCGCTGGCCGCCACCTACACCGTCGTCACGCTGGACCTTGCCGGGCATGGTGCCTCCGGAGGCAACCGCAGTGCCTGGACGATGCAGGCCTACGGTGAGGATGTGGCCGCCGTCGTACGCCACCTGAGCAATCAACGGGTGGTGCTGGTGGGACACTCCATGGGAGGCCCGGTCGCGCTCGAGGCCGCGGCCCTACTCGGCGATCGCGTCGCCGGCGTCATCGGCGTCGACACGTTCAGGAGCATCGGCCTGCCGCTGCCCCCGCGCGCGCAGGTCGAACATCAGATTGAGCCGTTCCGCACCAACTTCGTGGCCGCGATGCATGCCTTCGTGCCGCGCTATCTCTTTACGCCACACGCCGACGCGAGCCTGGTGCGCCAGGTGACCGATGAGATGTCGCGCGAGCCGCCAGCGGTGGCGGTGGCGAGTCTGGATTCGCTCAATGCACTGGACTTCTCTGCGCTGCTGCCGCGAATTCATGTGCCGATCCTGGCGATCAACTCCGATCTGGGCGGCATCACGGATGCGGAGCGCATCAGAAAGAGCGTGCCGGGCTTTCAGGTGATCACGCTTCCCGGTGACGGGCATTTCCTGATGCTCGAGGACGCCCAGCGCTTCAATCAGATACTGCAGCGCGAACTCGCGACATTCGCGGCAAGCCTGCCGCGGTAACAGGCGTCAGCCGACGACGCTCTCGTCGGGTGCCAGCGGGCCGCAGCGCACTTCAATCGCGCCGCTTTGCAGCGAGAGCTGGCCCGAATCGAATGCCGTCCAGCTGGAGGCGACCGGCAGGCCGGAGGACATGTCCCACAGCACCAGAAGCAGCGCGTCGCGGTTCACATCGTAGGGCCAGTCGCTGCTGTGAAGCTGCAACTCGTACTTCCTGCCGTCGGGCGTTTCGAAACGAGCGCGTCCGCCCTGATCGTGCAGCTCGACGAGCGCCAGCGGGGCATCCGCCGAGCGCACGCGGCAGGCATACAGGCGCGCGACATGCAGCTCGAACCAGTCATAGCCCACGACCTCAAGCAGGAGCTCGTCATTCGAGAGGCGGCGCACGCGCTTGCGATACCAGAACAGGCCCGGACCCACCAGCATGCGATAGTCGACGTACTGTGGCTCGCGCCCCGCTTCGTGGCATGTCCGGCCCGACGTGCCGCCGCGAAATTGCTCGCCCTCGCGCGCAAGAGTGAGATCGCAGCCCGGTTCGGATTCGAGATCCTCGGCGCTCAGCGCCTGCAGCCGCTGCGGATCGGCGTACAGGTGCTGCCAGCGTTGCGGTGAGCGGAACGTGTACTGACGGATGCGGATCGCCCCGGACTGCCGGGCCTGCGTCGCAGGCTCAAGTGTCAACAGCAGCAGACGGCGCGGATGCTCGGGGTCATCGTGCAGGAACTCCTCGAGGGAGAGCACGTGCGCGCCGAGCCAGGGCAGGGAAAGCGGCACGACGAGGGTGCGCACACGCTGCGTATCCTCTGTGAGCAGCGCCGAATCGCTGCTCGCATCGATGGTGATCTGCTCGAGATTATCGTGGATGCCAGACCAGTCGGCGGTGAGCGCAGCGATGAGGCCAGCGGAGCGCGGCTCGGGCGAGTCGGCGGTCGCGCCCGGCGGCGCACACGCGACCAGGGCCGCGAGCGCGAGCCGGACCGCGGGATTCATCTCGGCTCGTCGACGACGCGGACCAGTCCTTCCTGCGCGGTGCTGGCGACCAGGCGGCCGTCGCGCGCGAACACGTTCGCACGCGCGAAACCGCGTGAGCCGCTGGCACTGGGACTCTCGACCGCGTACAGCAGCCACTCGTCCACGCGCAGCGGGCGATGAAACCACATCGCATGATCGATGCTGGCGACGATTGCCCGACCGCTCAATGCGGAAATGCCGTGCGGGAGCGTTGCGGTCTCGAGCAGATAGAAGTCCGAGACGTACGCCAGCAGGCAGCGGTTGATGGTTTGCCCCTCCGGCACCTTGCTGACCGCGCGAAACCACACTTGCCGCATGGGCGAGCCCCGCTGGCGCTGCAGCAGGTCGATCGGCTGCACGCTGCGGAATTCGAAGGGACGAGGCGTCTCGATCAGGCGCCGCACGCGCTCGGGTAAGCGCGCGAGAATCTCAGGGTGCACGCGTGAGGAGTCCGCCAGCTCCTCCGGCGGCGGTACCTTCGGCATCTCGAACTGGTGCTCGAGACCCCGCTCTTCCACCTGGAACGAGGCGGTCATGTTGAAGATCTGCTCGCCGTGCTGGATCGCGACGATGCGCCGGTTCGAGAAGCTCTGGCCGTCGCGGCTGCGGTCGACGCTGTAGATGATCGGCGCTTTGAAATCGCCGCGCCGCAGAAAGTACGCGTGCAGCGAATGCACCGTCCGTTCCGTGACGGTGCGCGAGGCGGCCATCAGCGCCTGACCGAGTACCTGCCCGCCGAACACCTGCGGGCTGCCGATGTCGCGGCTCTCACCGCGGAACAGATTGAGCTCGAGCTGCTCGAGCTCGAGCAGCTTCAGCAGGTCGGCGATGCGCTGATCCATCGCGGCGAACCAAGGCGTCAGCCGAATTTGAAAGTGCCCTTCATGAGCGCATTGTGACCGGGGAAAGTGCACAGGTACATGTAGGACTCACCCTTCTTCAGCTTCGATGCCGGAAAGGTGACGCTGGTCGATTCGCCGCCGCCGACCACCTTGGTGGAAGCGATGACGTGCGGATCGTTAGGCGCCAGATAGTTGTTGGCAAGGCCCGCCGAGACACCGGCATTGGCGACCGTCGCCAGATCTGCCGACTTCACCAGCACCCAGTTGTGCCCCATTGCCGCGGCAGGCAGCTTGCCCACATGAGTGAGCGTGAGCTTGATCTGGGTGCAGTCGGCGGCCACCGCCAGCTCCTTCTTGTCGTACTGCATCAGATCGTTGCCGGAGATCTCCAGCGCGCAGACCTTATCGGCCGCATGTGCGGCGCGGCCGTACGCCGAGAGGGCGAGGGCGGCAACCACAGTGGCGGCCATTGACCAGTGCCTGAAACTCATCATGGACTCCTTGGAAGAACCGAAAACGGGGCTGATGCTCAGTCGGGCACGCCGAGCCGCTTGTGCATCACCGGGCTCGTCGTCGTGTATTGCAGGAACTGCTTCTTCTGCGGAAACAGGTGGTGCTGGATCGCGAAGGCCGCCAGGGCAGCCTCGTGAAAGCCGGAAAGTATCAGCTTCTTCTTGCCGGGATAGGTATTGATGTCGCCCACCGCGAAAATCCCCGGCACGCTGGTCTGGAAGCGCTCCGTGTCGACCTTGAGCGCCTTGCGCTCCAGCTCCAGACCCCATTCGGCAATGGGCCCAAGTTTCGGATGCAGGCCGAAGAACACGAGCAGCTGCTGCGCCGCAAGCTCATGCATCGTGCCGTCATTGCCCTTAATCGTCACGCCGGTGAGTTCCCCGCCCGCGAGGCGAAGGGTTTGAGCAAGGCCCTCGATGTAGCGGATTTTTCCGGCGGCGGCGAGCTCGCGCATTCTGGCCACCGAGGCCGGCGCGGCGCGGAACTCCGGGCGCCGGTGCACCAGCGTGAGACTCTTCGCCTTACCCGCAAGCTCAAGCGTCCAGTCGAGCGCGGAGTCCCCGCCTCCGAACAGCACCAGATCCTGTCCCGCCAGCGCAGCCGCGTCGCGCACTCGATAGTGGATCGAACGGCCCTCGAGCGCCTCCCCTTCCGGTAGTCCCAGACGGCGCGGCTGAAAGGAGCCGAGGCCGGCGGCGATCACGATCGCGCCCGCATCGAAGCGGGTGCCGGCGGCGGTCGTGAGATCGAATCTGCCGTCCTCCCGGCGCGAGAGCGCCGCCACCTCCTCGCCCAGGTGCATCTGCGCGTGGAACGGCTTGATCTGCTCGAGCAGGCGGTCGACCAGCTCCTGCGCGCCGCACACCGGCAGCGCCGGGATGTCGTAGATCGGCTTGTCGGGGTAGAGCTCGGTGCACTGCCCGCCGGCGCTCTTCAGCGAGTCGACCACGTGAGCCGAAATACCGAGCAGCCCGAGCTCGAACACCTGGAACAGTCCACACGGACCGGCGCCGATGATGACGACTTCGGTGTGGATAGGTACCGGGCTCATTGGATTGAAGATTATCATGAGCTTTGCACGCCAGGAGGCCTCATGGTCGCATCCAATGCCGAGCTGCACCGGCGCCGCAACGCGGCCGTCGCGCGCGGCGTCTCCCACATGCTCGAGGTCTATGCCGAGCGAGCATCCAACGCAGAAATCTGGGACGCCGAAGGACGCCGTTACATCGACTTCGCGAGCGGCATTTCGGTGCTCAACACCGGACACCTGCATCCGCAGGTGAAGGCCGCGATCGCCGCGCAGCTCGAGAAGCTGAGCCACGCCTGCTTCCAGGTCACCCCTTATGAAAGCTACGTCGCGCTCGCCGAGCGGCTGAACGCGCTCGCGCCAGGCCCCACGCCCAAGAAGACACTGTTTCTGACCACGGGCGCCGAGGCGGTGGAAAATGCGCTCAAGATTGCGCGCTATCACACCGGGCGCTCCGCGACGATCGCGTTCAATGCGGGCTTTCACGGCCGCACGCTCGGATGCACCAGTCTCAACGGCAAGGTGCAGCCCTACAAGGTCGGATTCGGCGCCCTGCTGCCGGATGTCTATCACGTGCCGTACCCGATGAGCTTTCATGCAGTCTCGGTGGAGGACTCGATCGCAGGGCTCGAAGAGCTGCTGAAGGTCGCCGTTGATCCGAAGCGAGTGGCCGCGATCATCATTGAGCCCGTGCTTGGCGAGGGCGGTTTCTACGCGGCCCCCGCCGAGCTGCTGCGGCGGCTGCGGGCGCTGTGCGACGAACACGGCATCGTGCTGATCGCCGATGAGGTTCAAAGCGGCTTCGCGCGCACCGGCAAAATGTTCGCGATCGAGCACTCCGGCGTCGAGCCGGATCTGATGACGGTTGCCAAGAGCATCGCCGGCGGAGTGCCGTTGTCGGCGGTGATCGGCAAGGCCGAATTGATGGATGCACCGGCGCCGGGTGGTCTCGGCGGCACATTTGCGGGATCGCCACTCGCCTGCGCCGCGGGGCTCGCCGTGCTCGATGTGATCGAGAAGGAGCAGCTGCTGGAGCGCGCGGTGCGCGTCGGCCACTTCATGACCTCCCGGCTGAAGGGGCTGCAGGCGCGCTTTCCCTGCATCGGCGAAGTGCGCGGTGTGGGCGCGATGGTGGCCATCGAGCTGGTCAGAAACAGCCGCGCAGACCAGCCGGATGCGCCCCTGACCCGCGCGCTGGTGGAGGCGGCCGGCCGCCAGGGACTCATCCTCTTGTCCTGCGGCTTCTATTCGAACGTGATCCGGTTCCTCGCGCCGCTGACGATCTCGGACGCCCTTCTGAAGGAGGGATTCAAGCTGCTCGAGCAGGCGCTCTATGAGGCGACGCAGGCGGCGGAGCGCCGCAGCGGCTGATCAGGCGCGTCCGGCGTTCGCGTCGGTCGGGGTGTGGAAATATTCGCTCTCCGAGGAGAGCTGATCCACGAGCCGTTTGAGCTCCGCCATGCGCCCTTCCGCGGTGCTGATGGGCATGCAGTCCTGGCAGCGCGGGTCACCGCAGGGCTGACGCGAGTACAGCCAGTACTGCAGCGCCCCGGCAAGCAGGCCATCTGCAATATCCCACAGATCCGCGTCTTTATCCTTGTCGGCAATCTTGTTGCCGAGGTCCACAGCCTTCGCGAAGGCCGCATCGAACGTATCTGCGAGCTCGGTCATTGCGCAAGTATAAAGCATGTGCGGAAAGTCGTTTTTTCGCCTCATTCTGATGCGCAGCGGCACACCTCTATTGAGGGTTTCTGGGATGGTGTCGGCGGATCTGGCGCAAACGCGAGCGCATCATTTCGAGCGGGAGCGAGATCGCTGCGCTCAATGCGTGACTGCTTATGTTGCATGCCGATGCTTCGCGCCCGGGGAATACGACGCGCCGTCGCTGGCGGCTCGGCGTGGGCGCGCATCTGGCGTTCGGCCTTGCGGCCGTGGCAGGCGTGGTGGTCTTCGGCGACGTGGTCGCCAACCGCTCCACGCGCGAGGCGATGCAGGATGTGCGCAGCATGCAGGCGGACTACGCGCCGCTCGTGCATCGCACCGGCGACATCCTCGAGAAGCTGGCCGGCTATGACCGCGCCGTTGCCGAGCACCTCGAGGCAAGCGGCAATTCCCACAACACGGTTCTGAACAACGCCGACACCGCGCTCGCAGCGGCGCTTGCGGCCTACTCGGCCGCCCCGGCGGTGCCGGGCAGCGCCGGCAGCGCCGCCGTCGAATCCTTGAGCGAGCGCATTGCCGCTCACGTCGCCCGCGGCCGTGAGCTGGCCCAGCGCGCCGGCCAGCGTGCCGAGTGGATCCAGCGCCGCCATTCCCTGCTCGATGCCGTCAACCGGCGCATCCGCTCCGCCGGCGGCAGCGGCCTTGCCGTCGGCGAGACCGAGGTCATTGCGCGCCGCTCGCTGGCCGATCTTGCCTCTGCCATGAACGTTCTGCTGGCGAGCCCCGACAATGGCGCGGCGCGCGCCGAGAAAGAATTCACCGCCACCGTGCACCGCCACGAGGACGAGCTCATGCGCTCGCCCGGGCCGGCCTGGCTCGGGCTGGTGCGGGATGACTCGCGCGAAGCGACCCACCTGCGTGAGCACATCGAGCATTTCGATGCCGAAAGCGCTGCGACCTGGAGCGAGTTCCTCACCGAAGGAGCCACGCTCATGGCGCAGGTGCAGGAGCAGCTGCAGGAACCGGCGCGCATCACGCTGGTCGCCGCCGCTCAGCGCGCAGCCGATGCCGCCGGGGAAGCCGAGCGCACCTTCAATCTCACCGGCGCCTCGGTGATGGGGCTGGTGCTGCTGGTGTCTGTGTTGCTCGCGCTCAGCATCACGCTGCCGGTGCGCCGCCTGACCGCGGCGACCCAGCGCCTGGCCGGCGGTCACCGCGACGTGCGCGCGCAGCGCGGCGGCATGGCCGAGTTCGATCAGCTCGCGCTGTCGTTCAACACCATGGCCGATCAGATCGCGGCGGTGGAGCACGAGCTGCGCACCCACCAGGCGCGTCTCGAGGATCACGTCGCACAGCGCACGCGCCAGCTGCGCCACATCGCCTATCACGACCCGCTCACGCGGCTGCCGAACCGCCGCCAGCTCAATGTGCAGCTTTCCGCGGCGCTATCGCGTGCGGAGCTCGCCAACGGCCGCGTCGCGCTCATGTTCGTCGATCTCGACAACTTCAAGTCGATCAACGACACGCTGGGGCACACCTTCGGAGACCGCGTGCTGCAGGCGATCAGCGAGCGCCTGCGCCGCGCGGCCGGACCGGACGCATTCATCGCTCGACTGGGCGGTGATGAGTTCACGGTCCTGCTCGAGGGCGGTGCCGCCGCGAGTCTGCGCGAGCGCGCCGACGGGCTGATCGAGCGGCTGCAACAGCCGCTGGTCGTCGACGGCCGTGTGCTCTCGACGAGCGCCAGCGCCGGCGCCGCCCTCTACCCTGAGCATGCGCGCAGTGCCGAGGCGCTGTTGCGCGCTGCGGACGTTGCGCTGTACCGCGCCAAGGATCTGGGCCGCAATCGTTTCGCGCTCTACAGCGCCGAGCTCGCCGAGGCCGCCGCCGAGCACTTCCGGCTCGAGCAGGCCCTGCGCCGCGCGGTCGAGGCCGGCGAGCTCGCGCTGCTCTATCAGCCGCAAATCTCATTGCACACGGCGAGTGCGACCGGGGTGGAGGCGCTGCTGCGCTGGCGCCGTCCCGATGGGCGCCTGATCGCCGCCGCCGAGTTCATTCCGATTGCCGAGAAGAGCGGCCTGATGCGCGAGCTCACCGCGTGGGTGCTCAAGGTCGCAACGTCCACGGTCAAGACCTGGCGCACGCAGGGCTGGCACCACGCGAGCGTCGCCATCAACGTCTCGCCGCTGCAGCTGCTCGAGCCGGACTTCGTGCACCGCGTAATTGAGGCGCTCGACAGCGCGGGACTCCCGGCCTCGGCGCTGGAGCTCGAGCTCACCGAGACCGTGCTGCAGACCGGTGCGGCTACCGTCGCCGCGCTGCGGCGGCTGCGGGAGCTCGGGGTTGCGATCGCGCTGGATGATTTTGGCAGCGGCTACTCCTCGCTCACCTCGCTCGAGCAGCTGCCAATCTCACGGGTGAAACTCGATCGCATGCTGATCGAGCGCATCGATACGAATCCGCGCTCGGCGGCGATCGCCCGCTCGATCATTGCGCTCTGCCACGGCCTGGGATTGCAGGTGGTCGCCGAGGGCGTGGAGCGCTCGGGTCAACTTGAGTTCCTGGCGCAGTGTGGACCGGTCAGCGTGCAGGGGTTCCTGCTCGCGGCGCCGAGCGACATGAACGTCGCGCCCCGCGAGGCGGAGACGGCCGCCGCGCGCGTGCGCGAGCTCATCCGCCGGCAGGGAACTCTCGAGACCGAGGCCGAGGTGGCCGATCAGGGCGCGCTGGTCTTCGTCAATGCGCCCTCGCGGCGCACACCCCCGCGCTGAAGGAAATCATCCCGCGCCTGCACGCCCAGATCCGGCTGATCGGTGAAGAAGCCATCGAGCCCAGCCGCCAGGTGTGCCTCTATCTCGCTCAATAGATCTCCGCGCGCAGACGGATCCGGTCCTGACCGCAGCGGAGTCGGCAGAAACTCGTTCTCCGCCCGAAACGTCCAGGCATGCACCGCAAGTCCCGCAGCATGCGCGTGAGTCGTCAGAGCCGTCGGCTCGGCAAGTTCACCGTCGACGCGGCGCGGAACGACCAGTACCTTCTCCACACCAATCGCATCGGCATAGCCCGCAACCTGTGCGAGGCCGGCGTCGGTGATCAGATCGGAGTAACCGCGCGCCTCGCCCGCCTGCACCCAATCAAACGGTGCACCCTGCGCGGCAATGAGCTGCACGAGCGGCAGATCGGTATGCCGTCGCAGCTCGATCAGGTTTCCCACTTCGAAGCACTGAATGAAGACCGGCGCCGTGCGCCCGGTGTAGCCGTGGTGCTCGAGGGACTCCAGCAGCGGCGGCTCGAGCGCAAGTCCCAGCCGCGCAAAGTAAGTCGGATGCTTGGTCTCCGGATAGACGCCGATGCGCCGCGCCGTGACCGAGCGGGCGAGCGCGAGAATTTCCTCGAAGGAGGGAATGGGGTAGCGGCCGTCGAAGCGCGCGTTGGCCGGGCGCAGCCGCGGAATGCGTTCGCGCGCCCGCAGCGTCTTCAACTCGGCCAATGTGAAGTCTTCCGTGAACCAGCCCGAGACTTCCACGCCGTCGACCTGCTTGCGGGTGCGCCGGGAAGCGAACTGCGGGTGTGCGGACACGTCCGTCGTGCCGCCGATCTCGTTCTCGTGGCGGGCAACGAGGTGCCCGTCGCGGGTGCTCACCAGGTCCGGCTCGATGAAATCCGCGCCCTGCTCGATCGCAAGCGCATAGGAGGCGAGCGTGTGTTCGGGCAGATAACCGCTCGCGCCGCGATGACCGATAACTATCGCCCGCTGCGCCATAATGGGTGCAATGCCTTGCCGCATCCGCCCTCACCATAGACTACTCCGCGCCGCGCTGGCCAGTGTCGCCCTCATCGCGGCCCTGGTCGCACCCGTCACGGCAGATGCACAAACGACGCCCGTCACTCAATCGACCGACACGGCGTTCACCAGCTACGCCTTCGCGAGCGAGATCGGCTCGGGGATCTACGAGATCGGTGGCCGCACGATCCAGGTGTATCGCCTCACCTTTCGCCACAACCTGCGCGAACCTGACCTGAATGGGCGACCGGGATTCAGTCTCATCCTGCCCGTCACAGTCGGGTTCTTCGATTTCAAGACGGCCGATCTGGTGCATCTGCAGCTACCCAACAGCATCGGAGCGCTGAGCGTCGAGCCCGGCATCGAATTCGACTATTTCCTGAGCCCGAACTGGCACGTGTATCCGTACATCAAGGCCGGCGGCTCGTTCGCCTCCGCAAGCGGTGCCAGCGCGATCATTTACGGTACCGGTGTGCACAGCGACTACAGCTTCATCGCCTGGCACGGCGAGGGTCTGTCGAAAACCGAACTCACCTATGCGGGTGTGCACTACTCCGGCGATCTGCCGCATGACTCCTTCACGCGCCTGCGGCAAGGCGCGGAACTGCGCGAGCGCATCGGTCCCGAACGCTGGCGGCACGCACCTGAACTCTCCCCGTACGCCGTCATCGACATTTATCTGAACGCTCCATCGGACCCGGCTTCGGGCATCAGTCCGCGCACGCTGCAGTTCGAGACCGGGCTCATGTTTGAGGCAAACCCGCAGTGGAAACTCTGGGGCATGAGTCTGCCGCGTCTGGGTATCGGCTACCGTGCTGCCGGCAAGCTCTCCGGCTGGCGCGTGGTGCTCGGCGATCCATTTTGAAAGCGTGCTAGCATCGATGCAGCACGCATGGATCAGCTCACACCGCAGGACATCTATCACTTTCGCGAAGGCACGCTGTTCCGGGCCTACGAGAAACTCGGCGCTCATCTGACCGAAATCGGCGGCACCCGGGGCGTGCGCTTCGCAGTGTGGGCACCCAATGCCGCAAGCGTGAGCGTCGTCGGCGATTTCAATGGCTGGAACCGCGTGAGCCATCCGCTCGCTCCGCGCTGGGATCACTCCGGCATCTGGGAAGGCTTCGTGCCGGGCATCGGTGCCGGGGCACTGTACAAATATCATGTGAGCTCACGCGCGAGCGGCCACAGCGTCGACAAGGCCGACCCCTACGGGTTTCGCGCCGAACGCCCCCCCTCCACTGCCTCCGTCGTATGGGATCTGTCTTACGACTGGCACGAGCCGCGCTGGTCCGCCGAACGCGCGCGCGCGAACGCCCTCGATGCACCCTGGTCAATCTACGAACTGCATCCGGGATCGTGGCGGCGCGTGCCCGAGGAGAGCAACCGCTCGCTCAGCTATCGCGAGCTCGCCCATCAACTTGGTGATTACGTGAGCGAGATGGGCTTCACGCACGTCGAGCTCATGCCCGTCATGGAGCATCCGTTCTACGGCTCATGGGGCTACCAGGTGACGGGCTATTTTGCCCCGACCTCACGCTACGGCACGCCTCAGGATCTGATGTATCTGGTTGAGCATCTGCACGAGCGTGGCATCGGCGTCATCCTGGACTGGGTGCCCTCACATTTCCCGAGCGATGCGCATGGACTGGCGTACTTCGACGGCACTCACCTGTACGAGCACGCCGATCCGCGTCAGGGCCATCATCCGGAGTGGGACAGCGCCATCTTCAACTATGGCCGCGCCGAGGTCCGCAATTTCCTCGGCAGCAGCGCCCAGTTCTGGCTCGGCACCTACCACGCCGATGCGCTGCGCGTGGATGCTGTGGCCTCGATGCTCTATCTCGACTATGCGCGACGCCCTGGCGAGTGGGTGCCAAACCCGATGGGCGGTCATGAGAACCTCGAAGCGGTCGCGTTCCTCAAAGCGCTGAACCAGAGCATCTATCGCGACGATCCGGGCGCGCAGAGCATCGCCGAGGAGTCGACCGCCTGGCCTGCGGTCACGCGACCCACGTACCAGGGCGGGCTCGGCTTCGGCCTGAAATGGAATCTCGGCTGGATGCACGACACCCTGAAGTACTTCCAGACCGATCCGGTGCACCGCAAGTACCGCCACAGCGCGCTCACCTTCTCCATCTGGTACGCGTTCACGGAGAATTTCGTGCTGCCGCTGTCGCACGATGAAGTCGTGCACGGCAAGGGCTCACTGATCGGCAAGATGCACGGGGATGAGTGGCAGCAGTTCGCGAACCTGCGCCTGCTGTACGGCTATATGTGGGGACACCCCGGCAAGAAGCTGCTGTTCATGGGCGGAGAGTTCGGCCAGCGGCGTGAATGGCAGCACGAGGAGAGCCTCGAGTGGCACGTGCTGCAGTATCCGCTGCACGCGGGATTGAAGCGCTGGGTGCAGGACTTGAACGCGCTCTATCGCTCGACACCGGCCCTGTACCAGCTCGATTTCTCGCCCGATGGCTTCGAGTGGGTCGACTGGAGCGATGCGGACTCGAGCGTGCTCGCATTCCTGCGTAAGGATCGTGCCGGTGAGCCGGTGCTCGTGGTCTGCAATTTCACGCCCATCCCCCGCCCCCATTACCGCGTGGGGGTGCCCCGGGGCGGTGCCTGGCGCGAATGTCTGAACAGCGATGCCACCGTCTACGGCGGCAGTGGCGGCGGTAACCTCGGCGCAGTTCAGGCCTCGGGCGTCGGCTCGCATGGCCGCGAGCACAGCCTGGAGTTGAGCCTGCCGCCGCTGGCAGCTTTGTTCCTCAGACCCGCGTAGACCGTTCAGCGGTAACCGCGCGCCTGCAGACGAAACAGGTGCGCGTAGCGCCCGTCGAGTGCCATCAGCTCCTCGTGACTGCCGCGCTCGACGATGCGGCCGTCCTCGAGCACCGCAATCTGATCGGCCATCCGCACAGTCGAGAAGCGATGCGAAATCAGAATCGTGATGCGTCCGCGTGCGAGTTGCCGGAAGTGCTCGAACACTTCGGCCTCCGCCTGCGCATCCATGGCCGCGGTGGGCTCATCGAGCACCAGGATGTCCGCACGCGTGCGCATGAAGGCGCGCGACAGCGCGATCTTCTGCCACTGACCGCCGGAGAGCTCGCGACCCTCCCGAAACCATTTACCCAGCTGCGTGCGATAGCCTGAGGGCAGGGTCTCGATGAATTCGCTCGCGCGGCCGAGCTCGGCGGCGGCACGCCAGCGTGCCTCGTCCTCGAAGTAGCGCTCATCGCCCGCACCCACGTTCTCGCCCACCTGCATCTGATAGCGCGCGAAATCCTGGAAGATGACGCCGATGCGATCGCGCAGCGCCTGGGCATCCCAGTCCTTGAGATCCTGGCCATCGAGCAGGATGCGTCCGCTCGAGGGCTCATACAGCCGCGTCAGCAGCTTGATGAGCGTGGTCTTGCCCGAGCCGTTCTCGCCCACGAGCGCAAGGCTCTGCCCCGGAGTCAGGTGCAGCGTGATATCCGAGAGCGCCGCAACCTCCGCTTCCGGATACGTGAAGCTCACTTGCTCGAAGCGGATGCCATCCTGCGGAGCTGGGCCGTGGACCAGCGTGCCCGAGGCCGGCGGCACCGGCGTCTCCAGGTACTCGTAGAGCGTCGACAGATAGAGATTGTCCTCGTACATTCCGCCGATCGCCGACAGCATCGCCGAGACTGCGCTCTGCCCCTGGCGAAAGAGCGCGAGATACATGGTCATCTGTCCCAGGCTGATCACGCGGCGCACCGCGCTCATCGCGATCCAGGCGTAGGCGCCATAGAGCGCGAGCGTGCCGATCAGTCCCAGGCCGAAGCCCCAGGCGTCGCGCCTGATGGTGAGCGCCCGGTCCTCGCGGTACAGGCGCCCGAAGATATCCCGATAGCGTTGCAGCAGCCGCGGTCCCAGGCCGAAGAGCTTGACCTCCTTGGCATGCTCATCGCGGGCCAGCACCGATTCCAGGTACAGCTGCATGCGCGTCTCGGGCGAGCGCCAGCGGAACAGGCGAAACGCAGCGCCCGAGAACCTCGCTTCAGCGATGAACGCGGGCAGGCCAGCGAGCAGCAGCACCGCCACCGCCCAGCTCGAGAAATGCGCGAGCAGGGAGCTGTAGCTCACGAGCGAGATCGTGTTCTGCACCAGACCGAAGGTGCGCATCACGAGACTCAAGGGCCGGGTCGAGGCCTCGCGCCGTGCACGTGTCAGCTTGTCGTAAAACTCCGAATCCTCGAATTGGCGCAGCTCGAGTGTGAGCGCCTTCTCCAGAATCATGACGTTCACGCGCTGCCCGAGCTGGGCTCGCAGCAGCGACTGACACAAGGAGATGCCGCGCTGTCCGGCGGCGATGGTCGCCACCAGCGCGCCCTCGACCAGCACCAGGAACAGCACGCGCGAGGAGTCGCCCGATGCCGCGCGCATTGCTGCCACCACCGCATCGACAATGAGCGAGCCGATGTACGCCACGCCTGCGGGTAACACGCCGGCAATCAGCGTGAGGCCGGCCAGCGTGAGCGTCAGCCCCCGATTGGTGCTCCAGACGAGCTCCACTGCACGCCGGCTGTAGCGGAAAACGCCGAAAAATCCGCGCAGGGGCGGTCCGGTGGGCTTGGGTGGATGCGAAGACACGACCGGCTCTGGCATCATGGTCATTATGGCATTGATCGACGCACAGGCCGGGGATGTCGCCCACATCATCCAGCTATCCGTCGCACCGGTGTTCCTGCTGTCGGGCGTCGGCGTCACGCTCGGGCTGTTCACCAACCGTCTGGCGCGAATCGTCGATCGGGCGCGCGCACTCGAGGAGCGGCTGGCACAGCGGCGTGACGATCCCGAGCTGCTCGTCGGACTGCACGTGCTGGCGCGCCGCGCCCGCTACATCAATCTCGCGATCACGCTGGGCACAATCTCCGGTCTCATGGTGGCGCTCACCGTCGTACTGCTGTTTGCGCACGCGCTCATTGGCGCAAGTCTCTCCACGGTGATCGCCCTGGTGTTCGCGGCGGCCATGCTCACCCTGACTGCGGCCCTGCTCGTCTTTCTGATCGAAGTGCGACTCGCCACCGCCACCCTGCGCATCGGCGGGCATCCCGGCTAGCCCCCCGGGCCGCGATTTCCTGTCGCGGTCTGCGCTGTTCTGGTAATCTTCGCGCCCCCTTTTTTGGGTGCGCCCGCGCGCCCGCGCGCCCGGACACCATGAACCGCCCGATCCGCAACATCGCGATCATCGCCCACGTCGATCACGGCAAGACGACGCTCGTCGACTGCCTGCTCAAGCAGTCGGGGACGTTCGCCTCGCACGAGAAGATGGGCGAACGGATCATGGATTCCAACGATATCGAGCGCGAGCGCGGCATCACCATCCTCGCGAAGAACTGTGCCATCGAATACGGCGGCACCCGCATCAACATCGTGGATACGCCCGGCCACGCCGACTTCGGCGGCGAGGTGGAACGCGTGCTGTCGATGGTCGACGGCGTGCTGCTGCTGGTGGATGCGGTCGAGGGACCGATGCCGCAGACGCGGTTCGTCACGCGCAAGGCACTCGCCCTCGGTCACCGTGCGATCGTTGTTGTGAACAAGATCGACCGCCCCGGCGCCCGCCCCGGCTGGGTCATCGACAAGACATTCGAACTCTTCGATCGGCTGGGTGCGACGGATGCGCAACTCGACTTCCCGGTGATCTACGCCTCGGCACTGCAGGGCTGGGCCAGCACCGATCACACCGAGCGGCGCGAGGACATGACGGCGCTTTTCGAGGCGATCCTGCAGCATGTGCCGGCGCCGCCGAGCGATTCGGACGCGCCGCTGCAACTGCAGATCTCCACCCTCGACTACAACTCATACGTCGGCCGCATCGGCATCGGACGCGTCCGTCGCGGCACCGTGCGCGCCGGTCAGACGGTTGCGTTGCGCTACGGCGTCGAGGATCGGGGCACCGGAAAGATCGCCCAGGTGCTCACCTTCACCGGACTGGAGCGCCGTCCGGTCGACTCCGCGCCCGCCGGCGATATCGTTGCCATCACCGGCATCGAGGATGTGAACATCGGGCTCACGGTGTGCGATCCGCTGGCGGCCGACGGTCTGCCCCCGATCAGTGTCGATGAGCCCACGCTCACCATGACTTTCCAGGTGAACAGCTCGCCGTTCGCGGGACGGGAGGGCAAGTTCGTCACCAGCCGGCAGATCCGTGAGCGGCTGTTCCGCGAGCTGCAGAGCAATGTCGCGCTGCGGGTGGAGGACACGGACGAGCCGGATGTGTTCCGGGTCTGCGGACGTGGTGAGCTGCACCTCACCATTCTCATCGAGAACATGCGCCGCGAGGGCTACGAGCTCGCGGTCGGCAAGCCCCAGGTGATTCTGCACGAGCGCAACGGCGTGCAGGAAGAGCCCTACGAGGCGCTCACCGTCGACATAGACGCCGAGCACCAGGGCGCCGTCATGGAAGCACTCGGCTCACGCCGCGCGGATCTGTCCGATATGGCAGTGGATGGCGTCGGACGCGTGCGCCTCGACTATCGCGTTCCGGCGCGCGGACTGATCGGCTTTCAGGGCGAGTTCATGACGCTCACGCGTGGCAACGGCCTGATGAGTCATGTGTTCGATGGCTTCGCACCCGTAAAGGGTGACATCCCGGATCGGCGCAATGGCGTGCTTGTGAGCAACGAGCAG
The DNA here is from genome assembly GCA_035517435.1 of Steroidobacteraceae bacterium. Lineage (GTDB taxonomy): Bacteria > Pseudomonadota > Gammaproteobacteria > Steroidobacterales > Steroidobacteraceae > JASHUC01. The sequence continues at coordinate 83,597 of DATIYV010000033.1, read as the reverse complement.
GGCGAGGCGGTGGCGTATGCGCTCTTCAATCTGCAGGAGCGCGGCCGCTTGTTCGTCAGTCCCGGGGAGAAGCTCTACGAGGGCATGATCATCGGTATCCACAGCCGCGAGAGCGATCTCGTCGTCAATCCGATCAAGACCAAGAAGCTCACCAACATCCGCGCCGCCGGCAAGGACGATGCGATCCTGCTCACACCGCCGATTCCCCTGACGCTGGAATACGCGGTCGAGTTCATTGCCGATGATGAGCTCGTCGAGGTGACGCCGCAGTCGATCCGCATCAGAAAGCGCCTTCTGACGAGCGAAGCGCGCAAGCGCGACAGCCGCGCCGCCGCCGGGCAGTAGCCGGGCCGATCAGTAGGGCCGCGGCAGGTCCGGATGAGCGCGGAAGATATCCGGCTCGCTCTTCACTTCGTTGTACGGCCGGTACAGCGTACTCGGCGCATCCGGTGAGGAGGTAAGAATACCCCGCACAGTGCCATGATCGGGCGCCTGGGCCCAGCTCACTTCGTAGCGGTTGCGGAACAGCGGCGCGAGATTCGAGTGCAGAATCCTCCAGCCGCCCTCCTCGCGGATGTAGTCGATGTAGTACGGGCCCCAGACCCAGGCGGCGGACGTATTGCTGCCGACGGCTCCCGGTGACAGCCAGTGACTGCGTGCGGTGCGCCCGTCGGCGGCGATCTCGATGTACGGATTCACGGCCATGTGCAGGATGAAGAATCCCGGCACGCGCTTGGTCACGGCGAATGCGGTGTAGAGCCCACGGATGCTCGCAACCCCCCGGTAGACGCCGCTGTCGGAGAATTCCACGGTGACGTCGGCCGAGTTGAGCGCGAAGCACTCATCGACGATGCGGTCGAAGCGCTGCGTGAACAGGTAGTGGGCGTACTTGGCCTGCAGCTTCTGGATCTCCTGCTGATCCTCGAGCCGCTGCACCCGGTTGAGGAGTTGGCGCCATTCGCGCACGTCGGGCGTGGCGCTTGCTTCGCGGTTCATCGTGTAGGTTCCCTCGTGGTCTGATCTGTGAGCCCGGCACGTGCCGCGCTCAGCCATTGCGTACGCTGCGGACTCTCGGGCAGCGCAAGCGCTGCATCGCGCGCATGAGCGTAGCTCACCTTCGCCGCAGCCATCTTGCCGGCATCGCCGGAGCGGTGCTGCGTTTCGGCGAGAGCGAGCCAGTTGGGCGGGTACTCGGGATGCAGAGCGACCGCGCGCTGCGCCGCCTCACCCGCCTCATCCGGATCCCCGGGTCCGAGCGGCCAGCCCGGTGCGCGCGCCAGCACGAGTGCGCGCACGCGCGCGGGCCCGGCCGCATCGTAGTTGGCGTCGATATGCTCGGCACGCGCGAGGCTGGCAAGCATGTCCTTCAGGCTCGTATTGGCACTCGCGGGGTAGGCTCGCGCGACGAGCCCCAGTGCAAGCGCACGCGCGTAGTTGCAGCCGGCGAGCTGCGGAGCCGCGCTCATGCAAGCCTCGGCATCGCGTCGGGCCGCATCGGCCAGCGCCACGCGCCGCGCCGAATCGTGTGTCTCCTCACTCTGGGCCGCATCGGTTTGCACGGCAGCGGCCAGCTGCACGGGATCCGTCATCGTCCCCGTGTTCGGCAGCGCTGGTGGCGCCGGAGGTGTCGCCGCGCAGCCGCCCAGGAGCAGCAGCGCCGCAAGACTAGCGCGCGACGCAGTCACGGTGGCAGAGGCTGGGCGGGCAGCTGCGGTGCGATGAATCCCCGCAACCGCAAGGCAGCGAGCGTCTGCGCATGCTGCGGCATCGAGCCGAGCTTCAGGAGCGCGGCGCGCATGGCATCGAGCCGCGCTCCCTTCAGACGCGCATCCACCACAGCGATGAGCGCCACCGGCAAAGGCGGCGATTTGGCGAGTGTCTGCAGATCCGCCGCGAACGGCACGGTCGCGAGGCTCGCCGTCTGCTCGCCATCGAGCAGCACGGCAAGCGGGGCGCCGCTTGCGGCCCGGCGCAGCACCGAAAGCACCTGCGGCGCCGCGGCGATGGGCATGTCCGCGGGTAACGATGCATCCGCCAGCGCAAACTCACGCACGAAAGCCGGTGCGTAGCCGGCCGTACTCACGAGCTGGTAACCCGCAAGGCCGGAGGGCGCCGTCACGTGGCCCTTGCCCACGACCAGGCTCCACTGCTCGAGCGTGCCCACTCCCGTCACGTCCGCTTGAGCGATGACGACCAGATGCAGCCTTGCACCGTGCTGTACGTAGAAAGGAAACGGCACGAAGGCGAGCACCGCATTCGCATCCGCAAGCTTTTGCAGTCCACCGGCCTCAGTTGGGTCGTAGACCGCAGCCAGCGCGCCCGGCGGCAGGTTTGCAGTGGCGTCGACCGCCTGCGCAAATGCATCGACCAGAGGCTGCGCATCCTGCGTTGCTCCGGGATAGCCCGGCGCACAGAAGACCAGGATCGAAGCGAGCCCTGCAATCAGCGCACTCATTTGGTTAGGTTATCATCGCAAGCCGTGGATCGCTTCTTCCTGCGCGTGCTGGCGGCCCGGCACTGGATCTTGGCGGGCGCCGTGATCGCCACCGCCGTGGGCGTGCTGGGCGCGCTGCGCGTGCCGAACGATCCCGCGATCGACAGCATGATCGATGCGCGCAATCCCGATGCGCTGGCGACGCGCAATTTCGAGCGCATCTTCCCCGAAGGCGAGCATGCGCTGCTCATGCTCGAATGCTCCGATCCATTGAGTGTCGCCTCGCTCAATGCCGCGCAACGTCTGCAGCAGCGACTTGCGGCCATCCCCCGGGTGCAGACGCAGAGCCTTTTGACCATCTACCGCCGCGGAGCCAGCGCGAGCGAGATCACGGATGCCGAGGCCGGGCAGGTGCGTCGCTTCGCCACGGGCACCACGCTCCTCTCACGCGCCGGCCTCCTCGGTGAGCACTACTTTGGCATCGCGCTCGAGCTGCGCACGGCAACTGCGGCCGAGCGCGATCAGGCGCTCAGCGCCATCGATGCCATCGTCCTCGCGTCGGCCCGATCCGACGGCGCCTTCAGCGCGATTCGCCGCGTGGGATCACCCTGGGTCGATGCCTGGCTCGAGCGCGAGACCGCGGCCTCCACCGCGCGCTTCATGCCGCTCTTCGGGCTGTTCCTGATGGCACTGATCTTCACGCTGTATCGCTCGTGGCGAACGCTGCTCGCGATGATCGGCACGCTGGCGGCGGTGGTGGCCGTCTCGGTGGGCCTCGCCGTGCCTTTTGGCTGGGCGCATACGCTCGTCTCGACTCTGGTGCCTCTGACCGTTCTGGTCACGACGACGGCAACGCTCGTGTACCTGCATTCGCGCTATCTCGAACGTGACCCCGCGGTGCCGCTGCGTGAGCATCACGCACGCGCGCTGGCGAACAAGCTCGTGCCTTGCACGGCGTCCATGTTTGCGACCGCCGTCGGATTTGCGGCGCTGGCCGTTTCTCATATCCGTCCCGTGCGCGAGATGGGACTGTGGACGGCCGCGGGCCTGATCGTGAGCTGGATCGGCTGCTTTACTCTCTTCCCTGCCCTGCAGTCTCTCCTGCGCACGCCGACCCGCAGCGAGCGTGCTCCGGCGGCGCCCTGGTACGCGCAGTTCGTTGAGCGCTGGATCCCGCTCACGGCGCGGCTGCGCTGGTGGCTGCTGGCGGCGGCGATCCTGGTCATGATCGCGGGAGCCGCCGCCCTGTTCGGTGTTCCGGGAAGGCTCGCGCCGCTTGCGCTGCAGACCGAGGCGATCGGCTACGTCAATCCCCACTCGAGCATCGCCATCGATACGCGCGAGTTCGAGCGCCACAGCGGTCTCGGGGTGATGGAGCTGTGGCTGCACACACCTGCCGGCGGGGCGCTCGATCCGCAGTTCCTGCACGCACTGGAGTCGCTGAGCCGGATCCTCGAGCGCGATCCGCGCGTTTCGGCAGTCGACGGCCCCACCACTATTTTGCGCTGGGCGCAGTATCTGCAGTCCGGCTCCGATCAGCTGCCGGATTCGCCGGCGGCCTGGTCATTGCTCGCTTCGAATCTCGAGCAGATCCTGCTGACCACTCCCGGTGCGCGCTCCAGCGTCGATATCGGTGGGCTCTCCGACGTGCATTTGACCGTCCGCGGTCACGAGAGCGCGTTCGGCGGCGCCGGGGCCATGCACGCCTTCATCGACCAGCAGTGGAATGCCGCCCGCAGTCGCGAGCCGGCGCTGAAGGACGTGACAGGCGCAGTGGTCGGCCGAAGCGTGCTCGCCGAGCAGATCTCGCTGCAGCTCGTGCCGACACTCGAGCAGAGCTTCGCGCTCACCGCGAGCGTGATCTTCGTCGCCTTCCTGCTGGTGTTCCGCAGCCCCTCGGCGCGTTTGATGGCGATGATCCCGTCCGTGTTTGCGATTCTGGCCGCGTTCCTGGTGATGCGGACCACCGGCATGACGCTCAACGTCGCGACCATCCTCATCGGCTCGACCGTGCTCGGCTCCACCGAGAACGATCAGGTGCACTTCTTCTATCACTATCAGGAAGGCAGCCGCGGCGCGGCGGCAGTTTCGACGGCGGCAGCGCTGCGGCACGCATTCCTGGTGGCGGGGCGGCCGATCCTGTTCGCAACGCTGATCAACACCGCGGGCTTTCTCGCGCTCGCGTTCTCGGATCTGCCACCGACCCGTCAGTTCGGGATTGTGTCCGCCTCGGCCTTCCTGCTGGCGCTCGCGGCGGACTTTACGGCGCTGCCCGCCGCGTTGTGGATCCTCACACCTCGCGCGCGCCGCGAATATCGATGAACTGCAGGAACTCGGCGCGCGTGCGCGCATCGCTGCGGAAGGCGCCGACCATGCGGCTGGTGACCATGGAGACGCCGCGCTTGTGCACGCCGCGCGTCGTCATGCACTGGTGCGAAGCATCGATCACGACACCCACACCCCGCGGCCGCAGCACTTCATCGATGCAGGTGGCGATCTGCGCCGTGAGTTTCTCCTGCACCTGAAAGCGCCGCGAGTAACCCTCGACGACGCGCGCGAGCTTGCTGATGCCGACGACCTTGTCGCTCGGCAGATAGCCGATGTGCACGCGGCCGATGATCGGCGCCATGTGGTGCTCGCAGTGCGATGAGAAATCGATGTCGCGCAGCACGACGAGCTCGTCGTAACCTTCGACTTCCTCGAACGTCCGCAGCATGTAGGCTCGCGGATCGACGGCATAGCCGGAGAACCAGTCACGATAGCCGTTGACGACGCGTTTCGGCGTATCGAGCAGCCCCTCGCGGCTCGGATCCTCACCCGCCCAGCGCAACAATGTGCGCACTGCTTCTTCGGCGGCGCGGCGTGACACGCGCGGCCGGCTTGTGGATGGCTTCGGCATGGCACCCTTCTACCACAAGCGCAGCGCATTCGGCATGATGGGGCCGCTTCATGGACATTGAAATTGGCCAGCTGATCGATTCCCGCCCGCTCTCGGGGCTGCAGATTCGCGTCGTGATCCTGTGCGCCCTGGTGCTGCTGCTCGACGGCTACGACATTCAAACGATGGGACTTGCGGTCCCGGCGATTGCCGCGGCCTGGCATCTGGCGCCGTCGAATTTCTGGCTGGTGCAGTCAGCCGCGCTCATCGGCATGGGGTTCGGCGCCGCATTTCTCGCCCCGCTCGGCGATCGCTTCGGGCGCCGCCCGGTGGTCATCGGCTTCGTCGCAGTGGTCGGCGTCGCCTCCCTCATCACGGCCTCCTCCGCCTCGCTCAGCGGTTTTGTGATCTGGCGCATTCTCACGGGCCTGGGGCTCGGTGCGAGTATCGCGAACGCGACGGCACTCACCTCGGAATTCATGCCGGCCCGCCTGCATACGCGGCTCGTGACACTCATGTTCTGCAATGTCGCGCTCGGGGCTTTTGCGGCAGGCTTCACGGCGCCGGCACTCATTGCAGCCTTTGGCTGGCGCAGTCTGTTCGTGGTCGGCGGCGCCGTGCCGCTCGTCCTTGCCGGCGGGCTGACGCTCGCGCTGCCGGAGTCGATCCGCTTCCTGACGCTGCATCGTGCGGGCCATGCGGCGCTCGCACCGATTCTGGCGCGCATCGCGCCGAACGTGGACGCGGGCACCGTGGTCGCCGCAGCGCGCGATCGCAGCGCGAGGCGCTCCGTGCTCGAGCTGCTGTCGTCAAAGTTGCGCGCGCGCACACTACTGCTGTGGTGTCTGTTCTGCCTCAATCTGGGCGTCGTGTACTTTCTTCTGAGCTGGCTGCCGACCCTGCTGGGCAGCGCCGGCTGGTCGCGCGCGGAGGCACTAAGAGGTGCGGCGCTCTTTCAGCTGGGCGGGGTCGCGGGCGGACTTACCGCGGCGTGGCTTGCCGATCGTGGCGCCATGGTGCGGGGATTGGTGGGCGCGTACGTGCTGGCCGCCGCTGCACTTCTGGCATTTCTCGCCGCGCCCCACGAGCTCGGCTTGTGGTTTGGCCTCATCTTCCTGCTGGGTGGAGGAATCTCCGGCGCGCAGCTGACGCTGTACGCTCTCGCGGCATACTTCTATCCGGCTGCGATTCGCGCAACGGGGCTCGGCTGGACGGCGACGGTGAGCCGCATCGGAACAGTGGGCGGCACGATGGCCGGCGGCTGGCTGCTCGCGCTGGGATTGACTCCGGCGGGCATTCTCGGCCTGCTGATTGTGCCGACGCTGATCTGCGCCGTGGTCGTGCTCGGTCTGCCGCGCGCGGTCAGACCTGCCTGATGATGAGCTGAGGCGGGCGCTTGCGCGGCACCCGCGTACCGTCTCGTCCGGGAAAGCGCGCCAGCGCCGGACCATCCCACAGCCGGATCGTGCGCGCGGCGAACAACCACTTGCCGCGCAGCTTGCGCAGCCGGTCCTCGTAGTAGCCGGCGAAACGCAGGATGTACGGCGGCTCGCCGCGACATTCCGTCACGAAGGTGAAGGAGCGCGCCGTGCAGCGCGCAACCGAGCCTTCGATCAGGAGCTGGCTCACGTGATGCTGACGCCCCGGAAAGTCCGGCACGCTGAAGTAGTGCTGCGCAAGCCGGCGGATCCCGGCGTGGCCTTCCCAGCGATCGGGATCCTCGAAGACTTCCTCGACGATCACGGCATCGCGGGTAAAGCAGGCGACGAAGCCCTCCACATCGCCCGTATCCAGCGCCCAGGCATAGCGTGCGACGAGGTCGTGGATCGCGAGGCGGTCGCTGACGGAGAGAGACTTTCCGCTTGGCACCTGGAGATTCTCCGCACTGGCGGGACTTGACGGACGGCGGGGCGCAGACAGTTAATCACCGTTGTTACAAACGCCGCAAGGATGAAGCCTTGACGACTGCCTCAGCCGCCCGGGGTCCGCTCGCGGGCGTCCGCGTGGTGGAACTGGCCGCACTCGGACCCGCGCCCTTCTGCGCCATGCTGCTCGCAGACATGGGCGCGGAAGTGCTGCGCATCGTGCCGCCACACGCTGTGCCCGCGGCCTTTCCGGTTGCAGAACTCGATGATCCCATCTGGCGCGGACGCAGCCGGCTCGTGCTCGATCTGAAACAGCCTGCCGCACGGGCGCAGCTGCTCGAGATCCTGCAGCACGCCGAGATCCTCATTGAGGGCTTTCGTCCGGGCGTCATGGAGCGGCTGGGACTGGCACCACAGGATTGTCTGGGCGTCAACCGCCGCCTGGTGTTCGGGCGAATGACCGGCTGGGGACAGGACGGCCCGCTCGCGCAAGCCCCGGGTCACGATCCCAACTATCTCGCGCTCACGGGGGCACTGCATGCAATCGGCTATCCCGGACAGCCGCCATGTCAGCCGCTCAATCTGGTCGCGGATTTTGGCGGCGGCGCGCTGTACCTCGCCGTCGGCGTGCTGGCGGCGCTCTTGCATGCTCGCAGCACGGGCGCCGGACAGGTCGTCGATGCCGCGATGGTCGATGGTGCCACCTCGCTCATGAGCATGGCCTATACGCTGTTCAATCACGGCCATTGGCGGGATGAGCGCGGCGCGAACCTGCTCGATGGCGGCGCACCGTATGGCCGCACGTACGAGACCGCGGACGGAAAGTACGTCGTCGTCTGCGCGCTCGAGCCACGCTTCTACGCAGCACTGATCGACGCGCTGGGGCTCGCCGGTGAGTCGTTGCCGGCGCAGCTCGATCGCGCCGGCTGGCCGGTGCTGCACGAGCGCTTTGCGGCCATCTTCCGGACTCGCACGCGCGATGACTGGGAAGCGCGCCTGAAGGACACTCAAGCCTGCGTCACCCCCGTGCTCAGCCTGAAAGAGGCACCGGCACATCCCCATAATCGCGCTCGCGGAGTGTTCGTCGGCGAACCCCCGATGCCAGCCGCCGCGCCCCGCTTCTCGGCCACGCCCACCGCACACGCTCCGCGCACCGAGCGAGCGGCAGCGGAGCTTCTGGCCGCATGGGGTCTGCCGGCGCCGGCAGTTGCCGCCATGACTCACCCGGGTGCGTCCCCATGAAACTTGCGAGTTTTCGTGCCGCGGGCCGCGATCGGCTCGGCGCCGGCACTGCCGACGGCGCGCTCATCGACATCACGGATGCGACGGCCGCTGCCGGTATCGCCGACATGATCGGTTTCATCGAAGCCGGTGCCGCCGCCATCGCGCTCGCGCGTCGGGCGCTCGATGAGGCACGGTCGGGCGATCGCCCGGCGCGACGTTACGCCGCGAAGGATGTGATCTGGCAGGCACCGGTCGTGCGACCTTCGAAGATCGTGTGCCTGGCCTTGAACAACAGTGCCAATGCGGACCGGATTATCAGGGGCCCGAAACATCCGGCCTCCTTCATCAAAGGCGCCAATGCGCTCACCGGTCACGGCAGCGCAATTCGCATCAAGCCCGTATTTGGCCGTTGCCACCCGGAACCGGAGCTCGCCGTGGTGATCGGTGAGCGCGCGAGCGAGATCCGCGAACAGGATGCCTACCGGCATGTCTTCGGATACACCATCCACAACGACATCACCTCGCCTACGATGCGGGGCGAGGACACATTCCACTATCGCGCCATACACCCGGCGAAGGATGATCCGGCACGCATCGAGTACGTAGACACCTGGGTGAGCTATCCGGGTCGCTACAAGGGCAGCGATACGTTCTCTCCCATGGGACCCTGGCTCGTCACGCGCGAGGAGATTCCCGATCCGCACGCGCTCGAGGTCTCCTGCCATCACAAGGGCGAGCTCGTCACCGCCGACAGCACCGCGAATCTGTTCTACAAGGTGCCGCAGGTGCTCGCGTTCCTGTCGCAGTACATGACGCTGCTGCCGGGTGACATCGTCTCGATGGGTACCGCGCTCAAGCGCTCCGCGCCCGGCGCACGGGCAGTGCAGAACGTCGAGCTCGACAAGCTGGGCGGTCCGGTGTCGGTGACGATCGAGAGCATCGGCACGCTCGAGAATTCGGTGGACCTGGTGCGATGAAGCCCTCGGAGCGCGCCTTCTCGCAGCCCTCGCCGGGCACGTATCTGCTGACCGTGTCGCTCGCCCAGCAGGCCTACCGCCTGAGTGCCTTCTGCCGCAGCCTGATGCTGCAGGAGAATCGCGAGCGCTTCCGCCGGGATGAACTCGCCTACATGCAGAGCTGGGAGCTCACCCCAGCCGAGATCGGCATGATCCGGGCACACGACTGGCTGGCAATGGTGCGTTACGGCGTCAATCACTTCCTGGTGTTCCGCATCGCCGGGATGTATGGCGTGGGCCTGGTGGGCGCCGCGGCGCAGATGCGGGGCCAGACGCTCGAGGAATTCCGTCGCACGCGCCACGTGTGGGAAGAGCGCTGATGGCGCGCGTCATCGCCGGCATGGGCACGCCGCACGCGCCTTCGGTCGGCGCCGCGATCGATCGCCACGAGCAGAACTCGCCCTACTGGAAACCGCTGTTCGACGGTTTCGGGCCCATGCGTGCATGGCTTGCGCGTGAGAAACCCGACGTGCTGGTGCTGTTCTCCAACGATCACTTCACGTCATTCTTTCTCGATGTCATTCCTGCCTTTGCCATCGGCGTCGCTGGCATGCATGAAATCGCCGATGAAGGCTGGGGCAAACGGGCGCTGCCGCCGGTGCCCGGACACACGGAGCTCGCCTGGCATCTGGCACGCTCGGTGACCGAGGACGGCTTCGACCCCGCCGTCTGTCACCGATTGCCGCTCGATCACGGCTGCCTCACGCCGCTCTCGGCGCTCACGAGCTGGACGCCAGACTGGCCCGTGAAAGTGATCCCGATCCTGGTCAACGTGCTGCACTTTCCGATTCCCAGTCCTGCCCGCTGCTTCGCGCTCGGCCACGCCGTGCGCCGTGCGATCGCAAGCTTCGAGGATGACCTCAAAGTAGTCGTGCTCGGCACCGGCGGCCTGTCGCATCAACTGGTGGGCGAGCGGTTTGGATTCGTGAGCCCGGAATGGGATAGCGAGTTCCTCGATCGGCTGCGCGATGATCCGGACTCACTGGCACGGCTGCAGCATCGCGACTACATCGAGCGCGGCGGCTCCGAGAGCGTCGAAGTGATCCTGTGGCTGTGCATGCGCGGCTGCCTGTCCGCGCACGTGCGCCAGGTACACCGCAATTACTATCATGCGACGCTGACCGGTTACGGTCAGGTCATCTATGAAGATATGGAGAACCTGCGGCGATGAAGTTGAGCACCGACCGTATTCTCACCACGCACGTCGGCAGCCTGCCACGCTCGGGGCCGGTGACCGAGTTCCTGCTGCACAAGGAACGCAACGAGCCCTACGATGCGGGCGACTTCGATCTCGCCGTGCGCGCCGCCGTGGCCGAGACCGTCGCGAAGCAAGTCGCCACCGGATTGGACGTTGTGAGCGATGGCGAGACCGCCAAGATCGGCTACGCCACCTATATCAAGGATCGCCTGAGCGGCTTTGGTGGTGCCGCGGAGGCACGGCCGCACCTGGATCTGAAGGATCACCCGGATCTGCGCAAGCGCATGACGGCGTTCACCGGACCACAGACCTTCAAGCGCATGTGCTGCATCGCTCCGATCGCCTTATCCGACGCGCATGCCGTTGTCGTCGATATTGCCAACTTCCGGGCCGCACTCGAGCGCACGCCCGCCGTCGAAGGCTTCCTGAACGCCGCCTCCCCCGGCGTCGTCTCCTCCTTTCAACCCAATCGCTACTATCCGTCGCACGAGGCCTATGTCGAGGCAATCGGTAACGCGATGCGCGCCGAGTACGAGGCGATCGTCGCGGCGGGCTTCATCCTGCAGCTCGACTGTCCCGATCTTGCGATGTCACGGCACACCGGCTTTCAGGATCTGACAGAAGCCGAGTTCCTCGCGCGCGCGGCACTGCACGTCGAGGTGCTCAATGCAGCGCTCGTCAATATTCCCGCCGAGCGCGTCCGCATGCACATCTGCTGGGGCAATTACGAAGGGCCGCACGATCACGACATTGCGCTGGAGAAGATCCTTCCGATCGTGCTCCGGGCGAAGCCCCAGGCCATCTCCTTTGAGGCATCCAACCCTCGACACGCGCATGAGTGGACCATCTGGCGGGACGCCCGCTTGCCCGAGGACAGAGTGCTGATTCCAGGCGCGCTCGACTCCTCTACAAACTTCGTCGAGCATCCGCAGCTCGTGGCGGAGCGCATCGTGCGCTTCGCAAACATCGTCGGGCGCGAGCGCGTCCTCGCCGGCACCGACTGCGGCTTCGGCACCTTTGCCGGCTATGGCAAGGTGGATGCCGATGTGGCCTACAAGAAGCTGCGCTCGCTCGTCGAGGGCGCACGCCTCGCGAGCGCCCGACTGTGGCACTGAATGAGGCCGCGGCCGCCTGCATCGAACACGCCTGCGAGCGCCTCGTGCTCGCCTCAATCCGGCACTTCGATCAGCGCGACTGGAGCGCCTACGCGTCGCTGTTCACGCCCGATGGCGTGTTCATTCGAGCGAACGAGCCGCTGAAGCCGCTGCGCGGACGCGCCGAGATCGCATCCGCCCTGGCAGGCCGTCCGGCATCGCGCCTCACGCGCCACGTCTGCAGCAACATCGAGATCGAGGCCATCGATGCGACGCACGCGAACGGGCGCTGCTATCTGCTGCTGTTCGCCGCCAGTGAGGGCGGCAATGCACCGATCGAAGGCTGGCCCGCGGAGCTGCCGGTCCGGGTGGGCGAGTACCGGGATGAATTCGCGCTCACCAGCGAGGGCTGGCGCATCGCCCGGCGCAGCGGCCGGCTGACCATGCGGCTCGGCCTGTGAGCGTCTTCAGCGCGGCGGCGCGCGCGTGCCGGCATCGAGGCGAACGACCTCGCCGTTGAGGTAAGCGTTCTCGACCATGTGCGCCACCAGCGCGGCAAACTCCGACGGATTACCCATGCGCTTGGGGAACTCGAGCGTCTCGATGAGCTTGGCCTTCACTTCCGGGGGCGTACCGGCGCCCATCGGCGTCTCGAACAGGCCGGGTGCAATCGCGCATACCCGCACTCCGAACTGCGACAGATCGCGAGTCATCGGCAGCGTGAGTCCCACCACGCCGGCCTTGCTCGCGGAATAGGCGGCCTGCCCCATCTGCCCCTCGAAGGCCGCAAGCGATGCCGTGTTGACGATGATGCCGCGCTCCGAGCTCGGCCCTGCGGGCTCATTCTTCAGCATCTCCGCGGCGGCGAGCCGGCCGACATTGAACGTGCCGATGAGATTTACCTGGATGACCCGCGAGAACTCCGCCAGCGGGAATGGACCCTTCTTGCCGACGGTGCGGCTTAGGTAACCCGGGATGCCGGCGCAGTTGACACAGATGTGGAGGGCGCCGAACGCGGACTTCACGGCGGCGATACCCGCCGCGACCGAGGCTTCGTCCGCGACATCCACGCGCGCAAAGAGCGCGCGGCCCGCGTGGCGGGCAGCGAGCGCCTCACCGCGTTCGAGGTTCAGATCGAAGATCCCGACCCGCGCGCCATCGGCGAGCAGCCGCTCGACGGTTGCTGCTCCGAGCCCCGATGCGCCGCCGCTGACGATGGCCACACACTTGCTGATGTCCACGCTGCCTCCCGTCCTCGAATTCAGTCGCCGCGAAATTCCGGCTTGCGCTTTTGCTTGAATGCCCGGCCACCCTCGGCGGCATCGTTGGAGCGCATGTGCTCCGCAGACACCAGCTTCTCGGTCTTCATCGCGAGGCTCGCCGGCATGTCGAGACCGTCATTGACCAGCATCTTCATGCGCTTGAGCCCGAGCGGGCTCTTGGCCGCGATCCTGGCTGCAATCGCATCGACCTCGGCCTCGAAACTCTCATCGGCGATCACTCGCTGCACGAGCCCGATCGCGGCCATCTCCGCCGCCGGATACAGATCTCCGGTAAACATGAGATAGCGCGCCCAGTTCACGCCGACGATCCGCGGCAGCCGCACGGTGGCGCCGCCGCCGGGCAGCGCGCCGAAATTGCTGTGAGCATCACCGATCCTGGCGGATGCGGCGGCCAGGATGAAGTCACACATCATGGCAAGCTCGAGCCCACCGCCGCAGCACACGCCGTTGACGGCGGCGATCACGGGCTTAGGCAGCGAGAGCAGTACCTCCTCCATCTGCGCTCCGGCCTCGAGGAAGGGCGCCTGGGGACCGGTGCGCTCGCCCGCGGCCGGCGCATCCGTCAGGTCGGCACCGGCGCAGAACCCGCGGCCCTTGCCGCAGACCACGATGACGCGAGTCTCGGCTCGGTCGCGCAATTCGATCCATGCCTGCTTCAGCTCGTGCATGCAGGCATAGGAGATCGCATTGAGCGCCTGCGGACGATTGAGGTACAGCCACGAGACGTGACCGCGATGATCCAGGATCAGATGTTGATAGCTCATCGGCACGTTCCTCGATGGGTGCGGCTCATCAGATCTGCCGCTCGCGACCCTGCCAGTAGCGCTCGCGCACCTTGCGACGCAGGATCTTGCCGGCGGCGCTGCGCGGCAGCTCGGGCCAGATCTCAATGGACTTCGGAACCTTGTAGCCCGCGAGACAGGTTCGGCAGTGCGCGGCGAGCTCGCCGATCTCGACACTGGCTCCGGGCTTGAGCTCGACGACCGCCTTCACCGCTTCCCCCCACTCCTCGTGCGGCACACCCACCACGGCGCAATCCTGCACGGCAGCGTGAGCGATCAGCACGCGCTCGATCTCCGACGGAAAGATATTGAACCCGCCGGATATCATCATGTCGCGTTTGCGGTCGATCAGGTAGATCCAGCCCTGCGCATCCTTGTAGCCGATGTCGCCGGTGTGATGCCAGCCGAAGCCCGAGACGCGTGCCGTCTCTTCGGGATTCTTGTAGTAGCCCTTCATCACGGCCGTGCTGCGCACGACGATCTCGCCCGTCTCGCCCGCAGGCAGCAACCCGCCGTCCTCGTCCATGACCTCGACGCGCGCGAACAACGTCGCGCGGCCGCAGCTCATGAAGCGCCTGTCATCGCCACTCGCGAGCGCCTCGGCATGGTCCTGGGGTGAGAAGTAGGTGGTGTTGGGACCGGTCTCGGTCTGGCCGAAGCCGGTCATCATGACCGGCCCGAAGATCTCCATCGCCTCCTTGATCTTCGGCACGGCCATCGGCGCGGAGGCGTAGTTGAAATACCGCAGTGAGGAGTAGTCGTAGCGGCGTACGTCCGGGTGCGCGAGCAGTCGATAGATCGCCGTCGGCGGCAGGAACATGTGTGTCACGCGATGCCGCTCGATTGCCTGCATGACCCGCACCGGATCGAAGCCCGGCAGGATCACGTGTGAAGCCCCCATGGCCGCCATCATGAGCGCAACGCCGCCCGCGGCATGCGTCATCGGCGCCACGACAAGATTGATGGCATGCGGGTGCCAGTAGATGCCCTGTGAGGCCGCAACCCAGGTCTGCCACTGCAGATGCGTCATCATGACGCCCTTGGGCCGGCCGGTGGTACCACCGGAGCTGAACAGCGTCGCCACATCGTCAAGGGCCGGCCGCACTTCCGGCGACACAGCCGGCTGATCCCGAGTCAGTAGCGAAAGCGACGGATGCGGCGGATCCTCCGCATCGATGCACACCGCGTGCGTGATGCCCGGACAGCGCTCGAGGAGCTGTCGCGCGGGCTCACGCAGGGCGTGACTGTAGAAGAGGAGTCCGGTATCGGTGTGATCGAGGACGTAGGCGGCCTCCTCCACCGTCGCGCGGATGTTGACGGGCACCCACACGCAGCCAGCCCGCAACAGCCCAATGACGCACTCGAAGGCGCTGGCGGCGTTGCCGCTGAAGACCGCGACTCGCGTACCCGGGACGATGCCTCGCGCCGCGAGTGCATTCGCAATCCGGTGTGACGAGGCCTGCACGGCCGCGTAGCTGTGCCGGCCTCCATCGTCGATGAGGAAGTCGCGCGCCGGCTCGATCGCGGCACCGCGATCGAAGAAATCCATGAGCCTCATGCGCGGCCCAGGATCGTGATCGCCGCGAGACCCTCTTCCAGATTGAAGAATCCACCGCCACAGGCGGCAAGCGCGTGCCGTGCGCCCTGAACACCGCGCTCCCCCGCCTCGCCACGCAGGTGCTGCACGAGCTCGAAGATCTGCGCAAGTCCGGTTGCGGCCACCGGGTGACCCTTGGACTCAAGGCCCCCGGATACATTGACCGGAATGCGGCCTCCCAGTGTCGTCGCACCGGACTCTGCGAGCGGCCCGCCCTGACCCAGCTCGCAAAAGCCCAGGAGCTCGGTCTGGGCGATCTCGGCATAGGCGCTGGCATCGTGCACTTCGGCGACGTCGATGTCGGAGGGCGTGAGGCGCGCCTGGTCGTACGCCGCACGCGCAGCGGTCGCGAGCGCACCGTGCGTCGCATCCTCGATGGCGCGGCGGCGATTGCCTCGCAGAATGCTCGCGCAGACCCGCACGGCACGCCGGCGCCCCAGCCTCTCGAGCGCCTGTGCGGAGCACACCACGGCCGCCGACGCGCCGTCGCTGATCGGCGCGCACATCGGCAATGTCAGCGGCCAGGCGATAATGCGTGCGGCGAGCACCTCCTCGATGCTCATATCCTTGCGGTACTGGGAGAGCGGATTCATCGTCGAGTGATGGTGGTTCTTCGCACTCACCGCCGCGATCTGCCGCCAGGTCGTGCCGTAACGCTTCATGTGCAGGCGTGCATTCAGCGCGTAGGCATCCATGAACGGACTGCGCAGCGACTCATCGATCTTCGCATCGGGCGGTGGCTGTACGTCCGCGACGAGCTTCGAGTAGCGCTCCACGAACTGCGTCACCTGCGCCAGATCTTCGGGCTGGGAGAACGAGGCCTGGCGGCGTGCGCGGTCCTCGGTATTCAGCTTCTCGGCGCCGACGGCCAGCGCGATCTCCGCCTGACCGCCCGCGACCTGCGCGACCGCGAGATGAAACGCCGTGCTGCCGCCGCTGCAGGCGTTCTCCACGTTGATGATCGGAGTGCCAGCGAAACCGTGCGGCAGCAGGGCGTGCTGGCCTTTCATGCCGTACTGACCCTCGATCGCACCCTGCACGGTATTGGCGTAGAAGATGACGTCGAGGTCGGTCTGCTGGATGCCGGCATCGGCCAGCGCGGCGAGTGCCGCATTGCTGCCGAGCTCGGCGCACGGCGTTGCAAGATGACGACCGAACGCAGTCATCGAGACTCCGATTGCAAACGCTTCGCGCACGCTTCAGGCTCCGGCGGGATGATCGTAACAATTGTTTCCTTGTAGCAGATGGCGAATAATTCCAGCAAGTGAACACGGATCGCGCCGACGTTGCCCGCTTCCTGCAAGGCGATCGGAGCCCGACTCCCATCACCGGCAATCCGCTGGCGCGCGATCTCGGCGGCCAAATTCTCGAGCTCGATGCAAGCGCGGGGCGCGCGGTGCTGGCGTTCACACCGGGCCCGCAATTCCTGCAGGGCGGACAGGTGATTCAGGGCGGCATCGTGGCGGCCATGCTCGACTTCGCGATGGCCTATGCGACCCACGCGCGGCTGACCGAGGAGCGCGCGTTCGCGACCGCCACGCTGACAGTCAATCTCATGTCCGCAGCGATTTCACAGCGCTATCTTGCGCGCGGAGAAGTCAGGCGCCTCGGCCGCCGGCTGGTGCATGCGCAGAGCGAGCTCGTGGCGCCGGACGGTCGGCTGATCGCAAGCGCCAGCTCCGTCATGAGCTTGCTGGATCCGTAAGGGCGGCCGCTCCGCCATGCTCGTCATCGGCGATCTCGCGCGGCTGAATGCGCAGCGCTACCCACGCAAGCCAGCGCTGATCCTGAATGGCACGGCGCTCAGCTACGCGGAGCTCAACACACAGGCCAACCGCCTCGCGCATCTGCTGCGTGCCCAGGGAGTGGGCATCGGCGACCGCGTCGCGCTCTTGTCGCACAACCGCCTCGACTACGCCGTGGTCACGCAGGCGGTGGCAAAGGCTGGCGCGCTGCTGGTGCCCATGAACTTTCGCTTTGGCGCCGCTGAGATCCGTCACGTGCTGGCCGATGCGGAGCCGAAGATCCTCGTGCATGAAGAGAGCTTCGATGCAGCAGTGAGCGCTGCGATCGCAGCCGGCGCGCCGGCGCCGCAGCGGCTCAAGCTCACCGAGAGCGTCGGCGCGCGCGAGCTCGCGCAGTCGCACCCGGCCTGCGAGCCGGCGCTGATCGTGGATCCTGCCTCCCCGTGCGTCATCATGTACACCAGCGGCACGACGGGCTTCCCCAAGGGCGTGCTGGTCTCGCACGCGACGTATTTCCGCATGTACCTCGCGACCGCGGTTGAGACGCGCATGAAGCACGAGGAGGTGTATCTCATCGCCGTGCCGCTGTTCCACGCCGCGGGTTTGAACATGGCGCTGCATCAGTGCCTGTTCATGGGCTCCACCGGCATCGTCCATCGCGGCTCATTCGAGCCGGAGCGGATCATGCAGCTCATCGCGGCGCACCGCATTACGCTTGCGATCCTGGTGCCGACCACACTCGCACTCCTCGCATTCCATCCACGCGTCGCAGAGTTCGACCTCTCGAGCCTCGAGAAGATCTTCTACGGCTCCATGCCCATCACCCCGCCGGCACTGACGCGCGCGCGCGAGGTCTTCCCTCAGGCCCGCTTCAATCAGCTCTACGGCTCGACGGAGTCGGGCATGGTGAGCGTGCTGCGAGAGGAAGATCATGCGCGCTGGTCCCAGACCACGGGGCGGCAGGCCCTGCTCACGGAGAGCCGTATCGTCGATGAGTCGGGCGCCAGCGTTCCCGTCGGCCAGGTCGGCGAGGTCATCGTCAACCAGCGCACCATGGGCATGATCGGCTACTGGCGCAATGAAGAGGCCACCCGAGCGGCCGTCCGGGACGGCTGGATCTACACCGGCGACCTCGCGCGCGTGGAGCCCGAGGGCCTGTTCACTCTCGTCGACCGGCGTCATGACGTGATCATCAGCGGCGGCGAGAATATCTATCCCAAAGAGGTCGAGAATGTCATCGCGGCCCATCCGGCCGTGCGGGAAGTTGCAGTGTTCGGCATTCCCGACGAGCTCTACGGCGAATCGGTGTGCGCCGCAGTCGCGCTATGGCCCGAGCGCACGGCTTCGGCCGAGGAAATCCAGGAGTTCTGCAAGTCTCATCTCGCATCGTACAAGCGCCCGCGCCGGATCGATTTCCACGCAGCTCTGCCGCGCAATGCGAGCGACAAGGTGCAAAAGGGCGTGCTGCGAGCGCCCTACCGGCGTTGACAGTCGAAGATCGCAACCACAAACTGCCGCCCAACAAGATGAGCAGAGCCACCCTCCGGAAGGAAGAGCGACCGCCAAGCGCCGTGGGTGCGAGCGGTTCACCCGCGCTCTCCCAGCAGACGGTGTGGTTCCGGCTGATGAAGCTGACCAACCTCATCAATCGGCCGTTCTTCTCGAGATTCGCCGCGCGCTACCACCTGACCATCAACGATGCGCGCGTCCTGGTGGCGCTGGCGTCGATGCAGTCGGCTGCTGCACATGAGCTGTGCGACGCGACCGGAATGCATCCTATGAATGTATCGCGCTCGGTCGCGACTCTGCGCCGTCAGGGCCGCATCAGCGAACGCCGCGATCCGGAGAACCGCCGGCGCAAGCTCCTGCGCCTCACGCCGCGGGGCGCAAGCGTGTGCCGCGCATTCGTGCCGGACATGGACCGGATGTCCGAATTCCTGCTCGCGTCGATGTCGGCGCTCGAGGTCGAGTTCCTGAGCCGCCTCGTCAATCAGCTGATCGATCGGCTCGAGAGCGCTGCGCACGGAGCCGGACGATTCTCGTGAGCAGCGCCGCGGGGCATCTGCGCGCCATGGCCGCCGGCGACTGCAGCTTCATCCTGCCCATGATCTCCAGGGCGAACGTCGCACTGCAGCTGCAGATGCAGGCGTTCGTCTCACTCGCCGAGCTGGCGAACAGCACGACGGCAGAGGCGCCCGATCTGATGTTCGTCGACGCCGACGATCCCACGCTCGATGCCATGGAGCTGTGCCGCGTACTGAAAGAGCATCCGGCCACAACGCTCATGCCGGTCATCGTCCTCAGCCGCAGCGGCAAGCGGCGCCTCGAGGCGTTTTCCGCCGGCGCCGATGATTTCATCACCCGGCACGCGCCCGCCGATGAGCTCATTGCCCGGCTCGAGGCGCTCGCACGCCTGGCCGCGGCCCGCCGCCGCGCAACCCAGCTCGCGCTCGATGCGGAAGTGCGGCGGCGCGAAGAGATTCGCGAGACTTTCCGCCGCTACGTTTCACCCCGGCTGGCCGACCGCATTCTCGCCGACAGCGCCTTGAGTGACAGTCTGCTGGCCGGCGCCGACACGCGCACGCGCGCCGTGGTGCTGTTCGCCGACCTGCGCGGCTTCACCGGCTTCTCGGAGCGCTTGAGCCCGCACGAAGTGGTGCCGCTGCTCAATGAGTACTTTTCGCTCCTGACTCAGATCACCTTCAAGCACGACGGCACGGTATTCCACATGGCGGGCGACTGCCTCATGGTGGGCTTCGGCGTGCCCCTCGAGCAGCCCGACAGCCCCGAGCGTGCCGTCCGTGCGGCCGGCGAGATGCTGGAGCGCTTCGGCGCCCTGGCCGACAGCTGGCGCGAGCGGCTGCGCATCGAGACCGGACTCGGCATCGGCATCAACGAGGGCGACGTGGTTGCCGGTAACGTGGGCTCGGCGATGTTCATGAACTACACGATCATCGGCGATGCCGTGAATATCGCCTCGCGGCTGTGCCAGCGGGCGCGCGCCGGGGAGATGGTATTCTCGAGGAGCGTCAAGCATTCGCTCGATGCCCACGGCATCACGGTGGCGGCGGTCGAGCTGCCGCCGATGACGCTGCGCGGACGCAGCTCACCGGTGGAGATCTACTGCGTAC
The DNA here is from genome assembly GCA_035517435.1 of Steroidobacteraceae bacterium. GTDB lineage: Bacteria > Pseudomonadota > Gammaproteobacteria > Steroidobacterales > Steroidobacteraceae > JASHUC01. The sequence goes on along the minus strand of DATIYV010000033.1, from coordinate 63,350 downwards.
CGCTGACACGACGCGTGGAGCTGCCGGAGCCGTACAACACGCAGGGAGCCGCATCGTGAGCACCGACGGAACCGCCAACCTCGCCCTGTTCTGCGACTTCGAGAACATCGCACTCGGCGTGCGCGACGCGCGCTATGCTCAGTTCGATATCAACCGCGTGCTGGAGCGGCTGCTCGCCAAGGGCTCGATCGTCGTCAAGAAGGCTTACTGCGACTGGGAACGCTACAAGGAATTCAAAGCCCCCATGCACCATGCGGGCTTCGAGCTCATCGAGATTCCTCACGTCAAGCAGTCGGGCAAGAACTCGGCGGATATTCGCATGGTCGTGGACGCGCTCGACCTGTGCTACACGAAGCCGCACGTCGACACCTTCGTCATCATCAGTGGCGATTCGGACTTCTCACCGCTGGTGAGCAAACTGCGCGAGAACGACAAGGGCGTCATCGGCGTTGGCGTCAAGAACTCGAGCTCCGACCTGCTGATCGCCAACTGCGATGAGTTCATCTACTACGACGATCTCGTGCGTGAGCAGAAGGCGCGCCGCTCGCCGCGCCGCAAATCGCACGGTGAAGCTGCGCCCGCCGCAGGGGAAGCGAAGGAAAAGGACAAGGACGAAGACAAGGAGCAAGAGGCATTCGATCTCGTGCTGGCGACCATCGATGCGCTGATCGCCGAGCGCGGAGATGAGGAGAAGATCTGGGGCTCGATGGTCAAGCAGGCCCTGAAGCGCCGCCGCCCCGGATTCAACGAGAGCTACTACGGCTTTCGCTCCTTCAACGGCCTGCTCGAGGAAGCCGCGGCCCGGCGGCTCCTGGCGCTCGAGCGCGACGAGAAGTCCGGTGGCTACCTGATCCACAGCGTAGCTGACGCCTCGTAGAAACCCTGAATTTCCACCTCGCGGGCGGCCCCTGATGCGGCAAGATGTTGCCGCACGCCATCCATCGCGCGAACGGAATCGCGCAAGTATCTGAGCGGAAACGCACTCACGTTCGGGCCCACGATCTCTCAAAAGAAACTGTGACCGGCATCGCAGTCCGTGGGGCGCATGCGGATTCGTTACGCACGTCGCTGTCCCATGCTGGACATATCTCTAAAGTTCGTTGTCATGCGACGACCCGTCACAGCGCAGCAATTTTCATGGCCCAGAAAGAGGCATTGAACGAGCTCGCATTGCTCGAGCGGCTCAGCGTTGCGACGCAGGCCGCGGGTATCTATGTCTGGGAACTCGACTGGACGACCGGGACAATCTCGTGGGACGAGAACCGGCTCGACCATGCCACTTCCAATCGTCACTACGGCTACGAGTTCGGCAGCGACCTCTTCAAATGGGTGCATCCGGAAGATCAGAACATCGGCCACATGGCGATGGAGAAGGCGCTCGCCGAGGGTAAGCGCGACGCCTCGTTTCGCTACCGCGTGAAGCTCGCCGACGGCGCGATCCGCTACATTCAGGCGTACGCGCGCACGACGCACGCTCCCACCGGCAAGCCGCTGCGCTCGGTCGGTGTGAGCTGGGACGTGACCGATGAAGTGGTCGCGGCCCAGGAGCTCGAGATCAAGCGCGAACAGGAGCGCAAGCTTCTCGAGCATCTGAGCATTGCGGCGGACTCCGCCGGCATCGAATGCTGGGAGTACGACTATTCGGTCGAGGGCTTCACCTGGTTCCACGGCCTGAAGGACGACCCCACGCGCCAGGGCGTATCGGCGCGCGAGCGCGGCAAGCAGAAGCTCAATATGGTGCTGCCGGAGGACTCGGCGGCCGTTCATGAGGCAACGGTCCGCGCATTGCAGGAAGGCGCACCCGGCATGACGACGCGCATGCGTCGGCGCACCACCACGGGGCAGATCGAGCACATTCAGCTCTATCAGCGCTTCGTGCGCGATGAGGCGGGCCGGCCGCTGCGGGCACTCGGCGCCGCGCGCGATATCACGGTGGAAGTCGCGGCCGCCGAGCGCTTTCGCCAGCAGGCCGATGCGCTGCGCGATGCGCAGCGCCGCCTCGAGCGCGCCACTCTGTCGATTCACGAGGGTCACTGGGAACGCGACCTGGTGACGAACAAGCACTGGGCTTCGAGCAGCTACTATGCCCTGCTCGGCTACAGCGCCGATGAAGTCGATGTCAGCGACATTGATCACGTCAACAAGATCATCCACCCCGACGATCTCCCATCGACGCAGCAGGCCTCCGAGCAACACGTCATTGCCGGCGGCCCGTTCGAGGATGAGATGCGCCTGCGCCTCAAGGACGGCAGTTATCGCTGGTTCCTCGTGCGTGGCATGGCCGAGCACGACAATGAAGGTCATCCGATCCGGGTGTCCGGCTCGATTCAGGACATTCACAAGCAGAAGCTCGCGGAAGATGAACTGAAGTCCGCGCGCCTGCGCTTCGAGCGCGCAATCCGCGGCACGCAGGATGGTCTGTGGGAGTGGGACCTCGCGCGCAAATCGCTGTGGGTGTCGCCGCGTTACGAGGCCATCCTGGGATACCCGGAAGGCGGGATGACGAATCTCGCCGACACGCCCAATGCGCTGGTGCATGAGGAGGATCTGGAGGCCTGCCGTGCCGCGCAGCGCGCACACTTCGAGCGCAACACTCCCTATGACGTCGAAGTGCGCATGCGCACCCGCGACGGCTCCTTCCGCTGGATCCGCATGCGCGGTGAGGCCGATCGTTCGCCCACCGGCGAGCCGCTGCGCCTCGCCGGCTCTGTTCAGGACGTGACGGAGGCGCGTGCCGCTCGTGATGCCCTCATTCAGGCGTCCGAGGCCGCCCAGGCGGCGAGCCGCTCCAAGAGCGCCTTCCTCGCCAACGTGAGCCATGAGATCCGCACGCCGATGAACGGCATCATCGGCATGACGAGCCTGCTGCTCGACAGCCGCCTCGATGATGCGCAACGCGATTTTGCGGAGACCATCCGCGCGAGCGCCAACTCGCTCCTCACGGTCATCAACGACATCCTGGATTTCTCCAAGATCGAGGCCGGCAAGCTCGACATCGATTGCATCGAGATGAACCTGCCCGACTGCGTCGGCGAGGTTCGTGTGATTCTGGGCTTCCAGGCGGAAGCCAAGAACCTGCAGCTCAAGGCCGCCGTCGGCGCGGATGTACCGCGCTGGGTAATCGGTGATCCGCAGCGCATCCGCCAGTGCCTCATCAATCTGATCAGCAACGCCATCAAGTTCACCCATTCGGGCGAGATCGCGGCCGAGGTCTCGGTCGCCGGACGCGAGGATGGGCGCGTGCTTGCCCGCTTTGAGGTGCGCGATACCGGCATCGGCATCGCCCCGGATGTGCTGCCGACGCTGTTCCAGCCGTTCGTACAGGCTGACTCCTCCACCACGCGGCATTTCGGCGGCACCGGACTCGGACTCTCGATCGTGCGCCGGCTTGTCGAGATGATGGGCGGTGAGGTCGGCGTGACGAGCGAGATGGGCAAGGGCTCACGCTTCTGGTTTACGCTCCCGCTCGCGACGGCGGACGCCGCTCGCATCGAGGGCAAGCCCGCTCAGGCGGCCGTCGGTGCGCACCGCGCGCCTGCCCAGTCCGTGGCGGATTCCTGGGCTCAGGCCAAGCGCTTCTCGGGATCGGTGCTGCTGGTCGAAGACAATCTGGTCAATCAGAAAGTCGCGCGCAGCTTCCTCGAGCGCCTGGGCTGCCAGGTCACGCTCGCCTCGAACGGCCTCGAGGCCGTTCATGCCTTCGCTCAAAGCCGATTCTCCCTCGTACTGCTCGATCTGCAGATGCCCGTCATGGACGGGTATACGGCAACCGCTTCGCTGCGCAAGCTCGAGCAGGGTCGGCCGCGCACACCGATCGTCGCGCTCACCGCGAGCGCCATGTCCGGTCAGCTCGAGCGCTGCCTGGAAGCAGGCATGGACGATCTGATCACCAAGCCGCTCGACATCGGCCGCTTGCAGGCGATCCTCGAACGCTTCGGCCTTGGAGCCTCCCCGGCCGCCGCACGAAGCGAGTCCGAGCTCGAGCCTGCCGCGGTTGCCGAGCTCGTCGCGACCGATGCCCGCCGGCCTGCCATCAACTTGACCGCGTTTGGCGAGATGACCGGTCATGATCCGCAGTTCGCGAGCGAGCTCGCGCAGACTTTCGCCGACAACAGCCGCGAACTGCGCGCCACCATGATGGCCGCGACGGGCCGTCTCGATCGCGTCGGACTGTCCCGTACGGCCCATTCGTTGAAGGGCGCCAGCGCCAACATCTACGCCGAGCCGCTGCGCGATCTGTGTGCCCGGCTCGAAATCGATGCGGCGACGCTCAGCCAGTCCGAGCTGTTGCAGCGCCTTACCGCCATCGACGCGGAATGCGAGCGCGTGGTGCGCGCGCTCGACAGCGTGGCCCCCGCGAGCAGCCGGCTGGCCGGTCGCCGCTAGATCCGCTTTTCGATTAGAGTGACCCGGCGCGCATCGCGCATCGCCGGGAGTCACCGATGAAGAGTCGTACGCGCGTCCTCAGCATCTTCACCACATTGCTCGCCGTTCTGACGGCACCGGGCGCTCGCGCCCTGGACCTGCAGCTCAAGGACAAGACCGCCCTCATCACCGGCAGCACCGCCGGTATCGGCTATGCCACGGCCAAAGGCCTGCTTCGCGAGGGCGCCCAGGTCATCATCAATGGGCGCAGCCAGGCGGATATCGACAAAGCCGTTGCCGCGCTGCAGGCGGCGACCGGACACAAGCCGCTCGCCTTCGTCGGCGACATGAGCAAGGCGGAGGACATCGCCCGCCTGGTGCAGGCGTATCCGCGCGTGGACATCCTCATCAATAACGTCGCCCGCTTCGTGGCGCGGCCGTTCCAGGACCAGACCGATCAGGACTGGCTCGACACCTTTGAGCTCAACGTGATGTCAGGAGTACGGCTCTCGCGCGCCTACCTTCCCGGCATGAAGGAGCGCAACTGGGGCCGCATCATTTTCATCTCGAGCGAAAGCGGGCTGCAGATCCCCGTCGAGAGCGTCTCCTACGGCATGAGCAAGGCGGCCGAGATCGCAGTCGCGCGCGGCATTGCGGAAGGTCTCGTGAAAAGTGGAGTCACCGTGAACAGCATCCTGCCGGGTCCGACGCTCGATGCGGATAACCCGCGCTACGCGGCATTCACGAAGCTGAGCGGCGCAGAGGCCGCCCAGGCGGAGGAGAACTTCTTCAACCAGCGCCGTCCCACCTCGATCCTGAAGCGCTTCGCCCGCACCGACGAGGTCGCCTCCCTCATCGTCTACATCGCAAGCCCGCTGTCCTCGGCGACCACCGGCTCGGCCTTGCGGGTCGATGGCGGCGTCGTGCGCAGCGCATTCTGAAGCGACTCAGAAGCGATAGCTCAGATCGAGGCCCACGCGCCGTGGCTCGCCCGGCGCCGAGTACACGTCCACCGGCCAGGTGAACTGGCCGTTGGGAATGAACTGGCTGAACGTGAACTTATTGAAGGCGTTGTCGACATACAGGCTCAAGCTGTATTTGTCATCCGGGGCGTGATAGCCCAGGCGGAAATTCGCGAGCGCGTAGCCCGGCACGCCGGCAACCAGCTGGTCGTCATTGCGATAGTCGGAGCGGAAGGTGACGACGGCGCCGAAGATGATGTCGCCGGGCAGTGAGGCGATGTGCGGCAACGTCCAATCCCCGCCCGCCGCGCCGCTCCACTTCGGCGCGTAGTTGAGCGGCAGACCCACCTGCGTCAGATCCGGCGGATAGTCCTCGATGCGCGTGTCGCTGAAGGCCACGTTGGCAAACAGACTCAAGGAGTGCACGGGCCGCGCCGTAAGCTCCATGTCCACGCCCTGGCCCTGCACATGGCCGACGTTGCTCACGATGATGCGCGGGCCGATTTGCACCTGCTTCTGCAGGTCGCGGTAGTAGTAGCGGTACACCGCAACGTCGAACGAGAAGCGACGCTCGAAGGCGCTGCCCTTGATTCCCAGCTCGTAGTTGTTCGCGTGCTCGGGATTGACGAAGCTCAGCGAACCGCCGGCTGCGGCAAGATCATCGCCGTTGCCGACGATGAAACCCGGCGGCGTATTCGCAACGAACGTATTGAATGAGCCGGCCTTGTAGCCTTGCGCGAAGCTCGCGTACGCCGTCGTCAGCGGATCGATTTCGTAGTTGAGGGCGGCGCGGAACGAGGTGTCGTTCCAGGACTTGGTATCGGTGAGCGGCGTGCTGGTCCAGAATCCCCAGTTGTAGCAGGCGCAGGCGAAGTCCTTGCCGGAGTTGACCGCGATCTGCGTCGCCGGATCCGGCACGTTCAGGCTGAATTCCTTCTGATCGTAGCTGTAGCGCACGCCGGCGGTGAACTTCCACTTGTCTGCAAACGGCACCGTGGCATCCGCGTACGCCGACCAGCCGCGGAAGTGACCGTCGACGAAGCCGTCCTCGCGGAAGGCATCGCTGAAATCTCCCGGAGCGAGTGTCGAGAGGTCGAGAAAGGTGTCATCGTCCACGGAGCCGCCCGGCCACTGACCGTTCACACCGAAGTTGTTGTCCACCCAGGTCTCAACCCCGGCATGGCGGCGAAACCAGTAGGCCGACACGCCCGTCGTGATCGCAAGGCCACCACTGCCGTCATAGGTGAGACGAAACTCCTGCTGCGTGAGCTTGTCGTCCTGGAACTGCGCATAGGGTCCGAGCACGATCTCGGGCAGGCCGTCGGACTTCTCCTGATAGTTGTTCTGGACGTGCCGATAACTGCTGAGCGATTTGAAGCGCCAGTCCTTGGCGAGCTGCACGCCGACATCCAGCAGGAAATCCGTATTGGTGGTGTTGGAGAAGTTATTGGCATCGCCCGTGGGCTCGATGTCCGCTTTCCACTGCGGCAATGTCGTCGGCAGAAAGACGTTGGCGCCCAGCTTGCGCCGCTCGTAGTTGGCCGTGAGGATCGGATCGACCACGTCGCTGCCGAACCAGCGCAGTGCCAGGCGCGCAGCCTTGATGTTGCGTCCATCCAGATCCGAGCCGCCGGCGAGATTGGGGAAGTAGCCGCGCTCGTCCTCGGTGTCGAAGGACAGCCGCGCGGCAAGATCCGCCCCGAGCGGCACGTTGACGAAGCCATCGGCAGTGAAGCGGCCGTGGTCGCCGATGCCCGCGTTGAGCTCCGCGCCGAAGTCGCGCTTCGGCTTCGCGCGTGTGATGCTGATGGCGCCTGCGATGGAGCTGCGGCCGAAGAGCGTGGCCTGTGGCCCCTTGATCACCTCGATGCGGTCGATGTCGTACAGCGCGTTTTCCTGCCCGCCGTTCAATCCCTGGTAGACGCCATCGACGTAGATGCCGATCGAGGGATCATCCGCAAAGCCGAAACCATTGGTACCGATGCCGCGGATCGCCGCGAGCTCGATGAAGCCGTAGTCCGGCGGCGCGTTGAAGCCGGCGGCGAGCTTGGCGATGTCACCAAAGCCATCGATGTGATTCTCGTGCGTGGCCTCGGGCGTGATCACGGTGATCGACAGCGGCACGTCCTTCAGTGGCTGATCGCGCTTCTGCGCGCTCACGATCACTTCCGGCAGCGCATCGGAGCTCGCGGCCGGCGTATCGGTCGTATCGGCGGCGTGTGCGGTGAGGGCAGTGAGTCCGGCGAGCCAGGCTCCGGCCAGCAGTCCGAGCGGCTTTGCGATCCGACGCGCGCTATCCGTCATGTCCGCACTCCCCGTTGATTGTTCTTGCCGACGCTAAAGCAGAGCGTAATAGCGAATCAGGTTGCCATCCTGCATGCGCTCTCCCACACCCACGATGACGTGGCGCATCAGCCAGTCGTGAGGACCCGTCGGCGCCTCGAACGTCGGCGCCGCACGCAGGTAATACTCTTCGTGCGGCACCGGCGGGCCGCCCGCGAAAATCCACGCGCGGATGCGCGGCATGACATCGGGGGTGCGTCCCCAGAGGTAACCGCGATTGCGCAGCAGAATCAGCGCTCCATCATCGGCACTCAGCATGTAGCGCGCATCGAATGACAGCACACCGTCCGGTCTGAACAGCGCCCAGTCGCCGCCGCTGCCGGGCACGACGGTGCCGTTCAGGCGCGGTCCGCTCACCGTGCCGCTATCGACGTACACCGCACCACGACCTGCGCCGGAGGGCATGTGCTCGATGTTCTGCACCCGCGTGAAGTGCAGACGGATCTGGAACAGGTATTCGAGCGCCGGGTCCACTAGTGCGTAATATACGGCACGCCCGGGAGAATGGATGGCTGCACATACGGTCGACATCGACGCGTTGATCGATCGCCAGAACATCTGGCGCGTGGCAGTCTGGGTGCTCCTGTGGGCGGCCGCGACCATGGCCGCCGACGGTTATGACCTGCTGTCGATCTCGTACGTCGCCCCGCGGGTCATCGAGCAGTGGGGACTGACCCGGGCGAGCTTCGGGCCGGTGTTCAGCGCCGCCAATCTGTCCTCGATGCTGGGCGGGCTTGCCGCGGGCGTGCTCGCGGATCGTATCGGCCGCCGACGCACTCTGGTGTTGGCGAGCTGTCTGCTGGGCGTCAGCACCCTCGGCACCGCCCTTGCGCATTCGCTGACGAGTCTGATCCTGTGGCGCACCATCGCCGGCGTGGGGCTCGGGGCGGTGCCACCCATTGCAATCGTGCTGGCCAACGAGTTCGCGCCGGCGCGGCTGCGCTCCACGTTCGTCGCAGTCATGTACCTCGGCAACGCGCTGGGCGCGACGCTCGCCGGCGTCGGGGCTGGCGCCCTGATTCCGCTGCACGGCTGGCAGGTCGTGTTCCTGATCGGCGGGATTGCACCGCTCATCGCCGGAGCGGGCGTGTTTGCCTTCGTGCCCGAGTCGCTGCGCTTCCTCACCGTGCGCCGGCCCGACTCCTTGGAGTTGCGCGGCGTCGCGCAGCGCCTGGCAGGAGCGGAGCTCTTGCCTGCGGGCGCTGTGTTCGTGGCGCGCGAGGCGCATCCGGGTCGTGCAGCGCTGTCGCTCCTGTTTGTGGACGGACGCTGGCGCACCACGCTTCTGCTGTGGGCCGCGTACTTCACCAGCGGCGTGACGCTCTACAGCGTGATCAACTGGGAGCCGACGTTCCTCGAGGATCTCGGCATCACGCCGTCACACGCCGCGCTCATCGCCTCGCTCACCAGTCTCGCCGGCTGGTGCGGCGGCATGGTCATCACGCGCTTCATGGACCGCTTTGGTCTGCGCGCGATGGTGCTACCGCCCCTCATCGGGGTGCCGCTGGTCGCAGGACTCGGCTACCTCGGGGGCGATGCGGAGGTGCTGATCACGGTGGTGAGCCTGCTCGCCGGCGCGGCCTTCGCGGGCGGGCATACCGCCATTCATGCGGCGGCGGCCCTGCTGTATCCCACCGCCACGCGCGGCAGCGGCGTCGCCATGGGGCTGATTGCCACGCGCCTGGCTGGCGTCATTGCACCCACCGCGATCGGCATGATCTACGGTGACGCGGGCGGGGCACGGGTCGCGCTGTGGGTGGCCGCCGCGCCGCTGATCATCGTGTCCGTCTGTTTCGTCGGCCTCGACCGGCTCTCGCGCCAGTGCCGCGCCAGGCTCACTGCCGCCTCCCTGTCCGCGGAGTCCCCATGAAGATCACCGACGTGACCGTGACCCTGTTTCCCTGGGAGGGACTGCCGCAGGTGAACTACGGTCCCAATATTCACCTCGCCGCCGGCTCCGCGATGCTCGCACTGCTCGCCATCTCCACCGACGAGGGCATCACCGGCCATGCCTTTCTGGGCTCCGCGACTCGTCCGGGTGCGGAAGATGCGCGCGTGCTCATCGAGTCTCTGAAGCCGCTGCTCATGGGTGCCAATCCGCTGGAGCGTGAACGGCTCTATCAACGTATGTGGGGACGTGCGCATCTGACGCATGTGCGTGCGATCGGCGCTGCGGATGTCGCCTTGTGGGACCTGGCCGGCAAGATCGCGGGGCTGCCGATACATGCGTTGCTGGGCTCCTATCGCGACAGTCTGCCGGCCTATGCCAGCTCGCAGGTCCTGCCCTCTGCGCAGGCTTACGCCGAGCAGGCGCTCGAATACCGCGAGCGCGGTTTCCAGGCCTACAAGCTTCACCCGCCCCATCCGTGGCGCGAGGACATCAAGGTGTGCACGGCCGTGCGTCGGGCGGTCGGCGAGGACTATCCGCTGATGCTCGATGCGACCTGGCACTACGACTACCCGAGCGCGGTGCGCGTCGGGCGGGTGCTCGATGAGCTCGGCTTTCACTGGTACGAGGACCCGCTCGCGGAATGGAACATCCATGGCTACGTGAAGCTGCGCCAGCAGGTGCGCACGCCGCTCATGGCGACCGAGCTGCCCTTTGGTGGCCTGGATCAGTACGCCCCCTGGCTGCTCGCGCAGGCGACGGACTTCCTGCGCGGGGATGTCGCATTCAAGGGCGGCATCACCACCTGCATCAAGACCGCCCACCTCGCCGAGGCTTTCGGCATGAACTACGAAATCCACCACGGCAGCAACTCGCTCAACAACGTCGCAAATCTTCACATCGCCGTCGCGATCCGCAATTGCGAGTACTTCGAAGTACTGCTGCCCGATGCCGCCAACAAGTTCGGGCTGCTGACAGACATCGAGGTCGACCGCGCCGGTCTCGTGCACGCACCCACCGCACCCGGACTCGGCGCCGCAATCGATCTCGAGCGCATCGAGCGCACCGCCCAGGGCGTCGTGAAATAACCGATCGGCCCTCGCCGGACGGGTCGGGCCGCAATCTGTCCAATCAGTATTGCGAATGCGAATGATTCTCATTAGTATGAGTTCCTGCATTCCCAAGAAAGAGCGCGCGACGACCGCCGCCCATGCCGCGACTGGCCCGGATTTCCTTGAGAGACAAACTCCCGGCAGCGCTGCTGATCGCGGCGCTGGGCGGCTGCAGCGGCGGCACGCGCTCCGGTTCCACGCCGCCCACGACCCCCGCGGCCCTCTCCCTGCAAGCGCAAGCCGGCGAGGCACTGTTCTGTGACGTGACGCTGTCGGCTTCAGGCCGGCAGGCCTGCAGCACTTGCCATGTGCGGGAACGCGCCTTCACCGCGGACCCCGCAGCCGACCAGGGACTGCCCGTACCGCTCGGCGGCAGGAACATGGACCTGCCGGGCTTTCGCAACGCGCCATCGCTCGCGTATGCCTCCTTCACACCGGGTTTCTCGATCGACTCCGATCACACGGCAAGCGGCGGATTCTTCCGCGACGGCCGCGCCTCCTCGCTCGCCGAGCAGGCCCAGGCGCCGTTCATCGCGGTGTTCGAGATGGCGAATCAGGATGCCGCCGAGGTGGTGCAGCGCTTGCGGCAGTCACCAGCGACGCTGCAGAAATTCATCGCTGCGTTCGGCAGCACGGCGCTCGATCATGCGGATGAGGCACTGGCCGACATCGGTGCCGCGATTGCGGCGTACGAGACCGAAGATGCCGACTTCCATGCCTTCAGCAGCAAGTTCGACGCCTGGCAAACAGGCACCGCGCAGCTCACCGCCCAGGAGCTGCAGGGCCTCGCGCTCTTCAACAATCCGGGCAAGGGCAATTGCGCTGCCTGTCACCCGAGCCAGCGCCAGGAATTTTCTGACCACGCGCTGTTCACCGATTTCACGTACGACAACATCGGTATCCCGCGCAACTGGAAGATCCCTTTCAACTTGCCGAACCCGGTAAGTCCGGTGAGCGGTGTGGCGCTCAACTATCTGCCCGCGCCGATGAGCCTGCCGGTCGCTGCGGAATACGGCTTCTACGATTTAGGGCTGTGCGGACCTTTCCAGCCGGCAGCGACCGACCCCGCACCACGGGTGGTGTTTCAGGCGACGACGACGCTGTGCGGCCTGTTCAAGGTGCCGACGCTGCGCAATGCCGCGCTCACCGCGCCCTATTTCCACAACGGCGTCTTTGCCACGCTGCGCGAAGCCATCGAGTGGTACGTGACGCGCGACCTCAACAACAACACCGCCAACAACCCGACGCCGCTGCCGGCGGGTGCCGATGGCAATCCCTATGCAGCTGTGGGCTCGTTCTACATCGCCGCCGATGGCACGCCGGACGCCTACGAGTACAACGATTTGCCGGCGCAATACGATGCGAACGTCAATGCCGGCGAGACGCCCTACACCCCGCCGGTGCAGTTCGGCGGACAGTCCCCGACGCTCAGTTCCGCGGAGATCGATGCCGTGGTCGCGTTCCTGTGCACGCTGACCGATGGCTACGACCCCGCGCACCCCCAGTCCTACAACCTGCCCGCTCAATGCCTGGCGGCCGCTGCCGCTGCGGATTCTGTAAAGGAAAGCTCGCCATGACCGCAAGACACGCCTCAGTTCTTATTGCCGCCCTCCTCGCGACAGGCAGCGTGACAGCGGTCGAGGCCGCCGATTCCAGTGCCGGCTCCACCGCGCAGCAGATCGCCACTCTGCAGCAGCAGCTCGCAACCTTGAGCGCGCAACTCACCGAGCTCGCGCAGCAGAATCGCGCACTGCTCGCCCGGCAGGAGGCGATCGAGCAACGTCTGGCTGCCGCTCCGGGCCAGGCGGGCGGCCCGCCTGCCGCGGCAGCCGACGCCGCTACGACGGCCGCAGCCGGGCTGCCGCCGCCAGCAACTTCCGCCGCCCCGCCTGCCGCGGCAGGTGCCGGTGGCGGACCGCTCGGTGACTTCAAGCTCTGGGGCTACGGCGAGATGTATTACTCGCGCCCGTCGCGCGACACGTCGCGCGCCCAGGCGGATCTCGCGCGAGCCGTATTCGGCATCGGCTATACCTTCAACGACAGCACCGAATTCAACTCCGAGTACGAGGTGGAGCACACGGTCGCTTCGGCCGACGATGTCGGCGAGTTCGAGGTCGAGCAGTTCTACCTCGATCATCGCCTGAGCGATCGGGTGAGCCTGCGCGCCGGATTGTTCCTCATGCCCTTCGGGCTCCTGAACGAGCATCACGAGCCGACGGCGTTCTACGGCATGCAGCGCAACTTCGTCGAGACACTGATCATTCCCAGCACCTGGCGTGAGGGCGGACTGAGCCTGCGCGGCGATACCCGCACCGGTTTCGACTGGAACGTGGGCCTGACGACCGGCTTTGATCTGTCGAAGTGGGACTTCGCGCCGGAGTTTCCGCCGTATGCGACCGCGCTCGACCTCGAGAACAGCGACTCGGCACCGCTGCAGGCGACGCACCAGGAGCTCTCGCTCGCGAACGCGCATGACCTGTCGCAGTACGTAGCGCTCAATTACTTCGGCGTCCCGGGCCTCACGCTCGGGGCCGCAGTCAGCACCGGCAAGGCGGCCGGCGTGCCCGCTCCGCCCAATGCGCCGCTTCCGGGCGATCAGCGCGTAACGCTGTGGGAGGCACATGCGCGCTGGACCCCGGCGAAATTCGATCTGTCGGCACTGTACGCGCGCGGCACCATCTCGAATCTCGCCGCGATCAATGCGGGCAACCCCGGCTCGCCGAACCCGATTCCCTCCTCGTTCTACGGCTGGTACCTGCAGGCGGCCTACGATCTGTGGCAGCGCGGGGACTATCGCGCCACCCCCTTCGCCCGCTTCGAGCGCTACGACATGGGGGCGAGCTATGCCGGCACCAGCGGACCGGTCCTGCCGGTCGGCCCGACGCCGTTGTCGTCGGCTCCGGGGGACTACGGCCTTTGGCCCCTCAATCACGATCGGGTCTGGACGGTGGGCGCGAATCTCTACCTGACGCCTCACGTCGTCTTCAAGGCGGACTACCAGTGGTTCGATGTGAACAGCGACTTCAATCGCTTTGACCTGGGACTGGGGCTGAATTTCTGATGCGGCGCGGCCGGCCCGTGTATGCTCGCGGCGTCCTCCGCCGCGAGTAGCACGATGAATCCGCAAGTTCTGGTCTTCGTCATGATCGGTGCCGTCGTTGCCTGGAGCCTGTACCGGCGTATACGGCGTCACTTCGGTCGCCAGCCGGTGCAGCCGCACCGGATGACCGTGCGCGTGCTCATCCTGGCGGCCGTGATTGCGCTGGTCGTGGCCGGCGCCGTTCGCAGTCTGCCGGCACTCGAAGCGGCCCTGGGTGGACTGCTGGCCGGCGCGGCTGTCGGGGCACTCGGGCTGCGGCTCACGAGCTTCGAGTGGAGGAGCGATGGCAGCTTCTACACGCCCAATGGCTACCTGGGCGCCGTGCTGTCCGTGGTGCTGATCGCGCGCCTCGCGTTTCGGTTCGCCCAATTGCCATCGATGGCCGGACCGAATGTCGAGCCTGGTGCACCGCCGCCAGTGATGACCTCCTATCTTTCGAGCCCCCTGACGGTCGCTCTCGTGCTGATGCTGCTGGCCTACTACCTGGTATACATTGGCGGGATCGTGGTGCTGTCCCGCCGTCACACCCCGACCACGACCACCCCGCCGCCTAAGACCTAGGTCCGATGCCGCCGTGTCGCTTGCGGCGAGAGAATGCCGAACCGGGTCGGATGCCTTTGGGCCAAGGGGATAGACATGCCTACTGAAATCGAAGCGACAGTGGAACGGGGCGCAGCTCATCTCGCGCGGACGGTGCGGGAGCACTCGGGTCTCTACCTGACCGAGGGCATCATCCTGGTGCTCCTCGGAATCCTCGCCCTCATTGCTCCGCTGGCAGCGGCGCTGACAGCGGCCGTGCTCTTCGGGTGGATCCTGCTCGCAAGCGGCATCGTGGGCCTCGTCATGACGTTGCGTGCGCGTCAGGGGCCGGGATTTACCTGGTCGCTCCTGTCGGCGATCGTCGGCATCGCCGCTGGATTGCTGCTACTGCTGCGGCCCCTGGCCGGAGCCATCTCGCTCACCGTGGTCCTGATCGGCTTTCTGCTCGCCGAAGGAATTGTGTCGATCTTCCTCGCGCTCGATCACCGCAAGAGCCTCTCCGGACGCTGGGGATGGCTCCTGGTAAGCGGCATCGTCGATCTGGTGCTTGCGGTGCTGCTGCTCGTCGGCCTGCCTGGCAGCTCGCTGTGGGTGCTGGGGCTTCTGATCGCCATCAACCTGATCTACGGCGGCATCGCCCTGATCGCGATCGCGCTGCATGCTCGCCGCGCGGCGAGCGCGGTGGTGCACTAAGATCGCGCCAGTCACCTCAGAGAGGCTGGCGCGATGAACGGCACCTATCTGCGCTTCTACATGCATGAGAACGTCAAACACGGCCATCAGCTGCTCTACGAGTGGCTGCTCGCGCACGCGAAATCGCTCGGTGTGCATGGCGGCTCGGCGTTTCGCGCCATCGAGGGCTTCGGACGACATGGCGTCCTGCACGCGCAGCATTTCTTCGAGCTCGCCGGCGAGATGACGGTGGAGGTGGAATTCGTCGTCTCCGACGAGATGGCGAATCGGCTCCTGGACAGCCTGCGCCAGGAGAAACTCAACATCGTCTACGCCCGCTCACCCGCGGAGTTCGGCGTCATCGGAGGAAAATAGTCCTCAGCGCGCCTGGGGACGCGCGAGCCACTCCTCGCGCGTCTGTCCCCAGATCTCGATCGCAGTGCTCTCGTAGGGCGGCGGACAGTGCCCGGAGCCGCGCAGGCGTGAGCCCAGTCGCCGCGCCACCTGCTGTGAGCGGTGGTTCTCGGGCGCGATGCAGTGGATCACGTCGGTCCATCCCAATTCGCGGAAGGCCCAGTCGATCGTGACTGTAGCAGCCTCCGTGGCGTAACCCCGACCCCAGAATTCGCGCGCAATGCCCCAACCCACTTCCGTGCCGGGCCAGCCCTCGGGATGCCACGGACCCACACGCCCGATCCACTCACCCGACTGCCTCTCAATCACAGAGAACATCGCGGTGCGGGTGAGGTGCCATGCGCCGGCCATGCACAGAAATCCCCGCCAGGCGACCTCGCGAACCTGCGTGCCGCCCAGGTAGCGCGCAACCTCCTCATCGGCCATGAAAGCGGCCCAGTCCTCGAAGTCGCCGAGCTCGAGCGGCCGCAAAATCAGACGCGATGTCACGAACTGCGGCTGGGATGACATGAAGCGCGGCTCCGTCTTGAATATTGGGAAAACTCCCTATATGTCCGCACCTTACGTGGATCGATAATTCCTTTCCATATGCAGCGTAGAGCACTCGCGCGACGAGTTGGCTGGTGGCTCAGCAGCCTCGGAGCCGCCGCGCTTGTTGGCGTCCACGGCGTACTCGCGGCGCCGGCGCCTGCCGATGCGAGCACGCCTCCCGAGGGCCCGGGCACGGTGACACCGGTCACGGCCCCGCTGCGCTACGACTTCGACTATCCGACGATCGGTTACGCGGGACGCGCCAGCCACAACCAGATCGCTCGGTTGCAGGCGCGGATCGACCGGGGCGAAGTGAAGCTGCAGTTTCGCGGCGAGCGCGGTTACCTCGACTCATTACTGGCGGCGCTGCACATCGATCCCAGCTCGCAGATCCTGGTGTATTCGAAGACCAGCCTGCAGATCGATCACATCACGGCCGCCACGCCGCGCGCGATCTACTTCAACGACGACAGCTATGTCGCCTGGGTGCAGGACTCGAACCTCCTCGAGATGTCCGTCATGGACTCCGAGCTCGGCGCCGTCTTCTACACCCTCGTGAACAAAGCGGATTCGCCGGTCAATGTGCATCGCGAGACTTCCCGCTGTCTCGCCTGCCATGACACCTTTTCCATGACCGGGGGCGGTGTGCCCCGTTTCCTCATCTCATCGACGCTGGTCGACACGACGGGAGTGGCACTTCGCAACGAGACCTCCCACGAGACCGATGACACCACGCCGCTCGAGCGGCGCTGGGGCGGCTGGTACGTAACGGGAGTGCCGGACCATCAGATGCATCTGGGTAATGTGCGCTTCGAGCGCGGAGCCACGTTGCCGGCGAGAAACGACTACCAGCGCGGCACCATGCGCTCGATCGATGCGCTGTTCGACACCCGGCCCTACCTGACCGACAAGAGCGACGTGGTCGCGCTCCTGGTGCTCGAGCATCAGCTCTACATCAAGAACCTCATCACGCGGCTCAACTTCAAATCGCGCTCGTTCCTGGCGCGCGATGCGGCGGCCGCGGCGCCACGAACGGTCAGCTTCGACACCGCCTCAGCCGGCACACAAACCGCCGTCCACCGGATGGTCGAGCAGCTCGTTCGCGCAATGCTGTTCGCCGATGCAGCCTCCTATCGCGCGCCGCTCGCCGGAACCTCGGGATTCGATCACTGGTTCATGAGTCAGGGACGGCGCGATTCGCAGGGCCGCTCGCTGCGCGACTTCGATCTGCGCACGCGGCTGTTCAAATACCCGCTGAGCTACGTGATCTATTCCGAGGCCTTCGACGCCCTGCCGGCGCCGATCAAGCAGAAGATCTATGCGCGGCTACGCGAGATTCTCAGCGCGAGTCAGGCCGATCCCGCGGTACCTAAGCTTACGGCCGCGCAGCGCCGGGCGATTCTCGAGATCCTCACCGCCACCAAGCCGGATTTCGCACGCGCGACAACTTGAGCCCTCTTAAGGCCGATCCGAGACGTTGGGATTGAAGTGAAGTGCTGCAGCGCTCTTGGGTACGCTGTCCCAGTGCTCGGCGATCTTGCCGTGCTCGATGCGATACAGATCGAAGTGCGTTCCTGCGTACTTCTTCTCGGGCGCCGCCGGATCGGGCGAATAAGTCACTGTTGCGACCATCACCATGTCGCCCTCGGCGAGGATCGAGACCACCGGGAAGGTGATGTTGGGCTCGATGGGCCGGACCGGACGCGTGGATTTCATGTAGGCGATGAGCGCATCCCGACCGCTCGCCACATTGGGATTGTGCTGGATGTAGCTCGCGGTGAAGTACTGCGCCGCGAGCTCCATATGACCGCCCTGAATGATCGCGCGGTACATGTCGAACACCAGTTTCTTGTTCGCGAGGAGCTGCGCGTCTGTGCTTTTGAGCAGCGCCGCCTGATCCGGCGCCGCGGTCGGGGGAATCTGCGCCTGGCTGCTTGCAACACCCAGTAACACGGCTGCAGCGACTGTGACTTTGCTGATGACTCTCACGTGTTGCTCCCCTCTTTAAAGTTCCAGCGCTCGAGGCGCGCCGGGTCGAGCGAAGTATAGTCGCGGGACTGCGACGCGGCTCACGCTTTCAGCCGATCGCATTTGATCCAGGAAGGGGCAAAGACCGTTGCGGCGGATGAACATCCGGCGCTATGCAATCTCGCCTCATTGTCGTCATCGCGTTGCTGCTGGTAGCGCTCTGGCACGGATTCAATGAGTGGCAGCAACGCCCCGTGCATCCGCCGGACGGGATCATCGCCGCCCTTGATCCCGTGCAAACGGATCTGGAGGACGGTCCGCTCAACACGATGACACGGGGTCGTTGGCGCCTGACACCCAAGGCGCGTTACGACGTCACGGCCCGGATTCTCAGCCGTGAGGACTATCACTTCGATCTGCTCTCCAGCCTCATCCCGGAGGATCTCGCCCTGGGCTGGGGAGCGATGTCGGACAACCGCGTGCTGCAGGCCTTCGAGATCACACAGGGCGCCCGGTTCTATTCCTGGAGACCGAAGGCGGAGCTCCCCATCTCACGGCAGGACGTGATTGCGCATAGCGCCAACACCCACGTCATCCCCGCCACTGCTTTCGTCAGCACTCAGCTCTCCCAGCTGCGCGTGGGACAAGTGGTTCACCTCAGCGGCTATCTCGTCGATGGCGTGCGAGACGACGGCGCATACATTCACACCTCGCTCACGCGCAGCGACTCTGGCGCGGGCGCGTGCGAAGTCGTGCTCGTCGAAGAGCTGGACACGCCCGAATAAGGTCCGCTGACGCTGGATCGCGGGCGGGTTGCAAGAAAGTTCCCACGCGTGGTGTCGGCGCTCAGCGTCACGACGACTTCCGCCGTCAGATTGTCTCCGGATGTATACATCTCAGGGTCTTGCCAACGTAGGACAGCGGGAAGCGGAGTTTTCGCTTTCGCCTATAGGTCGCGTTGTTTGAGAGAGGTAAAACAATCACGCGACCCATAATCCATCTCGGAGCACGCTATGCTGGACTCACAATCAAGCAGAAAAATCATTGTTGCCATTGGCCTGGCTGTCGCCTTTGCCCTGGCGATCTCTGGATTGGCTCTGCGCAAGTCCGAAATCCCGGTGGCTCGCGCGGCGCCGCCTCCGGCACTGACTCCTCCGCCGGCGCCGCCGACCGATCAGACCGCTACGCCACCGAGTCCGCCCGCCGCTGCGCCACCTGTCGCAGAGAACAGCGCAGCGCCCGCCAAAGCGAAGGCCTCGACCACTCGTGCTGAGCGCCGCGTTGCCAAGACGAGCCACTCCGATGACAGCCCCAGCACGCGCGTTGCATCGACCGCCAGCTCGAGTACCCACCCCTCGGTGGACGATGCCGCAAACGCTCCGGCCAGCGTAGAGAGCGACAACGCTCTGCCGCCGGCCCCCTCATCCAATGAGGCAGCGCCAGCAGCACCCGGAGCTGCGACCGCGGATGCGCAGCAGACGCCGGCGAGTCCGAGTTCCGACAGTAAGATCACGGCCGACGTGAGATCCGAGATCGCGACCGCAGCGCCCCAGGGCGATGTCAACGTCACCACCACCAATGGTGTCGTCGCGCTCGCCGGCTCAGTCCCCTCTCAGGATGAGGCTGATCGTGCGCGCCAGGCGGCGCAACGCGTCGCTGGTGTGAAGGGCGTAGACGCCTCTGCGCTGATCGTGAGCAATCAGCCACGTTAACTCATCCATCGAGCTGAAAGTCAAAGGGCCCGGCTTGCCGGGCCCTTTGCTTTTACGCCGCGAGGGCTTGCAGTCAGTCCAGTCCACCGCGCACGGAAGTGATTCGCTGAGTGTTGAGGCCGAACCAGTGCATGCGCCCGACATAGCGCGCGTGCTCAACCTTGATGCAGCGGTCCACCACGACCATGAGACCCGCATCGGCGGCGATCCGCGTGCCCTCTTCGTTGATCACCCCGAACTGGCACCACAGCGATTTGGCCGACACCTTGACCGCGTCTCTCGCAATACCCGGCAGTGCGGCCGGCACTCGAAACACGTTGACGATGTCTATCGGCACGGGCACCTCGAGCAAACTCGGATAGCTCTTCTGTCCGAGAATCGTCTGTTCGGCCGGATTGACCGGGATCACCTGGTATCCGTGACGCTGCAGATAGAAGCCTACGAAGTAGCTGGCGCGCAGCGGGTTTGCCGAAAGGCCCACGATCGCGATCGTTTTCGAGCTCAACAGCAGTCGCTGAATCACCAGCGGATCCTGATACCGGGCGAGGTCGAAGTTCGCGCTCATGGCCGGCCACCCAGGGATGCACGCACTCGTGCGAAGCCGCGCTCCAGATCCCAGATCAAGTCATCCACGTTCTCGATGCCCACGGATAGCCGGATCGTCCCAGGCCCGACACCAGCGGCCTTGAGTTCCTCGTCATCGAGCTGGCGGTGCGTCGTGCTCGCGGGGTGAATGACGAGACTCTTCGCATCGCCCACGTTCGCCAGATGCGACCAGAGGCTCAACTCGCGGATGAACTCCGCCCCAGCCTCGCGGCCGCCGCGGATATCGAACGAGAACACGGCCCCTGTGCCACCCGGCAGGTACTTTTCGCTGAGTGCGCGATACCTGCTCGTGCGCAGACCAGGATAGGTCACGTTCGATGCGAGCTCGTTCGTGCCAAGGTAGGTCGCAATCGCGATCGCGTTCTCGACGTGGCGCTCCATGCGCAGCGACAAGGTCTCGAGTCCCTGCAGGAACAGGAATGCGTTGAATGGGCTCATGCAGGCGCCGAGATCGCGCAGCGTCTCAGCCCGCAGCTTCATGAGATAGCCGTAACTGCCAAACGTCTCGTGAAATTTCAGGCCGTGATAAGCCGGCGACGGATCGGCAATGACGGGAAAGCGCCCATTGGACCAGTCGAACTTCCCGGAATCCACCACAACCCCGCCGATGCTCGTGCCGTGACCGCCGATGTACTTGGTTGCCGAGTGCAGCGTAATGTCGGCGCCCCACTCCATCGGTCGACACAGGTATGGCGTCGCAAAGGTGTTGTCGACCAGGAGCGGCAGCCCGTGCTCGTGCGCGATAGAGGCGATCGCTTCAATGTCGAGGACATTGCCGCCCGGATTGCCGATCGTCTCGCCGAAGAACGCTTTGGTGTTGCCGCGTACCGCTGTCTTCCACTGCTCGATGTTGTCCGGGTCCACCCAGGTGAGTTCGACAGAGAGCTTGCGCAGGATGTGCTTGAGCTGATTGATCGTGCCGCCGTACAGCGCCCTCGATGAGACGACGTGATCGCCTGGCATGAGCAGGGTGAACAGCGCCGCGGTCTGCGCCGCAAGCCCGCTCGCGAAGGCAACTGCGCCGCTGCCGCCCTCCAGGCTCGCCATGCGCTCCTCGAATGCGGCCACTGTCGGGTTCACGATGCGGGAATAGGTGTTGCCGTACTCCTGCAGATTGAAATAGGCGGCAGCCGAGGCCGGGTCCTCGAACACGTAGCTCGTCGTTTGGTATATCGGCATCGCCCTTGCACCGGTGTTCGGGTCAGGGCGTTGGCCGGCATGAACCTGGCGGGTATCGAAGCCGAAAGCGCGGGTCGCTTCCATTGACGCGGGCTCCAAGGGGGCGGATTCACCGATGATAGGCGCCCCGCGCTCCGCCTCCAACACGGTATGCCCGCCGTTTTGCGGTCCGTCCATGCGCGTTCTTTGATCACGGTGGGCATCGGGGTATATTCACCCATCCCGCCAGCGCATTGAGGAGACGCAACATGGCTCAGACAAGTGTTGATAACGGCGTCAATGTGGATGCATTGCTCGCGGCGCGCGAGGCGTTGAGGAACGCTCCGCAGGCCGCCGAGTTCACCTGGCGGGCGTCCTGCAAATGGCTCAAGGGTACCCACAGCCTCTCGACCGTCCGCGGCTTTCACGGCCTCGGCGAGGAACAGAATCACAGGACCGAATTCTCCTTCGAGATCGATCATCCTGAGATTTTCGCCTCGGAGGACCTCGGAGCCACGCCGGTCGAGCTGGTGCTGGTCGGCCTTGCGAGCTGCCTCACGGCCGGAGTGGCCGCGGTGGCGCAGAACCGGGGCATTCAGTTGCGCTCGGTCGAAGCGAAACTCGAGGGGAAGATGAATCTTTACGGCATCCTCGGCATCGACAGTGACGTGCGCAACGGCTACGACGACATCAAAGTCAGATTCAAGATCGACGCCGACGCGTCGAAGCAGGATATTGAAGCACTGGTCGCGCAGTCGCAGAAGCGCTCGGCGGTGTACGACATCGTCACCAATCCGACCAACGTGACTGTCGAGGTCATTTAGAGCGGAGCCTGGGGCCGCGGCGGGGCGCCACCATTGAGCGCGTAACGACGGTTGTCATCGGCGCCGGCCACACCGGGCTTGCGACCAGTCGCCTCCTCGCTGAGCGCTCGATCGACCATGTCGTGCTCGAGCGCGGCGAGGTCGCGAACTCATGGCGTCACGAGCGCTGGGATTCGCTCAGGCTGCTGACACCGAACTGGCAGAGCCGGCTCCCGGGTCAGCGCTACCAGGGAGCAAGCCCCGACGGCTTCATGACGATGCCCGAGGTCGTCCAGTTCATCTCGCGCTACTCGGAGATGAACGCATTGCCCGTGCGCACTCACACCACGGTCACGTCACTCGAGCGCACCGACGACGGCTATCGCATCGTCACCCACGACGGCGAGATTCGGTGCCGCAGCGTCATCCTTGCGACCGGCGCCTGCAACCTCGCGCACGTGCCGCAGCTGCGCCAGGCAGTCCCCGAGGGGATTGCGTGCTTCACGGCTTTCGACTATCACAACCCGGATCATCTGCCTCCGGGAGGCGTCCTCATCGTCGGTGCTTCGGCCACTGGCGTACAGCTCGCTGATGAGATTTCCCGTTCGGGTCGCCCGGTGACGCTCGCGGTCGGCGAGCACGTACGACTACCCCGAATGTACCGGGGGCGCGATGTGCTGTGGTGGATGGAAGTCTCCGGCGTCTGGAACGAGCGCTACGATCAGATGGACGATCTCGAGCGCGCTCGCAGACTGCCTTCGCCGCAGCTGTGCGGCACTCCCGAACGCAGAACCATCGATCTCAATGCGTTGAGTGCGACCGGGATCGAAATCGTGGGCCGGTTGAGTGCCATCCACGGCGGACGAGCGCTCTTCTCAGGCGGGCTTCGCAATCAGCTTGCGCTGGCGGATCTCAAGATGCAGCGGCTGCTGGACCGCTTTGACGCATGGGCGCAGACCTCTGAGCGCGACGTCGAGGCAGCTCCGCCCGAGCGCTTCGAGCCGACGCGCACGGCGAGTACATCGCGCCTGTCCCTCGATCTCGGTAGCGGTGAGATCCGTTCGATCGTCTGGGCAACCGGCTTTCGGCCCGACTATCAGTGGCTGCAGGTCCCGGTCATGGACCGCAAGGGTCATCTGAGGCATGAGGGAGGCATTGTCACCGACGCCCCGGGGCTGTATGCCATCGGCTTGCCAGTCCTGCGGCGCCGCAAGTCGACGTTCATACACGGCGCCGAGGACGACGCACGCGATCTCGTGGAACATCTCTGTGGCTACTTGTCGCGTACCGCACGCGCAGGTTAGTCCGTCGGTCGAACGCGCCCGAGGTCGGGCGGTCACTCAGATCAGGAACGGCACGAGCATCTTCGAGCGCTGCTTGTATGCCGGATACGCCTCCGGGAACTGCCGCTCCATGTCCCGCTCTTCCCGGCGCGCGCTCAACACGACGTACACGATCATCGCGGCGGCCCAGAGCCATGCAAGCGGAAAAACGAGCGCCGTTCCGATCGCCATGGCCGCCATGCCGGTGTAAATCGGATGGCGCACGAAACGGTACGGCCCGGAGGTCACGAGCTCAGGATTCTCGTGCAGCGTCATCGGCATTCCCCAGTTGCGCCCCAGGGTCAGGCGCGCCCACACCGCGAACGCAAGTCCCAGGATGCACAGCGCACACCCGATCGCCGCGACGTCTTCTGTGAATGCTGCGGAGGTATACGCGGTCAGTCGGCGACCATAGACCGCGCCGAATGCAATCGTCACGACCAGCAGCAGGCGCACAAGTCCCGCACCTGGCGAGTATCGCTGCGTTCGGCCCCCGCCCCTCAGCAGTGCGAGGAACCAGATGGCAAAGAATGCCAGCCAGCACGTGCCGATGATTCGCGCATAGATCATCACGTGCGATCACCCCTGTCGCGGCCCGCACGAATCGTGGCGTAGTCGCCGCTAATCGTCCAGCTTCGCACGCCACGCGAATGCGGCGTCTTGGCGCGAAGTTGCTGTAATACACTACGAGGCTCGAACCGGATTCGCTCCCCCGAATGGAGGAAATACTGTGTCCACTCCTGCCAGGCAGATAGCTCCAGGCGTATTTGCAGAGATTGAGCGGGTTTTCGCCCGACAGCGAGCTCATCAATGGGAGATGAAAGCCACTTCCGCAGAACAACGAAAGGAAAAGCTGAGGAAGCTGAAGGCGGCCGTGGAAGCTCACGCCGATGAGATCGTGGCGGCAGTGAAACAAGATACTCGCAAGCCTGAAAACGAAATCAGAGTCACGGAACTCCTGAATGTGACTGCGAATATCGACAGAAACATCAACAATCTCGACGAGTGGATGAAGCCCGTCGAGGTAGTTCCATCCCAGAACAAGAACGACAAGGCAAGAATCGTCTACGAGGCGAGAGGGGTATGCCTCATCCTGGGACCTTGGAACTTTCCGCTCGGGCTGGTCCTGGGACCTCTCGCAGCAGCGGTGGCCGCGGGCAACTGCTGCATCGTCAAGCTCACCGACTTGTGCCCGGCGACGGCGAGGGTAGCGGCCAAGATCATCAAAGCGGCATTCGAGGAAGACGAGGTAGCCCTATTTGAGGGCGGAGTCGATGTGGCAACTGCTTTGCTCGAGCTCCCGTTCAATCACATCTTCTTCACCGGAAGCACGCGAGTCGGAAAGCTCGTCATGACAGCGGCGGCGAAGCATTTGGCCACCGTAACCCTGGAACTCGGCGGCAAGTCTCCCGTTATCGTCGATGAAGACGCGGATTTGAAGAAGATCGCGGGGGATCTGGCGGCAGCCAAGCAATTCAATGGAGGGCAGGCTTGTATCTGCCCCGACTATGTATTCGTCAAGGAACAGCAGAAGAACGGCTTGGTCGAGGAGTTTCGAGCCAGGGTAAAACAGAACCTCTACCGGGACGACGGCAGCATCAAAAAGGAAAACATCGCCCAGATCGTCAACGATCAGAATTTCACCCGGATCAAGAAACTGTTCGATGATGCGCTTGCCAAGGGCGCCAAGATTGCGGTCGGCGGCACTCTGGAGGGAGCCGACCGGACGATCCATCCGACGATGCTCACCGATGTCACACCAGACATGCTGATCATGCAGGAGGAGATCTTTGCGCCGATCGTTCCGGTGCTGACCTACAAGAAGATCGAAGATGTCATCGAATACATTTCGGGCCGTGGCAAGCCATTGGCGCTCTACATCTTCAGCAACAATCGCAGCAACATCGATAAAGTGCTTAGCCGAACTTCATCGGGCGGCGTAACCATCAACGGCTTCTTCTCGCACTATTTGGAAAACCAGCTGCCTTTCGGTGGCGTCAATCAAAGCGGCATGGGCAGCTATCACGGCGTCTTCGGGTTCAAAGCGTTCTCTCATGAGCGCGCGATCTACGTGCAGGAAAATCGATAGACGGTTGCTGAAGCCTCGCGGTAGACCGCTGGACGCGTCTCTCGGGTCGCAATCCCGGGATGAGCATGGTTTTGAGCCGAGAGTCTGACGGGCACTTGACTTCGTTCGACGATTCGCTAATCATCGAACTATGGGCAACGTTTTCAAGGCGCTCGCCGACCCCACCCGACGACGCATCCTGCAGTTGTTGAAGCAGCGGCCGATGAACGCCGGCGATATTGCGGACCATTTCGCCATTTCCAAGCCGACCCTCTCGGCCCATTTCACTGTGCTGCGCGAGGCGGAACTGATCGGCAGCGAGAGGGACGGCAAGCACGTCATTTACTGGCTCAACGCGTCGGTCCTCGAAGAAGCGCTGCTCTCCTTTGCCGGCGCGCTCGACCTCAATCTGAAGCCACGCCGCGCCGCGATGCCGGCGGGCAAACCAGCCGCAAGGAGAAGCTGATGTCCGACATGACGTTGACAGATATGACTCCGTTCCTCGAACGCCACGAACGCAGAGCGCGGCGCGTAGTCATCGCACTGGTCGGTGCCAGCCTGGCGGCGGCCGCCGGCATCTTCGCGTACGGCACCCTCACAACGGGAGCTCCCGGGACGGTCATTGCGAAGCTGTGGACAGCCATCCTGTTCTACCCGCTTGTTGGCATCCTGTTTTGGACCGGGACGGCGCTCTATGCGCGCCGAATGCCCGCAGGCGGGCGCCCGCCGATGAATACGGATGACGCGCGGAATGTTGCGCGCGTGGCCAATGCCGGATTCGTATTTATCGCCTGCATGGGCTTGATCATGATCGCGGCCCAAGTGGGGCTGGCGCTTGGATATTTCGGCGTCCTCTCGCCCCCGGATAGGACTGCGGTCTGGATCGCGCGCACTAGCGCGGCCGCGGCCGGTGTACTCATGATCTATTTCGGCAATGCCTGGTCCAGGACACCGATGCCTCGCGTGCCACAGCAGAGGGCGGTGGCGATGATGAAATTCAAACGCGTCGTCGCCTGGCTGATTGTGATCTACGGCCTGCTGCTGTCACTGGCAGCGCTGTTTCTGCCGCGAGCCACGATGGGCATCGTCATCGCGGTCCTGACCATATCGATGGTCCTCTCCACGGTCGCGAGCGTCCTGATATTGCACTACTCGCTGAAGTCCCGGAGCGCGTCCTGAGCGGTAGCGAGACGATCGCTCGAAACAGCACTTATGAGTTGGCGCGCCCGGAGAGATTCGAACTCCCGACCCCTGGTTCGTAGGGAGGCTTCGATCCTATACGTTCTTATTTTTCGACCACTTCGCAGACCCTCCCTCCCTCGAATCAGGCACAGAAGCGCATGAAGTGGCACCGAACGCTGCGTTTTCGCTACGTTCTGTGTTCGTTCTCTAGGCTCCGGGCTTCGTCACCATGAGCCAGAATATGACGAGCACTCCGGCAAACGCTGGCCATCCGAAGGCGAACCACCGGCGGTAGTAGCGGTGGTAAAGCGGTGGCAGTGACACGCCACTGCTGGCGGCCGCAGTCGCAAGGTCTCGCATTCTGATTTGCAGCCACACGACCGGAAGCCACAGACAACCGATGGCGCAGTACAGCGCGAGCGACCCCCAAATCCACGGCAGTGAGAGCGGATAGCCAGCGATCTTCACCATCAACAAACCCGATATGGGCTGAGTGACGACAGCCGACGCCGTGAATACAGCATCGGCCACCACCACGTCGCGAGCGACGGCGGCAATGACACGAACGTCCCCGGTGCGCTGCGCACGCAAGAAGAAAAATGCGATCCCCGCGCCCGTGCCAAACAGTACGGTCGAGGAGACGATGTGCAGCCATTTCAGCCAGAGATACATAGGGCTACCCCGGTTCGTCTTCCACTCTCGTGCGGATACCCCAGCGTGCAAATTCAGGCTCGAAATCTGCGAGATCCAGAAAGCCCACGCAAGGGTGCGCGCCGCGCTCAGCAACGGTGCCGCGCGCTATGCGGCGTGCAAGCAATATCGTAGGTATGCAGGGTATCTCGGGCCCATGCAGCGCGGGTGCAGACAGCTGCCACGTGCGGCAGGATCGGACGCCATTGCGCCTCACTCCCTCGATGCTCACTCGCATTCCACCCCATTCTTCGGCCCAACGGTCGAAGATCGCTGCCGCGCCGTTCAGTCGGACCGCCCAACTTCCCACGTCCATCGGCAATCCGAGGCGCCGAACAGCCGCGAGCAGCCAGAGTGCGAAATGCTGGATGCCAAACTCCAAGGCTGCGTGAAACTCCGCATCCCTTGACCCCGGGTAGCGCGCCGGGAAAAGCCCTAAGTCGGGGACATCGCAGGCGGCGGCCCATCGAGTTCCGCTATCAAAGCGCAGCCTGCGCAAGTCCATCCATCCCCAAACCCGTCGCCAGCGTCCGCCCCGCCACACGGGGAACGGTCGACCCAGATAGCTAAAGACTGCCTCGAGTGTTGCGACGCCGCGAGGCGCACGCTGCCCCGGGGCTATTGCCACTGCGATCCGCTCAATCGTCAAGAATGACTTGCGCAGCGCATCGATCACGGCCGATGAAAGCGCCGGCAACGTACTCGCCCCGGTGATAGCGATCCGATCGGCGTTCCGCGCCATCGCGTCAGCGCTCGCGGAGAAGCCAGCGACGAAGTCACGACCGTCCGCAAGATCCAAGTAGTGAGCGCCGCTTTGAAGCGCAGCGTGCGCCACCCGGTAATCCTGTCCCTGGAACGGGCCTACACAGTGGATCACCAGCCCAGGCGCGACCGCAGCCAATTGATCGGCAAGGTCGGCTGCGTCGACGTTGAGTGCGACACTCGGTATGCCCTCAGAATCCGGGACAGATGCAGCGCGTCTGCTGGCAACGACCAGGTCGATCGCCGGCTCACCCTGCAGCGCACGCGCGATCCGCGCGCCGAAGTTGCCTGATCCACCCAGAACAAGGACGCGCACTACCGCCAGCTTCCGGAGGGTGTCCACCTACGCGGGTAGGGCAGGTTGTCGCGGGCTGCTGCAATGATGGGTTCGAGAAACACGGCGATGCGTGCGATCACTTCACCGAAATTCGTGGGAGCCGATCTCACGCCGTTCTTCCGTAGAAAGCCCTGCCACTGAATCTCTTTCGTGCTGAGCCGCGCGAAAGCAGGCACGAGCGCCACCGGAGTCGCGGCCGGTAGCGGCGTTCGCCGCCGCTCGAAGGTCGCGCGTACGGCCCGCATAAGAGCTTCCGCTTCGAAATCGTTATGGTTGGCGAGCACATAGACATCGAAGAAATCCCGCATGCGACTGTTGGCTTCACCGAGTACCACCATCGCATGGAGCTTTTCCGAGATCACGGTCTCCGCGCGATAGGCTCGCAACCGCGCTCGTGGAAACTCCAGCAAAGCGGGGTAATCGAGCCATTCAGGTTCGGGGACGACCGCGTCACCTATCCCGACATCGACTTGTACCTGTAGGCGAGCGTTAGCTAAGCGAGCTTCAATCGTGGTGCGCAGACCGCCGTACGCGTCTTCCTGTCGGATAGGCGCGACGCGGATTCTCGAGGGGAGATATTCCATGCCATCTGGTTCAGCGTCCACATGGCACACGTCCGTGAGAATGCCTGGCAGCGACTGCTCGGACAGCTCCCCGAATCCCAGCAAGTCGGCATCTCGTGTCGGACGGAGCGTTTCCCCTAGCCACACGAGCATCAGCAGCGCTCCCTTCAGCACGAAGCGATCGGCGTGTTCGGAGCGTGAGAGCCGATAGAGAAATCGCTCGGTGGCGTACCGTACCAACACGAGGTTCGGGTCGACTCCGATCGCCTTGGCGTGCTGCACAAGGCGCGCCTGAACCGAGGCGGGGAGACCTCCTGATGCGGCGGTCATGCGGCCAGCGCTTCAAGGTAAGGGCGCATCACGCGCTCGACGCGGCAAATGCGAGCGTATCGATGTATCTCGTCCATCGTAAAGCGCCGAGCTCTCCAGCCCTCACGCAGCGCTTCGAGCGCCACCTCCAGCCCGATCTTGTTCCGATACTTAAAGGCATCGGCGATTGTCTTCGCGACGCTGTAGACCCGAACCGTCTCGCCTTCGACTCTGTGGGTCGCGATGCCTCGAGTGAGTGCCGCACCTCCGAATCGCACGACGCGCAGTGGCGGGAAATTTAGGACCGGCCGACGTGTGCGCCTGTCTAGCGCGATCCATACTTCACGGGGAAGCTGTGTGCCGAGCTGGTGGAAGCTCAGCGCAGAAAGGAGACAGACAACGGCTTTCGGCACGACCGCGGTGACAAGCGCGAGGCTGTGGTTCTGGGTGATGGGTGCGCTCGGCAGCCGATAAAGACCCCGCGCCACTCGCTGAAGGGCTCCAGCACGAACCAGCCGGCTGAGCGTCTGTGTATGAATGTGGGCAGACGCAACGTCCTCACGGGTCAGGGAGCCGTTTCGACGCGCGAGCGAGAGCACACGGGCTGAGGAGCCTGGCCTTGCCATGTGGCAAAGTGTAGACAGTTAATGATAACTGTCAACGTTTCGCCACGTCAGTTTTCGGCAGCGTTTCATCTGAAGCTCATGGCCAACCCATTGAATCAATTGCCCCGACTTCCTGGTTATTCACCGACGCCTCGAGCCGATCACAGGTAACGGTTTGATTGAATTGGCGCGCCCGGAGAGATTGCTCGGCGCTTCGCGCCTCGTCCCTCGCTCGCCGCTCGGGACCGCCGGAGTGTCGACTCCGGCGTCTCTCTCCGGGGCCGCTGGGCTGAAAACGGAAAAGGGCCCGAATGTTCGGGCCCTTCGTCATTTTCAGCTGGCGCGCCCGGAGAGATTCGAACTCCCGACCCCCTGGTTCGTAGCCAGGTACTCTATCCAGCTGAGCTACGGGCGCGCGGGGGCGCGCATCCTATCACAGACCGTACGGAGCGGTCCCCGCGGCGCAGGGGACGGCACGAAGCGGCCGTAACTGCCTGTTGCGCATATGTCAATTTCCAGCGACGACCGCAGACGCGCGCCTGCCCGAGCGGTCGCCCCGCTAGAATAATCTGCCGCCCTGAAGCGGCCCGCCGCAGCTTCTGCCGTGGCGTCTGTACGTTGGAGTGAGGGGGTTTCTGGTGAAGTATTTGCGAAGCATCGGGCTCGCTGTCCTTTTGTCTTTCGGCTGGATTGCGGCCGGCAACACAGCTGCGCCGAAGGCGGCGAACGTGACGGCCGAGCGGCTGCTGAAGGCCGATAGCGAACCGTCGCAGTGGATGACCTACAACGGCGATTATCAGGAGCAGCGCTATAGTCGCCTGACCCAGCTCACGCCGGCCAACGTCAAGCGGCTCGGCCTCGTATGGTTTGCCGACTACGACACGAATCTGCAGCAGGCCGGCTCCCCGCTCTACATCGACGGCGTCATCTACGTTTCCACGGCCTGGAGCAAGGTGTACGCGTTCGACGCACGCACGGGCAAGACACTCTGGAAATACGATCCGAGGACGCCCGGTGAGTGGATTCGGAATGTGTGCTGCGGCATCGTCAATCGCGGTATCGCCGCGTGGAACGGCAAGATCTACATCGGCACGCTCGATGGGCGACTGGTTGCGCTCGATGCGCGTAATGGCACCGAAGTCTGGTCGACCCTCACGATCGACAGGAGCAAGCACTACTCCATCACCAGTGCGCCCCGCATCGCCAAGGGCAAGGTCTTCATCGGCGAATCCGGCGGCGAGTACGGCGTGCGCGGATACCTGAGCGCGTACGACGCCGAGACGGGCAAGCTCGACTGGCGCTTCTATACCGTCCCGGGCAATCCGAAGGACGGCTTCGAGAACGACGCCATGCGCAAGGCCGCGGCGACGTGGAAAGGTGACTGGTGGAAGCTTGGCGGTGGCGGCACGGTGTGGGATGCCATCGTCTATGACCCGAAGACCGACCTCATCTACTTCGGCACCGGCAATGGCTCGCCGTGGAATCAGACGAATCGAGACCCCTCGGGCAGTGACAACCTTTATCTCGCTTCGGTGATCGCGCTCAAGGCCGACACCGGCGCGTACGTGTGGCACTACCAGAGCACGCCGGCTGACACCTGGGACTACGATGCGGTGAGTCCCATCACGGTCGCCGACATCACGCTGCAGGGTCGCAAGCGCCATGTGCTCTTGCAGCCGTGCAAGAACGGCTTCTTCTATGTACTCGATGCCGTCAGCGGCAAGCTCCTGAAGGCCGATCCCTTTACGGAAGTGAACTGGGCCGATGG
Source organism: Steroidobacteraceae bacterium (assembly GCA_035517435.1). GTDB lineage: Bacteria > Pseudomonadota > Gammaproteobacteria > Steroidobacterales > Steroidobacteraceae > JASHUC01. Next base: position 31,570 of record DATIYV010000033.1, on the reverse strand, counting down.
TGTCGACCTCAAGACCGGGCGGCCGCGCGTGAAACCGGAAGCTCGCTATCCGGCTGGGAAACCGTTCAATCTCGCGCCGGGAGTTCAGGGGGCTCACGGCTGGCACCCCAACGCCTACAGCCCTGCGACGGGGCTCATGTACATTCCGACGCAGCACGCCTACTTCCCGATGTCGGCGGATGCGAACTACAAGCCGAGCGCGGAAGGCTACAACCTCGGTATCGATTTTTCGGCCTCGTTCACCTATTACATCGCCCACCCGAAAGCCCCCCAGGGTTTTGTAGGTTACCTGCAGGCCTGGGACCCGGTGACCGGCAAGTCGGTGTGGAAGGGTGAGGAAAATCAGGGCCCGACGGGAGGCGCCGTCGCCACCGCCGGGGGACTCGTGTTCCAGGGCGGTGGCAGCTCGGATGAGTTTCGTGCCTACGACGCCCGCTCCGGCCAGAAGCTGTGGAGCACGCAGGTGCAGACCGCAGTGCTCGCCGCGCCCATCACTTACGAGCTGGACGGCGAGCAATACGTTGCGGTGAGCGTAGGCGGCATGGTCCAGGGCGGCTACTACGCCCCCAACTACTCGCGCATGCTGGTCTTCGGCCTAAACGGCAAGGCAGTGCTGCCGCCCGCGACCCCGTACGTGCCGCCGCCGCTAAATCCGCCGCCCTCCACGGCCTCCGCCGCGGTCATTCAGGCCGGGGGCGAAGCCTACAGTCACCTGTGCGCGGGCTGCCACGGCGAGCAGGGCCAGATGCGCGGCGGCAATTTCCCCGATCTCACGCGCTCTGCGATGCTGTATTCGCAGGAAGGATTCGATCAGATCGTCCTGGGCGGGGTTCGCCAGGAACGCGGCATGGCGTCGTTTGCCAATACGCTGAAGCCCAAAGACACTGCGGCAATCCGCGAATACATCATCGCGCGCGCGAACGAGATCAAAAAGCACCCCCCGCCAGCATTCCCCGGCGCGCCGCCTGCTCCGCAACCGCACCAGGAACACTGATATGAAACGAGTCGCACGACGGATCTGCTCGCGGACGATCATCGCCGCCGCGGTTACGGTGTTGATCGGCGGATTGCTGTCGGCCGCCGCGCCCGCCTCGGCGGCCGTGAAGCGCGTGCGACTCTACGTCCTCGACTGCGGGACGATCTCGGCCATGGATCCCAAGCTCTTCAGTTTGAAACCAGAAGAGGTAAAGCGCGACGTGACATTCGTCTCGCCGTGCTTCCTCATCGTGCATCCGAAGGGCACGCTCATTTGGGATGTCGGACAGGTTCCGGACAAGGACATCCCGGATGACGGTACGGAAGTGGTTCAACAGGGGATTCTTAAGGCCAAGCGGAAGCTCGCGCCGCAGCTCACAGCGCTCGGGTTTCAGCCTCAGGACATCACTTACCTCGCGATGTCGCACTACCATGCGGACCACACCGGTAATGCCAATATGTTCGCGGGCTCGACCTGGATCGTGCAGCAGGCCGAGTACGACGTGATGTTCTCAGACAAGCCCGTGGGCATCCGCTCGATCGACACGTACAAGGATCTGAAGGACGCCCGGCGCATCACGCTGCACAACGAGGATCACGACGTCTTCGGCGACGGCACGGTGGTCATCAAAACCGCCCCGGGCCACACCCCGGGACATCAGATGCTGTTCCTGAAGCTCGCGAAATCGGGGCCGATCCTGCTGGCCGGGGATCTCTATCACCTGCCCGAGGAGCGCTCGCTCGATCGTGTGCCGACGTTCGACTTCGACGCGGACATGACGCGCGCGACACGAAAGAAGGTCGAGGCCTTTGTAACGCAGACTGGCGCGAAGCTGTGGATTCAGCACGATCCGCCGACGTACGCGGCAGCGAAGAAGGCGCCGCAGTACTACGACTAAGTAGGCCGCCCGAAAGAATCGAAGCTGGCGGAGAGAGAGGGATTCGAACCCTCGAAGGGCTTTTGACCCTTACACCCTTAGCAGGGGTGCGCCTTCGACCACTCGGCCATCTCTCCGTCGTACGCGGAAAAAGCTATGCCCGGTCAAAGGGATACGTGCTGGCCGGGTCATCCTGCCGCGGGCAGGGGCGCCATGATACCCGAGCGGCGCGGTCGAGGTCGATTGAGGTAAGCCGAAGGGGCCATTCCGCTGGCCCCACAGATCTGCTCTCAGGCGGACGCAAACTCCGTCGAGGAGTCCGTCTCCGCCGCATGCTCTCCCTGTTGTTCGCGCTTGATGCGCTCGTAGATCTCTTCCCTGTGCACAGCAACCGTCTTCGGCGCGTTGATGCCGATGCGAACCTGGTTGCCCTTCACCCCCAGCACGGTGACAGTGACTTCGTTGCCGATCATCACCGTCTCGCCTACCCGTCTCGTCAGAATCAGCATTTTATGTCTTCCTCCTTGCTGGTTCTTGCGGTCGACCGTGCGAGGAAGCCGCAAAAATCCGAATCGGAATCTAACGAGTGTTACAACAAAGACCCATCAGAGAAACCCTGAATCTGTCCGACAATGCTTTGGACCCGGTCTCGCGTATCCGCGCACTGCCTGTGCTGGCAGCGCGCTCGCGCTGTCAAGTCAACAATTTGCTGCGGACGAGCTCCGCTACACTCGCAAGCGCAGCATCGAGCTCAGCAGGATTCGTGCCGCCAGCCTGCGCGAAGTCTGCACGGCCGCCGCCGCGTCCGCCGACGCGCGATGCGATGCTGCCAATCAATTCTCCCGCCTTCACGCGCGCCGTCAGATCCGTCGTCACCCCCGCAACGAGCGTGATTTTGGAAGGATTTTCGACGCTTGCCAGGACAACGACCGCCGACTTGAGGCGGCTCTTCAACTGATCGACTGCAGTGCGCAGCGAGCCGGCATCCGCACCGTCCACTTTCGCAGCCAGCACTTTGATGCCTTGCACATCCTGTGCCGAGGCCGCCAGATCGCCGCCGGCGCCGCTCGCGAGACGATCCTTGAGCGTGCGGTTCTCGCGCTCGAGCGCGCGGATCTTCTCGAGCGCATCGCGCACCTTCTCGATGGCATCATCGCGCGAGCCGCGCACGAGGCCTGCGACATCGCGCAGCAGGGATTCGCTGCGCTCGATGTACGTGAGCGCCCCCTCGCCCGTCAGCGCCTCGATGCGCCGCACGCCCGCAGCCACACCGCCCTCGCTCACGATCTTGAAGAGTCCAATGTCCCCGGCGCGCTGCACATGCGTGCCACCACACAACTCGAGCGAAAAGTCACCGACCTTGAGCACGCGGACGTCCGCGTCGTACTTCTCGCCAAAGAGCGCCATCGCGCCGGATGCCACCGCCTGCTCGTAACCCATCACGGCGGTCTCCGCCGGTGCATTGCGGCGAATCTCCGCATTCACGAGGTGCTCGATGCTGGTGAGCTCTTCGGGGCTCACCGCCTCCATGTGTGAGAAGTCGAACCGCAGCCGGTCCGGTGCGACGAGCGATCCTTTCTGCTGCACGTGCGTGCCCAGCACCTGCCGCAGGGCGGCATGCAGCAGATGCGTCGCGGTGTGATTCAGCGCGGTCGCCTGGCGGCGCACGCCATCCACGTGTCCGGTGAGCTCATCGCCCAGCCGGATCGAGCCCTCGGCCACCACACCGATGTGTGCATGCGCCGCACCGCGCTTTTGCGTGTCCTCCACGCCAAAGCGCACACCCGGCGCCGCCAGCTCGCCGATGTCGCCGACCTGCCCGCCGGCCTCGGCGTAGAACGGCGTGCGATCGAGCACCACTTCGCCGCGCTCGCCCGCCGCGAGCACCTCCACGGATGCGCCATTCTTGAGCAGCGCCACCACCCGGCCGTTCGCATCGAGGCCTTCGTAGCCCTGGAAGAGCGTCCGCGCATCGATCTGCGCGACGGCGCGGCCATCGCTGCCGAAGCGGCTCGCCGCACGCGCACGCTCCCGCTGTGCCTGCATGGCGGCATCGAAGCCGGCCTGATCGATGGTGAGCCCGCGCTCGCGCGCGATGTCGGCCGTGAGGTCTGCCGGGAATCCGTAGGTGTCGTACAGCTTGAAGACGGTCGCACCGTCGATGACCTTGCCCGAGAGCTTGCCGATCGCCGCCTCCAGCAGCTCCATGCCGGTCGCGAGCGTCTCGGCGAAGCGCTCCTCTTCCTGCCTGAGCACGCGCTCGACGTGCGTGCGCGAGCGGGTGAGCTCGGGATAGGCCGCACCCATCTCGCGCTCCAGCACGGGCACCAGCTGGTAGAAGAACGGCGGCTTGATGCCGAGCTTGTAGCCGTGGCGGATCGCGCGCCGGATGATGCGGCGCAGGACGTAGCCGCGGCCCTCGTTGGAGGGCACGACACCATCGACGATGAGGAAGGTGCAGGAGCGGATGTGATCGGCGATCACGTTGAGCGAGCTCATCTCGCTGACCGTGCCCGGCACGAGTGCAGAGACGGCCGCGATCAGCTTCCGGAAGAGATCGATGCCATAGACGGAGTGCGCGCCTTGCATGACGGCGCAGATGCGCTCGAGCCCCATGCCCGTGTCGACGGAGGGCTTGGGGAGCGGCGTGAGTTTGCCGTCCGAGCTCCTGTCGTACTGCATGAACACGAGATTCCAGATCTCGACGTAGCGGTCGCCGTCCTCATCCGGCGAACCGGGCGGACCGCCGGCGATCGTGGGACCGTGGTCATAGAAGATCTCGCTGCAGGGGCCGCAGGGACCGGTGTCCCCCATCGCCCAGAAGTTGGACTTCTCGCCGAGCCGCGCCAGGCGCTCGGCCGGCACGCCGATGTCCTCGAGCCAGATGCGCGCGGCTGCATCGTCATCGCGGTAGACCGTGACCCACAGGCGCTGCGGATCGAGCTTCAGCTCACCGGTGACGAACTCCCAGGCGAAGCGGATCGCATCGCGCTTGAAGTAGTCGCCGAAGGAGAAATTGCCCAGCATCTCGAAGAAGGTGAGATGCCGGGCCGTGTAGCCGACATTCTCCAGGTCGTTGTGCTTGCCGCCGGCGCGCACGCAGCGCTGGCTCGAGGCGGCACGCACGTAGTCGCGCTTCTCCTTGCCGAGGAATACTTCCTTGAACTGCACCATGCCGGCGTTGGTAAAAAGCAGCGTCGGGTCGTTCGCAGGGATGAGCGGGCTCGAGGCCACGACCGCGTGGCCGCGCGCACGGAAAAACTCGAGGAAGGCGCGGCGGAGTTCCGCTGCGCCGGCGGTAGGCGGTGTACTCAAGGTCTATTCGTCCGGATCGAGCTCGGGGCCCAGGGCAGACCGGATATGATCCGATGAAAAGCCCCGGTACTGCAAAAACCGGGCTTGCCGGCTCTTCTCGGCCCATGCCGTGGGCACTTCCCGGCCAAACTTGCGCACCCGCGCGCGGTGCGCGAGCTGGCGCCAGTCCGGGCCCGCCTGCAGTGCGCGCTCGATGAGCTCTGCAGACACGCCCAGCGTGCGCAACTCCGCGGCAATGCGCACCGGCCCCTGGCCGCGCTGGGCATGGAAGGTCACGTGATTCTCGGCGAAGCGCGCATCATCGAGCGCGCCGCTTTCGGTGAGCTGCGCGACCGCCTGCGCGACCAGGTCCGCATCGAAGCCGCGCCCGATCAGCTTCTGGCGCAGCTCCCCGCTGGCATAGTCGCGGCGCGCGAGCTGGGTGACGGCCGCCGCATGGATGGCGGTCGGATCTTTCCTGGCTTCCGAATCAACCGGCCTGCGCGCCATCGTTCGGCGCGACCGCTCAGGCGGTATCGGCCTGATCGCCGTTACGCTGCTGGCGCACCGGCAGCAGCCGCGAGCGGACCTGCTCCTCGATCTCGTGCGCGACATCCTTGTGCTGCTGCAGATACACGCGCGCGTTGTCCTTGCCTTGACCGATGCGCTCGCCCTTGTAGCTGTACCAGGCGCCGGATTTCTCGATGATGCCCTGCTGACTGCCGAGCTCGATGATCTCGCCTTCGCGCGAGATGCCGACGCCGTACATGATCTCGAATTCCGCCTCGCGGAACGGCGGGGCGACCTTGTTCTTCACCACTTTCACGCGCGTCATATTGCCGACGACTTCCTCGCCGTTCTTGAGCGCGCCGATGCGGCGGATGTCGAGCCGTACCGAGGAGTAGAACTTGAGCGCATTACCGCCGGTCGTCGTCTCCGGATTGCCGAACATGACGCCGATCTTCATGCGGATCTGGTTGATGAAGATGACCAGGGTGTTGGAGCGCTTGATGTTGCCCGTGAGCTTGCGCAGCGCCTGGGACATCAGGCGCGCCTGCAGGCCCACCTGCATCTCGCCCATCTCGCCCTCGATCTCCGCCTTCGGCGTGAGCGCGGCGACCGAATCGATCACCACGAGGTCGACGGCGCTCGAGCGCACCAGCATGTCCGTGATCTCCAGCGCCTGCTCGCCCGTGTCCGGCTGCGAGACCAGAAGCTCGGAGACGTTCACGCCCAGCTTCTCGGCGTAAGCCGGATCCAGCGCATGTTCGGCATCCACGAACGCGGCGGTGCCGCCGTTCTTCTGGATCTCGGCCACGACCTGCAGCGTGAGTGTCGTCTTGCCCGAGGCCTCGGGTCCGAAGACCTCGACCACGCGTCCGCGCGGCAGCCCGCCCACGCCCAAAGCGATGTCGAGTCCCAGGGAGCCCGTGGAGACTGCCTCGACGTCCCAGCTGGCTGGCGCATCGCCCAGCCGCATCACCGAGCCCTTGCCGAACTGTTTCTCGATCTGCCCCAGCGCGGCGGCGAGCGCCTTCTTACGGTTGTCTTCCATTCTCAGTGGACCTCGCGGAAGTGTGCCGTAATTATCCCACAACCGTTTCGCATGCGGAGCGCGGCAACGGCGGTTTTCGCGTGATTTTTCAGTGCATTCTCACGCGCTATACAGGGGCCAGAAATCGACGACACTGTATATCGAGCCGCCCGCAGCTGTACGGCTCTCGATGAGTGAAAATTTCTCGAACGACCAGCGCTGCGGCGGCAGCGTGAGCGCCGAGGGTGCGCTCGCAACTTTACGTGTCAGCGTAACGTGAGCGCGGAAGGGCTTGAGATCCGGACGGAATCCGGCGCCGATGAGCGCCTGCTTCAGGGTCTCGGCGATGGCGGCAAGTTCCGGCACCGGCGTCATCGGCACGGCGCACACCAGCTTCGCGCGCGGCCAGTACTGCAGAGCATCGAGTGTCACCTCGAGTGCAGCGGCCTCGCCCTCGGGCGACTGGAGTGCCGCCGCCGTCGCACGAAGCCGCGGCAGTGCCTCCTCGGCGACTGCTCCCAGGAACGCGAGCGTCAGATGCAGATTCTCGGCCGGGACGGCGCGGCCGCCGGCACCTTCCGGCACGAGCGCCGCCACCGTCTGTGCCAGCGTCCGTTGCTGTGCCGGCTCAGGCCAGAGCGCGAAGAAGAGCCGGCGCGAGCGGGGCGGCGTCTGGCTCACTCGGCGTGCGAAGCCACCACTGCGGCGGCATAGATGAGCCCCAGGGCATGTGCCACACTCTTGCGACGCACGCTTTCGCGGTCACCGCGGAAGCGCTGACGATGCGTGAGCTGATTCAGCTTGCGACCACGGCGCCAGGCAATGCAGAACCACACCGTGCCCACGGGCTTGGCGCTCGTGCCGCCGTCCGGCCCTGCAATACCGCTCACCGCGACCGCGATCCCCACCTGCGTGCGGCGCAACGCCCCGCGCGCCATGGCACGCACAGTGGCTTCGCTCACCGCGCCGTGGCGGTGCAGGGTCGCCCGCGGCACCGCGAGCTCGCGCCATTTCGCCTCATTCGAGTAAGTGACGTAACCGCAGGAGAACCACTGCGAGCTGCCCGCGACATCCGTCAGGGCCTTGGCGACCCATCCGCCGGTGCAGGATTCCGCGGTCGCGACGCGCTGATGCGCGCGCAGCAGCGCGCGGCCGGTGCGCTCGGCAAGCCTGCGTAATGTCGAGTCGTGGGCCACGCGTTCACCCGTGACAGCCCCGCAGGGCCTCCCCCATAATCGAGCGCCTCATGATAGCCCGCGGATCGCAAGGGAGACGGGCCGTGCGCAAAACTCCGGCGACAGTTCGGGTCGCGGCACTCTCAACATCTGTGCTGATCGCGGCCACGGCGTTGCTGGGTGGCTGCACGTCGATGGGTCGGCTGGATGCGGACACCAAGGCGCCGAGCAATCGTGAATCGGTCTTTGTGTTCGGTGTTACTCCGGACAACCACCGCATCTATGTCTTCCCTGGCCACGTTGAAAAGGGAATGTTCTTTCAGAACCAGTTTCGGCCGGCCGCCGTCTTCGGCGCGGCGAAGAATGGCTACGTCGTTGGCAAGGCTGCAGCGGGAGATGTGCTCGCCATCACCAGTGTTCGCGTTGTGCGCGAGGCCACCGATACGCTGGGGGAGGACTTCACGCCCTGCGGCGCCGCGAAGACCATCGTTTTCGAAGCGCCGCGGGGAGGTGTCATATACCTGGGAAACCTGGAGTACCAATTCGCGGGTAGCGAGCTCACGGTACGGTACGGGCAAGACTTTCAAGCCGCGCGCAACTACATCGACGCAAACTATCCGGCGTTGAAGGGGCAGTTGCTGCAGGCCACTTTTCAATTGCTTCCTGTGGCGACCGGCTGTAGCGCTGTGGGCGGCACCATCTACATACCCGTTTACTTGCCAAGACGATGAAGCCTGGCTAGCCCTTGAACGCCCGATCCCTCGAACACACTCCGGTCATGCAGCAGTATCTGCGCACCAAGGCGCAGTACCCCCACACGCTGCTCTTCTACCGCATGGGCGATTTCTACGAGCTCTTCTATGAGGATGCGCGGCGTGCCGCGGCACTGCTGGATATCACGCTGACTTCGCGCGGCCAGTCCGCCGGGCAGCCGATCCCGATGGCCGGCGTGCCGGTGCATGCGGTGGAGAGTTATCTCGCGCGTCTGGTGCGCCGCGGCGAGTGCGTGGCGATCTGCGAGCAGATCGGCGATCCGGCCAAATCCAAAGGCCCGGTCGAGCGCCAGGTCGTACGGGTCGTGACGCCGGGCACGCTGACCGATGAGGCCCTGCTCGATGAGCGCCGCGAGACGCTGCTCGCCGCACTCACCCGCGATGCCGATCGCTTCGGTCTCGCGTGGCTCGATCTCGCCTCCGGACGTTTTGCGGTGATGCAATCGCAGGGCGAGCAGGCACTCGCGGCCGAGCTCGAGCGCCTCAAGCCGGCCGAGCTTCTGGTGGCGGAGGATCTGGCGAGCGATCAGCGAGCGCAGCTCGAGACCGCCCTGCGCCCGCGCCCGCCCTGGCATTTCGAACTGGCGAGCTCCTCGCGTGCGCTCACCGATCAGCTGGGGACGCTCGATCTGAGGGGCTTCGGGGCGGATGAGCTGCCGCTGGCGATCTGCGCCGCTGGCGCCCTGCTGCAGTACGTGCGTGACACGCAGAAGGCGGCGGTGCCGCATATTCGCGCACTCGTCGTCGAAGAGCGCACCGATGCGCTGATTCTGGACGCCGCCACCCGCCGCAACCTCGAGCTCGATGTTGCGCTCTCGGGTCAGCCACAGGGCTCGCTCTTTGCCGTCATCGATCGCTGCATGACGGCCATGGGCTCGCGCGAGCTGCGGCGCTGGCTCAACCGGCCGCTGCGCCAGGTGAGTCTGCTGCGTGGCCGCTACCACGCCATCGAGACGCTGATCGGCGGTCGCACCTTCGACACCCTGCGCCACGAGCTCGAGGGCATTGGTGACATCGAGCGCATCCTCGCTCGCGTGGCGCTGCGCTCCGCGCGGCCGCGAGATCTGACGGCGCTGCGGGCGGCGCTGGCCATGCTGCCGCAGCTGCGCCGCGCGCTTGCCCGGCTCGATTCGCCGCTGCTGGCCGGATTGCATTCGGCGATCGGCGAGCACGCTGACGTCGTGGAGCTGCTGCAGCGGGCGATCGCGCTCGAGCCGGCGACGATGCTGCGCGACGGAGATGTGATTGCGGCAGGCTACGATGCCGAGCTCGATGAGCTGCGGCACATCGCGACACACACCGACGAATTCCTGCTGGCGCTCGAGGCGCGGGAGCGAGAGCGCTCGGGGATCTCCGCCCTGAAGCTCGGCTTCAATCGCATCCAGGGCTTCTTCATCGAAGTCTCCCGCAGGGACGCCGAGCGCGTGCCGCGCGACTACGTGAGGCGGCAGACGGTGAAGTCCGCCGAGCGCTTCATCACCACGGAGCTCAAGGGCTTCGAGGACAAGGTGTTCAGCGCGCGTGACCGCGCGCTGGCGCGCGAGAAGTCCCTGTACGAGGAGGTGCTGACGCAGCTCATTGACCGGCTGGCGCAGCTGCAGGCGACCGCCGCCGGCATCGCGCAGCTCGATGCGCTTGCAGGGCTCGCCGAGCGCGCCTCGAGTCTCAACTGGAGCGCACCCGAGCTCGTCGAAGCGTCGGTCTTCGAGATCCGATCCGGCCGTCACCCGGTCGTCGAGCGCTTCACCGAGAGCTTCGTACCGAATGACTTAAGGCTGGATGCCAGCCGGCGCATGCTCATCATCACCGGACCCAATATGGGCGGTAAGTCGACCTACATGCGTCAGACCGCACTGATCGCGATCCTCGCGCATATCGGCTCGTTCGTGCCGGCGGAGCGCGCGCTCATCGGACCGCTGGATCGCATCTTTACGCGCATCGGTGCCGCGGACGACCTCGCGGGCGGCCGTTCGACATTCATGGTGGAGATGACCGAAGCGGCGAACATCCTGCATAACGCCACCTCACACAGTCTCATTCTCATGGATGAGATCGGACGCGGCACGAGCACGTTTGATGGTCTCTCGCTCGCCTGGGCGATAGCGCGGCATATCGCCGCCGAGGTGCATGCATTCACGCTCTTTGCGACGCATTATTTCGAGCTCACGGCCCTGGCACGCGAGCTCGATGCCTGCGCCAACGTACACCTCGATGCGACCGAGCACGCCGACGGAATCGTGTTCCTGCACGCGGTGAAGGACGGTCCGGCCAATCGCAGCTACGGCTTGCAGGTCGCGCAGCTGGCGGGAGTGCCGCACGCCGTGATCGCGCGCGCACGGCAGTATCTGCACGAGCTCGAATCGAGCCGCGACGCACGCGTCCCCACGGCTGGCCCCGAGTCCCCGAGCCCCCAGGCCGAGCTGCCCCTTGCGCCGGCCGCCGCGGAAGATCCGCTTCGCATTGCTGTGGCCGCGCTCAATCCGGACGAGCTCTCGCCGAAGGCGGCGCTCGAGGCGCTCTATGAGCTGCGCGCGCTCGCCGGGCGCGACTGATCGGGCGCGAGCGAAAAGCGGCCTTCGCGCAGGAACAACCCCGTCTCCCGCGCCGCCCGCGCCGACAGCAGCAGGCCCATGTGGCTCACGGGCAGGGTGATCTGATCGGTGGCCCCGGCCACGCGCGTCTCACTCACCGCAATCGTGCCGTCGTTGGGCTCACTGAAGCGCGCGAACAGCCGTCCCAAGCCCATCGGCTGCGTCCCGGCGATGACGCCCAGCGCCCGAGCGCTGGTCCATCGCCTCTCCGCAGGGGTCCCCAGCTCCTCGCTCGCGATCCGGCCGATGAGGGCGGACAGACCCGGGAGCGTGAGCACCTTGCTGGCGGCCCGGGAGCCCACGAGCGGGGAGCCCAGGAGCACGACGCGCCCCGGCGGCAGAACCTGCGCCGTGTGCTCACGCTCGAGAAAGCGGTGGATTACGACGCCGCCCAGGCTGTGACCCACCAGGTGCAGCGTATCCGCCTTGTGGCGGTCGATGAATCGCTGCAGGCTCTGCAGGATCTCTGCCATGGAGCCCGACACCGTCGGGTAGCGAAACGGCACCACTTCGAATCCGAAGTCAGCGGCGAGACGGCGCCGCAGGAGGAGCGACTCCTGGCCGGTGAGCCACAGGCCGTGCACGTACACGACGAGCGCACGCGCCATGCGTCAGCTCGCCGGCAGTCGCACCCGGATGTGCAGCTCCTTCAGTTGCTGCTCGGAGACCGGCGTGGGCGCATCGCTCAACGGATCGGCCGCCGTCTGCGTCTTCGGGAAGGCGATCACGTCGCGGATGCTGTCCGCACCGGCCATCAGCATGGCGAGCCGGTCGAGGCCGAAGGCGATACCGCCGTGCGGGGGAGCGCCGAACTTCAGCGCATCGAGCAGAAAGCCGAACTTCACGCGCGCATCCTCGGCGCTGATCCCCAGGAGCTCGAACACGGCGGCCTGCATCTCTTCGCGATGTATACGCACTGAACCGCCGCCGACCTCAGAGCCGTTCAGCGCCAGGTCATACGCCTTCGCCAGCATCGCCCCGGGTGCTTCGCGCAATGCGGCCGGATCCTCGCTCTGCGGTGCGGTGAAGGGATGATGCACCGCCGCCCAGCGCTTCTCGGTCTCATCCCACTCGAACATCGGGAAGTCGACCACCCACAGCGGCCGCCACCCTTGCGTCACGCGTCCCAGGTCCTGACCGAGCTTGACGCGCAGCGCACCCATCGAGTCGTTCACGACCTTGCTGCTCGCAGCACCGAAGAAAATCAGATCGCCGTCGGCGGCTGACGTGCGCTCGAGGATGCCGGCCACCGCCGCATCGCTCAAGAACTTGATGATGGGCGACTGCAGGCCATCGCGGCCCTTCGCCCGCTCGTTGACCTTGACGTACGCCAGTCCCTTGGCGCCGTAGCGCGCCACGAACGCGGTGTAATCATCGATCTCCTTGCGCGTGAGCTTGGTGCCGCCCCCGGGCACCCGCAACGCCGCCACCCGACCGCCCGGGTCGGAAGCGGGAGCGGAGAACACTTTGAACTGCGAGTCCTTCACGAGCTCTGCGATGTCGACGAGCTCCAGGTCGATGCGCAGATCCGGCTTGTCCGAGGCGTAGCGACGCATCGCCTCCTGGTGACTCATGCGCGGGAACGGATCCGGCAGGCCGATGTCGAGCACTTCCTTAAACACGTGCCGCACCAGGCCTTCCATGAGCTCGAGGATGTCCGCCTGAGTGAGGAAGGAGGTCTCGATGTCGAGCTGGGTGAACTCCGGCTGCCGGTCGGCGCGCAGGTCCTCGTCGCGGAAGCAGCGCACGATCTGATAGTAGCGATCGAAGCCCGCCACCATCAGCAGCTGTTTGAAGATCTGCGGCGACTGCGGCAGCGCGAAGAACTTACCCGGATGGGTCCGGCTCGGCACGAGATAGTCGCGCGCGCCCTCCGGCGTCGCCTTTGCCAGCATCGGCGTCTCGATATCGATGAAGCCGTTGGCATCGAGATAGCCGCGCATCGCGCGCGTGATGCGATGGCGCAGCCGCAGTCGCTGCGTCATCACCTCGCGCCGCAGATCCAGATAGCGATAGCGCAGGCGCACCTCCTCGCCCACGGTCTCATCGAGCTGAAACGGCAGCGGCTCGGAGCGGTTGAGGACTTCGAGCTCGGCCGCGAGGAGCTCGACGGCCCCCGAGGCCAGATTGCTGTTGACCGTACCGGCGGGGCGCGCGCGCACCGTGCCGCGTACCCGGATCACGAACTCGTTGCGCAGCCGCTCGGCCTCGCGAAACACCGCCGCCTGATCCGGATCGAAGACGATCTGCAGCAGTCCTTCCCGATCGCGCAGATCGACAAAGATGACCCCGCCATGATCGCGCCGGCGGTGAACCCAGCCGGCAACCGTGAGCTCACGTCCGACGAACTTCGCGTCGACATTTCCGCAGTAATGGGAGCGCATAGAGCGCGAAATACTACCAGAGGCCCTAGGGGGCGCGTTCGGGCGTCACGACCCCGCAGGTCACGATCATTTTCATGGCCTCATCGACGGTCATCTTGAGCTCGATGAGCTCATGGCGCGGCACGAGGATGATGAAGCCGGAGGTGGGATTGGGTGCGGTGGAGATGAAGACGCACACCTGCTGCTGACCGGTCTTCGAGCTCACCTCGGCAAATTCCTCCGCGGTGACGAAGCCGATGCTCCACAGCCCCGCGCGCGGATACTCAACCGCCACGACCTGGCGGAAGGAGTGCGACGTCGACAGCACGCTTTCGGCGAAACTTTTCACGCCGCTGTAGACCGAGCGCACCAGCGGAATGCGGTGCAGCAGCTCCTCCCAGTAGGTCACGAGCTGGCGCCCGATCAGATTGGTGACCAGAAGGCCGGTCACGAGCACCACCACGAACGCAAACACGACCCCGAGCCCGGGCACGCGAAAGCCGAGCAGCTCCGTCGGCCGGTAATGGACCGGCAGGAGCAGCAGCGTGCGATCCATGATGTTGACGATGAAGCTCACGACCCAGATGGTCGCCAGAACCGGCAGCCACACGAGAATGCCCGCGACGAGGTAGCGTCGCAGGCCCCAGCTGCGCCAGGGGCGCATCAGCGCCGCGCCTTGCGCGCGCGTCCTGGCCTGGGCTTGGATTTTCCGGACGCGGTCCGGCGCGCCCGCGAAGCGGCCGGGCTGGGTTTGGATTGGGCAGGCTTGGAGTCCGCGGGTTTGCTCTCCGCGGGCTTTGCTTCGGTGCTCTTGGCTGCGGCGGGCTTGGCGTCGCTGTCGGCTTTCGCCTCGCTCGCCTCAGCGCCCGCGAGATTGCGCCGCGATTCCTTGTCGGATTTGAAGTCGGTTTCGTACCAGCCGCCGCCCTTCAGGCGGAACACCGGTGCGGAAACCAGCTTCTGCAGCGTGTTCTTGCCGCAGGACGGGCACTTGCGCAGCGGCGCGTCGGTGATCTTCTGCATCACCTCGGTGTAGAACTTGCAGCTCGAGCACTCGTACTCGTAGAACGGCATGGATAGCGGGGTCTGCTGTGGGCGCCGGCGCCCATCTTACCGTCTCAGGCGGCCTTCTCAACCGCCTTGGCGAACTCGAGCTTGCCGTCTCGTGCGCTCACTTTGATCACATCGCCGGGACCGAACTCGCCCTTCAGGATGCGCTGCGCGAGCAGATTCTCGATCTGCTGCTGAATCACCCGCTTCAGCGGCCGCGCGCCGTACACCGGGTCAAAGCCGGCCTCGCCGATCAGGTCGCGCGCCCGGTCATCGAGCTTCAAGTCCATGTCGCGCTCGGTCAGGCGGCTGCGCAGATAGCCGAGCTGGATGTCCACGATCTTCCTGATCTGCTCGGTCGCGAGCGGATGGAACACCACGATATCGTCGATGCGGTTGATGAATTCGGGCCGGAAACTCTGCTGCACGATCTCCATCACCGCGGACTTCATCTTGGTGTAGTTCTTCTCGCCGGCGTATTCCTGGATCACCTGCGAGCCCAGGTTCGAGGTCATGATGATGACGGTATTGCGGAAGTCGACGGTGCGGCCCTGACCGTCGGTCAGACGGCCGTCATCGAGCACCTGCAGCAGCACGTTGAACACATCCGCGTGGGCCTTCTCGACTTCATCGAGCAGCACGACCGCATACGGGCGGCGGCGCACCGCTTCGGTGAGATAACCGCCCTCCTCATAGCCCACGTAACCCGGAGGCGCGCCGATCAGGCGGGCGACCGAGTGCTTCTCCATGAACTCCGACATGTCGATGCGCACCAGCGCATCCTCAGTATCAAACAGGAACTGCGCGAGCGCCTTGCACAGCTCGGTCTTGCCGACGCCGGTGGGCCCTAAGAAAAGGAACGAGCCGTTGGGACGGCGCGGATCGGACAAACCCGCGCGCGAGCGGCGGATGGCATCCGAGACGATGCGCACCGCCTCATCCTGCCCGACCACGCGCTGGGAGAGATCGCCCTCCATGCGCAGGAGCTTCTCCTTCTCTCCCTCGAGCATCTTGGAGACCGGGATGCCGGTCCACTTGGAGACGACTTCCGCAATCTCCTCGTCGGTGACGCGGTTGCGCACCAGCTGGGTGCCCTTGCGCTCGGCATCGAGCGCATCGCTGAGTTTCTTCTCGAGCTCCGGGATGCGTCCGTACTGCAGCTCGGACATGCGCCCGAGGTCACCGGCACGGCGCGCGGCATCGAAATCCAGGCGTGCGCGCTCCAGCTCCTCACGGATCTGTGCGGCGCTCTGCAGCGTCGCCTTCTCCGACTTCCAGATTTCCTCGAGGTCGGCGTATTCCTTGGAGAGCGTCCCCAGGGTGTCGACAAGCGCCTGCAGGCGCTTGCGCGAGGCCTCGTCCTTCTCCTTCTTGAGCGCCTCCTGCTCGATCTTCAGCTGGATGATCCTCCGCTCGAGCCGATCCAGGCTCTCGGGCTTGGAGTCGATCTCCATGCGGATGCGCGCGGCGGCCTCGTCGATGAGGTCGATCGCCTTGTCGGGCAGCTGCCGGTCGGTGATATAGCGGTGCGACAGCGTCGCGGCAGCGACGATCGCCGGATCGGTGATGTCGACGCCGTGGTGTACCTCGTAGCGCTCCTGCAAGCCGCGCAGGATCGCGATCGTGTCCTCGACCGAGGGCTCGTTGACCATCACGCGCTGGAAGCGCCGCTCGAGTGCGGCGTCCTTCTCGATGTACTTGCGGTACTCATCGAGCGTGGTCGCGCCGATGCAATGCAGCTCCCCGCGCGCCAGCGCCGGTTTGAGCATGTTGCCCGCATCCATCGAGCCTTCGGCCCGGCCGGCACCCACCACCGTATGCAGCTCGTCGATGAAGAGGATGACCTGGCCTTCCTGCTTGGCGAGATCGTTGAGGACGCCCTTTAAGCGCTCCTCGAACTCGCCGCGGAACTTGGCCCCGGCGATGAGCGCGCCCATGTCGAGCGCCAGGATGCGCTTGTTACGCAGCCCCTCCGGCACCTCGCCGTTGATGATGCGCTGGGCAAGGCCCTCGGCGATCGCGGTCTTGCCGACGCCCGGCTCGCCGATCAGCACTGGATTGTTCTTGGTGCGACGCTGCAGCACCTGGATCGTGCGCCGGATCTCATCATCGCGCCCGATGACCGGATCGAGCTTGCCCGAGGAGGCTCTGGCGGTCAGGTCGACCGTGTACTTCTCGAGCGCACCGCGCTGCTCCTCGGCATTGGGATCGTTGACCTTCTCACCGCCGCGCACCTCGCTGATGGCCTTGTCGACTGCGCCCCGGGACAGACCGCAATCCTTGAGAAGCCGGGCGAGCGGGCCCTTGTCGTCGAACGCCGCGAGCACGAACAGCTCGCTGGAGATGAACTGGTCGCCCCGCTGCTGGGCGAGCTTGTCGGCGATATTGAGCAGGCGGCTGAGGTCGTTGGAGACGTGGACCTCACCCGGGGTGCCCGACACAGTCGGCAGGCGGTCCAGGAGCGCCAGCGCCTCCGAGCGCACCTTGTTCACATCCCCGCCCGCCTTCATGAGCAGCGGCCGCACCGTGCCACCCTGGCTGTCCAGCAGGGCAAGGAGCACGTGGCCCGGCTCGATGAACTGATGGTCACGCCCGACCGCGAGCGACTGGGCATCGGCCAGTGCCGCCTGGAATTTGCTGGTCAGTTTGTCCATCCGCATTTAGCCACCTCGCTCATCGACGATCGCCCCTTCAATCTGGGGGCCGGGGAGTGCCGTTCAAGAGCCCGCGCGCTCAGATCCCGTGGACGTGGTTCTCCATGGCAGCAATCAGGGCAATGCCGGCCGCGATCAGGACGACCTGGGCGGCGCTGTGGCGCACTTCCGTGCGCCGGTGCAGGGTCGGGATGAGGTCGGCCACCGCGATGTACAGCAGGCTCGCGGCGGCGATCGACAGGGCATAGGGGAGAAGCCCCAGCGCTTGCCGCAGGGCGTAGTAGGCCGCAAACCCGCCCAGCATGGACGTGAGGCTCGAGGCGAGGTTCAGGATGAGGGCGCGCCGCCAGCTCATACCGGCATGCAGCAGCACAGCAAAGCTGCCGATTTCCTGCGGGATCTCGTGCGCCATGATGGCGAGGGCGGTCACGATGCCCAGGCGCACATCGGTGAGGAATGCGGCCGCGATCAGCACGCCATCCAGGGCGTTGTGGACGCCGTCCCCGAACACCACCAATGTGCCGGCTGCGCGGTCCCGGTGGTGATCGTGCCCCGTCGGGGTGTGGGTCTCGCACTCCTCGACGTGACAGTGCCGCCAGAGCAGCAGCTTCTCGAGCACGAAGAACACGGCGATCCCGGCGACCAGGGCGAGGCCGATCTCCTGCACGCGCCCCAGTCCTACGCCTTCCACGGCCTCGGGCAGGAGGCCTAACAGCGCGGCGCCCAGGAGCGCGCCGGTTGCGAAGCTTACCAGGTGAGGCAGCACCCGGGCCCGGACACGGGTGGGGAGCAACAGGAACAAACCCGCGATGGCGGCGCTCAGGATCCCCCCGAGGGCAGTGGCAGCGAGTATCCAGGCAAGGGTGTGCATCAGTGCGCGATCCAGATCAGGGCGGCCATCCGGCCACAGCGGCCGTCGCGACGGTAGGAGAAAAAGCGCTGGCGCTCAGCGTACGTGCAGTAATCGCCGCCGTATACAGCGCTCACGCCCAGGGCGGCGAGCCGCCTGCGGGCCAGCGCATACAGATCACATTGCCAGCGCCCGCGCGCATTGGGCTCGAATGCCGTTACCGACTGCGGATCGGAGGCGCAGAAGGCGGTGCGAACGTCCTCGCCCACCTCGAAATACCGCTGGCTGATGGCCGGCCCCAGCCAGGCGATGAGTGTCGAGGCGGGCACCGCTAGTGCGCGCACCGTGGCCTCGAGCACGCCACCTGCAAGCCCGCGCCAGCCGGCATGTGCGGCGCCGACGGCCCGCCCGTCACGAGCGGCGAAGAGTACCGGCATGCAGTCGGCAATCGTGATCGCGGCCACACGCCCGGCGCGGTGCGTCACCGCCGCATCCGCAGGCGGCGCAGGCATCGCGGCGGACCGGGGCGCGACCGGGTCCAGGTCGAGAACCAGGGCGCCGTGGACCTGGTTGAGCCAGACCGGCTCATCGGGCAGCCCGAGCGCGAGGCGCACACGGCGGCGGTTCTCTGCCAGGTGCTGCGCGACATCGCCACTTGAGGCGCCGAGATTGAGCGTGTCGAAGGGTGGCTCACTCACACCGCCGGTCCGCAGGCTCACGGCCGCGTGCACGCCGGGCGGAGCAGGCCAGTCGGGCTTGAGAAACGAAGGCCCGTCGGCGCTCATGAGGCGCCAGCCCGGTCCGCCTCGAGCGCGGTCAGGAGCCCGGAGAGATCCGCAGGGAGCGGTGACTCAAAACTCATCTCGCGCTGCGAGATCGGATGCACCAGCGTCAGCCGGGCCGCGTGCAGCGCCTGGCGATCGAGCTGCGCGAGCGCGCGCAGCAGCGCGGGCGTGGCTCCCGCGGGAATCCGACGGCGCCCGCCGTAGGTCGGATCGCCCACCACCGGGTGACCGATGTGAGCGAGGTGCACGCGGATCTGATGCGTGCGCCCGGTCTCAAGTTGCGCCTCCACCAGGGTGTGGGCGCGAAACCGTTTCACGACCTTCAGATGCGTGATCGCTTCGCGCCCATCGCCGCGCACGGCCATGCGGGTGCGAAGACTGCGGTGCCGGCCGATCGGCTCATCCACGGTTCGGCCTCCGGTCATCACGCCGGTGCAGATCGCAAGATAGGTGCGCCCGAGCTCGCGCGCCGCCAGTGCGGCGACGAGCCGGGTATGGGCCTCAACCGTGCGCGCCACGACGAGGAGCCCACTCGTGCCGCGATCGAGCCGGTGCACGAGACCGGCACGCGGCACCAGCGCGAGCTTCGGATCGAGCGCCAGCAGCGCATTTTGCAGGGTGTGCTCACGGTTGCCGGCGCCCGGATGCACGACGAGGCCGGCGGGCTTGTCGATGACGAAGATCGCCCGGTCCTTATGCACCACGTGCAGGGGCAGGCTCTCCGGCTCGACAGCGCCCTCGGCTTCGAGCTGCGCCTCGATGCGCACCTGCTCCCCGCCCAGGACCTTGTCCCGCGCCTTGGGCGCACGCCCGTCGAGGCGCACCGCCCCGCCGTCGATCCAGCCCTTGAGCCGCGCCCGCGAATACTGCGGCAGGGCGCGGGCGAGCGCCTGATCCAGGCGCAAGCCGGCCATCTCGGGCGGCAGGATCAGCTCATGGGTACGGAACTCGGCGGGCATGGTAGGAGTCGTAGGCAGGGTCGACGATGGCTATACTGGCAAACCGACGACCCGAATCCAACGGAGCCCTCCCCCTTCATGTCTGCATCCGCCCTTGCGCGGAGCGTGCTCATCCTGCTCTGCGCCGCCTGCGCTTTGACCGCAGGCTGCAAGTCAGCCGACCGCAAGCTCCAGAAAGCCAGCCCCGAAGTGCTGTACAAGCAGGCCCAGAGCCGGCTCAACAACTTCGACTACAACGGCGCGATCAAGATCTACGAGATGCTGAACGCGCGCTTCCCGTTCACCGACCAGGCGCGCCAGGCACGTCTTGATCTCATCTACGCCTATTACAGGCAGGGCGAGCACGAATCCGCGATCGATGCCGCCGATACGTTCATTCGCGAGAACCCGACCCATCCGCGCGTGGACTACGCCTGGTACATCAAGGGACTGGTGGACTACGAGCGCGCACCGAACGTTCTGGAGCGCTTCTTTCACGCTGACCTGAGCGAGCGGCCGCCGACCACCGCGAACAAGTCCTTCGAGGCTTTCCGCACGGTGGTCGAGCAGTTCCCCAAGAGCGACTACGCGCACGATGCGCGCCGGCGCATGATCTATCTGCGCAACCGCCTCGCCGATTACGACGTGCATGTCGCCGAGTACTACATGCAGCGCGGCGCCTGGGTGGGCGCGGCGCAGCGCGCCACGCACGCGGTGGAAACCTACGACGGGGCGCCATCGATTCGCGAAGCGCTGCTGATTCTCATGGCGGCGGATGAGAAGCTCGGACTCACCGAGCGTGAGACGCAGGTGCGCGAGGTCTTCCAGGCCAACTTCGGCGAGAAGGTCGTCGAGACCCGCGCCACCACGGGCAAGCCGTGGTGGAAGTTCTGGTAGCGCGGCTGCCGCCGCGCCTGCTAGCGCCGATAGCCGTTCGTGATCGGGTAGCGCCAGTCGCGCCCGAAGGCCCGCCGGCTCACGCGCACCCCCGGCGGTGCCTGCCGGCGCTTGTACTCGTTGCGCTTCACCAGATCGAGCACTCGCCCGATCGTCGCCCGGTCAAAGCCCCGCGCCGCGATCTCATCGACCGACAGATCCTCCTCGATGAAGGCTTCGAGGATGGGATCGAGCACCTCGTACGGCGGCAGTGAATCGGAATCCTTCTGATCCGGCCGCAGCTCGGCGGTTGGCGCCCGCTCGATCACGCGCTGCGGAATCACCTGCCCCAGCGAATTGCGGTACGCGGCCAGCCGATACACCAGCAGCTTGCTGCAGTCCTTGATGGGCGCAAAGCCCCCCGCCATGTCGCCGTAGAGCGTGGCGTAGCCCACGGCCATCTCGCTCTTGTTGCCGGTGGTGAGGAGCATGCGCCGGCTCTTGTTGGAGATGCCCATGAGGATGAGCATGCGGCAGCGGGGCTGGATGTTCTCCTCGGTCGTGTCCGGGCTCGTGCCCGCGAATTCTTTGGCGAGCGCCTGGAGAGTGGCGTCGAACATGCCCTCGATGGAGATGACGCTGTAGCTCACGCCGAGACTGCGGGCCTGCGCCTCGGCATCGTCGACACTCATGTGGGACGTATAGCGCGAGGGCATCATCACCGCATGCACTCTCTGCGCCCCGAGCGCATCGACGGCAATCGCAAGCGTCAGTGCCGAGTCGACACCGCCCGAGAGTCCCATGACGACGCCGGGGAAGCCGTGCTTGGTCACGTAGTCGCGCACACCGAGCACCAGCGCCTGATAGACGCTCGCCTCATCGGAGAGCTCCCCGGCCACGGGAGCTGCAAGGGGCGCGACCGCCTGGCCGCGGCGCTCGAACTCCACCGCGTACACACCCTCGGCGAATGCCGGGGCTCGCATCACGACGTTGCCCTGCGCGTCCATCACGAAGGAGTTGCCGTCGAACACCAGCTCATCCTGGCCACCCACCATGTTGACGTACACGACGGGCAGAGCGACTTCGGCGATGCGGTTGCGCAGGACGTGCTCGCGCTCGCGCTGCTTGTGGATTTCGTACGGCGAGGCGTTGATGACGATGAGGAGCTCGGCGCCCTGCGCGCGAGCCGCCTGGGCGGCAGGCGCTTCCCACACGTCCTCGCACACCAGGAGCGCGATCCGAAAACCGCGCCACTGCGTCACCGTGGGCGCACTCCCCGCGCGAAAGTAGCGCTTCTCGTCGAACACCTTGTAGTTCGGCAGCTCACACTTGCGATGCCGCGCCAGCATCTGTCCATCAGACAACAGCGCGGCCGCGTTGTAGATCGCACCGTCGGTGTATTCGGGGTACCCCACGACGAGGCCGACGCCGCGCGCATCGCGTTGCACCTGCGCCATCGCCGCCTCAATCTGACGGCGAAATCCGCGGTGAAACAGCAGATCTTCCGGGGGATAACCCGAAAGCGTGAGCTCCGGGAACACGACCAGGTCGGCCGTGCCGTCGGCGGCGGCCTTACGCGCGGTGTCGATCACGCGCGCCGCGTTGGCGTGCACGTCGCCCACCAGGAAATCGAGCTGCGCGAGCCCGATTTTCAAACGCGGTGATCCGGCCATGGCGCTAGCGGCGTGGGCGCGATTTGCGGCGAGCCGGAGCACGCGGCTTGGCGCGAGCTTTCGCGCGGGTCTTGGAGCGACTCTTCGGGCGCAGGAGCTCCGCCATCGCGCTGCCCAGCTCGGCCGGTGAGCGCACGGTGCGAACACCCGCCGCCTTCAGCGCCTTGAATTTGTCCGCGGCGGTACCCTTGCCGCCGGCGACGATCGCGCCCGCGTGCCCCATCCGCTTGCCGGGGGGTGCGGTGACGCCGGCGATGTAGGCCACGACCGGCTTGCTCACATGCTCGTGGATGAACTTCGCCGCGGCCTCCTCGTCGCTGCCGCCGATCTCACCCACCATGATGATGCCTTCGGTGCGCGGATCGCGCTCAAAGAGCGCGAGCACATCGATGAAATTCATGCCGCGCACCGGATCACCACCGATGCCGACGCAGGTGCTCTGTCCCAGGCCTGCATTCGTGGTCTGAAAGACCGCCTCGTATGTGAGCGTGCCGGAGCGCGAGACGATACCGACGCCGCCCTTCTTGTGAATGAAGCCCGGCATGATGCCCATCTTGCACTCGCCTGGGGTGATGACGCCGGGGCAATTGGGCCCGACCAGCCGGGAGCGCGAGCTCGCAAGCACGGCCTTCACGCGCACCATGTCGTTCACCGGCACGCCTTCGGTGATGCAGACGATGAGCTCGAGACCGGCATCCGCCGCTTCGAGGATCGCATCGGCGGCGAAGGGCGCCGGCACGTAGATCATGCTGGCCGTCGCGCCGGTCTTGCGCACCGCCTCATCGACGGTGTTGAACACCGGAAGATTCAGGTGCCTGGTGCCGCCCCGTCCCGGGGTTGTGCCGCCGACGAGCTTGGTGCCATAGGCCAGGCATTGCTCGGAGTGGAAGGTGCCCTGCTTGCCGGTGAAGCCCTGGCAAATCACACGCGTGTTGCGGTCGATCAGTATGCTCATACCGCACCCTTGGCGAGCTGCACCGCTTTCCTGGCAGCATCCGTCAGATCCTTCGCGGCCGTGATCGTGAGTCCGCTCTTGGCGAGCCGCTCGCGCGCCTCGACGGCATTCGTGCCTTCCAGGCGCACGACGACCGGTACTTTCACGCCCACGTTCTTGACGGCATTGATCACACCGTCGGCAATCAGATCGCAGCGCACGATGCCGCCGAAGATGTTCACCAGAATCGCGCGCACGCGCGGATTGGACAGAATCAACTGAAACGCCGCTGTCACGCGCTCGCTGGTGGCGCCGCCTCCCACATCGAGAAAGTTCGCAGGCTGGCCGCCGTGAAGCTTGATGAGGTCCATGGTCGCCATGGCGAGCCCCGCCCCGTTCACCATGCAGGCGATGCTGCCGTCGAGGGAGACGTAGTTGAGGTCGTGCTCGCTCGCACGCCGCTCCATCGGGTCTTCCTGGCTGACATCACGCAGCGCCACCATCTGCGGCTGACGGAACAGCGCGTTCGCATCGATGTTGATCTTCGCATCGAGCGCAACCAGCGCGCCGGTGCGGGTCACGATGAGCGGGTTCACTTCGACCAGGCTCGCATCCTTCTCGAGGTAGAGCCGGTAGAGCGCCAGCAGGATGTTCTGAAACTGCGCCGTCTGCTCTGACGAGAAGCCGAGCCCAAAAGCCAGCTTGCGGCATTGAAAGCCCGACAGCCCGGCGGCCGGGTGAACATTCACGGACAGGATCTTCTGCGGCGTCTTCGCGGCGACCTCCTCGATATCCATGCCGCCGGCGGCGGAGGCGATGACGGCGATGCGCCCCGCGTCGCGATTCAGGGTGAGAGAAAGATAGAGCTCACGATCGATCTCCGAGCCGCTCTCGACGTATACCCGCTCGACCGGAAGTCCTTCCGGCCCCGTCTGCTTGGTCGCAAGGCGCGTGCCGAGCATCGCGGCAGCGGCGGAGCGCACGGTTTGCATGTCGCGGGCGAGCTTGACTCCACCAGCCTTGCCGCGGCCGCCCGCGTGAACCTGCGCCTTCACGACCCAGACGCTCCCACCCAGCGTCTCGGCAGCCGCCACGGCCTCATCAGGAGTGCTCGCGACGCGTCCCGGGGGCACCGGTATGCCGAAGCTGCGAAAGACTTCCTTCGCCTGGTATTCGTGCAAGTTCATGCGGGGTGAGAGTCGTGGGGATGGAGGCGCGTATTGTGCCAAAGATGCTACAGTCGCGCCCGCTGATGCCGACCAGCGCTGCAACACTTGCCCCTGCGCCGAGCGACCTTGCCTGGCGTGTCATCGGCCTCACCAATCTCTATCGTCTGATCATTCCGCCGGCACTGATTGTGATCCGGCAATTCACCGCACCTTTTGCGGTCATCCAGGTTCTGCACCCGGACTTCTTCCTGGCGGCCTGCATCGGCTACTTCGTGGTCGCGGCGCTACTCGTCCTGGCACGAAGACTAGTGTGGCCGAGCCTGCGCATGGTGACCCTGGTCAACGCGACGGTCGATGCCGTCGGAATCGCACTGATTCTCTATTCGACGGCAGGAGTTGCGAGCGGGCTGGGGATTCTGCTCATCCTGCCGGTGCTGACGATGTCGACACTGGCGGGGGGTCGAGACGCCATCCTCATTGCCGCTCTTGCCGTTCTGAGCGTGCTGGTCCAGCAGATCGCGGTGTTTGCGGCGGGAGACGCACCGGCCTCCGATTACACGACAGCCGGCCTCCTGGGGCTGGTGATCTTCATCGTCGCACTCCTCGCCTCGCTCTTATCGAATCGCCTGCGCGAGAGCGAAGCGCTGGCGCGCCGCCAGGAAGTGGATCTTGCGAACCTCGCGCAGCTATCGCAGTACATCGTGCAACACCTGCGCGAGAGCATCCTGGTCATCGACGAGGAGGATCGCATTCGCCTCATCAACGAATCCGCGGCGCAGATGCTGGGCGATCAAAGCGCCTATCCGGGTGCTCTCCTGGGCGAGGCATCCCCGAAGCTGCTCTATCTCCTTGAGACCTGGCGCCAGGGCGGAACGCTGGGCCCGGCGGCCACGCACACATTCATTTCTGCGGACGGCGGCCGTGTGATCCGGCCGCACTTCGCACCCTTAGGCGGCGCACCGCCCGCGCCGATCCTGGCGTTTCTCGAAGACACGAGTGTCCTCGCTGAGAAGGTTCAGCAGACGAAGCTCGCCGCGCTCGGGCGCCTGTCCGCGAGCATCGCACATGAGATCCGTAATCCGGTCGGCGCCATGAGCCATGCCGGTCAGTTGCTCGCGGAATCGCCCGCGCTTGGCGCCGAGGATCGACGCCTGACCGAGATCATCCAGAGCAATGCGGAGCGCGTGAGCAGCATCATCAACAATGTGTTGCAACTCTCGCGCCGGGAGGAAGCGCATCTCGAGCGGCTGCAGCTGCGCGCATTCATCGAGGAATTCCGCGAGGAGTTCTGCGCCACCATGCAGTGGCCGCCCGAGCGCCTCACCGTTTCAGCGAGCAACGGCGATGCGGAAGAGATCGAAGTGCGGGTCGATGCCAGTCAGCTGCGCCAGGTCATCTGGAATCTGTGTGACAACGCGATCAAGCACGCGGTCAAGGATCAACCCAACGCCATCGTCGAAATCCGCTTTGGCAGGCTCTCACCGAGTGCGAGACCCTATCTCGAGGTCGCCGATCGCGGACCCGGAGTAGCTGACGCAGAAGTGGAGCAGATCTTCGAGCCCTTCTATAGCGGTGAGCGCGGCGGCACAGGCTTGGGGCTCTTCCTCGCCCGCGAGCTCGCCCAGACTAGTGGCGCCACACTACTCTTCGAGCCGCGCGTGGGCGGCGGCAGCATTTTCCGGGTCGTCTTTACCGATCCACAGCGCTGGGAGGTACGATGACCCGATGACCAAGCCAGTCATTCTGGTCGTCGATGACGAACCCGATCTCCTTGAGCTCGTGAGCCTCACGCTGAGCCGCATGGGACTTGAAACTCGCACGGCGGAAAACATCGCCAGCGCGCAGCGCCTGCTCAAGGCAGAGCACTTTGATCTCTGCCTGACCGACATGCGCCTGCCCGACGGCGATGGCCTGGATCTGGTGGCGTGGATCCAGGCAAATCGCACTGGTACCCCGGTCGCCGTCATCACTGCGCATGGCAACATGGAATCGGCTGTGCGGGCACTGAAGCTCGGCGCCTTCGACTTCGTCTCCAAGCCCCTGGACCTGGGCGTCCTGCGAAAGCTCGTCGGCAGCGCCATCAAGCTGAGTGCGCGGACAGAGGACACGACGATCGCGGCGCAGGCGCCGCGGCTCCTCGGTCATTCCCCGGTCATGCAACAGTTGCGCGAGCTCATCGGGCGAGTCGCGCGCAGCCAGGCACCGGTGCACATCTTCGGAGAATCCGGAACTGGCAAAGAGCTGGTCGCGCGGCTGATCCACGAAAGTGGCGCGCGCTCGGAAGGCCCGTTCGTTCCAGTGAATTGCGGCGCGATTCCGACCGAGCTCATGGAGAGCGAGCTCTTCGGTCACAAGCGCGGCAGCTTCACCGGTGCCGTGGCCGACAAGAAGGGCCTCATCCAGAGCGCTGAAGGCGGCACACTCTTCCTCGATGAAGTTGGCGACTTACCCCTTCACATGCAGGTCAAGCTCTTGCGGGTCGTACAGGAAAAAACAGTGCGCCCCGTCGGCGAAGCGCGCGAGGAGTCCGTCGACGTCCGGATCCTCTCGGCCACCCATAGGAATCTCGCCGAACTCGTCGCGGAAGGGCGGTTCCGCGAGGATCTCTTCTACCGCATCAACGTGATCGAGATCCGCGTCCCGGCGCTGCGCGAGCGACCCGAGGATATCGCGGACCTTGCAGAGGCGATCCTGTCGCGGCTCTGCCGGAGACTGAAAATCGATGCTCCTCGAATCAGCGCGGAGGCAATGACAGCGCTGGAGAGCTATCCGTTTCCGGGCAACGTGCGTGAACTTGAGAATGTGCTCGAGCGAGCCCTCACCCTCAGCACCGGCGGGGTGATCACACCGGAGCACGTTCAGCTGCGAGCGGCCGCACGCGCTGCCGCAGATGCTTCCATGCCGGCGGCCAAGGCGCCGGCCAACGCGCCGCTGGGAACACAGCTCGAGGACATCGAGCGCGACGCCATCGTGAAGGCTCTCGAGAAGACCCGGTACAACAAGACAGCTGCCGCCAAGGCTCTCGGCATGAGCTTTCGTGCGCTGCGATACCGGATCAAGAAGCTGGGTATCGAATGAGTCAAATCAGGTGACCGGGAACGTCACTATCTGACTCACCGAGTCGGCGGTCGTCGTCAGCAAGTGACGGGACTAAGTCAAGCGACGCTTCCGTTATAGTCTGAAATGTTCAATTAAACCAATGGCTTGAGACTATAACTCCTCTCTGGCACAGGCCTTGCTCTATCCGACCGGTAGGCGCCCTTTGCGCCGCTTCCCTAACATCTTAGGTACCTTAGGAGTTCTTACCAATGAAGGCTGTGCAAAAGGGTTTCACCCTCATCGAGTTGATGATCGTGGTTGCGATCATCGGCATTCTGGCCGCGATCGCTATCCCGGCTTACCAGGACTACACGGTTCGCTCGAAGGTGACGGAAGGTCTGAACCTGGCCGATTCGGCGAAGACATCCGTGGCTGAGGGCTTCCAGTCGAACGATATGACGGGTGTTGCGTCCGCCGCGACCGCGTGGAACGCACCCAACTTCGTTGCGACGAAGTACGTGACGGACATCACGATCGCCAATACGGGCGTGATCACGATCACTTACAGCAGCGCGAACATTCCTCAGATCGTCGCCGCCAGCAACACGCTCGTCCTTACGCCTTCGATCGGCGGGGCTGCGCTGGCCACCGGTCTGCAGGGCAACATCGACTGGGCGTGCGCCTCGATCCAGAACCAGACCGCCACTGGGCGCGCTCTGCCGGTTAACCCTGGTACGCTGCTCGCGAAATACGCTCCGACCGAGTGCAAGTAAGACGATTCGCTGCCTTTCGCAGCACTTGGAAGCCCCTCTCCGGAGGGGCTTCTTCTTTTGGGAGGCGAGTCACGTAGACGCACGATTCGATGTGCGACCATCCACCGAGATTTGACAATTGATCGAGGCGGCTCCTTCGGTAGACTAGGGGCTCGTCGCGTCGCATGCTTGTCTATGTAAGCTCATGAACGATAACGCTTCTGCAGCGCTTGGAACCGCGCGCGCGGGCTTGGGTGGCCTGCCTCAACGGCTCGTCCAGGACGGGGTCGTGGAGGAGTCGGCCATGCAGGAAGCGCTCGCGGCTTCGCGTGAGCGGAAAAGTAGCGTCGTCACTCAGCTGGTGACGAGTGGGGCCGCCAATGCCCGTGATATCGCAATTGCGGCTGCCAACGAATTCGGCGTCCCCCTCTTCGACCTCGAGGCCGTCAATCTCGACCTCGATACGGTCAAATTGGTCAGCGACAAACTGCTGGCCAAACATCGCGTCCTGCCGCTTTTCAAGCGCGGTAAGCGCCTGTTCCTCGCCGTGGCTGACCCCACGAATCTCCACGCCATTGACGAGATCAAATTCCAGACTGGATTGGGTGTTGAGGCAGTCGTCGTTGAAGACGACAAGCTGCAGAAGGCCGTCGACAAGGCGATTGAGCAGTCCGATGCGCAGATGCCGTCGCTCGGCGACGATGAAGGCGTCGACCTTGACGCTCTAGAGGTCAGCGGCGGGGAAGATGAACTCGATGACAAGGTCACGCGCGATGACGTCGAGGACGCCCCGATCGTCCGCTTTGTCAACAAAGTGATGATCGACGCGATTCGCCGTGGCGCGTCTGACATTCACTTCGAGCCCTACGAGAAATCTTATCGCATCCGTCTGCGCATGGACGGTGTGCTCAAGGAGCTGGCCCAGCCGCCCGTTCAACTTTCCGGCAAGCTCGCGGCGCGACTCAAAGTCATGTCTCGACTCGACATCGCCGAACGCCGCGTCCCGCAGGACGGGCGCATCAAGATGCGATTGTCGAAGAATCGCGCGATTGATTTTCGCGTCAGCACGTGCCCGACGCTCTTCGGTGAGAAGATCGTCATGCGTATTCTCGACCCGTCGCAAGCGCAGCTCGGGATCGACGCGCTGGGATACGAGGGCTTCCAAAAAGATCTTTACATGAAATACCTTGCGAAGCCGCAAGGGATGATTCTGGTGACGGGACCGACTGGTAGCGGCAAGACCGTTTCGCTGTACACCGGACTCAATATCCTCAATCGGGAGGATACGAACATCTCGACCGCGGAAGATCCGTCGGAAATCAATCTCCCTGGCGTCAACCAGGTCAACGTCAATCCCAAGGTCGGACTTACCTTTGCGTCCGCAATGCGCGCCTTTCTGCGTCAGGACCCCGACGTGATCATGGTCGGTGAGATCCGTGATCTCGAGACCGCGGAAATCGCGATCAAGGCCGCTCAGACGGGACACTTGGTGCTATCCACGCTGCACACGAATGACGCGCCGCAGACCTTGTCGCGACTCGTCGATATGGGCGTGAAGCCCTACGCAATTGCGACTTCGGTGAGCCTCATCATTGCGCAGCGCCTCGCGCGCCGGCTGTGCACAATGTGCAAAACACCGATGGATGTGCCCAAGGAAGCCCTGCTGAAAGAGGGCTTCCAGGAAGCTGATGTGCAGAGTGGCCTGAAGATTTTCGCCCCAAAGGGTTGTCAGAACTGTACTGATGGGTACAAGGGGCGCGTCGGGATTTATCAGGTGTTGCCCGTTAGTGACGCAATCGCGCGAATCATTCTCGCAGGCGGCAGCGCCGTTGATATCGCAGATCAGGCGGGCAAAGAAGGCGTCTGGGACCTGCGCCGCTCCGGACTTGAAAAAGTCAAACAGGGTCTGACCAGTCTCGATGAAGTCAACAGCGTCACCATCGAATGAAGGCGCAGGACTAAAGCATGGCAACGGCAGCGGCAACCGCCTCGGTCAAAGGAATCAAGCGCGATATTCCCTATAACTGGGAAGGTCGTGACAAGAAGGGCAAGCGGGTCAAGGGCAAGAGTCTCGCGCCTGATGAGCAATCACTGCGCGCCGATCTGCGCCGTCAGGGCATTGCGCCTTCGCGCATTCGCAAGCAGAGCGCACGGGTCGGCGGCGGCGCGGTAAAGCCCGAGGACATCGCGATCTTCAGCCGCCAGCTCGCAACCATGCTTTCTGCCGGAATTCCGCTCGTCCAGGGCCTCGAAATCGTCGGCAACGGTCACGACAAACCGTCCGTGCAGAAGCTCATCCTCACGATCAAAGCAGATATCGAAGGCGGCTCCTCACTCCACGAGGCGCTGGCCAAGCATCCATTGTATTTTGACGCCCTGTACACCAACCTCGTCGAAGCCGGCGAGCAGGCAGGTGCACTCGAGAATCTTCTCGACAAAGTCGCTACTTACAAAGAAAAGACTGAAGCTCTCAAGAAGAAGGTCAAGAAGGCCCTCTTCTACCCCACGGCCGTGCTGGTGGTGGCCGTGATCGTCACGATCATCCTGCTCGTATTTGTCATTCCGCAGTTCGAAAGTCTGTTCAAGGGATTCGGGGCAGACCTACCCGTCTTTACCCAAATAGTCATCAATCTGTCCCGGTTCGTCCAGGCGCAGGGTGTATACATTGCGATCGTTCTCGGCGCTGCCGGTTATGCCTTCTTTTACTTCAAGAAGCGCTCGAGGGCGATGCAGGAATTTCTCGATCGGATGATCCTGAGATTCCCCATCATCGGCCCGATATTGCGCAAGGCCGCGATAGCTCGGTACGCACGAACACTCTCCACGATGTTTGCTGCCGGCGTACCGCTCGTGGAAGCTCTCGACTCCGTCGCCGGTGCCACCGGCAACATCGTCTACGAGAAGGCCGTGCTGAAGATGCGAGACGAGGTCTCAACCGGGCAACGTCTGCAGCGCGCGATGCAGAATGTCGACGTATTTCCGAACATGGTCATTCAGATGATCGCGGTCGGTGAAGAATCCGGCTCCCTCGATACAATGTCCGGCAAGGTCGCCACGTTTTACGAGGCCGAGGTCGACAATGCCGTCGATGCGATGTCGAGCCTGCTGGAGCCACTCATCATGGCGATTCTCGGCGTGCTCGTCGGCGGTCTCGTCATCGCGATGTACCTGCCGATCTTCCAGCTTGGCAAGGTCGTCTGATTACGGAATACCTCATCATCCGACGCCCAAAACGCCGCGCTCCGCGCGGCGTTTTCTTTGAAAGAG
>DATIYV010000032.1:0-2512 GCA_035517435.1 Steroidobacteraceae bacterium | reverse complement strand
TGCGTGATCTCGATATCGTGCGACAGGGCTTTGCACATATCGTAGATCGTGAGCGCGGCAATGCTGGCGCCGGTCAGCGCTTCCATCTCCACGCCGGTACGGTGATGCACGGACACGCGGCACAGGACGCGCAGGCCGCCGGCAGCCGCCGTGATCGTGATCTCACAGTCCTCGAGCGGCAGGGGATGACAGAACGGAATGAGTCCGTGCGTGCCCTTGGCTGCCATGACGCCGGCGATGATCGCCGTATCAAAGATCGGGCCCTTGCGGGTGCGATGCCCGGTGCGCTGCAGCTCGCGCTGCACCTCGCGCGGCAGGCGGATACGCGCCTCGGCGATCGCGACCCGGCGCGTGATTTCCTTGCCTCCGACGTCGACCATCGTCGGCCGGTTGGCAGGAGTGAGATGTGTGAGACGTGAGCGTCTGGCCATGATTCGTATCAGCCGCCGATGTAATACATCTCGACCTTGCGCTCCTCGTGGGCGCCCTGCCGCAGGCTCGCACGCAGCTCGCTGTAACGGTCGGCCCGCAGGCTCCAGGTACGGCGGATCATCTCGGTCAGCTCCTCATCGCTCGCTCCGGCGCGCAGCGGATCGCGCAGGCTCGAGCCGCGCGTGGCGAACAGGCAGGTGTAGAGCGCGCCGTCGGAGGAGAGCCGCGCGCGCGAGCAGTCGCCGCAGAACGGCTGCGTGACGGAGGAGATGAAGCCCACTTCGCCTTGTCCATCCTTGAAGCCATAACGGCGGGCCACCTCGCCCCGGTAATTGCGCTCCAGCGGCTCGAGCGGCCAGCGCGCCCCGATGCGCTCGAGCAGCTCCTTGGAGGAGACCACGAGCCTGGGGTCCCAGTGATTGCGGTTGCCCACGTCCATGTATTCGATGAAGCGCACGATGACCCCGGTGCCGCGAAAGCGTTCGATGAGCGGCAGTACGGTGTGCTCGTTGAGACTGCGCTGGATCACCGCGTTTACTTTGATCGGCGTGAGATCGGCGCGACGCGCATGCTCGATGCCATCGAGCACATCCCGGATGCCGTCGAAGCCGCCACTCATGCGTGCGAACACTGCCGGATCCAGACTGTCGAGACTCACCGTGATGCGGTTAAGTCCCGCGGCCTTCAGCTCCGCGGCATGCTTGGCGAGAAGAATGCCGTTGGTGGTGAGCGCCACATCCTCGATCCCGGGGATGCTGGTGAGATCACCGATCAGGTCGGCGAGGTTCGCACGCAGCAGCGGCTCCCCGCCGGTGAGGCGGAGCTTGCGCACACCGAGGCGCACGAACAGGCGCGCGAGGCGCACGATCTCCTCGAAGGAGAGCCGCTCGGCGGACTTCAGAAACTGATAGGCCTCGTGGTACTGCTCCCGCGGCATGCAATACGGACAGCGGAAGTTGCAGCGGTCCATGACCGAGATGCGCAGATCGCGCAGCGGCCGCTCGAGCGTGTCGCGCGGCCGCGGCGCTGAAATCGGGACGATGAATTCCTGGTCGGGCATAGGCAGTTCAGAAAGCTACCAGCGATACAGCCGCGTGACGAAACCTTTGGGATAGTCATTCGGTCCGGCCGGGAGTTCCACAAATCCGTCCGTGCCCGCCAGCGCAATGAAATCCCCGGAGCCGTTGGTCGCACGCGGCACCGCCCAGCTTCGGCCCCAATCGTCGAGCT
Source organism: Steroidobacteraceae bacterium (assembly GCA_035517435.1). Taxonomy (GTDB): domain Bacteria; phylum Pseudomonadota; class Gammaproteobacteria; order Steroidobacterales; family Steroidobacteraceae; genus JASHUC01. The sequence goes on along the minus strand of DATIYV010000032.1, from coordinate 850 downwards.
CGGTCCGAACGGGCAGGAACTGCACCAGCTTCGAGCGGATCGCAACCGCCTGCGCGAGTGCCAGCCGCTCCTTGTGCTGCACCGTCTCGCCCATCGCGGCAAACAGTGCCGGAATGACATAACGCGTCAGACACACGAGCGTAGACACGGGCTTGCCCGGCAGGCCGAATACCGCGGCGCCGGTGGGTGCCATGCCGAACCACAGCGGCTTGCCCGGCCGCTGCTCGACCTTATGAAAGATGGTGCGTACGCCGAGCTTTTCAAGGCAGCGCGGCACCAGATCGAAGCGCCCCATCGAGACCCCGCCGCTCAAGATCAGCACATCGTGGGTGTCGAGATGAAACTGCAGCCGTTGGAGGAGCTCGGCTTCGTCGTCTCGCGCGTGATCGTCGGCCACGCGATCGAAGCCCTGGCGGCGCAGCGCGGCGATGACTCCGTAGACGTTGGAGCGGCGGACCTGGTGCGGGAGGATGGCCTCACCGGGCTCCACGAGCTCGTTGCCGGTGGAGATGACGACGAGCCGCGGCTGCGCGCTCACCCGCACCCGTCCCATGCCGGCACCCGCTGCGACGGCGATTTCCGGTGCGCCAAGCCGGGTCCCGGAGGCTAAGAGCAGTGAGCCCTGCAGCGTCTCGGTGCCCCGGCGGTCGATATTCTGGCGCGGCTCGATCGCACCCGGATCGTTAAGAGTGACCTTGCCCTGAGCGATCGTGAGCTGCTCGACCGGCACTACTGCATCGCAGCCCGGGGGCAGTACGGCGCCCGTCATCACCTCGATGCAGGCACTGCGGGAGGCGAGGTTGAGCGGCGGGTCCCCGGCGGCTTGTACCGCCTGGATGGCGAACGTGCG
>DATIYV010000031.1:0-34672 GCA_035517435.1 Steroidobacteraceae bacterium | reverse complement strand
GTAGTGAGCGCGGCCATTTCCGTCGTCGACAGGCCGGAAGCCTGCGAGGTGGCCAGGGCGCCGATTTGCAGCGTGCTCAGCTTATCGCCGATGGCGCCGATCTGAGCCGTCGTCAGCGCCCCGATCGTCTTGGTCGCGATCGCCTGCGCCTGCGCGGTGGAGAGGGTGCCGATCACCGTCGTCGTGAGGCCCGAAGCCTGCGCCGCCGTGATGGCACCGACCTGCGCCGTCGTGAGGTTCGCGGCCAGAGCCGCGACCTGTGCCGTCGAGAGCGAGCCGACCTGCGAGGTGCTCAAGGCTCCCTGCATGGCGGTCGAGAGCGAAGTCAGCTGCGTGGTCGTGAAGGAGGAGATTTCCTTCGTCGCGATGGCCAGGACCTGAGCCGTAGTGAGCGCGGCCATTTCCGTCGTCGACAGGCCGGAAGCCTGCGAGGTGGCCAGGGCGCCGATTTGCAGCGTGCTCAGCTTATCGCCGATGGCGCCGATCTGAGCCGTCGTCAGCACCGCGATGGTCTTGGTCGCAATCGCCTGCGCCTGCGCGGTGGAGAGGGTTCCGATCACCGTGGTCGTGAGGCCCGAAGCCTGCGCACCCGAGATGGCACCGACCTGCGCCGTCGTCAGGTTGGCGGCGAGCGCCGCGACCTGCGCCGTCGAGAGCGCGCCGACCTGCGCGGTGCTCAACGCGCCCTGCATGGCGGTCGAGAGCGAGGTGAGCTGCGTCGTCGTAAAGGAAGAGATTTCCTTCGTCGAAATGGCCAGGACCTGAGCGGTCGACAGGCCAGCCATCTCAGTGGTCGAAAGGCCCGCAGCCTGGGACGTGGTGAGCGCGCCAACCTGCGTCGTGCTCAGCATGTCGCCGATGGCGCCGATCTGCGCCGTGGAGAGGACTGCGATCGTCTTGGTCGACAGGCCCTGCAGCTGCGCCGTGCTGAGCGTGCCGATGACCGTCGTCGTAAGGCCCGGAGCCTGCGAGGCGCTGAGCGAGCCCATCTGAGTGGTGCTCATCTTCGCGGCGAGCGCCGTCACTTCGGCGACCGTCAGGGCCGCGACCTGGGAAGAAGTGAAATCAGTGACCTGTGCGGTCGTGAGCGCGCCGACCTGGGCGGTCGTGAGCGAGGCCATGTCGGCGGTCTTGAGCGCCGTGATCTGCGTTGCGCTGAACAGCGCCAGTGCGGCCGTGCTGATGTTCGCCACATCGGCAGCGCTCATCGCGCCCACCTGGCCTGAATTCAACACCTGCGCCTGGGCGGTGCTCAGTCCGGAGAAGTCGGCCGCTGCGATGGAACCGATCTGCTTGGTGGTCAGAACGGCAACCTGAGCCGTCGTCAGCGAAAGGAAAATTGAGGACATGAATCACCACTCCCAAGATGTGACGGCCCCGGATGGGCGGCAGGTCATGCCACCCCAGTGCGGGTCCACGCGTCCACGCAATATGTGTCCGGTTCCGTCATCGGTCCTGCAGCGCAAATCTTTAGCGCCCGGGCCGGCGAGAACCGCCAGCTCGGTGAATCAGCGCTCGGGGATGGTGGTAACTGTGAGTCAGGTCACAGGGGCCGGCGCGGCCGCGCGCGGCCGGGCGCGGCTGAAGGGCTTATGTCTAAATGGCCTTTCGCACGGCGTAGAGTTCCATCTGTGCTTTGTAGCGGCTCGGGATGGCGAAGTCTGCGAGCTCAAAACCGCACTCGGCGAGGAGTGCCGTCAGCCGCTCGCGCGTGAAGTGATGATGATGCTCGAGCTCGATCCAGTAGGGATTCACTTTCTCACTGTCCATGGCACGCCAGCTCGATGAGGCGCGATCCGGCGTGCTGATGATGAGCACCCCGCCCGGCCGCACCACCTGGGCCGCCTTGCGCAGAGCCTCGAGCGGCGAGCGCAACTGACCGAGCACGTCCATCATCGAGAGCACATCGACGATCACTTCGAACTTCAGCGTCATGAAATCGGCGTTGAGTGCCGTAAAGCCGAGCTGCTGAATCCGCCCGACCGGCTCTGCGCGCGTGTCGAGCCCGACCGCGGCGAAGCCGCAATCGGCAGCCGTCATGACGAGCGCCCCGTCGGCGCAGCCCACATCCACCCACACGGGCTTGCTCGGCCTGCGCGCGAGCGCGCCATACCCGCCGAGCAGCGCCGAGGCTCGCTCGATGACTGGCGACCACAGCGCCCGCTTGTCATCCGCAGCCGCCGCCGCGGCGCCGGGTGATGCGCCCGTGCTGTTGCGGCGCACTTCCTCGAGGCCGGCGGCGGTCCAGTAATAGCGCGAATGCACGTGATCGCAGGCCATGCAGCGCAGCCACTCGATGGTGGGTGGCAGAGGTGCGTGCCACAGCGCGTGTGCCGTGCAGTTGGCTGAGCCCAGCGTGACGTGCGCGCCGTTGCACAGCGGACAGGCCGAATAAGGCTCTTGCAGCGCGTTGCCCGCACCACTGGCCGGGCTCGCCGAACCCGGCGCCTGCACCTGCGCTTCGGCTTTCACGGCGCCCGCATCCGGCACATCGATATGAGGAGGTCGGCCGCCGCTTGCCTGTTGTTCCACCATCATCGCGATCGCGGTCTCGAAATCGCGCGTGAATCGGGCGGTATCGAACAGCGGCGCCGTGAAGCGATTGGCATCCACGCGCGCGCGCAGCTCCTGACGGTACTTCGCATCGGTACCGATGCGCCGCGCCAGACTCACCATGGCGTCGGCATCTTCGGCCACGAGCTCCGGCATGCCGTGCGCTCGCAGCAGGCTCTCGCTCACGCGCGAGGCGAAATGCCGGCCCCGCGCGGTGATGACCGGAACGCCCGCCCACAGGGCGTCCGAGGTCGTCGTGTGGCCGTTGCAGATCAGCGTATCGAGCACCGCGTCGGCGAGCTGCAGCCGCGCGAGGTGATCCCAGGGTTGCGCGAAGGGCGCGAACAGCACCCGCTTTGGATCAATTCCTGACGCCTGTGCCTGGCGCGCCAGGTTCGCGATCGCCGCCTCGCCCTGGCCCAGCATCCACAGCACGCTGTCGGGCACTTCCTTGAGGATGCGCATCCACACCGCGAAGCTCGCGCGATCGACTTTATAAGACTGGTTGAACGCACCGAAGACGATCTTGTCATCCGGCAGGCCGTGCATGGCGCGGGAGCCGGGGGCGGCGGCGCGGAAGCGCTTGCGGTCATTGCACTGATAGCTGTGCGGCAGACGGCAGAACGCTTCGGTGTAATGCGGCGTGCTCGCATCCGGCGTGATGAAGCGGTCGGAGACGATGTAATCGATGTCGGCGCTCGCCGCACTGCCGGGATAACCGATGTACGCGACCTGCAGCGCTGTGGGCCGGTAGGCGAGAATTCCGGGCCGGCCACCGCCGGTGTACAGCTTGAGATCGAACAGGATATCGAGCTCGTCCTGCGCGATCCGCAGCGCCGCCTGCTTGTCCGAGAGCGTGTGGATCGGAATCAGGTGCTCGATGGCGTTGACGAAGCGGGTGCGGTAGTCGGAGACGTCGAAGCTGCTGTAGTCGTAGGCGAACACCTCGAAGCGGCTGCGATCGTGGGCCTCGAACAGTCCCGCCATCAGGTGCATGGTCGCGTGATTGCGGAAATCGCAGGACATATAGCCCACGCGCAGGCGCGAGTGCCTGCCGCGCCGGGGAGGTCGCGCCACCGGCTCGACCACCGGCACCATCCGTTTGACGTACGCCCGGGTCACCCCGAGGTTGCGCGCCTCATCCGCACACCAGGTGAGATGAGTGAGCGGATACTCCTGCGGCGCGGCGAAATCCCCCCGCGCGTAGCTCTCATTAATGCGTCGCTGCAGCTCCTCGATCCAGTCCCAGTCGCAGGTGAAGCGCGCCGGCACCAGCGCGGCGCCCACCAATGCTGGATCGCTGGGCGCGAGTTCCAGAATGCGCCGGAACGCGCTGGTAGCTTCCTCATAAAGATCCACGGACTGCAGCAGCAGCGCTGCCCGTGACAGGAAGGTCGGATTGGCGGAAATCGTGAGCTGCCGGCGCGCGTACTCGAGACCCTCGGCGTGGCGGTTGGCATTGAAGAGAGTGGTAATGAGTGCATCGAGCACGTCATCGCTCGCAGGCGATTCGGTGAGCGCCCGCTTCAGGCACTCGATCGAACCCTCGGTATCGCGCTCGGCGGCGAGCAGGATGCCGGCAGCGAGCCAGTTGCGAGGCCCGGCGCCCGCTTCGCCGGCCTGACGAAAGGCCGCGATGGCTTCGGTGAGCTGGCCCGTGAGCCGCAGCGCCTCGGCCCGCAGGGCAAGCACGGCTGGCTGGCCAGGATGCTGCTTCAGGAGGCGGTCGAGCTCCCTGAGTGCGGCCGAAGCCTGCCCGCCATTGATCCGTTCCAACAGTTGCTGCAGGCGGGCATCGAGACTCGGCATCGACCTACGTTACCGTGCGCGCGCAATTTTCGCACTCCGGATCGAGTGTGTGCCGATCGATGAACCGCACCGCCGCGCAGCGCGCGAAGATCGAGCGTCTGCGCAGCGGTGCGGCGGAGCGCTTCAGTTGACGGTGATGCGGGTGGCGCTCACCGTGCCCGTGATGACGGCGGCGACGCCTGCGGTCTTGGTCACATCCTGGCCCGCGGCGGTCGGCGGCGCGGGATAGTATGCAGTCAGGGTGAAATGGCCGGTGTAGCTGTTGCCATCTCTGGACAGCTGGATGGACTGTTGAATGTTGGCGGGCCCGGCGTACTCGAACAGCTGATCCACCGATCCGGCGGGCGTCGGCGGATACCCGGGAACCCAGCTCAGCGCCCAGTGGTTGACCTTGTAGCTCAGGAACCCGGTCTGCTTCCACACGCCCATGCAGAGGCTCCCCGTGGCCGGCGCCCGGCCCGAGTTCATGAGCTCGGTGCCATCGTCATGCCAGGTGACAAAACCGGAGTCGACCAGAACACCGGAGGGCGGCCCCTGGTTCAGCCCGTCGGACGTAAAGGTAAACCTCCACATGCCAGAAATGGCGGCCGTCGTGAACGGCGCGCCCGGTGTCAGGAATCCACCCGGACCGCTATAGAAGTCCGCCTTGATGAGACGGCCTGCGCCGTCATTCAAATAAACTGCTGGCTTCATCGGCCTTATGTCCGGCGCGCACCCGGCCTGCGCTTGCTGTGTGAGCAGGGCGATACTCGTCAGTGCGAGCACCGTTGCCATCGACTTGATCCCATGCTTCATGGCGCTGTCCCCTTGGATTGTTAGTTTGTTCGTGCAATTCCGGGCCTTGCCCAGTGCACAGGATCACCGCGCGGCGCGTGGCCACGGCGACTTTCCGACGAACAGCGCTTTTCCGGGATCGAATCGGTAACTGGCGGAACGAATGGGCGCGTGCGCGCGGTCGGCGTCCTCGCGCAGCGTGACTTCGCGAGCTGGGCCCTACTAGTATTGGCTCGCGAGGTCGAGCCATGAACACTGTCGCCATCGCGCTGTCCAACCGGGCGCCGCTGCTTTGGGACCGCATCCGCGGGCTGTACAACGGCCTCGGCTACATTCTCGCCCTGTCGCAGACACAGAACATCTGGTGGTCGCTGCAGGCGGCGATGCCGTCACTGCTCGACGGCAGCCTGCGCGCGTTCGCCCGCGGCTTCGGCTTCAATCTGTGGGTCACCGCACTCGCGATGATTCCGGGGCCGCTCCTCGTGCCGGTGGTCGTGAACCTCGCGCCCCGCTCCGGACTGTGGCGCCTGCTGTGGCTGCTCGCCGCTGTCGTACCGATGTCGTGGTGGTGCCTGTATGTCATCGAGGGGGTGCGTTTCAGCTGGAGCTGGCAGTCGCTCGGGTTCGCGCTCAACGGTTTCCTCACCACCGGCTTGGTGGTCGGAGCCTGCGCATACCACAGTTACTCGCGCGCTGCGGCTGACACGCTGGCGCGCACGCGCATCGATCGGGCCAGCCTGGATGCCGAGCTGCAGCGCGCGCAGCTGCAGTTGCTGCGCGCGCAGATCGAGCCTCACTTTCTGTTCAATACGCTCTCGGTCGTGCGCGCGCTCGCGCGCACCGACCGCGAAGCGACGGTCGAGATGCTCGACCACCTGATGCGTTACTTTGCGGCAGCGCTGCCGCGCCTGCACGAACCCGAGGTGCCCCTCGCGCAGGAGATGGAGCTCGTGACGGCCTATCTTGCGATCTACCGCGCGCGCCTGGGTTCAAGATTGTCGTACGAAGTTGAGTTGCCGGCGGATCTGGCGCAGGCACGCGTGCCGAGCATGATGCTGTTGACGCTGGTGGAGAACGCCCTCAAACATGGTGTCACTCCTTCAGTCGAGGGCGGCCGGGTCCGCGTCAGCGCATCGCGCACACCGCAGGGCGTGCTGCTCAAGGTCGCGGACTCCGGACGCGGGCTCGATGTTCGACATGGCCGCGGCACGGGGCTCGCGAACATCCGCCAGCGTCTGCTGATGATGTACGGGCCCTCTGCAGTCCTGTCGTTGCGACCCGCGGAGCCGCGCGGCGTCGTCGCCGGCATCGCCATCCCGGCGCAATGAGGTCGTGATGCACGCTCCCATGGCGCAATTCGCCCGCACTGTGCTGCGACGGATCACCTGGCGGGCGTTCCTCATCACGCAGGCGCTCGGATGCGTGTTCGCGTTGTATCCCTGGCTGGAGACGCTTGGGCAGCCGCAGGCAGCGCCTGTCATCAGCTCCTTTATGGAGCAGGCATTGGCGGCGCTCTTCGTGATGCTGGCGGCGTTCGCAGGCGATGAGGCGGTGCGCCGCGGCTGGTCGGTCTGGCGCGCGCTGCTCGTGGGACTACTGTTCGCTTGCAGCGCGACGGCCATTGTCGAATGGGGTATCGACAGAACGGTCGGTCTCGTCGCCCCTGCCGGAGCGCTCCGGCAGGCAGTGAACACGTTTCTGGAGGTCGGCAGCTACTGGGGTATCGGCTCGGTACTGATGCTGTACCTCAACCGTCAGAGCGCCGAGCGCATTCTGGCGGGAGTGCGCGCCGGCGAGTTGGCGCGACTCACTGCCGAGCGCCGACTGCTCACCTCGCGCCGCGCTACGGCCGAGATGCAGCTGGATCCCGATTTGCTCTTGCGGCGGCTGGGCGAAGTGCGCGATCAGTATGCGCGCGGCGAGACGGATGCCGATCAAGGACTCGATCAGCTGATCGCCGAGCTGCGTGACAGGGCTGCGCGCGCCACGGCAGCCGCCGATGGCACGGCGGGATCATGACGGGGCCGACGGCCGTCATCGCCGAGGACGAGCCGCTCATCCGGCGCGAAATCCGGGACACATTGCGCGAGCTGTGGCCGGACCTCGAGATCGCGGCGGAGGTCGGCGACGGCCTTCAGGCGCTGGCGTCCGTCGAGCGCATCAGGCCCAACGTCTTGTTTCTCGACATCCAGATGCCGGGGCTCAATGGACTCGAGGTCGCGCAGCGCTTGAGCGGTCGGGCGCATGTCGTCTTCATCACGGCGTTCGATAAGTACGCGGTGAGTGCCTTCGAGCAGGGCGCGCTGGACTACGTACTCAAGCCGGTGTCCGCTTCGCGCCTGAAGGTCACCATCGAGCGGCTGCGCTCACGCTTGTCGGAGCCGCCGGCCGACCTGCGCCAGATCGCGGATTTGCTCAAAGGGCTCGCCCCTGAGGAGTTGAAGCATCTGCAGTGGCTGACCGTGCCGCACGGAGCCGAGCTGCGCGTCGTCGCGGTATCGGAGATCTCCTACCTGCGCGCCGATGCCAAATACACGACCCTCGTCACCCCGCACGGCACGTTCCTGATGAACTCCTCGCTGCGCCAGATGCGGGAGAAGCTCGATCCCCAGGTGTTCTGGCAGATCCACCGCAGTGTCATCGTGAACGTGGGCGCCATCGATACGATCTACCGCTCATTTCGGGGGCGGCTGGAGGTCAAGCTCAAAGGGCGGGCGGAGCTGCTGCCGGTCAGCGCTTCGCACACGCATCTGTTCCGGGAGCTGCGCTAGGAGTGGCGGAGAGGGTGGGATTCGAACCCACGTGCCGGTTTTACCCGACCATCCGATTTCGAATCGGCGCCGTTGTGACCGCTTCGGTACCTCTCCGGCCAAATTGAACATAAGTCCGTGCCGGGACAGGGAAAAACCGGTTTTCCCACCCAATTTCACTTAAGATTGCCGTCTTCTGTCTGAAGGACGGCCGGTACGGCGCTGGCGGCTGGTATTCTAAACGAAGCTGACAAGCACGTGAGGTGCCGATGGAGCGGCGACGACGACTGAGACATGCGTTTGGAGTAGGCCGGCCCACCGGTCTGCTCATGCCGCCGCTGGCCGCCGCCACGCTCGCGTTCCTGGGCAGTTGCACCCCGCAGCCGCCTGTCGATGACCGAAGTCACACTCGGGCCGAGCTGCATGTGGTCACAGTCGACAGTCCGACCACGTACTACCTGGGCGCCCATGGCGCCGAGGGCCTCGAGTTCCAGCTCGCCTCCGCCTTCGCCCGCTCCCAGGGCCTCAACCTCGTCATGTACCCGGTGGCGAACGCCCAGGCCATGCAGGCCGAGCTGGCCTCCGGACGGGCTGACATTGCTGCAGCGCAAATAACAGCCGACGCCGGCTGGCGCGGGGTCGGCGACCCGAGCGATGTCTACGACCATATCCCGCAGCTGGTGGTCTATCACCTGGGCGATGAGCGCCCGCGGGCGAGCCTGCAGATCGAGTCCGCCCGGCTGTCGGTGCGGGCGGGAAGCTCCCAGGAGCAGCTGCTGCAGCGCCTCAAGCGGACCGTCGCTCCGGCACTGAGCTGGATCGAGACCGCTCCCCGGGAAGCCGACCCGGTGGAGGACGTGCAGACCGGTGAGGCCGACTACGCGGTCGTGGATGCGCGCGAATTCTCCTTCTCCCATCACCTGTATCCGGACGTGGCCGAGGGCTTCAGCCTGCCGGAATCGCGGCCCGTGCAGTGGGTGGTGCGCCGCGGAGCGCCCGGACTGTATGAGGCGGTGAATCGCTTCTTCGGCAACCTGAACAGGACGGGTGAACTCGCCCGCCTTACGTCGGCCGCCTCAGGCGATACGCGGCGGTTCGAGTACGAGGAGTCGCGCCGCTTCGAGGAGCTGATGACGGCACGGCTGCCGCAGTTCCGCAGCTGGTTCGAAGAAGCCGCCAGCGAGACCGGTATCGACTGGCGCCTGCTCGCCGCCATCGGCTATCAGGAATCGCAGTGGGATCCGACCGCCGAGTCCCCGACGGGGGCGGCCGGCGTGATGATGCTCACCTCGAGCACGGCGCAGGAGCTGGGAGTGAAGGACCGCGCCAATGCGCGCCAGAACATCCTGGCCGGTGCCCGCTACTTCCAGGAAGTGCTGGAGAAGATCCCGGCCCGCATCCCGGATCCGGATCGCACCTGGTTTGCAATCGCCGCCTACAACGTGGGCTTCGGACATCTCGAGGATGCGCGCGTGCTCACGCAATCGCGCGGCAAGAATCCGGACTCCTGGGAAGACGTGCGCGAGCACCTGCCGCTGCTTGCCGATGAGCAGTGGTATGAGCACGTGAAGCGCGGCTTTTGCCGCGGCGCCGAGCCCGTACAGTACGTGAAGCGAGTGCAGCGGTTCCTGAAGCTGCTCGAGTGGCAGCCTTCGAGCGGCACGCTCGCCGCGCGCGCGACTCGCGTTTCCGCCGACGCCGGCTGACGCAGCGGCGCGCTTCAGCGCCGCGACTCGAAAAAGCGCGTGAGCAGCGCGCCGCACTCGTCCATCAGCACTCCGCCGAACACGTCGACCCGGTGATTGAGCCCCGGGAGTGAGAACACATCGATGAGGCTGCCTGCCGCGCCGGCACGCGGATCCCAGGCGCCAAACACCAGGCGGCGGATGCGGGCGTGGACGATGGCGCTGGCGCACATGACGCACGGTTCGAGCGTCACGTACAAGGTTGCATCCTTGAGCCGGTAATCGGAGGCGGCAGCGCACGCGCGGCGCAGCACTTCGATCTCGGCATGAGCCGTGGGATCGTGGGTGGTAATCGGTCGATTGGCGCCCTCTGCGACGATGCGCTCTTCGCGCACCAGCACCGCACCCACCGGCACCTCGCCCTCCTCCTCGGCGCGCGCCGCCAACTCGAGCGCGCGGCGCATAAATTGCACATCACTCATGGCAGCTGTAGCCTTGGCGCGTCCGGTCGCGCAGTCCTTCAAAGGAACAACTCTAACTAATGGAGCGCGGTCGGGCTCTACAACATAGAGGGGCTTTCAACCGTGAACATCTACAAGATCGTCGGAATCATTGGCATTCTCATCGCCATCGTCGGCGCGTTCGTGCACATTCCCTGGGAGGTCGCGCTGCTGTCGCTGGCAGGCGTGATCGTCGGCATCAGCATCGTCGCCGACCAGCACGTCCGCGTCATCGTCTCAGCGATCGCGCTGCCGGTCGTCGCGGCGAGCTTCAATGAAGTCCCGCAAGTCGGCCCCTGGATCACCGCGATCATCGCAGGTCTCGGGCACCTGGCTGGGGGTGCGGCGCTGTTCATCATTCTGCGCAATATCTACAACCGCATGTTCAGCTGATCCGGCAGCCGCGCGAGTGGGATCGGTAACGGTCCCACTCGCCTGCCGATCCTGCCGATCCAATCCTCGCGAGCCAGCTCCTGCAGATGCTCCTGCAGCGATAGCACCTCCAATATCGAGAGATAGATCCTGAGGCTGACATCAGGATCGCCCTCCTCGGCGCGATACGCCGTGGTGCGGGAGATCCGCAGGCGCTCGCCGAACGACGTCAGCAAGGTGTGGTGTCGAGGGTACCCAAAATGGCGACTTCGCCGCATGTTCCACCGAGCGGGCAATTCGGGCGCGAAATGTTCACCGCAGCGAACAATCGCCCGAAGGCCTCAAATGGCACGATGCGAGCCGGTCGGTATCGCTGGCGAGCGCAGTTCCTGCCGGAAACGTGCAATACCTCACAGCGCCTGTTCGATCGCTTGCGAAGGGCCGCACAGCGGCAAAATGCCTCAAAGACATAATTTCACCGTCCCACTTCACTTTCAGTCGGAGGGATTTCGGTGAGTCAGAGCAATGTCATCCCGTTTCGCAAACGGCCGCCCTCGGAAATCGAGCTCGAGGTCTACCTGCGAATCACACGTCATTGGAATGCTGCGCTGAAGCAGATGATGTTTCCCGAGCACTACCGGCTCGAGCAGAGGATGAACCGGCGCTAAGATTGGTTCACCGCTTTCTTCCCGCCTTTTCAATCCCCGCGCGACCGCCGTCACAGTACGACGGCCAGGGCTTGACGGATAAATCTACATATGTAGAGTTATCACATGGCCCGAGATCGAAGATCGTCCGCTCCGACACTGGCGCTGTTCGCGGCACTGCTCGAACGGCCGCGCGCCTGGCAGTACGGCTATGAGCTTTCGCAGCTCACGCAGCTCAAGTCCGGCACGCTGTATCCGATCCTCATCCGCCTGACCGATCGCGGGCTGCTCGAGTCGCGCTGGCAACCGTCAGCGGAGCCGGGCCGGCCACCACGTCACATGTACAAGCTCACGGCCGCAGGTGCAGTGTTTGCACGCGATGAGATCCATAGTGCGGCCGGTTCACCCCACCGTCCTCTCTCCGGGGCTCCGGCATGAGCTCGCCGCGCTCCCCATCACGCCGCATGGCGCGGCTCATCGCCCGCCACGCCGCGCGCAGCATGCCGCCGCAGCGCGTCGATTGGGCGCTGGCCATCCAACACGAGTTCGAACATCTGCCGCATGACGCTCCCGCCCTGCGCTGGGCGTTCGGCTGCCTGCTCGCCAGTTACACACTGAGGATGCTTCCCATGCACCGCAAATTGTCAGCGAGTTCTCGCTGGGTGTTGACGCTCGAGATGCTCGTCTGCCTGGTGCCGCTTACCTGGCTGTTCGGCGCTGTCGTGATCGCGGTCGTGCGCGGAATGGTGCCGTCCGCAGCCGGAGTGCTCTTTGCATCAGCGGCGCTCGCGGGCCCCGTGGGTCTGCTCGCGGCCGTGCGCACCATCACGCTGAATCAGGGCACCCTGGGCCGCATCACCATGGTTGTGCTCGGGGTTCTGGCGGCGTGGACATTCGCAGCCATGACCTGGCAGTGTCTCAGGAACCACACGCCGATCGCCGACTGGTGGCGCGACTTCGTGCTGATCGCGCTCCTGCCCTGCCTCGCCATCGCCCACTTGAGCTGGATCGCATTTAGCCGGGAAATGCCAGCGCCCCGGTCTCCAGCAGCGACTTGAGATTCGACAGGATGCGCGGCCAACCGCCCGACACCGCCTCGATGAACTTCGAGGGTTCCTGCTCGATGGAGTGAGTGATGGAGAGTTTGACCGCTCCGTCGACCGGCTCGAGCTCCATCGTGCAGCGCGCGTAGCCTTCGGCTTTGAGCTCGGGCCGGAATTCGTTGCGCCACTTGATCACCAGGCGCTTCGGCGGATCGACCTCGAGAATCTCACCGGTGTCAGCGACACGGCCGTCGGGGAATACGAGCCGCCAGGGCGCTCCGACCTTCCAGTCACTCTCGTTGCGCACGCCGAACCAGTACTGTCTGGTGAACTCAGGGTCCGTGAGCGCCGACCACAGCCGCTCGGGAGTCGTGCGGATGTAGGTGACATAGACGAATGTCGATCTAGCCATGACCTTTCCCTTCCAGCCGTCGCTTCAGCTGCTGCAGGGCCTGCAGGCGCGGCTTTTCGAACTTACTGATCCAACGTTCATAGATTTCCTGCAGCGGCACCGGGTTCAGGAAGTGCAGCTTCTCGCGGCCGCGCCAGCTGGTGGCGATGAGATTGGCTGATTCCAGAATGCCCAGGTGCTGCGTCACGGCCTGCCGCGTCATGTCGAGGTGCTCGCACAGCGATCCCAGCGTCTGCCCGTCGTTGGCGTACAGCACATCGAGGAGCTTGCGGCGGCTGGGATCCGCCAGTGCCTTGAACAGCAGGTCCGTGTCGCTCATGCCGGGAAATCGGCGAGAATTATATGCAAGTGTTTACTTGCATGTCAATGCGCGGGTCAGCTCGTCCACCAGGCGATGAATTCCTTGAAGCCGATGTAGCCGTCGCCCTCGGTATCCGCCACTTCGAAGTCGATCGCGCACTCCTCGCGCGACACGTTCCCGTCGAGCTGCTGCAGCAAGGCGTGGAATTCGCCCGGATCGATGAAACCGTCGCCGTTCGAGTCGCAGGCATCGAACAACTTGCGCAGCGTCACCAGTTCCTCAGCCGTCGGCTGTGCCATCGCGATACTCCTTAAGCCGAGGTCCGCTCATCCGCGATGATGCGCCCGATCGCGCGCATTTCCGCCTCGTGCGGCTCATCCCGGAAGGTCTCGGCCAGCGCATCAGCGTACCAGCGCCGCATCGAAGGCAGCGCCAGCAGGCGCGCCGCGTAGCTGGCCGCCGCCGCATCGAGCGCCAGAGCGTAGGTCTGGATCCGGAACGCGACGGGCGCAAAGAACGCATCCACGGCCGTGAAGGCCGATCCGGCCAGGTAAGGTCCCCCGAAGCGATCGAGGCCATCGCGCCAGAGCTCAGCCATGCGTGTCAGATCGCGGGCGAGCGCCGCCGGATGTTCGTGCAGCTGAATACGCACTCCACATGTCATGGAACAGTTGCGGCGAAGATCCGTGAAGCCGGAGTGCATCTCCGCGGCCGCGCTTCTCGCCCACGCCCGTGCGAGACGATGCATCGGCCACACCGCGGAGTGCCGCTCGGCGAGATATTCGGTGATCGCGAGCGAATCCCAGATGGATTGTCCTTCATCGACGAGGCAAGGAACCTTGCCGGCGGGCGCGATCTTGCGATACCGATCCCACTCGCGGGCATCCCCGAAGCGCAGCAGCCGCTCCTCGAACTCGATACCGAGCTCGCGCATCAGCACCCAGGGTCTCAATGACCAGGAGGAGTAGTTCTTGTTGGCGATATGAAGTTCGTACATGTGGATGTGCTTCAGCAGATCAATGGCATGTCAGCTTGTCACTCTTGAAATCGCAGTCGTCCGGCGGGCCAAATTCCTTCCAGTCATCAGGCAGCTTCAGGCGGCCGACGAGTGCCTGGAAGCGCGGATCGCGTACGACCCGCCTAATGTACTGGATTTGCGGGCCGTGGCGACGATCGATAGGCTGAGCGCCGGCCATTCGGCGCGCGAAACTGCGTTGCGGCAGAAGGACTCATCGCCTTGAAATCGCTCCCCATCTTGCTCGCACTGCTCGTCGTGGCGATGCGCGCATCGGCCCAGGATCTCACCTTGCCCGCGAACGCCGCCATGGCGGACGGCTCGCTGGCGCAGGCGATGCCGGCCCTCGCCCGCGCGGCGCTCGAGCGATACCAGAATCCGGATCGTGATACCTACCTCCAGAATCGCTACCGATTGCAACTCGCCGCCGGCGATCTCGCGGGTGCGCTCACGAGTTTCAACGCCTGGCGCGATCAGCACACCTACGGCACCGGCAAGGACGTGAGCGATGAGTCGATCGCCGATGCGAAGGTACCGCTGCACATCGACTGGCAGAACGACAGCACGGTGAGCGTCCCCGTGTGGCAATGAGCCCCACCGGGCAGTGATCAGCGGCGCCTGCTGCCGTCCGCGCCGAAGATCTCTTCCACGCTCTTACCGAACAGTCTGCCGATCGCCAGTGCCAGCGGCAGGCTCGGATCGTACTTGCCGGACTCGATCGCATGGATCGACTGGCGGGAGATATTGAGCCGATCGGCCAACTCGACCTTGGTCCAGCCACGCGCTTCGCGCAGCTCGGCGACGCAATTCTTCATCTCAGCGGCCGAGCAGCGCGCGCCCGGCACCCCAGCCGAGCCACACGGCCATCAGGCTGTTGGGAATCCAGGCCATGTGGAGCTTGGGAAAACCGATGATCTCGAGGAATGAATAGCAGGACGTCCACAGCACCGTGAAGGCGGCGGCGACCGCGCTCGACTGCAGCATGCGCGCACGGTGATACTCGTCCGCGCGGCGCACCAGGCGCACCACCGCCACGATGATGAGCGCGATTCCGGCCGCGGGAGCGAGCGCGATCAGGACGCGCAGGGTCGGATCCTGAACAGTCGGCGCAACGGTCACTCCCACGGTGAAGAGCGCGAGATAAACGATAAACCCCACCAGCGCCTCGACGTAGTAGCGCCCCAGCCATTGCCGATCGAAGCGCGCGCCTCCGGAGCGCGCATCCAGACGCAGCAGCGTGAGAATACAGGTCCCCGCGACGATGAGGCCGAGGACCGGCACGAAGCTCCACGACACCCGGGCCAGGAGCGGGCCCGGACTGAAGGCATTCGGCACCGCTACGAAGCTCAGCACCAAAAGCGGCATGCCGAGGACCCAGAAAAGCAGGACCAGGACGCGGGCCTTCATCAGGGGATTCATGGGAGCACTCCGGTGCGGGACCGCAGGAAATCCGGCGTAAAGGTACCTTTACGCCATTGGAGTGTCAAGGAAACTTGACGCGGAAGCGCGCCCGATTGTCGCTTCGGCGTTCAGTTCACCGGACCTTCCAGCCTGCCCGGCGCTCTCAGGGCGATGGCGTAGATCTGCTCGCAACCGGTGATATAGAGCGTCCTCGCATCGTCCCCGCCGAACGCCAGGCTCGATGCGCAAGCAGTCTTGCGAGGCTCGGCATCACCCTGCGTTGGCAGGTGCAGCAGACCGAGCAGCCGGCCTTCCGGCGAGGTGATCCGCACCGTGCCTGGCAAGGCGTCGGTCGACCAGAGGTTGCCGGCGCGATCCGTCTTCATCCCATCGCCGATGCCGCTGCCATGAGTGAACAGCTCGCCAGGACCTACGCTGCCATCGGCGCTGACTGCATAGCGCATCACTTTGGGATCCGGCGACAGTGTCCCCGCAGACAGATAGAGGTACTTGTCATCGGGCGAGAGCGCGATGCCATTGGGCTCTGCACCGAGCTGCTCGCGGCTCACCGCGAGATTGACCCTGCCGTCTTTCCATCGCCACACCGAATCGGGCATCTGGACCTGGGGGCTGTGAATGCCGCCGCGCAGACCCACATCCGAATCGGTGAAGAAGATGGCACCGTCGGCGGCAATCGCAATGTCATTCGGTCCGTTGAAATGCTTGCCCTCGAAACCGTCTGCCAGCACCGTGCGCGTGCCGTCCTTTTCCAGTCGCTTGATGGCGAGATCCTGACCCGCGCACCAGATCAGCCGCCCCTGTCGGTCGATGCCGGTGCAGCCAGGACCCATCAAGAGCACATGGGCGCGGCCGATGAGCGCGAGTTTCCCCACGCTGGCGAAATCCTCGCCGCTGTAGCCGGCCCGATCCAGGAACACCGACACCTTGCCGGACGCAGTTACCTTGTAGATGACGTTATCGATGATGCTGCTCGCGAGGAGGAAGCCCTCGGCCCCATCGCGGCCCGCCATCCAGACAGGCCCGTCGATGAAGCCGAAGCCCGTGGCGAGGATTCTCAGCTTCGCCTCAGGCGCGATGAGCGCATCGAGCGCTGGATCCGATCGGGTGATGCTGAATGGATGCGGAGCCGCTTCTCCCGGCGCCGGCTGCGCATACGCGACCGAGAGTCCCAGACTTAGCGGCAGCAGGCTCGCGGCGATCGTCCTCATCAGCATAGGTTCACTCCCCTGCGGTGGTGTGGCCCGAACCACGAATCTGAACGATGAGCCGCGCCGTGAGCGGAGTTCGGCTGCCGTAAGTGTCAGCCCAAGACGCCGGTACGGCATCCAGTGTCAGAGAGCCTCCGACGCCGAACTGCAGCTCGCGATGGAGTGATGTCCAGTATGTGTAGCCCAGCGTCATCGTCCACACCCACCGCTTCTCGTCAGTCGCTTTTGGTGGGATCTCAAGCTCGGAGCGCAATCTCTGCAGCACTTCGAAGCGGCCCCATAGGGCAGACGAACCCCGCTGCAGCACGAGCTCATCCAGCAGTGAGTTCAATGTCGAGCCGTTCGGGTGACGCGTGATCGAGCCACCGATGAGCGAATGATCCAGAGAATAGGCATCCGCGATCGTGAAGTGATCGTAGATCGATGCGGACAAGCGCGTCGCGGAGCTCGTGCCTGGATACTGCGGATCCTGCTGCCGCACATTGGCTACGGAAGCCATCACGCTGTGAGCGGGCGCAAAGGCATAGGTGATACGCAGTGCTGCGGAATTGAGGGAACCCAGGGGCAGATCCACGACCGTGGGATTGGGCTCATCGCCGTTGAATGCGGATGCCTCGATAGTGACCTGAGCCACTGCGAGTTCAACACCTACTACCGTGCTGCTGATGTGGCCTACGTCCTGGCCCACGTGGTGTCCGAGTGGCGCATCGGGATCGTATCGAGCCGAGTCCCGGTGCATAAAGACGACAGGGCCGTCGGTGCTCGGGCCGCGGGGGGCGAAAAACAACTTGAGCGTGTCACCCGACCCCAGACTCACGGTATCGCTCAGCGTGAGCCCCATGATGGGCGAACTGTGCGGGTGTTGAGCATCGACGAACGGCTTGCCATTGCTTTGCTCTTCACCGATCTGAAGTAGTTCCGGGTAGCCTCGCTGCGGATAGGTCCAAAGCTCTGTGGTCGCCATCCACTCCAGGTTTATGAAGTGCCGCTGTCCGAGAGAACGGCCCGCATCGAGCATGAGCATGTTGGGAGCTGCGAATTGAGTGATGCCGCGAGGTCCGGGCAGTGTGCTCAGCACACCGAAGACATTGAACTCACCGGACAACTGCCACTTGCTGGATGAGCTGGCCACGGGCATGCACATATTCATGGCATTGTCCCAGGCCTCGCCGGAGGAGCAGGCGTGAACCGGCGGGGCTGACGCTTCCGTACCCGCAACAGACGCGAAGGTGGCGACGAGCAGGACGGCGTTTGCAATGAACGACGCGGCGCATGCGCCGGGTGATCTCAATCGAATCACGGGCAGGCTCGTGTGATGCTCACTCCCGCATTACGACGTCGCGGCGCTCGCGTTTGACATTAAGGCCTCTGTAACAAAGCCGCAATCGACGCGCGTTGACCCTCGCCGGATCACTGGGCAAGATACATCGCAACGGACCAGCATAAGGTTCCGGATCAAGGGAATGAAATGCCGAATAACAGGAAGGCGCGTACCGCCCGGATCTCAAGAGTCTCGCTGCCACTCCTGCTCAGCGCTGCATTGGCAGCCTGTGGTGGAGGCGACGCTGGCGGTGGGGGCGGCGGTGGTGGTGGCGGCACCAGTCTCTCGCTCGATACCACCGCGCTTTCGTTCCATGCATTTACCTACGATCAGACGCAGGCGACACAGACCATACACGTCAGCTGGTCGGGATCTGCGGTGGCCGGCTATGTCGTCGGAACCCTGCCAGGAGAGATGCTCCCCACCTGGCTCAGCGTAACGGCGCAGGGCAACTCCAGTCCCTCCTCGATCATCGTGTCGCTCGTCGGAGCGACGACGATTCCGGGCCATTACTCGACGACGCTGCGCGTGGCCACGGGCGACATCAATGCAAACGTCCTCAAGACCGCGGACTTCACGGTCTCGCTGGATGTGGTGGCGACTCCGAGCGTCTCACCACAGGCAGGGACCCTCACCTGGGTAGAATCCGAGCAACCGGCGGCACAGACGTTCAGCGCAACGTGGGACCCTGGCGTTCAGTTCACGGGCGCCAGTGTGGATGTGCCCTGGCTGACCGCGAGCGTGAACGGCGGCACCGTCACCGTGAGCGGCAATGCCCAATCGCAGACGGTCGCGGCGGGCCCTGCTACCGGCACGCTTCACACCACATTCACCTACGGTGGCCAGGAGCACACCGTAGACACGCCCCTTTCCGGGACCGTAACGCGGGCGCTTTCCGGACCTGCTCAGATCGCGCTGGAAGTCAACGCGTCGACCGGCCTGGCCGACCTGGCTGGCTTCCGCGCCACCATCTCATCGGCGACGCAGAATGCATTGCAGATCAGCGCTCAGTCCGATGCGCCCTGGCTTGCCGCATCAGGCGGCATGACGGGCGCCGCGAACAACGTATCGCTTGCACTCGATACGACCTCGCTGCAGCAGCTGGCGGATGGGATGCACGCCGCCACGATCACCATTACGGCACCGGGTAATATTTCCGCGCTGCAGATTCCGGTCGTGCTTAATGTGCGCCTGCCGGAAGTGCAGTTCGTGGCCCCAGTGGCTTTCTCGGACACAGTCGCGACGGACTATGTCATCGTGCGCGGCCACGGACTCAATGACCCAGCGGCGCATCTGCAGCTCGCCGGTCAGCCGATTTCCGGCGGCACGGTGGTGAGCGACAGCGAGGTTCGCTTCGTTCCGGGCGCGCGTGCGGCCGGCAGCTATGTGGTACAGGCCGCCAACAATCTGGGACTTACCCGGTCCTCGGCCAGTCTGCGGGTCGCGGACCCGCCCAACTATTCGAACTACTCGCTAAGCGTGGTGCTGGGAAGCCAGGAGCACATCGTCTCGAGCCCCATAAACGCAATGGTGTTCTCGGCCGCCTGTGCTTTCGTCTCGTGCTATACGATCGGCGACCCCTCTGTCGTACATCGCTTCATCTACGATGCCGCAAGCGGTACGTGGACGACCGACGAGACTGCCTTCACGAACCTGATCGACATCGCGCTGAGCCCGGATGAGTCCACGTTGCTGGTGCTGACGAGCACGCAGCTGCTGCAACTCGATCCGGCCACGATGAGCCCGGTGCACCCTGCAGTGACGCTGCCCACGTTCCCGCCTGGCAACTTTTCGGGCAACCTGCTGGCGGTCCTCAATGACGGTCTCGTAATCGTTGGCCAGACCTACGGCTTCGACCTCACGACCCAACAGTTCGTGGATGTCGCCGGACTCGCGTCGTACTTTACGTACGCAAGTCGCGATGGCAGCCGGGCCATCAATGGTGACGCCGTCAACAACGGCAGCGTCGCCTATCGCTATTTTGATGCGAGCACCAACAGCGTCGTCATGTCGGACACGCGACTGTATCTAGTCCAGGCCGAATACGACCGGCACGCGACGAAGGCGGTGGTATCGGCGAACGTGTTCGACGCCGATCTGAACCTGTTGGGCCCCCTGCAGGCGAGCAGTTACATCGGCGACATCAGTCCGGACGGCACGCGCTTCTACAACCCCGACTTCACGCTGCAAGAGATTCACGTCTTTGATCTCACGACGAGCGGTTTTCCTGAGCTGACACCGATTCTGGCTCCGAACATGGCCCCTGATGATCGGATCGTTCTCGATCCGCGAGGCCAGGCGGCATTTGCCACCGAACCGAATAAATTCGTCGTCATCGATCTGCGCTAGCGTCAGCCGAGCGCTCAACGCAGAAGTGCACCATCGAGGCGATCGACCCGGCGCAGTGTCGGAAACAGCTTCATCCACAGGAGCGCTACCGCCACTGAGCCGATGCCACCCAACACCACCGCCGGTACGGCACCCAGAAGGGCCGCTGCGACTCCGCTTTCGAACGCGCCAAGCTGGTTCGAAGCATTGATGAACAGATAATTCACCGCGCTGACGCGGCCGCGCATGGCGTCGGGCGTGGCCAGTTGCACCAGCGAGGCTCTGACGACCACGCTGACTGTGTCCGCGGCACCCATGATGGCGAGCGCGACGATCGCCAGCCACATCTGGCGGCAAACGCCAAACACGACGGTCGCCAGTCCGAACACGATGACGGCCTGAAACATTCTCAGACCTGCCCGGCGAGTGATGGTGTAGTGCGCCAGCACCGCGGTCATCAGCAAGGCCCCGAGCGAGGGCACAGCCCTTAAAACCCCGAGTCCCCACACTCCGGTATGCAGGATATCGCTCGCGTAGACAGGCAACAGCGCAGTGGCCCCGCCTAACAGCACCGCGAACAGATCGAGCGAAATGGTTCCCAAGATAGCCGGGTTATGGCGTACGAAGACCACACCCGCGAATAGCGTGGCGAGCGTTGGCGACTCTTTGAGGCGCACCGAAGTCCGCATTTTCAATGTAGCGATCAGGACAGCCGAGGACAGCGACAACGCGAACATCACCAGATAGGGAGCGCACGGAGCAATCGCATACAGGAGGCCGCCAGCGGCGGGGCCGGTGATGGCCGCAAACTGCCAGCTCCCGGTTGAAAGTGCTGTGCCCCGTTGGAGCTGCTCTTCGGAAGTGACGGCCGGCAGCAGCGCCGCGGATGCCGGACTGTCGAACGCACTTGCAACGCCAAATACGGCCAGCGCGGCGTAGATCGCGCCTACCGTCACGTGGCCACTGAATGTGCTCCAGGCAAGGTAGGCGGCAGCTGCGCCCTCGAGCATCGAGCAGACCAATACAACTCGATTGCGGGGATAGCGATCCGCCGCATGTCCGGCGAAGAACATGAGCAGCGCACTGGGCGCAAACTGCACCAGTCCCGCTATGCCCAAATTGAGCGCACTGTGCGTGAGTGCATAGATCTGCCAGCCCACCGCCACCGTCGCGATCTGATAGGCCAGCTCCGAAAGACTTCGCGACGCGAAGTACTGCAGAAATGGTCGGTGTCGCCACAGACTCGGCACTTGCTCTGAAGGTGGCGTCATCGACGACTCCGAGTCCAGTGCAGGCCGATCTATGCGCTTATTCCCACTCAATAATCTCCTGGCGGCCTAAGTCATTGACGCGGCATGTACCCTTGCAACGCTGGCACCCAGATGTCCGTCAAGGGGCACGAAAACAATTCACGCTTGGTGCCGATAGATGCGGATAGACAATCAGCGACGACCAACAAACTCTCCTTCGCCGCCAAGCGCAACGACGCCTCATCTCACCTCCACGATAGTTCCCCGACGACCCGAGCACCGATATCCATCGCGCGTCAAATGAGGCTTCAATGTAGTCGTTCGCGTAGCCCTGGGAAACCGGCGGTTACAGTGGTGACACTGGACGATGTACTTCGTCCGACGTGCTCCCACTCTTGAGCGTGTCGTCGTAGAGGCGCGCCGATATCCGGAAGCCCGCTGCATAGGAGCGGCAATTGCGGCGGAAGAAGGACTGAGTTCGATGGCGTGGCGTGGTTCGAACGTACGTTCGAGAATGCGGGCGCCGCGAATTCGATCCACGCGATAGAATTTGATGTGGCCTGCTTCGACGTCGTGGGCCGCAAGCGAGACTGCGCCCGCCCGGCTTCGCCTCAGCGAGTACGGCTCAATCGTAGGCGTACGGTGGACACCCTCCTCATTGGTATACTCCAGTACAATGAGCTGGCGGCTCTGGGCCGCAAAGCGAACGAGTTCAAGAACCGGCGCTCGACCACCGATCTGAGCAAGCCCGCCGAAACGCGGCCGAAGCACTTCAGTTCCCGCAGCGATTTGCACGGGGGCCAGACTCTCGACAGGCCTGCGAGAATTGAGCCACTCAAAGACTGCCGGAAGCGCGCTCCAAAAGGACTCAAAGGGCGGAAGTTGCGGCAGCTGATGCCGAAGCATCCCCTCCCACGTGCCAATGACCGACTCCCGAGCTGCAGACACTATCTCAAGCGTAATGGTAGCAATGCGCTTGTATTCACACTTGCGCGCGAGTAGCTCCAGCACACGATGAGGCGCTGGGGAGTACTGGCTATTGCGATGGAGATTGACGACGTCATAGAGGTCGCGAGCGCGAGTACGCTCACCTAATGCTCTCAACTTCTCGGCGAAGAGCTCCTCGTAAGAGTAGCAATACGCCTGAATGCCGCCGTTGGGGTCATCAGAATACGGATGATTTACGGGCCTCCAAACTCCTCCGTCCAGCAACGCTTCGTCAGCGGTCAGATCAAGCTTGATCGCAGGCATATTATTGCCGGTCTGGAATCGGCTTCGGTAATAAACCCGGCCCTGGCATGAAGGGTTGCCGCGAGGATTATCATAAATATCAAATCGAAGCCGATCCGCGGGCATTTCGATGCCCGCCTCCTCATAGATCTGCGCGACAACTTCACCGAATGCCGCTTGCAAGAACTCAGCGTTAACGTGTTCTGCCCGCAGCAAAGTGAAATCGAGGTCTTCCGAAAATCTGTAGGTCTCGAAGTAACACTTTTTTAGGCAGGTTCCACCCTTGAAGAGCCACCGCTCTTGGAATTCCGCGTGCGTCGAAATACCGCGCAAGAGCCAACCCAGTATGTAGTCCTTTTCGACGACGGGTCCCGTGAGTCCGGTCGCGTTGGCCATGGCCAGTAGTTCGTTGCGATCAATCATCGCTGAGCACTCTCTCCCACGCTGCTGGTAGCCGCAATTGCCAGCGCTTGGAGATCCTGGGCGAATCGAGCGATGGGTCGAGGGCAGCCAACCCCGCAGTCACCGATCGCCTGCACTCCTCGATAACCTCGATCGGACCGTTAGCTGCCTCACACAAAAATCCAAGGCGCTTGAACGCTGTTGGGTGCGCGAGTCTCCTTGCATACTCGAGAAGTCGGGCAGTACCGGATCGGTCGCGCGCGAGATAGGAGCGCAGACAATGCATGACGTGCTGAATGCCGCCGCCAATGGCTGGGTCCGCGCATTGATCAAGGATCGTTTTGTGGATATCCGAGACGAGAACGCGGGCGCCCTCGCGCCACTCTACGTTGGTCCCAAACATCCAGCTTTCTGGAACATGTCGCACGTGCAATTCGGTGCCTGCAACGGTCAGCTGTGTGCGCCGGACACGATCGGAAGTGCAAACAAATAGGATCTGGAATACTTGTTCTGTGAGATCCCAGTGTTCGGCCGCACTCCAGCCACCCACATATGCTCGGCGAAAAGTAGCGGGGACCAGCACCCAAGGGTCGGCAATTACATGCTCCAGCGCCATTGCGCCCGTTGGCACAACTGCATAGGTGCCCCTGCGAACGCGCCGCAAGAAGCCTTGAGTTGCCCATCGGGCGAGCTGCTTCGCCGTACGCTTTCGATCCCAGCCGAGCACTGCTGACGCTGTAGTAATGTCCACTAACGGCTTCGCCGTCGCTGCAACTTTAGCGAGCTGTGCGCGAGAAGTAGGGAGCGAGAGGTGCGTTCTGTGCGCCATAGTTCGCAGTATAGTGGAACTATTGGACTTAACAAGCACCTAAAGGCCTGCGGAAAGCCGCCCTGTATCGCATCGCCGCATAGGTCAAGCCCGTGTTTACTATTAGCTCATTTGACGATTCGCATATTTGCTAATATTGTATAAACATGTCGGTGGACAAGATTTTTGAAGCTCTCGCATCCCGGTCACGCAGGGAAATTCTCGCCTATCTTTCTAAAGCAGAGCTAACGACATCCGAACTCGCAGCTCGCTTTCAAATGACGGCACCCTCCATGTCGCGGCACCTTACGGTACTCGAGAACGCTGGCTTGGTCGCCAGCGAACGTAAGGGACAACGAGTGCTGTATCGTTTGAATCCGGGTAGCTTGGTCAACACGCTCACCGGTTATGCATTTGAGATCTGCCCGGTGGCCGGCCCGCTGAAGCGCGAATCGCGAGCACTCGCAAAGCGCCGTCGCCTTCCCGAGTAACCCGGAATCGCTATGGACAGCATCGCCGCAAACCTGGGTCAACATCGCGTTTCGGCTATGAGTCTTGACTCCGTCAGTGTCGGCACGGTGCAGTACTCGCCCATTAAGTCCGCTTGGTTTCTTGGCATGCTGGTAAGTGCCGTTGTCGGCGGCGCAGCGACTTTTTCTTGGTCTGCTTTTACCGCATTCCTGTTCGCGACCGCGGTCGTGCTCCTGTTTGGCCACTCGCTCGGAAGCCATCGAAAGCTCGTGCACGATAGCTACCAGTGCCCTAAATGGCTTGAATACCTTTTCGTATATCTTGGTGTGCAGGTAGGGCTCGCGGGGCCAATCGGCCTTCTTCGCCAACATGAGCTACGCGATTACGCGCAGCGGCTGCCTAGTTGCCACGATTATCTGAGGCACGGTCGATCGGCCTTGGTGGACGCATGGTGGCAGCTAAATTGCGAGTTGGTGCTACTAGACCCGCCAACAATCCGAATTGAACCGAGAATTTCCGACGACCGCTTCTATCAATTTCTGGAGCGCACATGGATGGCGCAACAGCTCCCCCTGGCGTTCCTACTCTATGCCGTCGGTGGTTGGGGATATGTATGGTGGGCCGTATGCGCTCGGGTGACTGCCGGCGTCTTCGGACATTGGCTGATCGGTCATCTAGCGCATAACCATGGTGCAGTTCGCCGCGAGGTGCGAGGTGCCGCGGTACAGGGTCACAATGTTCGGTTCACCTCGCTATTAACCATGGGCGAGTGTTGGCACAACAACCATCACGCATTTCCGGGATCAGCGCGACTGGGGATCGCGCCAGGTGAATGGGACCCAGGCTGGTGGGTTCTCTTGGGCCTACGGCGCCTCGGACTGGTGACCCATCTCCGATTGCCGCCTGACCTACCCCATCGGTCAGAACTTGTCGAGGTTGCGCTTGTGGGACACAGCAAATCGATTTCGGCAACGGAACTCACCACACGCCCCGGAGTGGACGGTCATGGCCTCGCCGCCTGATACGCCAGAACCTCGCCGCTTCTGGATTGTCCGATTTGGATGGACGGTGCCCCTGATCTGCGGCGCCATCGTCGGCGTCGCTTTGCGTCTCTTTTTCTCGGCTACGCCCGACCACGCGATGGAGTCTTCCTTTACGCTGTTGGTCCCAATTCTGGTCGGCGCAGTAACCGTCTACATGGCAGAGCGCGCGGTGCGTAGGAGCTGGTCCTATTACTTCTTCGCCGCTGCCGCCGCCAATGCGCTATTTGTAGTCGGCACGATGGTAATCCGGGTGGAGGGGCTCATTTGCGCGATTCTCGCCATACCGCTCTTTGGTTTCGTGGGCGGCCTCGGCGGGGTTCTGATGGGTGCTGTGTGTCGTTGGACAAAGTGGCCACGGGCTGCCGTATACACTTTTGCCGCGCTTCCACTGTTGTTGGGAGGTCTCGAGCAAAACCTTCCACTCCCACAAGACATACGGTCGGTTGATAGAGTCCGAATCGTCTCCGCTAGCCCTGAGAGAGTCTGGACACATCTCACAGTTGCCAGAGGCATCCGAGCCGAGGAAATCGGCTCTGCCTGGATGTATCGCATAGGCGTTCCCCTCCCCTCATCGGCCGTTACCGAACTCGCTGACAGCACTCAAGTCCGCCACATCACGATGGGGAAAGGCATCCAATTCGATCAGGTCGCGGCAGACTGGCAACCTAATCAACGTGTGCGTTGGACCTATCGATTCAGGAACGACTCTTTTCCGCCAGGAGCACTCGACGATCACGTGAAGATTGGCGGGCGATATGTCGATCTCATCGACACCGAGTACGTATTGCGCGAAGTGAACGCAGGCACGGAGATTCGCGTCACGATGCGCTATCGCGTCAGTACGGCATTCAATTGGTATGCGCAACCCATCGCCGACTTTCTTGTGGGAAACTTTGAGGAGGCTGCCTTGCGGTTCTATGCCACTCGGGCAGAAGGGAGCTGAAAGGGGGACTCCCCCTTTCGATAGGCCGTCTAAAGGCAACGCGTTATGATGCGATCCTCTACGACTCCGCCTGCATTGACTCGCCCGCCAAGACGCGCGCTGCGCCGAGCCGAACTGCGAAAGATCATTCCGCTGTCGAACACAACTATTTACGAATTGGAGCAGCGCGAGGACTTTCCAAGACGTTTCTATTTGACCCCGCGCTGTGTTGTTTGGGACTCGGACGAAGTTTATGCGTGGCTGGACGCACGCAAACAATTCGAGCAACAAGCCATCATCGGACGGGCGCCTGTGCCGACTCATCATTCGCGCAAGCGTCGGCCTCTCAAATCATCTTTGTAGCGAACGACGTCGGCCGCAGCGGATTGAGATGAGTTTCGGCCAGTTTTCCCCTGAAACTCCGGGTTAACTATCGCGGCCGACCGTGACACACTGGGCAAGCGCCCTGGTCACTCCCACTCGATCGTCGCGGGCGGTTTGCCGGAGATGTCGTACACCACGCGCGAGATGCCCTGCACTTCGTTGACGATGCGCCGCGAGACGTGATCGAGGAACTCGTAGGGCAGATGCGCCCAGTGCGCCGTCATGAAGTCGATCGTCTCGACGGCTCGCAGTGCCACCACGTAGTCGTAGCGGCGGCCATCGCCCATCACACCGACCGAGCGCACCGGCAGGAACACGGCGAAGGCCTGACTGACGCGATCGTACAGATCATGGCGCCGCAGCTCCTCGATGAAGATGGCATCCGCGCGCCGCAGCAGCTCGGCGTACTCCTCGCGCACTTCACCCAGGATCCGCACGCCAAGTCCAGGACCCGGAAACGGATGGCGGTGAACCAGCGCCGGCGGCAAGCCGAGCTCGACACCCAGACGGCGCACCTCATCCTTGAAGAGCTCACGCAACGGCTCGACCAGCTTCAGCCGCATCTGCGCCGGCAGACCGCCGACGTTGTGATGGGACTTGATGACGTGCGCCTTGCCCGTCTTGGCGCCGGCCGACTCGATCACATCGGGATAAATCGTGCCTTGCGCAAGAAAATCGATGCCCTTGAGCTTGTGCGATTCTTCTTCGAAGACCTCGACGAAGAGTCGGCCGATGATCTTGCGCTTCTTCTCCGGATCAGTTTCGCCGGCGAGCGCCTTGAGAAAGCGCGGGCCGGCGTTCACCCGGATCACGCGCACGCCGAGATTTTCAGCAAAAGTGCGCATGACCTCATCGCCCTCGTCAAGGCGCAGCAGGCCGTGATCGACGAAGACACAGGTGAGCTGATCGCCCACCGCGCGTTGCAGCAGCGCTGCCACCACGGATGAGTCGACGCCGCCGGAGAGCCCGAGCAGCACTCTGCCCGAGCCGATCTGCGCACGGGCGCGCGTCAGCGCATCCTCGATGATGTTCCCGACGCTCCACAGCGCCTGACAGCCGCAGATCTCGCGCACGAAGCGCTCGAGCAGGCGCGCTCCCTGGCGCGTATGGGTGACCTCGGGATGAAACTGTACGCCGTAGAAACGCCGCGACTCATCGGCCATCGCGGCGAGCGGCGCATGGTCCGTGGCGGCGGTCGCATGAAATCCCGCCGGCAGCGTCTCAACCCGATCGCCGTGGCTCATCCACACATCGAGCACAGCGCGCCGTGAGCCATCCTCGCGGTCCGCCAGGTGATCGAGGAGGCGGCTCGGCGCAGTGACGGTCACTTCGGCATAGCCGAACTCGCGCTTGCTCGCTGGGGCCACGCGCCCGCCCAGCTGCTGCGCCATGGTCTGCATGCCATAGCAGATACCGAGCACCGGCACGCCGAGCGTGAATACTGAGGCCGGCGAGCGCGGCGGTGCGGAGTCCGTCACGGACTCTGGTCCACCGGAGAGAATGACGCCGCGCGGTTTGAACGCCCGCACGTCCGCATCGGACATGTCCCAGGGATGGATCTCGCAGTAGACGCCCGCTTCGCGGACGCGACGGGCGATGAGCTGCGTGTATTGCGCGCCGAAATCCAGGATCAGCACGCGATCGGCATGAATGTCCGGATGTGCGCTCAAGAGATGCGGTAGTTCGGAGCCTCTTTGGTGATCGTCACGTCGTGCACGTGGCTCTCACGCACGCCCGCGGTCGTGATGCGCACGAACGTGGGCCGGGTGCGCATCTCGGTGATGTTGCGGCTGCCGGTGTAACCCATGGCCGCGCGCAGCCCCCCGGCGAGCTGCTGCAGGATCGTGACGAGGCTGCCCTTGTAGGGCACGCGCCCCTCGACGCCCTCGGGTACGAGCTTCTCGAGCTCGCTCGTCGTGTCCTGGAAATACCGATCGGCCGAGCCGTGGCGCTCGGCCATGGCACCGATCGAGCCCATGCCGCGGTACGACTTGTACGAGGCACCCTGGTAGAGCTCGACATCGCCGGGTGACTCCTCAGTGCCGGCGAACAGGCCCCCGATCATGACGGCGTGCGCGCCGGCGACGATCGCCTTGGCGATGTCGCCGGAGAAGCGGATGCCGCCATCGGATATCACCGGCACGTCGGCGTAGGTCGTGCGCGCCAGCGCCTCCACCACATTCGCCACCGCCGAGATCTGCGGCACACCAACGCCGGCGACGATGCGCGTGGTGCAGATCGATCCCGGGCCGATACCGACTTTGATCGCATCCGCACCCGCATCGGCGAGCGCACGCGCGGCCTCGGCAGTCGCAATATTGCCGGCGATGATCTGCTGGTCGGCCCAGCGCGCGCGAATCCTGGCCACCGTATCGATGACACCCTTCGAATGCCCGTGCGCCGTGTCAACGACCACCAGATCCACACCGGCATCGCGCAGCGCGGCCACCCGATCGAGCGTGTCCGGGCTCGTTCCCACCGCGGCGCCGACGCGCAGCTGGCCGCTCGCATCCTTGCAGGCGCGGGGAAATTCGGTCGCTTTCTGGAAGTCCTTGACGGTGATCATGCCCTTCAACTCATGATCGCCGCTCACCACCAGTACCTTCTCGATGCGATGCTTGTGCAGCAGCCCGAGCACTTCCTGCTTGGGCGCATTCTCGCGCACGGTGATCAGGCGCTCCTTGGGCGTCATGACGCTGGAGACCGGCGCATCGAGCTTCTCTTCGAATCTCAAGTCGCGATGGGTCACGATGCCGACGACTTTATTGCCGAGCACCACCGGCACACCGGAGATGCCGCGCGCACGCGTGAGCTCGATCACCTGCCGGATGGTCATGTCGGGCGGGACCGTGATCGGATCCTGGATCACGCCGCTTTCGAATTTCTTCACCCGGCCGACTTCGCGCGCCTGGGCCTCGATCGACATGCTCTTGTGTATGATCCCGAGGCCGCCTTCCTGGGCGATCGTGATCGCGAGGCGGGCTTCGGTCACCGTATCCATGGCGGCCGACAGCAGTGGCAGATTCAGCCGGATGCGGCGGGTGACTTGGCTGGAGAGATCGACTTCGCGCGGCAGGACATCCGAGTAGGCCGGAACCAAGAGGACATCGTCGAAAGTCAAAGCCTCTTGCAGGATTCGCATCGCTCGTCCGTGCTGTCCTGACGTGTGTGAACTAAAACCGGTTATTTTACTGGCAATCTGGCTCACGGTAAAGATGGGATGCAAACGGCGACTCAGACCGAGCGCAACGTCTACAGCGTCTCGCGCCTGAACCGCGAGGCGCGGGCGCTGCTCGAGCAGGGGTTCGGGGTGCTGTGGGTCGAGGGCGAGATCTCCAATCTCTCCCAGCCCTCCTCCGGCCACTGGTATTTCTCGCTCAAAGACCGCGAGGCGCAGGTGCGCTGCGCGATGTTCCGCCAGCGCAATGCGCACGTGAGCTTCGCTCCGCAGGCCGGCCAGCAGGTGCTCGCGCGCGGACGCGTCAGCCTCTACGAGCCGCGCGGGGACTACCAGCTCATCATCGACCATCTGGAGGAGGCGGGACTCGGCGCCCTGAAGCGCGAGTTCGAGCGGCTCAAGGCGAAGCTCGCCGCCGCCGGCCTGTTCGCCGTGGAGCGCAAACGCGCCCTGCCGCGCTTTCCGCGACGTATCGGCGTCATCACCTCGCCCACGGGCGCCGCTCTGCGCGACATCCTGCATATCCTGCGGCGCCGGTTCGCCTGCGCGGACGTGCTGATCTATCCGGCGCCCGTCCAGGGCGCGGCCGCGGTGCCGGCGCTGATCGCAGCCCTGGAGCTCGCATCGGCGCGCGGGGAATGCGACGTGCTCATACTGGCGCGCGGTGGCGGCTCGATTGAGGATCTGTGGGCCTTCAACGACGAACGCCTGGCCCATGCCATCCACGCGAGCGCGATACCCGTGGTCACCGGCATCGGGCACGAGATCGACTTCACCATCGCGGATTTCGTCGCCGATGCACGCGCACCGACTCCCTCCGGTGCAGCCGAGCTCGTCACTCCCGATCGTAATGCCTGGCTTGCCGCGATCGCGCGAACTACCGACCGGCTCGGCAGTGCCCTGCGCCGGGAGCTCGCCCGCGCCTCCACGCGCTCCTCCCACGCCATGACACGCCTGAAGCTTGCGCACCCGGGCGTGCGCGTTCAGCAGCGCATGCAACGGCTGGATGAGCTCGATCTGCGGCTGATGGCCGCCATGCGTGCGCGGCTGCAGCATCTGGCCCACGCCGTGTTCGAGGCCTTGAGCCAGTTGCTGTTGCACTCCCCCGCCGACAGGGTGAGCGCGCTGCAGCTGCGCAACGAGCTCCTCGCCTCGCGGCTGCGTCACGCCGTGCAGGAATACATCGCAAAGGCGAGTCAGCGCTGGCACATCGCGACTACTGCGTTGCACAGCGTAAGTCCGCTCGCCACGCTCGAGCGTGGCTTTGCGATCGTCACGCGCGCAGCCGACGGAGCCGTGCTGCGTGAGGCCGCGGCAGTCGCCGTGGGCGAGACCATCGAGGCACACCTGGCGCGCGGGAGCCTGAAGGCCAGCGTAATCGGACACCTTGCGGAGAAGGAATAGCTCAGCATGCATCGCCCGACGCTCGTGTTACTGCTGCTGCCGCTCGTCTCGCTCACCGCCGCGCCCGCTGCGCGCGCGCTCCCCGAGCTGCCGCGCGAGAGCCTGGTGCCCGGCGGGGTGCTGGTGCGCCCCGTGGGAGATGCGGCGCAGCCGGCACCGTCGGTGAGCTACCTGGGACGGCGCGCGATGGTGCTGGCGGTCGAGGGAAAATGGCTTGCGGTGGTGGGGATCCCGCTGTCCGCGACTCCGGGGCCGTCCGTGTTCGAGGTGCAGCCGGCAGGTGCAACAACGCCGCAGCGCGTGAGCTTCGAGGTGAGCGACAAGCAGTACGTCACGCAGCATCTGACGGTGGCGCCGGGACAGGTGGATCTGTCCAAGAAGGATCTCGCGCGTGTGCAGCGGGAGACGCCGAGAATCGAGAAGGACCGCGCGACGTTCTCGAGTGCCGTGCCGGCGACGTTGCGGTTGCTGCAGCCGGTGCCGGGGGTGCGCTCGAGCTCGTTTGGCTCGCGGCGAGTATTCAACGGCGAGGCGCGCAGTCCT
This sequence comes from Steroidobacteraceae bacterium, assembly GCA_035517435.1. GTDB lineage: Bacteria > Pseudomonadota > Gammaproteobacteria > Steroidobacterales > Steroidobacteraceae > JASHUC01. The sequence continues at coordinate 2,897 of DATIYV010000031.1, read as the reverse complement.
CATTCTGGCATGGACATCGCAGCGCCGACGGGCACGAGCGTCATCGCCCCGGCCGCGGGCAAGGTGCTCGACACCGGCAGCTTCTTCTTCAACGGCAACACGGTATTCATCGATCACGGCGAGGGACTGGTGACGATGTACTGCCACCTGAGCCACATCGGCGTAAAGCCGGGTCAGCGCATCGCGGCCGGCGAGGTGATCGGCAAGGTCGGCATGACGGGGCGGGTCACCGGCCCGCACCTTCACTGGGGCGTGGCACTCAACGCAACGTTCGTGGACCCGGAGCTGTTCCTACCGGCGCTCCCGCTCCCGCCGGAGGGGCCGTGAGCGCTGGCGCGAGGCGTACGGATTCGCATCGGTGCGGAACTCGACGAATATCGGTGTGGCGTAGAACTTGAACGCATCGCGAAAGGCGTTCGAGAGATACCGGCGGTAGGAGTCCGGCACTGAGGCGGTTTGGTTGCCGTGCACGATGATGCGCGGCGGATTGCTCCCGCCCTGATGAGCGAAGCGCAGTTTGATGCGCCGCCCACGCACGAGCGGCGGCTGATGCGTGACCAGCGCCTGCTCGAGCACTTTCGTCAGCGCCGGTGTCGGGATCTTCAGCATCGCCGAGTCGTAGGCGCGCACGACCGAGCGCATCAGATCGCCGACCCCACTGCCGTGCAGCGCGGAGATGAAGTGCAGCGGCGCGAAGGGCACGAAGTCCAGCCGCAGTGCGAGCTGACGCTGGATCTCAGCGCGCTGCTCGGGTGCGATGCCGTCCCATTTGTTGACCGCAATGAGAAGTGCCCGTCCGCGCGTGAGCGCGATTCCCAGCACGCTCGCATCCTGCTCGGTGACGTTGTCGTGCGCATCGACCACCAGGATCACGACGTGCGCGTCCTCGATCGCCTGCAGCGTCTTGGCGACACTGACGCGCTCAACCTCGTCCTCGATGCGCGCGCGGCGGCGCACGCCCGCCGTGTCGATGAGCACGAAATCGCGTTCCTCGCGCCGGAACGGCACCAGGATGCTGTCGCGTGTGGTGCCGGGCTCGCTGTTGGCGATCACGCGCTCCTCGCCTAACAGCCGATTGACGAGCGTGGACTTGCCCACGTTGGGGCGGCCGATGACGGCGACCCGGATCGCATCGGAATCCGCCTCCGCTTCGGGCTCGACGGCCAGACCCTCGAGCACGTGCTGCATGAGCTCGCGGCAGCCGGAACCGTGACTTGCGGCGATCGACCACGGCTCGCCCAGTCCGAGCGCATGAAAATCGGCCGCGCCGGTATCGGCATCGAGTCCGTCGATCTTGTTGACTGCCAGGAAGATCGGCTTGCCCGAGCGACGCAGCTCGCGCGCGATCAGCTGGTCCTGGGCGGTAAGTCCGCTGCGCGCATCGACGATGAGGACCAGACGGTCTGCTTCCTCGATCGCACGCTCGGTCTGCGTGCGCATCTGCGCCTCGATGCCATGCGGGTTCTCCACCAGACCGCCGGTGTCGATGACGATGTAGCGACCGGCCGTCTCATCGTCGCGGTCGCCGTTGCGGCCAAAGCCGTACTGCCGGTCGCGCGTGACGCCCGGCACGTCGGCGACAATCGCATCACGCGTGCGCGTCAGCGCATTGAACAGCGTCGACTTGCCGACGTTCGGCCTGCCCACGAGAGCGATGACTGGGAGCACGGATTGTCCTTGAGTGCCGCGCTCACTTGAGCGGACGGCTCCGGAAGGCGTTGAGGTGGCCGCGATCGTCGATCACGAGCACTTCATCGCCGGCCGCCACCGGCTGATTGGTGATGCGGTTCTTGGAAGTGCTGGCGCGCGCGGCGAGCGCTCCGGTCTTGCGGTCGAGCCAGTGCACGTAGCCCTTGTAGTCGGCCACGACGACGGCATCGCCGCTGACGACGGGTCCCGAGAGCCCGCGGTGGGCGAGAGCCTTCTGCCGCCACACCTCCGAGCCGTTGCGGCGACTGAGCGCGATGACTTCGCCCTCGCCCGTCGAGACGTACAGCTGGTCATCGTCAATGCCCATGCCGCGGTAGCTGGACAGATCGTGTGACCACCAGATCTGACCGGTGTCCAGCGCGAGCATCGCGATCTTGCCCTGGAAGCCCACGACGTAGACGTCATTGCCGGCGATCTGCGGCGTGGAATCGATGTCATTCAAGCGCTCGATCTCGCTGCGCCCCTGCGGCGGGGAGACGAGATTCTCCCAGGCACTCGTACCATCGCCCATGTTGGCGGCGACGACGCGACCGTTGTCGTAGCCGCAGATGGCCAGATCGCCGACCAGGCGCGGCTGGGAGGTGCCGCGCAGCGAGAGCCGCGGCACGGTCTGCTGAAGCTGCCACAGCTCATGACCGTCAGACTTCGCCAGAGCGTGCAGCCTGCCATCGACCGCACGCACGACGATGACGTTGGCGCCGACCGCCGGTGCTGCGATGACCTCCGAGCCGACGTTGACGCGCCAGTGCACCTCACCGCTCGCGGCACCGAGTGCGATCACCTCGCCATTGGTGCCTCCGACTGCGATCAGGTCGGTTGCCACGCCAGGACCACCGGCCAGCGGCAGCTTCGTACGCGCCTTCCAGATCACACGTCCGCTCTTCAGATCGAACGCCGCCACCTCACCGCCGTGACCGGCCGCAAACACACGGCCGTCGTCAACCGCGACGTCGAGCCCGAGACGCAGCGGGACGCTCGTGCCGCCGACGCTCGCGGACCACAGATGACTGGTACGCAACGTCGCCGGAAAGCTGACGAGCTTGGCCGGCTTATCGACATCCTTGACCTTGTTCTTCGAGCAGCCGACCGCGAGCGCGGCGAGTGCGATCAGCATGAGAATGCGGCGCATGCGCTACTTCCCTGCCGCTTTGGCCGGCGCGGGGGCCGGCGCCGCGGCCGGTGCTGGG
>DATIYV010000030.1:0-21387 GCA_035517435.1 Steroidobacteraceae bacterium | reverse complement strand
CTTCCTGATCGAGGGCAGACGGTGTTCCTTGTCCCCGGGGTTGATGCGCTCGGGACTGTAGCCGGCGAAGAAGTCGCGATTGAACTTCAGGCCCGAGCCCTTCTCCAGGATCGGCACGCACACCTCTTCGGTGCAGCCGGGGTACACCGTCGACTCGTAGATCACGATATCGCCCTTCTTTAAGACCTGAGCCACGCTTTCGCTTGCGCGCACCAGCGGTGTGAGGTCCGGGCGCTTGTACTCATCGATCGGCGTGGGCACCGTCACGATGAACACCCGGCAGCGTTTCAGGTCCGCGAGATTGGTCGTGAAGGACAGGCGCGTCGCGCCGGCGAGCTCCTTCGGGGACAGCTCGAGCGTACTGTCGCGTCCCGCCTTGAGCTCCGCGATGCGACCCGGCTTCACATCGAAACCGGTCGTCTCGAAGTGCTTGCCGAATTCTGCCGCGAGCGGCAGCCCCACGTAGCCCAGGCCCACGACGCCTATGCGGCAATTGCGCAGTCTCAGCACGGTTTCCTTCCAGCGTGACTCGTGAAAATGATGCGGTCCGCGGCGCGGATCATCCGCCCGATGCCGCCTGGCCCGCTCTTAAGCCCGGTGGCAGCTCAGGCTCGGCACCGGCCTCGGGCTCGAGCTCGCGCCAGACACATTTCCCCCCGGTCTGGCGCGCGATAAGCGCGAGAAATTCTTCATGTGCGCGGCGCTCGGCGGCGGTTGCCAAGACCACTCGCAGGGGCGCGGTCGGCCGCACCAGCGCCCGCACCGGCCGGCCTTCCTGGGCACGTGCGCTCTGCGAACCTTCACCGAGCGCCAGGGTGCTCTGCCCCCCCGTCATCGCCAGGTACACATCGGCCAGGAGCCGCGCATCGAGCAGGGCGCCGTGCAGCTCGCGCCGGGAGTTATCCACGTTGTAGCGCTTGCACAGCGCATCGAGACTGTTGCGCTGCCCGGGGTGCATCTCGCGCGCCAGGGCGAGCGAGTCGAGCACGTGGCAGATGGCGCTGATGCGCCGGGCCTCACCCGGGAGCCTGCCGAGCTCCGCATCGAGGAAGCCCACATCGAAGGCGGCGTTGTGAATGATGAGCTCGGCGCCGGCGATGAACTCGATCAGCTCATCGGCGATCTCGGCAAATTTGGGCTCACGCTCCAGATCCGCGCGCGAGATGCCGTGGATCGCGAGCGCCCCCTCGTCGATCTCGCGCTCGGGATTGACATAGCGGTGGAAGTTTCGACCGGTGAGCCGCCGGCTCGAGAGCTCGACGCAGCCGATCTCGATGACGCGGTGATTCTGCGAGACATCGAGGCCCGTCGTTTCCGTGTCGAGAACGATCTGTCGCATGTGTGCGCGCGAGTGTACCTAACTCTGCAGTAAATCGATGGCGTCGTTGGCGAGGCGATCGACCCGCTCGTTGCCGGGCACACCGGAGTGCCCTTTCACCCAGTGCCATTGTGTCTCATGGGCCGCAATCAGGGCGTCGAGCTGTTCCCACAAATCCTGATTTTTCACGGGCTTTTTGTCTGCCGTGCGCCAGCCGCGCTTCTTCCACTGCGGCAGCCACTCGGTGATGCCGCGGCGGACATATTCCGAGTCGGTGTAGAGGCGCACGGAGACGCTGCGCTTTAGGGCTTCGAATGCGCGGATGACGGCCGTGAGCTCCATGCGGTTGTTGGTCGTGTGCGTCTCAGCGCCGGAGAGCTCGCGCTCCGTGCCGTTGTAGCTGAGCAGCGCCGCCCAGCCGCCGGGCCCCGGATTTCCCCGGCAGGCCCCGTCGGTATAGATATCCACGAATTGCGGTGCCCGGCTCAAGGCTTAAGAGGACTGGCGCGTCGTCGGTTTGACGAGCCCGCCGATGACCGCGGATTTTTCACGGAAGCGCGGACGCACCGGCGTGAGCGTGTAGAGGCGCTTTCTGGCCTTGATCAGATACGCGCCGGCGGTCAACGGATTGAAGAGCCCGCGGCGCAAGAGCCCGCCCGAGCCCTCGCGGCGCGCGGCCCGCTCGCTCCAGGGGCTCACGTAGAGGTAGGCCCGGGTGGCGACGATCTCGTAGCCCAGGAGCACCAGCCAGTCGCGCACCCGCCCCTCGGTGAGCACGCGGCGCAGGCCGGGCGGATAGCCATCGCGGGTGCCCCAGGCTCTAAGACCCCAGAGGCTCCAGGGATTAAAGCCGAGGACCAGGAGCTGGCCCTCGCCCACCAGCACCCGGTCGACCTCGCGCACGATCGCGTAGGGGTCGGAGGCGAACTCCAGCGTATGTGGCAACAGCGCCGCATCGACCGAACCGGCGGCCACCGGCAACTGCGACGGGCGCGCGATGAGGTCTGCGCCGGAACCTGCCGGCCCGAGCACGACCTGACGTCGGGTGCGCGTGCCGGCCAGGAGCGCGCGTGACTCTCCCCAGGCGCCGATCTGCAGCATTTCCCAGCCGAAGACATCCTCGAATGCCTCGGAGAGAAGTTCCGACTCGGCGCTCACCAGGGCGCTGCCGAGCGCGCCGCGCCACCAGCCCATCAGGGCAAGCTCACGGTCAGGCGCGGGGCTCGATGCGGGAGTGAGAGCTGGCACAACAAAAGAGTAGCAATTCTGTGAAGTTACCAGTTAAATTCTGGGTCACAAGAACGTATTTTGCGCCGGGGAACGATCGTTTCCACGGCGGTTGTCCGTGGCTCGATAACATCACTGCCTTCAAGTAGGGGACTGTATTTTGGCCAAGGGACTTCGTCACTGGACGCGAAACGGAATTTTACTTAGCGCGCTCCTACTGATTACCGCCTGCGCTGCGACGCCGGCCCACAAGACTGCCGCATCCGCTGCCGCGCAGGCCTCGCCTGTCGTCACGACTGTGACCGTTGCGCCGGTCGATCAGGCTGCGGAACCGACCCCGACCGCCTCCGCCGCCGCCGACCCGGCCCCGGCCACCGCCCCTGCGGCCCAGGTCGACACCACCGCCGCCGCCGATGCCTCGACGCTCGCCGATCGGTCGACCGGCGCCTGGATCGATGCCGGGACCGAGGGCGCCCCGCTGGCAGGACTTACCCCGGGCACCTATCCGGACCTCTTCGATCGCATGCGGGCGGGATTCAAGCTCGAGACGGTCGACAGCAAGGCGGTCAACCAGGAGCTCAGGTGGTACGTCAATAACCCGGATTACCTGGAGCGCGCCTTCCGCCGCTCCGAGCTCTACCTCTACCACATCGTCACGGAGATCGAAGCGCGCGGCATGCCCGTGGAGATCGCCCTGCTGCCGGTGGTGGAGAGCGCCTTCGAGCCCTACGCTTACTCCCGCGCCCGGGCCTCGGGCCTGTGGCAGTTCATCCCCGGCACCGGCTCGCGCTATGGCTTGAAGCAGGACTGGTGGTACGACGGCCGGCGCGATGTCATCGAGTCGACCCGCGCGGCGCTCGACTACCTGCAATCGCTGCACGATGAGTTCAACGGCGACTGGCTGCTCGCGATCGCCGCCTACAACTGCGGTGAGCTCAATGTCGAGCGTGCGGTGGCCCACAACCAGGCGCGCGGCAAGCCGATCGACTTCTGGAGCTTAAAGCTGCCGAAGGAGACCAAGGCCTACGTGCCCAAGCTCCTCGCGATGAAGCGCCTGGTCACCGACCCGGAGACCCTCGGCCTCACCTTCTCCCCGATCCCGAATCAGCCCTACTTCACGCGCGTGGAGACTCAGGGGCAGATCGACCTGCGCGTCGCGGCGCAGATCGCCGGGGTCACGAACGATGAGGTGTATGAGCTCAATCCCGCCTTCCACCGCTGGGCGACCGACCCTTCGGGTCCGCACTTCCTGCTGCTGCCCTCCGATGCGGCGGATGCGTTCAAATCCAACGTGGTGCAGCTCACGCCCGATCAGCGCATGAAGGTGGAGCGCTACACGGTGAAGCGCAAGGACACCATCACCGCCATCGCCAGGCACTACGGCACGACGCCGCAGGCGCTGCGCGAGTTCAACGACATTCCCAAAGGCCCGCTCGTGGTCGGCACCGACCTGCGCGTCCCCGCCGATGCGATCGAGCTGCCCTCCAAGGTGCTGCGGGCCGCAGCGCTCGCCGATTCCCGGGGCCGCCTGGCCTTACGGCCGCGCATGCGCGTTGTGGTGCGCCGTGGCGATTCGCTGTGGGCCATCGCACGCCGTCACGGCGTCGATGTGAATCAGCTGGCGCGCGCCAACGGCATGCAGCCGGGCGATCCGCTGCGGGCCGGTCAGCATCTGCGCATGGTGGCGGCGAGCCGCACGCGCGTCAGCGCGAGCGCCGACACCGAGACGGCCGTCGATTCGGGTGCCGCCACTGGTGGCAGCAGCCGCCAGGTCACCTACACCGTGCGCAGCGGCGATACGCTCTCGCGCATCGCGCATGTCTTTCAGGTCTCGGTGGCGCAGATCGTGAGCTGGAATCAGCTCTCGCAGACCGCGCTCGCACCCGGCCAGCATCTGCAGATTCATGTGACCAGGCGGGCCCGCGTCGCCCGCGCCGGCTGAAGCGGCGATGGGATTTCTTTCGGGGAAGCGTGCTCTCATCGTGGGTGTTGCCACGGACCGCTCCATCGCCTGGGGCATCGCACAGGCGATGCACCGCGAGGGCGCCGAGCTCGCCTTCACCTACGTCAATGACAAGCTCAAGGAGCGGGTGATTCCGCTCGCCGAGTCCGTGGGCTCGAAGCTCACGATGCCGCTCGATGTGACGGTGGATGAGCAGATCGGCTCGAGCTTTGATCTCTTGAAGCGCGAGTGGGGCCAGCTGGACGTCGTCGTTCACGGCGTCGCGTATGCGCCCAAAGAAGCCATCAGCGGCAGCTTTGTCGACAACACCTCGCGCGAGGCCTTTCGGATCGCCCACGATGTGTCGAGCTACAGCTTCACGGCGCTCGCGCGTGCGGCGAAGCCGCTCATGCAGGGCCGTGCCGGCGCCCTCCTCACCCTCACCTACCTGGGCGCGGTGCGCTCGATCCCGAACTACAACGTCATGGGGCTCGCCAAGGCGAGCCTCGAGGCGAATGTACGCTTCCTGGCCGGCGAGCTCGGACCGCAGGGCATTCGGGTGAACGGCATCTCCGCCGGCCCCATCAAGACGCTCGCAGCGGCTGGTATCGCGGGTTTTCGCAAGATGCTCGCCCGGGTCGCGGAAGTCGCCCCGATGCGCCGCAACGTCACACTCGAGGACGTCGGCAACACCGCCGCCTTCCTGTGCTCGGACCTCGCGGCCGGCATCACGGGAGAGATCGTCTACGTGGACGGGGGCTTCAGCACCGTCGGCATGAGCTTCGCGCAGGAAGCCGAAGGCTGATCTTCAGCGCGACCGCAAGCGCGGGCGCAGCGCGCGCCTACTGATCGAAGACCTGCGGATTTTTCTCGACCTTCGCGTTCAGCCGCAGCTGCTCCAGGTACGCATCGGCATCCCCTTCCGAATGCTGCGCGAGTGCCTGGCGCACGCTTGCCGCGGCCTGCTCGGGATTGGCGCCCTCATGGGTCTTGACGCTCAACACTGAGAGGATCGCCGCACCGCCCGAGGGTAGCTCAAGGGCGCTGTACGCCGGCTTGCCGGCAGCGGGCTTGCCGCTCGCGAACGCCTCCGCGCCGATCTGCGCGGGCACTGAGGGGTCGGTACGCCCGATGAACCGCGGCGGCTCGGCGGCGACGCCCAGCTCCCGGGTGACCTCATCGAGGGAGGCGCCGGCTCGCAATTTCGTCACGGCGGCCTGCGCCGCCTGAATCGCCCCGGCCCGACCACGCTCCTTGCGGATCGCGGCAACGATCGCATCGTGCACCTGGGCGATGGGCTTCGCTGCCGGCGGATGATGCTCGAGTGCTTTCACGATCACGAGCCGGTTCTCGCCCAGGAGCACCGGTCCGCCGATCTTGTGCTCGGCCAGCACCGCATCGCTGAACACCGCTTCCTGCAGGTCACGCGAGTCGCCGAGATCCCCGCCGCCGGTGCCGCGCTCGAAAGTGGCGAGCTCGCCGGTTTGCATATTGAACTGCTGCGCGAGCCCCTCCAGCGTCGTGCCGGGCTGTTCGAGCTTCTGCTGCAGCTGCTCCTGGGCATCGCCGAACTTGTCCGCCGCCCGATCGTGGCGCAGCTGCGCCTCGATCTCGGGCCGGGCCTCATCAAGGCTCTTGGTCTTGCCGGCCTCAATCGCCTCGAGCTGGATGACGTGATAGCCGAACTGGCTTTTCACCGGCCCGCGGATCTCATTCACGCTCATCGAGAAGAGCGCATCGGCAAACGGACCCACCAGATCCGACTTCTGTGAGAAGCCAAGATCCCCGCCCTGAGTGGCCGAGCCGGTGTCATCGGAGTACTGCTTCGCCAGCGCCGCGAAGTCACCGCCCGCCTTCACTTTCGCCAGCGCCTCGTTAGCGCGCGCCAGCGCCGCTGCATCGTTGCGGTCCTTGGTCGCCGTCACCAGGATATGCCGCGCACGACGCCGCTCCGGCTGCGCGAAGCGCGTCTTGTTCTTGTCGTAGTAGTCGCGGATGTCGGCATCCGTGATCGTGACCTGCGAGGTGAGCTGATCCAGGTTCAGCTGCGCGTACTGCAGCTTCACCGACTCGATCGTCATGAACTCGGCTTTGTGGGCCTCGTAGTACGCACGCACCGCGGCATCGTCAGTCACGGCTGAAGCCGCATACTTCTCCTCGGGGATGACGGCGTAGCGTATCTGGCGCTCTTCGTTCTCCAGCGCCGCAAGCTGCGCCCGCTCATGTCCCGTCATGAAGTCCGACAAGCGGATGCCGCGATCGACCTGATCGCGCTGCAACTCGTTCTTCAAATCGACCGCGAACGCATCAGCCGAAATGCCGAGCTGGGTGAGGCGCGCCTTGGCGAGATCCGGCGAGTAGCGGCCATCGATCTGAAAGGCCGGCTGGTTCTGCAGCGCCTGCATCACTTCCTGGTCGCTCACGCGGTAGCCGAGCTGGTGGGCCCGTTGCGTGACCACGGCCGAGCGCACGAAGGACTCCACGATCTGATCCTGAATGAGCGCCTTCTGCGCAGCGGGCATCTCGCCGCCGTGCTGCTGCTGCCATTGCGACTGCTGCTCCAGCCAGATGCGGCGCATCTGATCGGCGGGCAGCGTCTCACCGTTGACCTTGGCGCCGTTCGCGCCGCTGCCGAAGTTGAGGTTCGCGATGCCGTAGGCGCCCCAGGCCGCGAAAATCAGGCTCAGGGCACCGAACAGGCCATAGGTAAGCCACGCGTGGCCTTTCAGCGTATCGCTAATTTTCTGCAGCATGTTTCGTCGAAAGTGCCAGGTGAATCAAGGGCGCGTAAGTCTACTGACGGTTGTGCGGGCTGTCAGCAAGCCGCCTCAGGCCGCGACGAGAGGGTTAATGACCTTGATGCCCGCAATCTCCTGGCCATCGTTCAGATCCTCACTCAGCAGCTCGGCGGCGCCGGACTGCTCCGCTGCGGCAACGATCAATGCGTCCCAGAATGAGATCTGCGCCAGTTCGGCGATGTCGCTCGCTCGCAGAACCGTTTCAGCGGTCGTGGGCTCGCGCACCCATGCGCCATAGGCACTCACGACCTCACGCGCCGTGGACCGAGCGACGCGGGTGGTCAGTTTGCGTGTGACGTTGACGTAAAACTCCTGCAGGACCTGAACCGAGAGCCTTCCGGTGTCGGTCTCCCAGAGTTGTCGCAGCTTCTCGATAGCGCGGTCACGCTTCACGCCCGCATCAGCATCGTGGGCGTAGACAAGAATGTTCGTGTCAACGAAGACGAAGGCGCTCATGAAGCTCCTCGCGAGGCAAAGGCCTGCCTCCGAGCGCCAGTGGAGTCGCAAACAGTGCCACCGCTCGCTTCTGAGCCGCCGCGTAGCGCGCGTCCTCCGCGACCAGCTCGCGCAACTCCTCTGCCAGGAGCGCGCTCACACTGAGGCCTTTGCGGGCCGCGACGGCTCGCGCCTTCTTCAGCAATCCAGGCTCGATTGCGACGGTGATGTTGTGCTTGAGCGCCATTTTTGCGATCACACTCTTCCTTCACGTAATTTACGTGAAGGCTCTGATGGCGTCAAACTTCGGCAGGAATTGGCGGAGCGGACGGGACTCGAACCCGCGACCCCCGGCGTGACAGGCCGGTATTCTAACCAGCTGAACTACCGCTCCGGCTGGGGGGCGGCATTGTACAGGGCGATTGCAGGGCTTGCTACGCGACTGTTTTGTGTACGTTTTCTCGCCAGGAGCCAGCCGAGGAGGCCCAGCTCCAGAGCGCCGAGCGCACCGCCTCCACCGCCTCCGCTCTTTGCCGGCGCCACCGGCGGCGACTGCGCCGCCGCCATGACCGTCACGGTGGCCTGAGCCGCTGCCGGGCTTTGATTCGGGTCGATGCTCTGACAGCTCACGCCCAGGGTGTAGCTGCCCGGATGATCCGCCGTGAACGTCTGGCTGCCGGTGCTGGGGACTGAGGCATCGGGCGTCCACAGCGCGCTCCAGTCGGGATCGCCCTCGCCGGTGAGGGTGCAGGAGCGCGCATTGGTCGAGGACCAGCTGACCGTAAATGTCTGCGGGGCGAGGACGGTGGCGGGTGTGATGGTCATGCTGGCGGTCGGGGGCGGCGGGGCGAGCACGCTGACATCGACAGAAGTCTGCGCCTGAAGCGTGGGATCAGCGGCAGACGTGCAGGTCACACTGAAGACGTAGTTGCCCGGCGCGGTGGGATCGAACGTGACCGAGTCTTCGGCCATGGGCGTACCCGCGGTGAGCGGCGAGAGGCTCGGCTGACTTCCCGGCGTGCAGTTGGAGAGGTTCGAGGTCCAGTTGAACGTCACGTAGTCCGCGGGCGTGCCGCTGTAGGTGAGCGTGGGCTGATTCACGGCGGCGCTCACATAGGCGGCGCCGTTTTCGATGGTCACCGTGACGCTCTGCTGCACCGACGACGATCCGGCCGAGCAGGTCAGCGTGTAGGTGAACGTGCCCAGCGTCGTCGCCGTGGTGAGGAACTGCTCCGCACCCGCGCGCGGCACGAAGCTCACGCCCGTCCAGCCATCGTTCGGCTGCCCGCCGGTCGGGGTGCAGCTGTCCGCATAGGTGAGCCACTTCAGAACGAGGCTCTCACCGAGGCGCCGATCGGTGCTGTTCACGTCGAAGTCGATGCCGGGCGTGACGTAAGAGACCGTTGTCGTCTGCGTGATTTCTGCGGCACCGGCACCGCAGGTGATCTGGTAGTCCACATCCCCGGGCGTGCTCTGCGTGGTGGTGGTCGTGCCGCTCGCGGGCTGATCGGACAGCGAGACACCGCCGCCCTCAATCGCACAGGGGGAGACATTGGCGCTCCAGCTCAAAGTCACCGGCTGATTGACCCAGGCATTGCCGGAGGAAGACCAGCTCAGGTACGGCGCGGGTCCGGTCCAGTTCACGGAGATCTCAGAGCTCACCGTGCGAGCGCCCGACAGAGTGCACTGCAGGTGGTAGCTCACCACTCCGGGCGCGGAGGCCGTGACATTGCGACTCGCCGCGCCGGCGACCGTGCCGCTCCAGCCGTCACCGCTCACACCGCCACTTGCCGTGCACTGTGTCGCGCCCGGCGCGTTCCAGCTGAGCGCCAGCACATCGCCGACCTGGGGTGTGTGGTCTGAGGCGCTGAAGGACATGCTGGCGGCCGGTGCGCTCGATACCACCTGCGTACCCGTGAAGCCCGGATCGAGCACGGAGCGCAGCGTTGCGTTGCCGGTCGTGCTTGTGGAGTCAGCGGTCGAATTCCAGATCCCCGCGAGCGAGGTGAAATCCGCAGCACCGTTCGAGCCGTTGGGCGCACGCGGCGATGGCGCCGGACAGGATTCGTAGCCGGAAGGATCGCTCGTGCCGCGCCCGAGCGAGGTGAGACCGACGAACCGATTGTTCGAGTCCATGAGCCCGGCACCGGAGGCGCCCGGACCGATGTTGCCGGTCTGGTTCACGACCTCGAGGAAGTGCGACAGATACTCGGTGTCGAGCACCTGATTGCGTTGCACGCTCGCGGCCCGGCCGAACCAGGCGACGAACTGCTTGTCGTGCCCGAGCGCGTGGTGAATGGTGTAGCCGCCCGTGACCGAGCGGCCCCGGGCATCGAAGCCCGCGAGCACGGCATCCGCGACCACGGGACTTTGATCGAGGCGCAGCAGCCAGGCGTCCTCCTGCTCGACGACCGTGGTGGCACCGGTCTGGGTGGCAACGCCCGGATCGTAGATTGAGCCAAGTGCGCTGCCGCAGGGCGTCACCGCATCCCAGTACACGGTGACGGATGCGGCCGCGCCCGGATTGCCACCGCCGTAGCTGCCGCTCTCGCAGTGTCGGGCCGTGAGCACGTAGGGCGTGTTGTCGCCGCGCACGTCGTTGAGCAGCGTGCCGGTGCACTGGTAGAGATTGCCGATGACGAGCGCCACGGTGGCCTGCGCGGACGGCGTGTTCGCGGTGGTCGCCGCGCACGAGTAGTTCTGCACACAGCCGGAATTGCCGCCCGCGTCCGCTGCGGCGGCCGCGGCCAGCGCGCGGTAGTACGGGTGGTCCTGCGCGCCTGCGCCGAGCGCGCGGAAGCCTGCCTGAAAGCTCGCGATCTCGAGGTCCGCATTGGCCTGCGCACCCGAGGGCACCTGCAACGAAAACTCCAGCGCCTCCCCGGGCTGGATGCGGCTCCACAGCTCGCTGCCGCGAAGATCGCTGGCGCGATAGGTCTGGGTCGTTGCGGCGCTGCGCACGGTGAGCACGGCCGAAGGCGGCAGCTGCAGCCGGCTGGCGTGGAACGAGAGCGAGACGGCGGTCGGGATCCGTACCGCGTAGTGCCAGGTGGACCAGCCCGCGCTTCGCGACCAGCTGCCCTGCGCGCGGCTCGAGACCGCGTGCGGCACGTGCACGGCAAACTGGACGTCGGAGCCGGCCGCCTGGCGAATCAGCGGCTTTAAGTCGGTTCTGACGGTATCGACGCGGCCGGCCGCCTCGGCCGCCATCCAGCAGGCCGGCGCAAACGCCGCCAAAAGGAAAAGAGCAGCGAGCAGCGCTCGCCGCCTTACGCCTCCGGACAAGGTCTCAGCCCCTCGTAGGTGGAGCGCGCATTCTGCCGCAGACGCCGGGTGTTCGGGCGGGAGCCAGCTCTCAGTCCCACCCGCCAGTGTGAATCAGCTCACACCCCAGGCACCGAGGACCGTGAAGCCCTGCCGCCGCTCCGCGGTACGGCGGTGGGTGCTGAGGGACTCGAACCCCCGACATTCGCCGTGTAAAGGCGACGCTCTACCAGCTGAGCTAAGCACCCGCCTGACGCGAAGCTTATACCCAGAAGTTCGAGATGCCGATGGCGACGCCGACCAAGGCCGCGACGCCCCCCAGGGCGGGGAACAGGCGGCGGCGGGAGAGGAAGTAGAGCGAGGTGAGGACCAGGCCCAATTCGAGAAAGCCCTCGGCCACATCGAGCCGCAGGGCGCGGATTTCCTCGCGGTGACTGGCCGCCTCGCGCTCGGTCGCATCCTGCTCGATCTTGGCGGAGTCCTTGGCATAGCGTGCGCTGTCGGCGACGAGCTGCTGCGCGAGGTTCTGTGCCTGCTTATCGTCTTTGGTCGCGACGATTGCCGCGAGCCGGCCGATGCCGTCCGCCACATGCTCGCGGATCTTCTTCGCCTCGAAGTACGACCACTTGTCGTTGGCCTCGCCGCGATAGATGACCGCGGCGGTGTGCGCGCGATGCGACGCAATGGAAACGATCGCCAGCACCACACCCAGCATGCCCACGATCACGCTCACAACTTTCGCGAACCCGTCCGCGGCGTGTGCCGCGGACGGGTGAATCTCGCCTTCCACCTCAGTGAGCCGGGCTGGGCTTTATATTGCGCCGACCGTTGCGCCGGGTCTGTTTCTGCTCGACGGCCGCGGCGACCGCCACAGGCGCCGGAGCGGCTTCCATCCCTAAGGGCACCGGCTGGTGCACCAGGGCGAGCTGCAGCACCTCATCGATCCACTTCACCGGCTTGATCTCGAGATTGCCCTTGATGTTGTCCGGGATCTCGGCCAGGTCCTTCACGTTCTCATCCGGGATGAGCACGGTCTTGATGCCGCCGCGATGCGCCGCCAGGAGCTTCTCCTTCAGGCCTCCGATCGGCAGCACCTCCCCGCGCAGCGTGATCTCGCCCGTCATGGCGACATCCGAGTGCACCGGGATCTTGGTGAGCGCCGAGACCAGCGCCGTGCACATGCCGATGCCGGCGCTGGGGCCGTCCTTCGGCGTCGCGCCCTCGGGCACGTGCAGGTGCATGTCGTGCTTCTGGTAGAAGTCCTGCTCAAGACCGAGCATGGCCGCGCGGCTGCGCACCACCGTCATCGCCGCCTGGATCGACTCCTGCATCACCTCGCCCAGCTGCCCGGTGTGCAAGAGCTTGCCCTTGCCCGGCACGATCGCGGATTCGATGGTGAGGAGCTCACCGCCCACTTCCGTCCACGCAAGTCCCGTCACCTGGCCCACACGGTCCAGATCCTCGGCCTTGCCGTAGCGGAAGCGCTTCACACCCAGGAACTTGTCGAGGTTGCGCGGTGTGACCGCGACCGACTTCTGCTCCTTCTTGTGCATCAGCATCTGCTTGACGGCCTTGCGGCTGATCTTGGCGATTTCGCGCTCGAGTGAGCGCACGCCGGCCTCGCGCGTGTAGAAGCGCACGATATCGAGCAACGCGCCGTCGGACACCTTGAGCTCGTGGTCCTTCAGGCCATTCGCCTTCATCTGCTTCGGCACCAGGTACTTGCGCGCGATGTTCATCTTCTCGTCTTCCGTGTAGCCGGGAAGACGGATGACTTCCATGCGATCCAGCAGCGGTGAGGGAATGTTCAGCGTGTTCGCCGTGCACACGAACATGACCTCGGAGAGGTCCAGGTCGACCTCGAGGTAGTGGTCGTTGAAGGTCGAGTTCTGCTCCGGGTCCAGCACCTCGAGCAGCGCCGAGGACGGATCGCCGCGGAAGTCCATGGACATCTTGTCCACTTCATCGAGCAGGAACAGCGGGTTGTGCACGCCCGCCTTGGACATGTTCTGCACGATCTTGCCGGGCATGGAGCCGATGTAGGTGCGGCGGTGACCGCGGATCTCGGCCTCATCGCGCACCCCGCCCAGGGACATGCGCACGAACTTGCGGTTGGTCGAGCGCGCGATGCTCTGCCCGAGCGAGGTCTTGCCCACGCCGGGCGGTCCCACCAGGCACAGGATCGGGCCACGCAGCTTATCCACGCGCTGCTGCACGGCCAAGTACTCGACGATGCGCTCTTTGATCTTCTCGAGCCCGTAGTGATCCTCATCCAGGACCTTCTGGGCGCGCGAGATGTCCTTCAGGATCTTGGTGCGCTTCTTCCACGGCACCTTGACCAGCCAGTCGATGTAGTTGCGCACCACAGTCGCCTCGGCGGACATCGGCGACATCAGCTTCAGCTTGTTGAGCTCCGCACCGGCCTTGTCGCGCGCCTCTTTCGGCATGCCGGCCTTGGCGATCTTCTGCTCGAGCTCGGTGATCTCGTTGCCACCCTCGTCCATCTCGCCGAGCTCTTTCTGAATGGCCTTCATCTGCTCATTCAGGTAGTACTCGCGCTGGCTCTTCTCCATCTGCGCCTTGACGCGGCCGCGGATGCGCTTCTCGATCTGCAGCACGTCCATCTCGCCTTCGATGGCGACGAGGATGTGCTCGAGGCGCTTCCTCACATCGAGGATCTCGAGAACTTTCTGCTTCTCGGCGAGCTTCAGGGTCATGTGCGCGGCGATGTTGTCCGCCAGACGCCCGGCCTGATCGATGCCCGCGAGTGCCGTCAGCACCTCCGGCGGCACCTTCTTGTTGAGCTTCACGTACTGCTCGAACTGCGAGATCGCCGAGCGCGACAGCACGTCCATCTCGCGCTCATCGTAGGTCTCGCCGTCGGGCTGAATGGTCACGTCCGCCGAGTAGTGCTCGCCGGCGTGCAGCCGCTCGATGCGCGCACGATCGACGCCCTCGACCAGCACTTTCACCGTGCCGTCGGGGAGCTTCAAAAGCTGCAGGATCGTCGCCAGCGTGCCGATGCGATACAGATCATCGACGCCGGGATCATCGACGTCGGCCTGCTTCTGCGCGATGAGCATGATCTTCTTGTCGCCGCGCATCGCGAGGTCCAGCGCGTGAATCGACTTCTCGCGCCCCACGAACAGCGGGATGACCATGTGCGGGTAGACGACAACGTCGCGCAGAGGCAGCACCGGGACGGCTTCCGCGGTACTCGGCTTTGCACTGGTGGTGGCGGGTTCAGACACTGTCAAGTCCTCGTTGCGCCGGCGGCATCGGTAATATAGCGGGAAATAGGGGCGCGCTTCCCCCGTTTCAACGGCTGGAAGTGCGAAAGCTTAATGGCAGGAAGCCGGGGCGGTGACGCGATCGAGGCGGCAAACACTTGCCGCATCGTGCGCACGATCGTCAGTGTGCCGTACCGGCAGCGCGGCGCGGCTCCTCATCGGAGCGGTAGACGACGTACGGCTTGCTGTGACCGTCGATGACGGACTCATCGATGACCACTTTCTGCACGTTACGCATCGAGGGCAGCTCGTACATGGTGTCGAGCAGCACCGTCTCCAGGATCGTGCGCAGTCCGCGGGCGCCGGTCTTGCGCTGCATGGCCCGATGCGCCACCGCCTTCAAGGCCTCGTCGCGGAACTCGAGCTCGGCGCTTTCCATCTCGAACAGGCGCCGGTACTGCTTGGTGAGCGCGTTCTTGGGCTCGGTGAGGATCGACACCAGCGCCGCCTCATCGAGCTCATCGAGCGTTGCGACCACCGGCAGGCGGCCGACGAACTCCGGAATCAGGCCGTACTTGATCAGATCCTCGGGCTCGACATCGTGGAAGAGGTCGTTGCCGTGCGGGCGCGCATTGATCTCGCGCACATCCGAGGTAAAGCCGATGCCGCTCTTCTGCGTGCGGTTGAGAATGATCTTCTCCAGGCCCGCGAAGGCGCCGCCGCAGATGAAGAGGATATTCGTCGTGTCGACCTGCAGGAACTCCTGCTGCGGGTGTTTGCGCCCGCCCTGCGGGGGCACCGAAGCCACCGTGCCTTCGATGAGCTTCAGCAGCGCCTGCTGCACGCCCTCGCCCGACACGTCGCGCGTGATCGAGGGGTTATCCGACTTTCTTGAGATCTTGTCGATCTCATCGATGTAGACGATGCCCGTCTGGGCCTTCTCCACATCGTAGTCGCACTTCTGCAGCAGCTTCTGGATGATGTTCTCGACATCCTCGCCGACATAGCCCGCCTCGGTGAGCGTGGTTGCATCGGCGATGGTGAACGGCACGTTGAGCAGCCGTGCGAGGGTCTCGGCGAGCAGCGTCTTGCCGCAACCCGTCGGGCCGATCAGCAGGATGTTGCTCTTGGAGATCTCGACGTCATCCTTGGGCCGGGTGCCGGTGCCCGACTTGGTCTGCAGCCGCTTGTAGTGGTTGTAGACGGCGACGGACAGCGTCTTCTTGGCGCGCTCCTGGCCGATGACGTACTCGTCCAGGACTTTCTTGATCTCGTGGGGCTTGGGGAGCTTGTCGCGCGCCCGCTCGGCGCGATCCTCCAGCTCCTCGCGGATGATGTCGTTGCACAGCTCGACGCATTCGTCGCAGACGAATACGGAGGGGCCTGCGATCAGCTTGCGGACTTCGTGCTGGCTCTTCCCGCAGAACGAGCAGTACAGCAGCTTCCCGTCATCGTGACGGCCGCGGGAGTCATCGCTCATCGAGTGCCCTCAGCATCCGAAATCCTTATAGCACGCAGTATGGCCGATGCGCAAAGTAGCGCTTTTCCCTAAAAGATCCGCTACTTACCGCTTCCCGGATGAACCTCGCCCCGCTTCTCCAGAACCCGGTCGGTGATGCCGTACTTAATCGCCTCATCCGAGTCCATGAAGTTGTCGCGATCGGTGTCCTGTTTAATCTTGTCGACATTCTGTCCAGTATGTTTAGCCAGAATCTTGTTAAGTCGGTCACGGGTTATGAGCATTTCCTTGGCGTGGATCTCCATATCCGCCGCCTGACCCTGAAAGCCGCCGAGGGGCTGGTGGATCATGACGCGAGCGTGGGGCAGGCAGTAGCGCTTGCCCTTCGCCCCGCCCGCCAGGAGCACCGCACCCATGCTCGCCGCCTGTCCCGTGCACACCGTGCTCACGTCGGGCTTGATGAACTGCATCGTGTCGTAGATGGCCAGGCCCGATGTGACGATGCCGCCCGGGGAGTTGATGTAGAGGGAGATGTCCTTCTCGGGGTTCTCCGACTCGAGGAACAGCATCTGGGCGACGACGATGTTCGCCATGTAGTCATCGATCGGCCCGACGACGAAGATCAGCCGGTCCTTGAGCAACCGGGAATAGATGTCATACGCCCGCTCGCCGCGCGCTGTCTGCTCGACGACGATGGGAACCAGATTCAGTCCACGCTCGTTCATGATTCGCCTCGTTGCGGCTGACCGAAACCGGTCAGCTCCTTGAAGGTGCTCGGCTTGTCCGTGACTTTGGCCCGGGTCAGCACGAAATCAACCGCCTGATCCTCGAGCACCGCGGACTCGACGCCGCGCATCGCCTCGGGGTTCTGCAGATAGGCGCGCCGCGCCTCCTCGGGGTTGGGGTAAGACATCGAGATCTCCTCGAGCCGGGTCTGCACCCGGGCGCGGTCGATCTTCAGCTCCCCGGCGCGGATCACCTCCGCCAGGATCATCCCCAGGGCGACGCGCCGGCGCGCCGGCTCCTGGAAGACCTCCACCGGAGGCAGCTGACTCACATCGCGCGCGCCCGTGCGCCGCGCGGTGTCGAGCTGCATCTGCTGCACCGATTCCTCCACCAACGCGCGCGGCACCTCGATCGGGTTCTCGCGTGCCAGCGCCTCGAGCACCTGACCGCGCAGCCGATTGTGGATCACGCTTGCGAGCTCGCGCTCCATACTGGTGCGCACTTCCGTACGCAGGGCGTCGATTCCGCCTTCGCTGACGCCAAAGCTCTTGAAGAATTCCTCATCGAGCGGCGGCAGGCTCGGCTCCTCGACCTTCTTCACGGTGACGTTGAACTGCGCACTCTTGCCGGCGAGCTGCGGGCTGGCGTGGCCTTCGGGGTAGTGGACGCTTGCGCTGCGGGCATCGCCGGCGACCGCGCCGATCACGGCGCTGTCGAGCTCGGCAACGACCTGGCCGTTGCCCGCGATGAAGCTCACATCCTTGGCGCCCTGCTCAGGCAAGGGCTTGCCCTCGAGCTCGACCGCGTAGTCCACCGTGACGCGATCCTTCGCCTGCGCGCCGCGCGTGACTTCGGTGTAATTGGGCCGCTGGCCGCGCATGTTCTCGATCATCGCCTCGAGGTCCGCGTCCGTGACGCTCGCCGTCGGACGCTCCACCGCGATGTTCTCGAGCGGCGCGAGTTTGACTTCCGGGATGACCTCGAACACCGCGGCGTACTTCAGATCCGCGCCCGGCTGCATGTCGATCGGCTCGATGCGCGGTCCGGCGGCGGGCTTCAGCTGCTCGCGCGAGACTGCCTCGGCGAAGCTGCTGCGCATCAGGTCGCCCACGACCTCGGCATGCACCTGATCGCCGAACTGCTTGCGCACGACGGTGACGGGCGCCTTGCCGGGACGGAAGCCCTTCAGGCGCGCGGTGCGCGAGAGCTGCTGCAGCCGCTGCTCCACCTGCTGGGAGACTTCGGCGGCGGGAACGGCGACTTCGAGCCGGCGCTCGAGTCCCTGGGTCGTGGTCAATGAAACCTGCATGTGTATGAAATCCTGGAAATCCTGGTGCGAAAGGAGGGACTCGAACCCTCACGGGGTGCCCCACTGGATTCTAAGTCCAGCGCGTCTACCAGTTCCGCCACTTTCGCCCGTGGGTAGCTGGTCATCGGGCCAGCAATTATATCCGATGGGTCAAGGGGTCCGCGCAGCTTCGGCGAGGAGCTCCGCCAGGGCCTGCGGCTGGGACAGGAAGGGTGAGTGACTCGCGGTGAGCTCGCGCACCGTGCCGGCGCGCGGCGCGAACACCTCGCGCTGCAGTGCCGGGGGAATGGCGGCATCGCGGCTGCATATGAGGTAAGTCGACGGGATCTGCTGCCAGCCCGGCTCCGGGACGACTTCGGCATAGGCCACGGCCCGCTGCGGGCGGATCCGGCTCACCGCCCAGCGCTGCGTCGGCTCATCGCAGTCACCATAAAACACCTCGGCGGCGCGCGTGAGATCGGGCAGCGCACTGCCATCCTCGCGCAGCTCAATCCAGGGCGCCGGCTTGTTGCCGCCGATGGCGAGCAGCGACTCACCGGCCTGCGGCATGAAGGCGCACAGGTACACGAGGCGCGCAAACCTCCCGCCGCCCTGAAGCACCGCCTGCCCCGCCGCCGCAAGCGAGATCACCATGCCGCCATAGGAATGCCCGCACAGCACGACCGCTCCGCCGAGGCTTGCCGCGGCCGCGCGCACCGCGGCGGCATCATCGGACAGCGGGCGCTCGGGGGTGCTGCGCGCGCTCGCATCCGCATGCACGCTCGGCAGATCAAGCGTCGCGACCGGCACGCCACGAGCGCGCAGCAGCGGCACCAGGCGCTCCCAGCACCAGCTGCCGTGCCAGGCGCCGTGAACCAGCAGGACGCTCGCGCTCGTCGGACTCATTTGGAGCCACTCCGGGTGGGATGGATGAAGCGCCAGGGATCGGCTTCGCTGTCGCGCGGTACGGTGACCTCAATGAGCCAGGGGCGCTGGGCGGCCAGCGCGCGCTCCAACACCGCTCGCAGTGCCTGCGGGGAGTCGACACGGCTGCCCTCGACGCCGAAGGCTTCCGCGAAGCGCATGAAATCGGGGTTGACCAGATCCGAGCCCAGCACCCGGCCGCCGAAGCTCTGCAGCTGATCGCGGCGCACGTTGCCGAAGGCACCGTTGTTGAACAGCAGCACCACCACCGCAATCCCGTACTGCACGGCCGTGGCGAGCTCCGAGGCGGCAAACATAAAGCCGCCATCGCCACAGATCGCCACCACCGGCCGCTGCGGATGCGTCACCTTGACGCCGAGTGCCGTGGGAAAGCCGGCACCGAGCGTGCCCTGATAGCCCGATGCGATGAAGGTTCGCGGCTCGTACACCGGATAGCCGAACCAGGAGGTGAAACCCACCTGCGAGATCTCATCGGTCACGATGCCATGGGCAGGCATCACCTCACGCAGCACGCGAAGGTAGGCGATCTGGGGCTGGATCTTCTCCACATCCGGCGCCGCCTCGAGCCGCGCGCGCACGATCTCCTCACGCCAGCCGGTGCGGGCACGATGCAGCTGGCGCACGGCAGATGCGAGTGCCGCGGTCGCGGGCGCGGCATCGGCCACCATGCCGACATCGGCCACGAAGCGGCGCATTTCGGCCGGATCGATATCGATGCGGATCGAGCGCTGTCCTTCGGGGCGGTTACTCCAGCGCCACAGCGCGAGCTCCAGGCGCGTGCCGATGCCGATGAGGAGGTCGGTGCGCGACCACAGCCGATACGCCTCTGCCATGGTGAGACCGAGCGGATGGGCATTGCTCACGATGCCGCGGCCGCTGCGAAAGGCGACGACCGGTGCATCGATGAGCTCGGCGAGATCGAGGATTTCATTGGCGGCACCGAACGCGCCGCCGCCGACGATGATCATTGGCGAGCGCGCGCTCTGGATCAGCTTCGCGGCGGCCTCGATCTGTCCGGCATCGGCGAGCGGTGCGGGAATCGGCGGCAGCGGGCGACACGGCGTCACGTCGGCGGCCTGGGTGAACACGTCCCAGGGCATCTCGAGCGCGGCGGGCCCCGGTCGTCCGCTTCGCATCTCCTGAAACGCGCGCGCGATGAGGGCGGGAGCCGCGGCGGGCCGCTCGATGCGTGCCGCCCACTTGGTGATGCCGCGCAGCGTGGCGAGCTGATCGGGCATTTCGTGAAGGTGCCCTCGGCCTTTGTCGAGGAAGTCGAGCGGCACCTGACCGGTCAGGCATAGCACCGGCGCATTGCAGCCGAGCGCCGTGAGCAGGCCCGCGCCCGCATTGAGGATGCCCGGCCCGGGCACCACGGCACACACGGCGGGACGGCCGCTCGAGCGCGCGGCACCGAAGGCCATGTAACTGCAGGTCTGCTCGTGACGCGCGCCGATCACTCTCAGGCGCGGCTGCGCCCTGTAGAAGGCATCGAAGAGGCCGTAGATCTGCGCGCCGGGCAGCCCGAAGACCGTGTCGATCCCGTGCGCCAGCAGTCCCTCGACGAGCGCTTCCCCGCCGGTCAGCTGCGGCACGCGCCGCTCCCGTGGCTCACACGCAAAACATCACGCGAGAACGATCGCGCGAATGACGCCGATCGCAGCGCCGATGAGAAGCGCGATCTGCGGCGCAAATGACATGACCGCGCCGATCTCGCGCCTGGCGGGGTCGCGCACATAACCCACGGCGTAGATCAGGCGGCCGACGATGAATACGAGCCCGATGAGACTCGCCCACAGCGGACTTACGTACAGGCCGAACAGCCACACCGCCGGGACGAACAGGATCAGCTGCTCGAGCGTGTTCTGATGCACGCGAAAATGACGCTCGAAAATCTCATGACCGGTGATGGCCGGTGCGATGATTTTGTACTTGGCGCGCGCGCGGCCCACAGAAAATCCCAGCGCGAAGTATTCGATCAGTGCGGCGAGGATCACCGCGGCAACCCACTGCATGGTTTTGGCTCCCTTTAAAGACGGGAATCTTAGCGCCTTATGAGGGGTTCTTGTTCCAGCCGCGCGGTTTGCGGTCGAAAGCGATGTGGATGAGCGCCGCGCGCGCGTGGCACTGCGAGCAGCGCAGCCGGTCGGCGAGCTTTGCGATCTCGAACTTCCATCCCAGGATCGCCGCCAGCGCCTCCGGGGTGAGCTGACGCGCGTGGCGACACTTGCGACAGCGCACGTCGATCACGAACTGGCCGAAGTGATCGCACAGACGCGTGATGGAGCCTGGAGGAAGCATGGGATGAGCGAATGCTACGAACGCGCCGCACGGCTCGTCCATGCAGTACCCCATCACGATCAGTACTGTATGCCCTTGCGCCGCGCCTCCAGGTACTGCGCACGCTCCTGGCGCGGATCTTGCGGCACACGGCGCGCGATGAAGATCCCCCAAATCGTGAGCGGCACGGCGGCCGCTTCGCGCAGCCGCCGCTCGGCGCACTTGAAATGCCGGCCGCTCGTGATGAGATCGTCGAAGAGTACGATCTCGCCTCGCAGCGGCGCCTGATCGAGCGCTGCACGGTCGATCTCGAGCGCCTCGTAGAGCGAGCCGGCTCCCGCGCTTGCTGCCGCCACCCGCAGCAGCGGGCGGATATCGGCGTCACACCCAGCGAATGCGCTTCGCAGCACCGCCACTCCCCGCGAGTCGTAATCCGCATGGCCCCGCGCCTGCGAGGCCGGGATCGGCACCCAGGTCG
>DATIYV010000029.1:0-22508 GCA_035517435.1 Steroidobacteraceae bacterium | reverse complement strand
GCAATCCGGCGGTAAATACAGGCTAAATGCGACCATGATCGCTGGCATCGCCGCAATGCGTATCAGTCCTGATGCCAGCGTCAGGCAGAGGCGTTATTCGTGTATCCGCGCGGAGGGCAAATAGTGAACATCGGAGAGGTGTGCAGTCGCGAAGTCTACATCGTCAGGCCAGCTGAACCGCTGGCAGACGCGGTCGCGGAGATGCACAAGCGCCACGTCGGCGCTTTGGTCATCGTGGAGGAGATGCGGGACAAAGTTCGCCCGGTAGGTGTCGTCACCGATCGCGATGCCATCCGCGCGCAGGTCTTGCGAGGCAGCGGACTTAGCCGCCTGACGATCGCCGACGCCATGAACGCTGATCCGCTCACACTCGCGGAGACGTGCGGCATCGCGGAGGCGATCTCGCGCATGAGCGCTCGCGGTGTGAGGCGGGCGCCGGTGGTGAGCGACTCGGGTGATCTGGTCGGCATCGTGTCATTCGATGACCTGCTGCCGGTGGCTGCGGAGCAACTCATGGCTTTGGCCAGGCTGATCGGTGATCAGGCGCGGCGTGAAGGCAGCGGGTCGGTGGATGCTGGGCCGGCGCGCACGGCGGCTCAGGCGTGAACGCGCACACGCGACACTTGACGCTGGTAATCATTCTCGCACTCGTGCTGCTCCTGATCGCGACGGTCGTCGCGCACGTCCTTTCCTGAGATCGAGGCGAGCGCGGCGATCAGATCAAACCCGGTGGATTGCGCGGTCGCAAGGTAATGTAGCAGCGGTTCGCCCCGAGCTCGAGTGCTTCATAGCCGACGGACATGAAGCGTTTGATCGCCTCGGCGTTGGTTTGCGTGTGGCCGGAGGGCGTCAGGGTACTGAAGCGGCCACCGGCGGCGAGCGCGAGCGGCGCGAGCATCTGATCAGCGAGGTGGCTGTCGAGCGCGACTTCAGCTGCGAGATAGCGCTCGACCTCGTCAGCAACACGAGCGGCCACTGTTTCGGCGGGCACGCCGCGGATTCCGAAGCCGCAAAATACGGTAGCAAAAGAGTCGAGGTAGACCGAGGTAGACGTGCAGCATGCTGCCCGCGCTCGGCGCGTTGACGCTGTCGATGCGGTAGGCCTCCTGCTGCAGGCCGAGTCTCCCTCGCAGAACGTCGATCTCACGTTGCGCGGTGTGCGAAGGCAAGCGGGAGATGAGCGCCCCCGGGGGCGCGATCGGGGAGGATCCGGTCAGAGGTCATGACACGTAGCTAAAACAGTGGTGGGTAGCTTGTCATCGTGATTTGTACTGAGTCTGGTTACCGTGAGGCGGGGGGAGGGCATGGCGCAGGGAAACTACGGATTTTCTGCCGATGCCATCGGGGCAGACTGGCCGTGTTGGAGGTATCAAGGCGATGACCTGGCGTCACATCATGTTCTCGGTTACCTCCCCCGGTGGTGTAGGGCCGTCGGAGATGGGCAAGGTTGTCCAGCTGGCCGCGGGACTCGACGCGGAGCTTGAGCTCTTCCACTGCATCTTTGATGCGGACGTCACTCGCCGTGGACGCTTCGGTACGCGTGGCGCCCAAGAAGACATCCATGAGTTTGTCGATCGTCGTCACGAGCAGCTCGAGCACACGGCCGAGCAACTCAGGGCGAGCGGCGTGCCCGTGCACACGAGCGTGCGGTGGGATTACCCGATTTACAAGGGCATCGTCCGACAGGTGCTGCGAGGGAAGCCAAGCCTCCTCGTGGCGCAATCTTCCCATAAGCCACACGCAGCGCGTCTGCTGTTCACGCAAACCGATTACAAGTTGATCGAGACATGTCCGTGCCCGGTCCTATTCATCAAGAATGAGCGCCCTTATTCGGATCCGGTCATTATCGCCGCGGTCGACCCTGGAAGACTGCACGGCAAGCCCGCCACGCTCGATGAGACGGTGCTCGACACCGCTGGCATGATCCGCGGTGCGCTTGGAGGAAGGCTGCAGGTGTTTCACGCGGGCGCGCCTTGGGACTACACCGTGCCCATGCAAGGTGAGCTGCGGGATCTGCCGGAGGCTGTGCAGGAGGAGGTGCACGACGCCTACTGGAGAAAGCTCGAGGGGCAGGTGTTGGCACTCGCGCGACGCCACGATATTCCCGAGAAGTGCGTGCAGGTCGTCGAGGGCGATCCGGCAGAGCTGCTTCCTCCCGTTGCCTCGGGTCAGTCCGCCCATATCGTGGTCCTGGGTGCGGTCGCCCGATCGCACATCGCGCGCGCACTGATCGGCCACACGGCCGAGCGGATTCTTGACGCGCTGGAGAGTGACGTATTGGTCGTGAAGCCGCCTGACTTTCAGACTCCGGTGAGACGCGAATCGACGCATCACGTCGAAAGGAGCGCAGCCTATCCTGGGCGCTACGTGCTGTGACGCGGCCCGCCCGTGGGGCGGCCCGTCAAAAGAATCTCTTGCGCAGCGGAGTCGTCGATGGTTGGATCTTGCATGCATCCGTTCCCATTACAGCCGGGCGATGCGCTGATCGTGGTGGACGTGCAGAACGACTTTCTGCCCGGTGGAGCGCTGGCGGTAGCGGCCGGGCAGCCTGCGAGAACGTCCGTCGGCTAGTTGTGATGTTTCAGAAGGGGGAACAACCTACGGGATGCTCCACAGCTAGTGAACACCCAGGTAAATTCGCTGATCAGCCGGGCGGCGCTAAGTACTTTCGCGAATGGCGCACTGCGGCCGAGTGTGATTGTTTTGGTAATTACTCGAGTGTGCGCATCTGACCACGTATTACAGTCTAGGAAATGCGGCCTGCAGGATTTTGCTTTCGTTGGGGGAAAGAATGCATCCTCGAGATGCGTAGGCAACAGTCAGTTTCGCTACTAGGGTAGAAACTATTTCGTCTCAACACTCAACACAAGAGTATTCGTCTCAACACTGAAGGGTGCTCTCATGACAAGCGATCGTGTTGCTGGTGCGTGGCACCAGATCAAGGGGAAGGTTAAGGAGCAATGGGGCAAGCTCACTGACGATGACCTGAAACAACTTGAAGGTCATGCCGAACAGCTTGCCGGAAAATTACAGGAACGCTACGGCCTCGCGCGCGAGGAAGCCGAGCGGCAGGTGAAGGAATTTCGCAGACGGATGAACTGGCAGTAGCGTGTTCGACCACGGGTGCGGGTCTTCGACTACCACCCGCGACGTTGCGTCGGCGGCGCTTTGGGGGCCGCAGCGCTGGAGTTGTATCCCGCCGCCGGTGCAACCCAGGCGGGAAGCAATTGCTGAGGGTGCCGTAGCCGCGGAGTGCAATCGGGGGGCGTGGCTTATCCGGCTCACGTCGGCGGTACGGTCTTTGGAGCTGTCGCAGCACCTCGGTTCGGACGTCCGCGTCGGCTGGCGAAAAACAAAAGGGGCGAACACTGAATGCGCGTGCCGGCCTCGTGTATCAGGTCGGTTGTTCGGCAGGCGTCGGCGCGCGAGCGAGGCGGAGGTATACCGTGAACGAACCGGAATCGTCACCAAAAAAACCCAGCCGCGACGATGAAAAGAAACGCCAGGAACAAAGCCGGCGTCAGTTACATTTCGGCATCAGCTACCTGATTACGAGTCTGGTCGTCTTGTGGGCGTTCCAGCAATTCGTCTTGACGCCTCTGGCCAGGACCACAGAAATTCCTTACAGCGAGTTCAAGAAACAACTGGCTGCTGCTCAAATCGTCAAGGTAAATATCGGCGCCAGGGGCATCGTTGGCGAGATGAAGAATCCCAAACCGAACGGAGCTCCTCCGGTCGTCCCGTTCAATACCGCACCTGCGCTTGCCGGTGACCCGAAGCTGATTGAAGAGTTGCAAAACGCAAATGTAACTTACGACTTCGAGCGCCCACCAAATCCCTTGGGCGGCATTTTGCTGAACCTTCTGCCGCTCGCGCTACTCGGCGGCTTCTGGTACATGGCCTATCAGCGAGCCGGTGGGGCCGCCGGAGGGCTGGGCGGCATATTCGGGGTCGGCAAGAGCAAAGCGACCGAGGTCAAGCCCGAGGATGTTAGCGTCACGTACAAAGATGTGGGCGGAGCCGATGAAGCCATTGTCGAACTCCAGGAGATCATTCAGTTTCTGAAGACGCCGGAGCAATTCGCTCAAATCGGCGGGCATATTCCCAAGGGCGTGTTGATCGTCGGACCCCCGGGTACCGGCAAGACGCTGCTGGCGAAAGCAACGGCCGGGGAGGCACAGGTCGCGTTCTTCGAGACCAGTGGCTCCGAGTTCGTCGAGATGTTCGTTGGCGTGGGCGCCGCGCGCGTACGCGACCTGTTCGAGCAGGCGCGCAAGGCGGCTCCAGCGATCGTTTTCATTGACGAGATTGATGCGATTGGTCAGAGCCGGGGCGGCGTGATGCGCCTGGGCGGCAACGACGAGCGTGAGCAGACTCTCAACCAGTTGCTGGCCGAAATTGACGGCTTCAAGACCGACACCAGCGCCCCGGTGATCATCATGGCTGCCACCAACCGCCCGGAGGTGCTCGATCCGGCACTTCTGCGCGCGGGCCGCTTTGATCGCCAAATCGCCATCGGCAATCCGGATCTCATTGGCCGCACGCAAATCCTGCGAATTCACAGCAGGAAGGTGACACTGGCGGCAGACTTTGACTTCGAGCGCGCCGCCCGGATGACAGCGGGCTTCAGCGGCGCTGATCTCGCGAATGCCATGAATGAGGCGGCGTTACTCACGGCCCGGCGCAAGGCCGCGGCCGTCACGTTGAATGATTTCGAGGCTGCGATCGAAAGAGTGATTGCAGGTTCGGAGAAGAAGAGTCGGGTGATGAACGAACAGGAACGAACTACGGTTGCCTACCACGAGTCGGGGCACGCGCTGGTGGCTGAACTGGTGCCTCATGGTGAGCCGGTGGGCAAGATCAGCATCGTTCCACACAGCCGGGGCGCCTTGGGCTACACCATGCAGATGCCAACCGAAGACCGCTATCTGTTATCGATCGACGAACTGAAGGACAGGATTGC
The DNA here is from genome assembly GCA_035517435.1 of Steroidobacteraceae bacterium. GTDB lineage: Bacteria > Pseudomonadota > Gammaproteobacteria > Steroidobacterales > Steroidobacteraceae > JASHUC01. The sequence continues at coordinate 17,545 of DATIYV010000029.1, read as the reverse complement.
CGTTATGTTGGGTGGGCGTGCCGCCGAGATCGTACAGTTCGCGACCATCAGCACCGGGGCCAGTGACGACATCATGCGGGCAACTGAGCTGGCGCGCCGCATGGTTACGGAATTTGGTATGAGCGAAAAGCTCGGCTCGGTGCGCTACGCGGGTCAGCAGCTCCAATATCTTGGGGGGTCGGTGGAGGACAACAGCCAGATCAGTCCAGAGACTCGTCAAGTGATCGATGCGGAAATCCAGCGTCTCGTGACTGAACAGTACGAGCGTGCTCAGGTACTGCTGAAGAGCCGGCGCGCAGCCCTAAAGACATTGGCGCAGCAACTGCTGAAGGAGGAGACGGTGAGCGGTAGTAGCGTGAAAGCGGCACTGGAACAGGCCCCGAATCCGGGATCGTCTGATGATGGCGAGATCGTTGTCCGCGCCGCCTCCGCCGCCGGCCCATAACGAGAGGACGTTGGTGCGCACACGCACGCCGCGCATGCGCCGCCGTGGACACCAGCACTGAAGCGCCGGTAACCGGCGGGCTCACTTCCCAGACCGCTGCCGAGCGGCTTGCGCAGTATGGTCGCAACGATCCGGCACCCCGCAAACGTCGGTCAGCGGTAATCGCTTTCCTGCGTCTGTTTCTCAATCCACTTGTGCTGGTATTGCTGATCGCGGCCACCGCCTCGGCGGCCCTCGGTGAAGCAACCGATGCAGGCATCATTTTTGCGATTGTCATCCTCAGCAACACGCTCGACTTTGCGCAGACACGCCGTTCGCAGAAGGCCGTGGAGCAGCTGCAAGCGCAAGTGGCTCCCATGGCCAGCGTGCTGCGCGACGGGCACTGGGTCGAAATTCCCTGCGCCGAGGTGGTTCCGGGCGATGTCGTGCAGCTGTCGGCGGGCGACATGGTTCCCGCGGACGCGCGACTGTTGGAATCACGGGATCTGTATGTTCAGCAGGCGGCATTGACAGGCGAATCGCTGCCGGCGGAGAAGCAGGCGCGCGGCGAGGCCGTGTCAACCAATCCCGATGCCGAGAACATGGTGTTTCTCGGCACCTCCGTTGTGAGCGGTACGGCCCGGGCGGTCATCGTCACGACGGGTACCGCGACGGCGTTCGGGGACATCGCCGCACGACTTGCGGCGCCCCCGGAGCCCACGGCGTTCGAGCATGGACTGAAAGACTTCAGTTTGTTTCTGACCCGCACCGTCTTCTTTCTGGTGCTCTTCCTGGTCGTGGTCGGGCTAGTCAAGCACCGCGATCCCTTTCAGTCGTTGCTGTTTGCCGTGGCGCTGGCCGTCGGGCTGACCCCCGAGTTCCTGCCGATGATCGTCTCGGTCACGCTCGCGAACGGGGCGCGGGCCATGGCACGCAAGAAGGTGATCGTCAAGCACCTGGCCGCGATCCAGAACTTCGGCAGCATCGATGTGCTCTGTAGCGACAAGACGGGCACGATCACCAGCGGTCATATGGACCTCGATCGGTGTCTCGACTCCTGGGGAGAAACCTCCGCTCGGGTGCTGACCCTGGCGAGGCTCAACAGCGAGAACCAGACTGGGATCCGCAGCCCGCTCGATGAGGCGGTTCTTCGCACGCCGCAGACGGACGCCGAGAGCGGTTATGAGAAGCGCGATGAGATTCCTTACGACTTCGAGCGTCGTCGTCTCTCCGTCGTGCTCGAGCACGAGGCGCGCCGGTTGCTGATCACCAAGGGGGCGCCGGAGGGGGTGCTCGAGCGCACCGTGGCGGTGGAGCGTGGAGGGCAGGTCATGCCGCTCGATGCTGAGCTGCGGGCACGCTCCCAGGGGACCTACCAAGAATTGAGCCGCAAGGGGCTGCGGGTATTGGCCGTGGCGTACACGGTGGTCGAGGCCCGCGCCAACTACTCCGCCGCCGATGAGCGCAATCTCATCCTCGCTGGCTTCGTCACCTTTGCCGACAAGCCACTGCCGGACGCGGCCGCGGCGCTCGCCGCATTACGCGAGGCCGGCGTCCACGTGAAGATCATCACGGGTGACAGTGATCTCGTGACCTGGCAGGTGTGCACCCAGGTGGGGTTGGATCCGGGCAAGATCGTGCTCGGCGAGGAGATCGAGAAGATGACCGATCCCGCGCTGCAGGCGGTCGCGGAGGAAGCCACGGTGTTCGCGCGCACATCACCCGCGCAGAAGAACCGTATATTGCTGGCGCTCAAGCATCGAGGTCACGTGGTCGGCTTCATGGGCGACGGAATCAACGACGCGCCGTCTCTTCATGCGGCGGACGTCGGCATCTCGGTAGCCTCGGCGGTGGATGTGGCGCGCGAGGCTGCGGACATCATCCTGGTCGAGCCGGGTCTCGAGGTGCTGACGAGCGGCATCCTCGAGGGACGCAAAGCCTTCGGCAACGTCATGAAGTACCTGCTCATGGGGACCAGCTCGAACTTCGGCAATATGTTCAGCATGGCTGGTGCCTCGACCTTCCTGCCATTCCTGCCGATGCTGCCGACGCAGATCCTGTTGAACAACTTTCTCTACGACGTCTCGCAGATCACCATTCCGACCGATAACGTCGATGCGGGCCTCCTCCGGAAGCCGCGCCAGTGGGACATCGGTCTGATCCGCAAGTTCATGCTCTACATCGGTCCCATCAGCTCCATCTTCGACTTCCTCACGTTCTACGTGCTGCTGCATTTCTTCAACGCCAGTGAGCCCTTCTTTCATACCGGTTGGTTCGTCGAGTCGTTAGCTACGCAAACGCTGGTGATCTATGTCATCCGCACGATGGGCAATCCCTTTGAGAGTCGACCCAGCAGGCCGCTGCTCATCACTACCGTGCTCGTCGTGGGTGTCGGTGCGCTGCTTCCCTTCAGCGGACTCGCCGAGCCGCTCGGATTTGTTCCGTTGAGCGGCGCTTTCTATCTCTTCGTGGGGGTGGCAACCCTCGTGTACCTGCTGCTCGTGCAGCTCGCCAAGAGGCTGCTGTGGCGAGAGGCCGAGAGTTCCCCGCCAGCGGTCGTGAACCGCTGACGCCGAATTCCCTGAAGCCGGCCGAGCAGGCGTGGGCTTCGCACTGGGCTGTTCAGTGGCGAGGCATCCCCTCTCGCGCTCGCTAGATAGACAGGATCACCAGGCAGTTCGGAGATCTCCGGGCGCTGAGGCTTCGCTCAGGCTCTCGCCTTGGTCGCGGCTTCCTCGTAGGTACATCAACGAATTGACCATAACCTGACATATGGCGCACCGTAAGCGAAAAGCGCCGCGGAGCTGCCACGAGCAGCAAGAGTTCAGGCCCCTGAGTTCGAATATGCCCCACACAGAGGTTAGATCGAACGCATTCACAACTTAGGAGGGTTATGGCCATGTCACCGAGCAAATCCATTGCCGCATCCGTGGCGGCAGACTTAGAGGAGATTCACAGTTCCTGGGGCTGGTTCGTTGCCCTGGGGATCGCACTCATAGTGTTGGGTGTTGCCGGCATCATTTACGATGTCACGGCGACTCTCGCCACGGTGTTGGCGTTTGGCTGGCTGCTGATCGTGGGCGCGGTCGTGTCGCTCATCCAGGCGTTTCGGGTGCACAACTGGAGCGGGTTCTTCCTCTACCTGTTGAGCGCGTTACTGCGGGGCTTCACCGGCTATTTGCTGATCCGCTATCCGTTGACCGGAGAGATCAGCCTTACGCTGGTGCTCGCTTCGTTCTTCATCGTCGGCGGCGCGTTCCGGGCGATTGGCGCCGGTGCGCTGCAGTTCCCCCAGTGGGGCTGGGCTGCGGTCTCCGGGGTCGTCTCGGTGGCACTCGGCGTCATGCTGCTGATGCAGTTGCCCGCATCGAGCCTATGGTTCATCGGCTTCGCCATCGGTATCGAATTCATTTTTGACGGTGCGTCGTTCATTGCTCTCGGCACCGCCGTGCGCCAGGTCCCGGGAACTCGCGCTTTCGCCAAAACCTAGGGAGACGGTGCCGCTTGTCTACATCCACTACGAGGAGCGTGTCATGAGCACGAACATCGGTAAGAGCATGAGCAAGGATCTCGACCGCGTTCGCGCGGCCGCCCAAGAGCTGCACGGAGTACTCAGCGATGCCGCGGCCAGGAGCGGTGGCGCGATGAAGGCGGATCTCGAGGCCGCGGGGCAGAAGGCGAAAGCTGTCAGGGAGTCGCTCAAGGCCTCCCTTGCGGAACAGAACGAAGCCACGAAGAAGTACCTGAAGGCGGCGGTTGCGGACCTGGAAGCAGTACAGAAGCACGCCGCCGAGGCGCTTAAAGCCTCGGGCGACGCGTTCCAGAACTCGATCCGGCAGAGTCTCGCCGACGCCCGTGCGTCGGTGCAGAAAGTCAGCGAGGCGGTGGCGGCCAAGCGTTCGGCGGAGTCCAAGTCCCGCAAATAGGAGAGTGTCATGCGTAACTACATCGCCGTGATTTTTAACGACACCGGCCGGGCTTATAAGGGCCTGCATGCGCTGTGGGGGCTGGACGCCGACGGAGCGGTCACCGTGCACGGCACTACCGTGGTGCATCGCGATGAGTGGGGCCAGTTCCAGGTCGATACCAAGGAGACCGAGCCCGCTCTCGCGACCGCGGTCGGCGTAGGGGTGGGCGCGTTACTCGGCGCTCTTGCGGGACCAGCAGGGGCCGCGGTGGGCGCCGCGGGCGGAGCTGCGGCCGGGGCCGCCGGGGGTGGTGTGATTGGACTGGCGACGGATTTCGCGCGTGCCGACGTTCGCGATCAGGCGGCCGACGAGACCGCGTTCGTTCTTAAGGCGGGACAGTCGGCCGTGATCGCGGATGTATCCGAAGACTCGACCCTTGCGATCGATTCTCGGATGCGTGAACTCGGCGGAGTTGTGCGGCGGCGCTCCTGGAGCGCGCTTCGCGATGACGCCTGGTTCGACGAGTACATCCCGAGCAGCTATCTGTATCCCTACGAGTACGTCCCACCAGCCTGAGAGGATGGGGGGCTTGAGGAGAAATCTCATGAACAAGGTATTAACCATCGTATTCAATGACGAAAAATCGGCCTACGCGGGCGTCTCGGCCCTGCATGCACTCGACGGCGAAGGCAGCATCGTGCTGAGCACCCTGGCGGTTATCAAGAAGAACACCGACGGCACGGTGTCGCAGCAGAGCGTTGACGATGATTTCCCGCCTCCCTCGGGGACCCTGGTGGGAACGGCGCTTGGCAGTCTGATCGGGCTCCTGGGCGGACCTGTCGGCTGGGCAGTCGGGGCAGGCACGGGCGCATTGATCGGTGTCATCCGCGATGTGTACACCGCGGAAGTCGATAGCGACTTCATATCCGATGTCTCGACGGCCTTGACTCCGGGTAAGTATGCGGTGATCGCAGACGTGGACGAGGAGTGGGTCACGCCGGTGGACACGCGCATGGAGCCGATCGGCGGCGTGGTATTCCGCATGGTCAAGAGTGAAGCCGAGGAGGAGCGGCGCTCGCGCGAGGCGGCGGCCCGCCGTGCCGAGCTCGACCAGCTCAAGGCCGAGCATGCCAAGGCACGCAGCGACCGCAAGGCCAAACTGCAGGCTCAGATCGATCAGCTGCGGACAAGACTGTCCAAGAAGCTCGAGGAGGACCAGCAGCGCTCCAAGCAGGCTGTCGCGGCTATGCAGGCGAAGGTTCAGGCGCTGCAGAAGAAGGCGGAGCACGAGCAGGGTGATGCCAAGGCCGCCATCGAGGCGCGCATCGCGGGCCTGCGGGCTGAGTATCAGCGCCAGCAGCACGCATAGGTCGCAGCGAAGCGCTTCGGTCGATTCGCACAGTCCTGGGCTGTGGCCCGCCACTCGCGCGGCAAACGAGCGCGAGCGGCGGGCATTTCATGGCTTCGAGCGGTTAGCTCGCTTGGCTCATTCGCGCGGGCGGTGGGCTGGCGTTATTCCCCGCTGATACACTGACTGCGGTTCGTGCCAATGCCACGCACGCTGTTTGGCGCGGTGGCGCCGGCTTATCTCATTGCCCTCGGAGAGCGAGACAACCCATGATTCCACTGAGGGATGAATCGCGACGGCCGGCAGCGTTTCCCATCGTCACCGCGCTCATCATCGCGATAAATGTGCTGGTTTTCGTTCTCGAGCTGACAGGTGGCGATGAGTTTGTGACCCGCTGGTCATTGGTCCCGGCCGACATTGTTGCGGGTCGTCACTGGATCACCATTCTCACGTCCATGTTCATGCACGCGAGCTGGTCGCATATCCTCGGCAACATGGTGTTCCTCTGGGCATTCGGCCCGGAGATCGAGGACACGATGAATCCGTGGCGCTACGCGGCGTTCTACCTCGCGGGCGGCGTGGTCGCGATGCTGGCACAAGTGGCAGCCGCTCCCGGCTCCACGGTTCCTTGTCTGGGGGCGAGCGGCGCGATCGCGGCCGTAATGGGTGCGTTTCTGATCACTTACCCGCGCGATAAAATTCGTACCCTCCTCGTGATTGGCTGGTTCATCCGGGTCACGTTCATCCCGGCTGCACTCCTGATCGGGTTTTGGTTCGTTGTCCAGCTGCTGAGCTTTGGCGCGGTCGCAAACGTGCAATCAGGGGGCGTGGCTTATCTGGCTCACATCGGCGGCATGATCTTCGGGGCCGTCACCGCTCGGCTATTCGAGGATCCACGGCGTCGTCTCGAGCGCAGCGGAGTTGTCTGAGTGAGTACAGGCGATGTCCGGACGCCTTCCCCTTTCCTTGAGAGTGAGCCGCGATGTTACGCCCCCCTGGCATCGCAGCGTCCGCTTCGGGGGTTTGCAACTCCTCAGTCGGCCGGCGCGACCGGCCAGCGCTCGAGCAGCGGGGCGAGCGGCTTGCCATCGAGCACCCGGCGCAGTGCCTGACCGAAGAGCGGGCCGATCGTGAGGACGGTCAGTCTTGCGGTTTCGCCCCCCGAGTGAGCCGTATGGGACAGCGGGCCGACGCTGTCGGTGACGACCACGCTCGCCAGCTGCGCCGCAGCCAGCACTGCCGTGAGCCCGGCGGGAAGCGGCACGTGAGTCACGGCCGCATGCACCGCCGCGGCGCCGGCACGCCGGCAGATCTCGGCGGCGCGCACCAGCGTGCCGCCCGAAGCGCACAGATCGTCGATGACGATCACGTCCCGACCCGAGACAGCGCCCACGAGCGACCCGCTCGAGACCACATCCAGCGACCGCCGCTTCTCGATGAACGACATCTCGACCTCGCGGCCGATCCGGTGCTGCAGGAGCTCGCGGAATAGCTGTGCCCGCTTGATGCCTCCCACGTCCGGTGACACGACCGTGAGCGGGGACGTGGTCAGGCGCCGCGCAAAATGATCGGCCATCATGGGCATGGCGCTCAGGTGATCTACGGGGATACGGAACGAGTTGTCGAGGGCTGCCGGGTTGTGCACGTCAAGTGCCATGAGCCGATCGAGACCTGCCGCCTCGAGGAGCTGCGCCACGTACCGCGTATTGACCGGATCGCGCAGCTGCGTGCGACGCTCTTTGCGCGCGAAGGCCAGATAGGGCACGAGCGCGATCCGGCGCAGCGCCCCGGCGTCCTTGAGGCCCGACAGCAGGAACAGGAGCCGCACCAGCCGTTCGGTAGTCGGTACCACCGGGTCGCCGGCGAGCGACTCGACCACGAACGCCGCGCGGTCGCGTACCGACTCGAGCGGCCGGAGTTTGAACTCGCCGCTCTCGAAGCGGCGCTCCTCCAGAGGCGCCAGGGTGAGCCCGGCGCTCTTGGCGATGCTCAGGGCCAGCTCCTGAGACTCGCTCAGGGCGAAGAGCCGAGGTTCGGGGATCTCACGCATGTGACCTCACGGCTGGGCCGAGCGTGTGAGATCGGCTCGCACGGCGGCCGGGCAATGCCTGCGTGCGACGGCCACGGCCTGCAGCGCGCGCGCCCGCCAGGGTGCCGGATCGCGATACTGCTGCGGATCGTCGAGGTGCCAGATGGCCAGCTTGGCGTGGGTCGCGGCGCGCAGCGCCATGTAGAACTCGAACAGCCGGTTGCTGCAGGGGTCTCTCGACAGGCGGCGGTAGTGGTCCCGCAGATAGGCGGCGGCCCAGGGCACCTCGAGGCGGTCGCAGTCGAGCGCCAGCATGGCGATCTCCTCGGCCGTGTCGAGCATGCGCAGGTCCGCGTATACCTCCATTGCGTCGATGACCTGCACGGGAGGTCCGAGCCACACGTGCTCCGCCCGCAGGTCTCCGTGCACCTCGGCGATGCGCTGCGCGGTGGCACGCTCGGCGAGCTCGAGCCGTAGAGCCTCGAAGGCGCGGCGCAGCTCGCGCGCCAGCGGTTCGATCCGCTCGCCCGGCAGCCCGAGCTCGGGCCGCTGCAGTGCAGTCAAGGCCTCGTCGATTCGCGCCCTGATGCGCCCGAGGTAGGTCTCCGGCGCGAAGGGCAGCGGATCGCGCGACTGGTAGAAATCGACCAGAAAGGCGAGCACGGCGTCCAGATCGCTGGCGTTGAGCGTACCCGCGGTGAGCACCGAGTCGAGCATCCGCCGCTCGTCCAACCGTCGCATCACCAGCAGCCAGTCGACGGCACGCCCCTCGCCCCCGATCCTGAAACCGGTCGGTGTCTCGATGAGCGGCTCGACGGCCAGATAGGTGGGAGCTGACAGCCGCCGGTTGAGCCGCAGCTCTTCGCGACAGGCGAGCTCGCGCGCTTCGATCGTGCGCCAGTCCGCGCCTCGCAGGTGCGAGGGCTTCTTCAGCTTGTAAGCGTGGCTTCCGGCGAGAAATACCCAGGCAAAATGCGTTTCGCGCCGCTCGACCCGCGGCGGGTGGTCTGGATAGGAGCCCGGATCGGAGAGAAAGGCAATCTTGGCCGCAGTTACCTCATCCCGCGACCCCATCGACCGCGGATCGCGGACACCGGCTGCGACTGCGCTCATGGAACCTCGCCATCGTGAGCCTCGCCCGGCCATGATAGATGGCGAGCCCGGAGTGCCGTACCCGCAGTTGTACGTAGTACCGGCCCACCGGGGCCGTGTCAGCATCCAGCGGGCTTGGCTCGTTCCTGCGAGGCAATGAAGATCGAGTTCCATGGAGCCGACCGGGGTGTCACCGGTTCCTGCCACCTCATCGAGCGCGGGGGCACGAGAGTGCTGGTCGACTGTGGCTCGTGCCAGGGTGGGCGCGAGCTCGAACAAATGTCCGGGCGGCTGGCCTCATGAGAAGTCCCCCTCCAGACGCCCTGCTCACGGACTTCTATGAGCTGGCGATGGCGCAGGCGTATTTCGAGTCGGGGATGAACGACACGGCCGTCTTCGAGCTGTTCGTGCGCCGGCTGCCGAAGACACGGCAGTTCCTGGTCGCGGCCGGTCTCGAGCAGGCGATCGATCACCTCGAGCGGCTGCGCTTCGAGGACGAGGACCTCGCGTACCTGGCGAGCCTCAAGAAGTTCTCCGCACCCTTCCTCGACTACCTGGGCACGGTGCGCTTCACGGGCGCCTTGCACGCGATGCCCGAGGGTACGCCGTTTTTCGCCGACGAGCCCGTGCTGCGGGTGACCGCGCCGCTGCTGGAGGCGCAGTTGTTCGAGAGCCGTCTGCTCAACATCGTGCATTTCCAGACCACCATCGCGAGCAAGGCGGCGCGCTGCGTGATCGCGGCCCGCGGCCGGCAGCTGGTCGATTTCGGCATGCGGCGCGCTCACGGGGCGGAAGCGGGGCTCCTTGCAGCGCGCGCGGCCTACCTCGCAGGCTTTGACGCGACCGCGACGGTAGCGGCTGGTCAGCGCTTCGGCATCCCGCTGTCGGGCACCATGGCGCATTCGTTCATCGAGGCGCACGACGGCGAAGCGGCCGCCTTCCGCGAGTTCGTCCGCAGCCGCGGCGAACCGACGACGCTCCTGGTCGACACCTACGACACCGAGCGCGCGCTGCGGCGGGTCATCAGCCTTGCAGCAGAGCTCAAGGCGAGCGCGCTAACGGCGGGAGGCATCCGTGCGGTACGCATCGACAGCGGCGATCTGGCGGCGCAGGCCCGCAGCGCCCGCGCGGCGCTCGATGCGCAAGGGTACCGCGACATTCAGATCGTCCTCAGCGGCGGTCTCGATGAGCATCAGATCGAGGAGCTGCTGGCGGGCGGCGTCCCCGTGGACGCCTTCGGCGTCGGCACGGCGCTCGATGTCTCATCCGACGCGCCGGCGCTCGACATGGCCTACAAGCTCCAGGAGTACGCCGGCCGGCCGCGGCGCAAGAGCTCGCCGGGCAAGGCGACCTGGCCTGGCGCCAAGCAGGTGTATCGCGAGAGGAGCAGCACGGGACAGTATCTGTGCGACCGGGTCGTGCGTCTCGGGGAGGGCGCCGCAGGTCAGCCGTTGCTGCACGAGGTGATGCGCAACGGTCGGCACAGCGCGCCGCCGCCGCCGCTCGGTCGCATCCGCGACTACTGTCACGCCGAGCTCGCGGGGCTGCCGCCGCCGCTGCGCGAGCTGGGTGAGCCACACAAGGGCTATCAGGTGTCGATCTCGGAGGCGTTGCGCTCGCTTGCGGAGAGCCTGGACTCGGCTCAATCGCACTCACGCTCGATGTCGTAGCAGTGCGCTGCCTCGACGGGCGAGGGCGCAGCCGCTGCGCCACCGGCGACCACCGCGCGGCGTGCGCCTTCGCGGAATACCGTGCAGCCTTTGAGCCCGAGCTCGTAGGCGCTCTGGAAGATCTCCATCACGCTTGCTGGCGGCAACGCGTGCGGCAGCATCATCGTCTTGGAGATGGCGCCGTCCACGTAGGGCTGCAAGGCGGCCTGCATGCGGAGCTGATCCTTGGGCGCGAGTGAGCGCCAGTCGCAGAACGCATCCGGTGGCGCACCGCCGTTTGTGCGGCGCGCCCGCCAGGCGGCATAGGCGTAATCGGTGAGGAGAAAGTCGCGCCGCCGGCCGTCGCTGTCGAGCACTTGCCTCGCCGTCTGGCGCCCGAAGATCGGCTCGATGCCGCTGCTGACATTGCCGGCGAGGAGGCTGATGCTGCCGGCCGGCGCAATCGCCAGCAGATGGCTGTTGCGGATTCCCCGACGGCGGATCGCCTCTCGCAGGCGCGCCGGCAATCTGCGGATGAAGGGCCGCTCGAGGTACTGCGGGGCCTCAAAGGCAGGAAACGCGCCGCGCTCGCCCGCAAGCTCGACCGAGGCCTCGTAGGCCGCATCGCGCAGCGTCCTCATGGCGTCTACGGCCGCCGTGCGTGCTGCCTCGCTGTCGTAGCGCAGGCCGAGCATGACGAGCGCATCGGCGAGCCCCGTTACCCCGAGGCCGATGCGCCGCGAGCGCTGCGCCTGCTCGCGCTGGCGCAGGAGCGGAAAGCGGCAGATCTCGATCACGTCATCGAGAAATCTGACTGCCAGTCGGGCGACCTCGCGGAGCGACGGCTGATCGAAGCGGGCGCGGGACGTGAAAGGCTCGAGCACGAACGCCGTCAGATTGAGCGAGCCGAGATTGCAGGCGCCGAAGGACGGCAGCGGCTCCTCGGCGCAGGGGTTGGTGGCGCTCAAGCTTTCGCAGTAGCCCAGGTTGTTCTCGGCATTGATGCGATCGACGAAGAGTACCCCGGGCTCGGCGCAGTCATAGGCACTGTCACAGAGGCGCGTCCAGAGCTCACGTGCGCGTATGACCCTGTGGACCCGGCACGGCACCGGCGCGGCGCTGCCGCTCCACATGCGCTCGAGCATGGTTGCCGGGTTCTCGCCCTGGGGATCCGGTTCGGGGAAAACCAGAGGCCACTCGGAATCGTTCTTCACAGCCTCCATGAAGGCATCGGTGATGAGCACGGAGAGATTGAAGCGCGGCAGTGCCTGCCGATCACGCTTGGCAGTGACGAACTCCTCGATATCCGGATGGTCACAGCGCAGGGTTGCCATCATGGCGCCGCGGCGCGCGCCGGTCGAAAGCACGGTCGCGCACATGGCATCCCATACGCGCATGAACGACACCGGGCCCGAAGCGATCGTGCCGCTGGTGCGAGCGGGTGCGCCCCGCGGTCGCAGCGTCGAGAAGTCATACCCGATGCCTCCTCCCTGCTGCATGGTGAGCGCCCCCTCCTTGAGCGCTTCGAAGATGCCCTCGACCGAGTCGTCGATGAGGCCCATGACGAAGCAGTTGCAGAGCGTCACCTGCCGCAGCGTGCCGGCACCGGCGAGGATCCGGCCTCCCGGCAGGAAGCGGAAGTTCTCGAGGATTCCGCTGAAGCGCTCGCGCCACACCTCGGGCTCGCGCTCGATCGCGGCGACGCTCACGGCGACCCGCCGCCAGGTGGCGTCGAGATCGGCTTCGGGAGGGCAAGCCTGATCATCCCGGTAGCGCGTCCGCCACATGAACTGCGGCAGCGTCTCTCGGGTCGCTGCAGATATGGATAGCTGCGTCATGCTGTGGAACGTGCCTGCTCTGGCAAGGGTGCCGCGCAGCGTCCGCCACGTCATCCGCAACACTACCTAACGCCGCCCCAGAACTCGCGACAGCGGTAGGCATTTTCCCGTATTCGCGGCCAGCGTCGTTTGCCGGAGTGTGTTCCCGGGTTGCGCTCATGAGCGTTCACAACGAAGAGGTTGCAGCGGCATTCGAGGAGATGGCGGACCTCCTCGCCATCCAGGGCGGCAACCCGTTCCGCATCCGCGCCTACCAATTCGCAGCGCAGGTGGTACGCGGCCTGCCACGCGAGCTCGCGGCGATGCAAGGTACCGAGGAGTACGACAAGCTCCCCGGCATAGGCGCAGATCTCGCCGGCAAGATCGGCGAGCTCGTCCGGACGGGCGAGCTGCGAGCGCTCATCCAGCTGCGGCGGCAGGTTCCCCCGGGCCTGCGCGAGCTGCTCGAGCTCCCGGGGCTGGGGCCGGTGCGTGTGCGGGCGTTGCGCAACGGACTGCGCATCCGTAATGCCGCCGACCTCAAGCGTGCGCTCGTCTCCGGGCGCCTCTCGCGGCTGCGCGGCTTCGGGCCGGCGCTCGAGGCGCGCCTCAAGACGGCCTTGGCCGGCGCGAGTGAACGGGCGCCGAAGCGACCGTTGCGGACGATCGCGGCGCAGTTTGCCGAGCCACTGCGCGCATATCTCAAGTCGGTGCCCGGCGTGAGCGAGGTCGAGATCGCCGGCAGTTACCGCCGCGGCCGCGACACGGTCGGCGATCTCGATGTCCTGATCGGTGCGCCCACGGCGGCCGCGACGCTCAAGGCGCTGCGAGTGTATCCGGATCTACGCACACTGACTGTGGCCGGGACTACCAAGGCGACCGGCGTGCTGCGTAACGGGATGCAGGTCGACATACGGGTGGTGGCACCGCAGAGCTTCGGCGCGGCGCTGCATTACTTCACCGGCAGCCGTGATCACAACATCCACGTCCGCCGTCGGGCACAGGAGCGCGGCTACAAGCTGAGCGAATACGGGTTGTTTCGCGGGCGCAGGCGTCTCGCCGGCGCCTCCGAAGAGCAGCTCTTCGAAGCACTGGGACTCGAGTGGATCGCGCCGGAGCTGCGCGAGGATCGCGGCGAGATCGAGGCAGCCGAACAGGGCGCTCTGCCGCAGCTCATCGAACGCGCCGACCTGCAGGGCGATCTGCACGTGCACACCGATGCCTCCGACGGCCGGAACACGCTCGCAGCGATGGTCGAGGCCGCCCGGCTGCGCCGGCTCCGCTATGTGGCGATCACGGATCATGCGCAGCACCTCGGCATCGTGCACGGCCTGGATGCCGGGCGCCTGGCGCGTCAGGCGGAGGCGATCGATGCGCTCAACGAGCGGCTCGACGACATCGTGGTGCTGAAGGGTGCAGAGGTGGACATTCTCGAGGACGGCCGGCTCGCGCTCCCCGATGCGGTGCTCGCGCGCCTCGATGTCGTAGTCATCGCCGTCCATAGTCACTTCGACAAGCCCGAGGCAGAGCAGACCGCACGCGTGCTGCGTGCGCTCGAGCGCCCCCACGTCGACATCCTGGCACACCCGAGCGGCCGGTTGCTCGGCGAGCGGGCGCCGTGTGCGCTCGACTACGCGCGCGTCATCGCCGCCGCGCGCGCGCGCCATTGTTGTCTGGAGGTGAACGGCCAGCCCAACCGTCTCGACCTCGACGATGTGCACGTCAAGGCGGCCCGCGACGCCGGGGTGCTGTTGAGCCTGGCGAGCGATGCTCACTCGGCGGAGCAGCTCGCCTATCTCGACTGCGCGGTGCTGCAGGCGCGGCGCGGCTGGGTACGCCGCCAGGACGTGCTCAACACACGGCCGCTCGCGGAGCTCCGCACGCTGCTCGAGGCAGCGCGCCGCTGAAGCGGGGGCGGTCAGGGCACGTTGCGCGCGAGTTCCTCGAGCCAGACATCGGCGCGCGCATCGCTCGGTGCGCGCCAATCGCCGCGCGGCGAGAGCGAGCCACCGGAGCCGACCTTCGGGGCATTGGGCTGGGCAGAACGCTTGAACTGGCTCGAGCCGAAGAAGCGCGTGAGGAAGACTGCCAGCCACCGCTTGATCGCCGTCCGATCGTATTCGTGACGGTCTGCCTCCGGGATCGATGGCGGCCACTCGCCCGCGGTGCCTCGCGACCAGGCGTGCTCCGCCAGGAACGCGACCTTGCTCGGGCGGAAGCCGTAGCGGCTGAGGTAATAGAGATTGAAGTCCTGCAGCTCGTAAGGGCCGACCACGCTCTCGGCCGATTGCAGGGTGCCCGCGGCGGCTGGCAGCAGTTCGGGGCTGATCGGAGTGGCGAGGATGTCTGCGAGCACCTCCGCGACGCCACCGTCGAACTGACCCCTGCGGGCGATCCAGTAGATGAGGTGCCGGACGAGAGTCTTCGGCACCGAGGCGTTCACGGCATAGTGCGACATCTGATCGCCGACTCCATAGGTAGTGTAGCCGAGCGCGAGTTCCGAGAGGTCGCTGGTGCCCACCACCAGGGCGCCGTAGAAGTTCGCGAGGCGGAACAGATGCGACGTGCGCTCGCCTGCCTGAACGTTCTCGAAGGTGGTGTCCGTCGACGACTCATCGCGGACGAACGGATGGCCTAGATCGTGCAGCATCTGCCTCGCCGACGGACGGATGTCGATCTCCTGCGAATTCACTCCGAGCGCGCCCATGAGCCGCAGCGCGTTCGTCCGGGTTCGCTCACCGGTGGCGAAGCCGGGCATGGTGAATCCCAGCACGTGCGCGCGCGGGAGCCCGAGGGTGTCAACTGCGCGGGTCGCGACCAGCAGCGCCTGCGTCGAATCGAGCCCGCCGGAGACCCCGACGACCAGCTTATCGATCCCACTGCCTTCCATGCGGCGGGTCAGTCCCTGCACCTGGATGCTGTAGACCTCGCGGCAGCGCTCGTCGAGGCTGGCAGCGTCGCTCGGCACATACGGGAAGCGCGCGATCTTCCTCTCGAGCGGCACCGCACCTTCCGGCAGCTCCAGGTCACAGTCGATGCGGCGCAGACGCGCGAGGCCCGCACGCTCGAGCTGCACGCAGTCGCCGAAGCTCGTGGTGCGCGTGCGCTCCTGGCGCAGCCGCTCGAGATCGACGTCCGCGGTGATGAGCGCATCCTCGTAGCGGAAGCGCTGTGATTCCGCGAGGAGCTCGCCGTTCTCGCAGACGATCGCGTGCCCGTCCCACGCCAGGTCGGTGGTGGACTCTCCATAGCCGGCCGAGGCGTAGGCATAGGCCGCGAGGCACTTGGCAGATTGTGAGGTACAAAGGAGGCGGCGGTACTCGGCCTTGGCCGTAGTGGCGTCGCTCGCGGAGAGGTTGGCGAGCACGGTCGCCCCGCCGAGCGCGGCGCGGGTGCTCGGCGGCACCGGCACCCACAGGTCTTCGCAGATCTCGACGTGAAGCACCAGGTCACGCCAGCGGCTGCACGCGAAGAGCAGGTCGTTGCCGAAAGGCGCGCACCGCCCCACAACCTCGATGGTTTCCCCGATCGCCTGCGCCGCCGAGCTGAACTGGCGCTTTTCGTAAAACTCGCGGTAATTGGGCAGATAAGTCTTGGGCACGACGCCGAGCAACTCCCCCTGGCACATCACCAGCGCGCAGTTGAACAGTCGTCCCTCGGTGCGCAGCGGCGCCCCTACGACCAGGAGTGCGCCAAGCGTACGACTCCCGGCGAGCAGCCGTTCCACGGCGCGCTCGACTTGATCGAGCAGCGCGTCCTGGAGCACCAGGTCCTCGTTCGAGTAGGCCGAGAGTCCCAGCTCCGGAAAGAGCACCAGCGCCGCCTTGCAGGCGGCGGCGCGCTCGGCCAACTCGAGCGTTCGCTGCACGTTGACGGCAGGCTGCGCCACCTCGACGCGAGGCGTGCACACCGCGATGCGCAGGAATCCGTGCGCGTAAATGGACTGATACGGCCTCACGGGCCGTCAGTATGCCGTGCCAGGCCGCCGGGTGAGCTGCGGGATGTGCGTATGCGCCGGGCGCGGGAAGCGTGGCTGGGATGCGCAGTTTCGCGTATTCCGTCGGCCGCGCAGCGGGTGCAGTGTCGACCCAGTCGACGGAGGTGGCGTATGAACAACGGTGTCGGAACCGCGCGGCTCGGCCAGTGGTACCTGCGTCGGGACAAGGGTGAGATCTTCCAGGTGACGGGCTACGACAAGGAGGCGAGCACCATCGAGATTCAGACATTCGACGGCGACCTCGATGAGATCGACGAGGAGAGCTGGCGCATGCTGCCGCTTGGGCTGGCCGAGCCCCCCGAGGACTGGACCGGTCCCATGGACGATGTCGAGCGCGACGATCTCGGCTACTCGGAGACGGAGATGAGCGGCGCTGATTGGGCAGAGCCACTCGATCCGTATCCGCCCGCCCCCGAGGCGTGGGAAGAGACTGCGGCAGAGGACGAAGGCGGCCTTGAGCCCGAGTCGGACCTCAGGAATCTCGCCAAGGCGGTTCACCAGACTGCGCCATAGCGCGAGGAGCGCGCACGTGCCCTGGGCGGCGACTGCCCGTTTCTTTCTCGGTAAGAGAAGGCACCACGCGGCGCGTAGCGCGAGCGCGGCGAGTGTCAGCATTCACGTGCGCAGTGTCGCCCAGATGTTTAATTCGCTCGATCCCTCGCCATTCTGGGATCGGGACCTCGATCGGGAGGCCGCGCAGTTCATCGAAGAGGAATTCGCCGAGAAGCTCTCGGCGCGCACCTGGCATCTGCACGTCCACGCTCAGGACGGTGCTGGAATGGCCGGCGACCTTCAGGCAGCGATCGAGCACTACTACCAGCGCCTCGCGGACTCGGTGCGCTACCGGCTGCGCGATGAGATCAAGGTCGGGCAGGTGGCGCTGCTGGGCGGGCTGGCAATTTTCCTCCTCAGCATGAGCATCCGCGGCGTCCTCGCCGGGGTGCTGCGTGGCAGCGCACCGCGCATGCTCGATGAAGGGCTGATCATTATCGCCTGGCTGGCACTATGGCGACCCATAGAGTCGTTGCTCTACGGCTGGGTGCCCCTCTACCGCAGGCGCCGGCTCTATGAGCGGCTTGCCGCAATCCGGGTGTCAGTCCGTACGGAGCCCGGCGTCGAGGGGACGCGGCTCGACTAGAGGTGACTCTTGACGTCCAGGCGATGCTTGCGCTCGTAGTCCTCGAGTCTGCGCCGGGCAGCGTGGAATGCATCGCGCAGCGCTACGTAGGGGTCCTCGTGAGCGTGATCGGCCGGGTGGCTGTGGCGGATGGCAATCTCTTC
>DATIYV010000028.1:0-13693 GCA_035517435.1 Steroidobacteraceae bacterium | reverse complement strand
CTCGACATCGAGATCATCAATCAGCGCCCGGCCGTACCGGCCGCTGAGGGACGCCCTGCCCGGGCTGCAGTACCGCCGGGCGTGAGTCATGTGGGGCTGATCGTGCTCGACTCGGATAAGGCCTGCGCCTTTTACGGCGATCTGTTCGGCGGACAGCTGCAGAGTCAGAGCGCGCCGTGGATGAAGGGTGACTTCACCGACTCGGTGGTCGGCGGTCACGGCAATGTCCTGCGCTTCCACAACGAGGCGTTCGCGGAAGTACAAGCACCGGCGTCTCACATGAATCTCGAGCTGGTCGAATTCCAGAACCGCAAGAAACCCGTCGAGAAGAGCTCGATCACCGACATTGGCCTGGGTTACGTCGGCTTCGAAGTGCAGGGACTCGATGCATTTCTGGAACGCGTGCGCGAGGCCGGGGCAAAGATGGTCTCCGCAGGCATTGCGACCATGAAAAGCGGCACCAGAGTCGTCATGGTGCGCGACCCGGACGTGGGCATGTACATCGAGCTGTTCGAGCAACCCGGGACCTGATCCGACCCGCGCTCCGGGCGGGCGATGTGACGCCCGCACGGTCCTGACCGCGGATCCTCAAGACTTCGCTGCCTTGGCCGATGGATAAACCGTCGGGGATGGCTGTGCGCGCGCCGAGCGCGACACGTGACCCCCGTCTCATTTTGGAGGAGTGTTGATGGATAGTCCGAATGATGCCGTGTGTCCGGATGTCTCGATCCTGGGGCCCACCCTGCGTTTCAAGGGCGAGCTCGTGGCTGACGAGGATTTGCTGATCCGGGGTCACGTGCATGGCTCGATCAAGCACTCCAAGCGCCTGACGATCGGCTCGGATGGACATATTAAGGCGGATATCGACGGCCACATCGTGGCGGTCGCCGGCACGGTCGAAGGCGACGTGCGCGCGCAGACTTCAGTGGCGGTGACCGAGACGGGCCGGCTCACGGGCGATGTGAGCGCCCCGAGCGTCAGCATCGTCGACGGCGCCGATGTGAATGGCAACGTGATCATGGATGCGTCGAAGCGGAAACGGTGATTTATGGCACGCAATATGATGTCAATGTTTGGTCAGAACGGTCGCGCGGGACTCCCCGGTGAAGCGCTTGCGCAGCCGGAAGGCGACGCCTCAGGCGCTGGCAGCAAGCAGGTAGCACAGCACCTCGCCGTGATGACGCTCGGCAAGACGCTCTTCTTCAAGGGCGAACTGCATGCCGAAGAGGACATCGTGCTGTTCGGACGCGTCGAAGGCTCGATCTCCCATACCGGCAGTGTCACCGTCGGTATTGGTGGCGTGGTCGTCGGCAACGTGCTGGCGCGTGCCATTACGGTCAAGGGCACCGTCGAAGGCGATCTCGAAGCGAGCGAATCGGTCAGCGTGGCGCCGAGCGCCGTCGTCAACGGCGATATCGCCGCTCCACGCGTCAGCATCGTGGACGGAGCGAAATTCAACGGCGCGATCGAGATGGTGCGCCCGGCGGCGGAAGCCGCCAGGCCCGCGAGCGAGCCGGCAAAGGCCTATGTGGCGCCTGCCGTCGATGCGCCGCTGTCTGAGAAAGCCGCGGAGCGCGTGCTGACCGGACGCTGAGGTTCAGTGGGACCAAGGGCCTATTGCCGCTGCCCGCCCACCCCTCTAGCTTGACTCCCGTATCGCCCGCTTCGCGGGCAGGGGGAGTATTTCAACATGAGTCTTCGTACGGGAATCACGACGTCGATCGTCGTGGCAATGGCGCTGGGTGTCGCGGGCTGCACGACCTACTACATGGTCAAGGACCCGGCCAGCGGCACTGAGTACTACACGACGTCAATCAAGAAGAATTCGAAGAACGACTCCGTGAAGTTCAAGGACGCGAAGACCTCGGCAACCGTGACGCTGCAGAGTTCGCAGGTCCTCGAGATCACTGAGGATCAGTACAAGGCGGCGGTTCCTGCGAAGAAATAGCGCCTGGACGCCGATCAGCCCTCGGGAGCGATCGGCGTCCAGTTGTCGTCCGGATTGAACTGCTGAATGGCAGCGGCGGCCTGGGCGGTGTCCTTGCCCAGATCGCGCTGCCAGATCACTCCATCCTGATTCACGATGAAGCTCATCACGCCGCTCACGGCGTACTGAGCCGGATAGGCGATCGCAGCGAACCCGCCGATCTGCCTGCCCTTGACGATATAGTCGCGCGCCCCGCCGTTTGCCTCCGGGCCCTGCGACAACAGCAGCCGATAGATGTAGCCGTGGTACGGTGCGCTGACGCCGTGGCTCGCGCCGGCTGGCGCGGTCGCACTCTCGGCTCGCGCATAGCCCTCAGAGCTCGCTGCCGCGAGCATCGGGCCTGCGGGACTCGGAGACTCACCGGGCGCTTCCTCCCAATACAGTCCGTCGTGCTTGCCGGGAGTGCTGTGGAGCTTTTGCGCGTACGCGCCGGGCTTGCTGCCGTCATGCCCGCTCGAGGCATAGTCTTCCTGCGCCGCGACGAATCCGTTCATCACATCGATCGTGTGGAGCTCGTTGGCGCCGATGCGCCGCAGAACGATCTCGCCCGCGCCGGCAGCACCATCGAATGACCACGAGTTGCCCGTACGCAGCAGCGGTATGGGCACCGGCCAGCGATCCTCACCGACGAGCAGCACCAGATCGTCAGGGCTGCCGGCCACGAGCTCATGCTGCGCGTCGTAGCGCTGCACGAAGGCGTCGCGCTCGCGCTTGTCGGCGACGGCGTCCCCGGATGACAGCAAATCCGCAGTCCCCGGGCCAAGGAGTTTCTGCAACGCGACGAGGTCGCCTGCGCGCGAGGCGGCGATCAGTGCCGCCACGGCCTCATCGGGCGACTTGAAGCTCGCCGGCGTAGGCGTGCTGGCCGTGTGCTGTGCGCAGCCCGCAAGCGCCACAAGAGCCGCGGCGATCAGAGCCCTGCTCGTAAATTGAATATTCATGCTCGACTCCTAGCGCCGCCGCGGGCCACCGCCGCCGCCACCGCGACTTGCAAGCCCGCTCGCACCGCCCGCACTCGCGTTGCCGCGTGCGCTCGAGGCGCGCGCGAAATTGCCGCTGCCGGCACTGTCCGCGCCGGAAAACGCGTGCTCGCGGTCCCCTGCCGCGGGCCTTCCAGCGCCTGCCGAATCGCGCGCCGGAGCAGAAGGCCGCTCCGGAGCGGAGGCCCGCGCTGGACTCGTATCGCGTGCAGTGCCGAGGCTCGCGCCGCCGCCACGATTGGAGTCGCCATAGCCACGATCCACCGCGGGGCTACGATTGTTGCTCGCGAGCGCCGGGTTGCGCGTGCCAGCGGCGCCGCCAACGCGCTCGGGTGCGCGATTCGCCGTTTGGTTCGGTCGCGCGCTGTTGTTGCCATGCGCCCCGGCATAGGTGGACTGGCCCTTCCAGTTGGACTGATTGGGCTGACCGTTGCGCGTTGCGCCACCCACATTGTTCTGAGTCGCGCCGCGCAGATTCTGATTCTTGTTGTACTGATTGAAATAGTTGTTGTTGACGTTGACGTTCACGTTGCGATTGATGTTGTTGTAGTTGTAACGGTATCCGGGCGGCGAGTGATAACCGTACGCCGGATGAAATGCCGGGCCGTACACGGGATGGTAGACGTACGCCGGTGGGTAGAACGGCCGCGGCCCCACGAACACCACTCCGGCGCCCCAGTGGGGATAGCAGTAGCTGTCGTTATGGATGGTGCTGCCGATCAACACGCCCACGCCGAAAGCCAAAAGACCGCCCGCGACGGCAGCATCGGTACTGACTGTTCCCGAGGTGCTTGCCGGCGCAGGCGGAGGGGGTGGCGTGGTGTAGACGACCTGAGGGTTGTACTGCGGTACGTAGATGACCTGCGGGTTCGCAGGCTTGACCTCGATGATCGTCTTCTGATTCTCGGACTTGGTCTCGACGGTCTGCTGCGGCGTGGACTTGAGGTTTCCCACTTGTGCTGCCTGGGCGCGCAGGCGCTGAACCGCATCGAGCACGCCGGATTGGTCTGACGTGAATGCCGTGCCGAGCTGGCGCGTCCAATCGATCTGCTGGCACATCATGTCGACCACTTGCGGAAACTGAACCAGCGCCCGCATCGCAGGTCCCAGACCCGCCTTCTGCGCCGCCGCGTCGAGCTGATCGCCTTTGAGGTTCTCGTTCTGCAGCAGCCAATTGCCGCCATCGAGCACTTCCTGCGAATTGACCGACGCCGCGAGAATCTGGCCCACGAGCTGATCGGGATACAGCGCAATTGGTGAGACCAGCTTCTCGAGCTCATCCGGCGCCCAGGACGCCTGAGTCACGGCCGGAGCCGGTCCGTGCGGGACTGCCTGCGCGGGCTCCGTCTGTCCGGTCTGTGCGGCGCCTGCAGGCGCTGGCGCGGCAGCCTGCTGCTGAGAGTTCGAGCCGCACCCTGCCAGCAGGATCCCGCCGGCGATCCCTGCCGAGGCGAGCAGCCGCAATAGAGTATTCACGCTCATAGGCGCTCTCCGCATTCCAGGGGCCGGATCATCGGGCCCGGTGCAGCCTCGGAACAATAGGACTTTGGGGAGGGGTGGGACGCGGCACACATGCGCCGCAGAGCTGTGCGCTTACAGCAGCAGAGCCGCGACTTTCTTCACGATCACAGCGAGAGGCACGGCGAGCAGGGCCACCGGTATGAAAGGGGCCAACGTTGCCACGACGAGCAGGATGAGGCGCTTCAAATCGATCGGCACGATACGCATCGCGTAAACATTCGCAACGATGGAGTACAGATCGGTAGTCGCGGAGAAGTCGGGCACCCCGAGTGCATCGGCGTCCATCGGTTTCTCCGGGGTCAACCACTTGCGCTCCATCTGAGTGCCCAGGCGCACGGCAAGAGCCCCATAGCCGAAGATCCCGCGTCGTCGCTCGGCGATCAGCCGATTCGAGAACAGCAGCAGCGGCCCCGCGCACAGCACCAGAACGAAAACCACGGCGCCGAGTATCAGTGTCTTGAAATCCAGGATCGAGGTGCTGCGATGGAGCACGTAGTTGGCCGTCGGACCGGCGACGATGACGCCGATGCTCAAGCCGATCGGCATGAGCACTTGCAGAGACTCGCCGACAAATCTGAGGCCGGCCGCATGGTCGGGATGCGCGGGAACGAGCTTGAGGTCGATGCGGCTCATGAGCCACAGGAACCGTGCCCACAGCATCAGGCGCCACAGCCACGCGAGCAGCAGGATCAGCAGCAGCGGCAAACTCACCAGCACTCCCCACCAGCCGGCCGCTGACAGGATCATCGCCCCCCCCTGCACCGAGCCGTGCCAGGCGGGCACTTCGGGCGAGAATCTTCCGAATGCCAGCAACCCGATCAATCCATATGCCAGTGCCACGACCAGGATCTCGATGACCCCTGAATTCATCAGGCGTCGGGTCGAGTCGACCGCGCGCAGATAGCGGCTACGATCGCTGTCGGCGATCAGGCCGGCGTCGATGAGATGCCGCGCGATGTGCGTCAGCTGAGGCAGACAGATGGATTCGGCGAGCACCAGCAATGGCGCCGCGAGCAGAAAGCGCGCGTGCGCGCCGATGTCATAGGCGAAGGCCCCCTCGTGGACGGGCCCCACGAAGCTGCCATTCGCCGCGCTCAGGATGGCGAGCGGCACCCAGGCCAGGGCCGCGACGAGCAGCGCGCGCCACACGACGTTGGGCTTACCCGCGCGGATCAGCCCGACCCAGGTCTGGAAGTGATGGGGTGGGCCGCCCTCGAACAGCTCGCGCCCAGCGGGCGTGGGATCGCTCATGGCGCGCCGGTATCAGCGCCTGCCTTCGGCGGGCGGAGGACTGGAGTGCTGGCGGACGCGAATCTCTTCCAGATCACGGTCGAGGAAGAAATTCAGGAACGTGCGGATGACCGCGATGGCAGCCACACGACCGATCGTCTGCCAGTCCGTGGTGATTGAGGTTTCGATGATATCTGCGGCGAGCTGGAAAGTGAGAGCCGCCGTGAGCCAGCGGGCGTACTTCAGCCAGATGATCCGCAGCTCGTGCGACGATGCGCCGCGTATCGCGGCGCGCACTGCGCCAATCACCACCTCGAGCGTGCCGAAAACGATTACGGCGAGCGCGACCGCATCGATGAAGACGATGCAGTGCTCGCTGATGGTATCCAGCCACTCCTTCATCCCGGTCGCCTAATCGTACGGTCCCGTATGCCAGAACATGCTGAGCGCCGCGATGACTCCCACGATGAGCAGCAGCAGCGCGATGATCAGCGTCAGAGAAGGCGGGAACTTGCTCTCGCCGTGGATCAGGCCCTGCGCCTTCAGGGTGGTACGCTCTTCGCGCAGGCCCACCATGAAGGCGATGTGGTAGATGATGCCGAGAATCAGCATGCCGACACCGATCAGCAGGAGCGATGAGCCAAAATTGCGGGCGGGGGCGGCCCCCTTCAACACGCCGGACTCTTTCAGCTTCTGGAAGAACTGGTAGATCGTGAAGCCGAAGCTGATGAGCGAGAGCGAGGTGCGGATCACCGACATGAGCGTGCGATCGGCACTCATGCGCGTACGCTGGAACGACATGCCGGTGCGGCGCATCGACAGTTCGACGCTGACATCGTCGGACGCTTTTGCCTGAGCCATTTCAGCCATGATTCTTTCTCACGATGCAGCGAAAGCCGACGTGGCTTGTCGAGGTGTCGATGGGTTCCGCGTGGCGCGCAGCCGGCCGATACCGCCGGCAGTAGTTGGGCGCGCACAGGTGCGAGCCACCTTTGAGCACCTTGCGCGGAATGCGGATGTTCGGCTGACAGGAGTCGTAGCTCGCATCCTGCGCCCCGCCGCGCGGATTCTCCGACGGACAGCACGGCGAGGGCGCCGTGGGAGCGTGCATCGCGGAGTACCAGTCGGCAGTCCACTCCCAGACGTTGCCGATCATGTCGTAGATGCCGTAGCCGTTGGGCTCGAATGCGGTGACGGGCGAGGTGCGTGCGTAGCCGTCTTCTTTCAAGTTCTGGTGGGGGAACTCGCCCTGCCAGGTGTTCGCCCTGTGACGGCCGTCCGGTGCGAGCTCATCGCCCCAGGCGAATTCCTTGCCATCCAGGCCGCCGCGTGCGGCAAACTCCCATTCGGCCTCGGTCGGTATCTGCTTGCCAGCCCACTTTGCGTAAGCCTCGATATCGCGGAAGGAGACGTGCACGACCGGATAGTCATCGAGGCCGGAAATGGAGCTGTTGGGCCCATAGGGCCGGCGCCAGTAGGCGCCGAAGCGAAACTGCCACCACTGACTCCAGTTGCGCAGGTCAACCGGACCGGGAGGCGGTGTAAACACCAGCGAGCCGGCCTTCAGCATGTGTGGCAGCGCGCCGGGATAGTCCTTGGGGTCCGGAGCAATTTCGGCAAACGTCTCATAGCCCGTCGCCTCGATGAAGCGGCGGAAATCCGCGTTGGTCACCGGCGTGCGATCGATCCAGAAGCCATCGACGCGCACCCGATGCGCGGGCCGCTCTTCGGCGTAGTGATGATCCGAGCCCATCTGAAAGATACCGCCCGGCAGCCAGATCATGCCGTCCGTCACGGTGGTCGCAACCGAATCCTGTGTTTCGTTCTGCACGCCTGGCTCGCCCCGCAGCTCCACGTCGTCAGTCACGAGAATAGCATCCGTTGCCCGATCATCGCGGCAGGACATTGAGCGCGCGCAAGCCGATGATGATGATCTGGATCGCAAGACACACCTGCAGCACGCCCAGGACCGCGCCCAGAATCTGCAGGATCAGAAGCATGATTCCTCGCATGACCTGCCGCACGAACAGCATCGCGAGCAGATTCAGCACCATCACGAACACCAGGAGCGCATAGATGTGCCAGCTGTCAGTCGAATTGTCGCTGACAGCGAGCAGCGCGATCAGCGCCGCAATGCCATAGGGCGTCACGACAGTGGGGAAAGTCAGCCGCAGCGCTGCGGCTATCGGAGCCGCTGGCAGGGGTGCTGGCGGAGCATGCGGCGCCTCGTAGGCGGTCATCACGGCACTGATGGCCACGAGCAGGAAGATGATGCCCGTCGCGATCGTGATCGCCGGCACCGAGATATGCCAGTTGCTCGCCAGAACCTCGCCGAGATAGCCGCCTGCGAGCACCGCGATCAGCGCGATCACGAATACCCTCAGTGAAAGTGAGCGCAGCGCAGCCGGCTCGAGCGCCTGCGTCTGCTGTGCGAACGGACCCAGGACCTTGAGAGGTCCCAGAGTCACGAAGAAAAGCGTAAAGATCGCGCCGAGTCCTAACATGTTCTCTCCGGCAATCGCGCGAGGGGCTGAAGCGTCCCTGCCGCCCCTCGCGACCCGTCCCGCCCGCGCAGACCGCCTCGTTGCGTCTGGCGTCCCTGCGGCGCTAGCTCGCGGGCGTCACCGTCACCGCGACAGCTTCGGTGTAGACCACATCGACGTTGTCACCGGGTTTGAGCGTGCGGATGAACTTCTGCCCCTGAGGGGAGTTGATAGCCACCGTGTGCACGGTGCCATCGTCGCGCTTGAACGTTACCGTGTTAAACGAGGTATCGACCGACTGGATATTCACAGTGGTTGAGATGGAGTGTCCCACCGCGCCTGCCGGACGTGCGCCTTCCGGTGCCGTGTACGTGGAAACCGCTTCCTGCGGCGCGCCCGAGGCACCTTTCTTGGCGAGCTGTGCCGCGATCGCCTCGTAGTAACTGACATTTACCTTGTCGCCAACGTGAATGTTGTCGAAGTTGCGAACCTCGGGGCCCACTTCGATGAAGAACGTGCGCGTCGGACCCTTGAGCTGCAGCAGCCGATCGGCCGGCTTGATCGCCACCACCGTGGCGCTCACCGTCTGCATCGCGTCCCTGACGACGGGTTGCGGCGGCTCGCTCGCACAGCCGGCAATAGCTGCCGTCACCCCAGCCATCGCGGCCGCCCAGAATCCTGCTTTGCGTTCCATGATCATGCTCCTGAATCAATAAGAGAAGCGCGCGAACAAGCGCGCACCGCCGTAACGCCAATCAAGACGGCCACTGTAGGACGAGCTGTCGACACCGAAGTGCGTGACGAACTCATTCCAGCCCGCCCCCACGCCGAAGTTCTTCCATGGCATGTAGACCAGCGACAGGTTGTAGTCCTCCAGATCGCCGTCGTAGGGATTCACCTTCAGCTTGAAGAATTGAAACATCGCATCGAGATTCAGCTGCGGTGTGAACTGCCAGACGTAGTGCAGGCCGAGCACCGGCAGCGGCCCGTTCACCGAGGCGCGCGCCGACGTCGAGGCATTGATCGTGTTGCCAACCACGCTCAGTGTGAGCTTGAACGACATGTCGTGCACACCGGCGGAGGCCGCGAGCTCATAGTTGTCGCCCTTGAGAAAGGCGTACTCATACGCCACTTCCGCCACCTGTGTGTCGAGGCGGGCACCGAGGGTCGTATTCAAATCGTAAGTCTGACCCTGGAAAGTGATGTCCCGGGTAATCGTCTTCTGCGCCGACCGGGCTTCATCGAAAAACATCACCCGCAGCTTGTGCTTCCTCGCAAAGCGCCAATAGCCATCCAGGCGAAAACTGTTGCGATCGGCGAGCCCGAGGTCGCGCTTGAGGTCAATCGGCGTGCCGATGAGGGAGCTGCCGTCCACCCGAACCGTGGTGTCGGTCGTGATGATGAACGTACCCAGACTGATTGACAGCTTGTCGTTGAGCGCGTTCTCATCCGCGTGCGCAACGCACGCGCCGCCGAGCGTCAGGGCGATGCCGAGGGCGCGTGCGAAGCGCATGACCGCTATTCCGCGCGGCGCGGCTGCAGCGACCGCACCATCATGATCCGCAGTAACGCGATCAACGTGCCCAAGAGCAGTAGTCCGCCGCCGAGGAGGCCATAGAGCGGCAGCTCGCTCGCCGTCTTCGGCACATGTCCCTGCTTCGCGGGTTCAGGGGCTGCCGCAATCGGGGTCGTCTGCAGCGGCTCGCTGTCAGCGGCGGGTGCCAGCGCGACGACGGGCTCGCTCACCTTGACGTACGCTGTCAGCTCCTGGCCGAGCGCGAGATCCTGCACGTCGGTCGCCTTGCCGTTGATCTGGACCTTGAAGTTCTTCTTCACGTTGATGCGCTGGGTCTTACCGAGGGAGCCGTCCGGCTGCTTGACCCTGACGTAGACCTGTCCGGGCCCGGTCTTGGTCAGCTGCGCCTTGATGACGGCGTACTGCTGGCCATCGCGAGTCACGATGTCGAGACAGTCGGCGGGCAGCTTCGGGAAGCGTGCCAGCAGGTCCGGGTTGTATTGGGCGTTCTGGCAGGTCGCACCCTGAGCGTTCGCCGCCGGGATGGCGAATACCCCCGCCAGGATCGAAACCGCCAGGATTGCAGCATTACGTCGCATGATCATTCTCCGTGTTGATGAGAAGCGGCGGATTGAGCAGGCCACTCAATCTCGCCGTGTACGATGAAGCGTTGTGGAGCATGGCCCACGTAATAGAACGGGTAGCAGGTCACCAGCGTGACCGTCGGATCCTCGGTTTCCTTGAGCAGGTGCGCATCGGCGGCATCGACGATCTCGACGCTGGTGATGCGATAGCGATGTACGGCAAGGCGCGTTTGCACCTCGATCACATCGCCCTTGTGCACGTCCTTGAGCACGCGGAAGAAGCCGTCACGATGCCCCGAGATACCGAGATTGCCGCCCTCTTCCGGTAGCGACATTCCATCGATCAGGCCCGCACCGCGATTGAGACTCAGTTCCGATGAATCCGGATACACCGGCACCTGCAACTTGATGGCCGGGATTTTGAGCACCGCCACGGGCGCCTCGGAGTGGACGCCAAGCGCCGCCGCGTATTCGCGGATACGGGAGCGGGCCCACAGCGACTGATCGGGTGCCGGCAGCTGATGCACGAAGGCTTCCAGATCCGTACTGCCGATGATGGTGCCGTCGGCGCGGGCGAGCAGATACCAGCCCGTCAGGGCCGCGCCCGAGAGCCAGCAGGTAAGCTCTGCCGCGCGTGCGATCCGGCCCAGCGCGCGCGAGCGCACCGCAGATGCAGTGATACGTTGAGCAGTGAAGGTCACGGTAGCGACTATGGAAAACGCCACCCGGATTGGAAATGGGACTTTGGTCTGATCCCCGTGCCTGAGCGCGCGAGGAGACTGGCAGCCGGCGGATACTCAGGTGCACACCAGATTGCACAGCGCATGAACAGGGCTTCAGGATTGCTCTCCCCCGGCACGCCCGTCGTCTGGCTGCGCCTGGCCAGGCTACCAGGCACATTGCTCGGCGCGATCTGCGTCGCGGTCGCTTATTTTCTCACCGCAAGACTGGGCGAAGTGCTCGCATTTCCCTCTGCACCGGTCTCGGCGCTGTGGGCGCCGAATGCAATTCTGCTCGCAACGCTGCTGCTGACACGCCGGCGCGTGTGGTGGATCTTCCTCGCGGCGGTGCTCGCTGCGCATCTCATTGCGCAGCTGCCCCTGACGGACCTGTCCACCTCCCGGGTGCTGGTGCAATACGTGGTCAACTGCGCCACGGCGATCATCGGCGCACTCGCAATGGAGGCGTACGCGCCGGGTGTGCGGCGCATTGACCGCATCCGGACGGCGCTGGCGCTCATTGTGCTCGCCGGCTTCCTGGCTCCTGCGGCGACCAGCGTGCTGTTGTCGGCAGCCTTCATCGCGCTCAACGTGAACGGGGAGTTCTGGCTTACGACGGTCGCGCGGGTAGTGACGAACACATTTGCGATCCTCACCGTCGTGCCGCTCATCCTGCATGCCGCCGCCTGGTTCGGGCAGCCTGAGCGCAGACTGCAACCGGCGCGCGCCGCCGAGGCCTGCCTGCTCGCAGTCAGCCTGGCGACGGTCGGCATCGTCGCCTTCGTCGCGCCCGAGACGCGGATGCACCAGAGTTCGATTCTGCTCTACGCACCCTTCGCCTTTCTGCTGTGGGCTGCAGTGCGCTTTGGCGTCGTGGGCGCGTGCAGCTCCGTGCTGCTGCTCGGGATGCTGGCAACCTGGGGCGTCCTCAATCAGACCGGACCCTTCGTCGGTCAGTCGCCGTCGCAGAACGCACTCTCGCTCGTGCTCTTTCTGGTGCTGACTTCGGTCACGCTGCTGCTCTTGTCCGCGGCACTGGAGGAGCGCCGAGCGCTGGAGCGCGCGAACGCCTCGAGTCAGGCGCGCTTTCGCACCGTGTTCGCGCACAACATCATGCCGACACTCATCTGGAATTCGGACGGCCGCATTCTGGATGCCAATGAGACTTTCTTCGAGCTCACCGGATACGTTCGCAACGATCTCGAGAGCGGCCGGCTACGCACCGATACGCTGATCAGCCGGCGTGGCGCCGGCGGAGTGAGTCTGGATACGGAGGCCGGCCCGGTGGAACGGCAACTGCGGCTGCGCGACGGCCGGCTCATTCCGGTGCTGATCGGCGGCTGCCGCTTTCCGGGCAGTGCCGATGAAGGCACGGCGTACGTCTTCGACCTGTCCTCATTGCGGCGTGCCGAAACAGAGCGACGCCAGGCCGCGATGCTGCACTCAGCCGTTCTCGCCTCCGTCCACGACCAGATCGTGGTGCTCGATCAGGCTGGCGTCATCATCGAGGCCAATCAGGCCTGGCGGCGTTTCGTTGAGCACGCCGCCAGTCGCGCGTTCGAGCGCGCCTACATCGGCGACCAATATCTTCATGTGTGCCGCGCCGCCGCCGAGGCCGGCGATAGCTTTGCCGCGGAGCTGCTGGACTCGATTCGCGACGTGCTGGCGGGCGGCTCCCCGCGCCACCGACTCGAGTTCTCGCGCGACACGCCCGAGGGCCCGGTGTGGTACGAGCTCACCATCGAGCGACTGCGCCGGCCCGAGGGTGGCGCCGTAATCACCCGTACCGACATCACGGCCCACAAGCTTGCCATGTCGCAGGCACGCGAGCAGCGTCAGCAGCTCGCCCACCTCGGACGTGCCGCCGTGTTGGGTGAGCTGTCGGGGGCGTTTGCACACGAGCTCGCTCAGCCGCTGACCTCCATTCTCGGCAATGCCGAAGCGGCGCTGCAGATCCTGCTGCGTGAGGCTGCGGGCCTGCACGAAATCCACGACATGCTGCGTGACATCATCAAGGACGACGTGCGCGCAGCGGAAGTGATCCAGCGGCTGCGCTCGATGCTCTCGCGCGGGGAGATCCAGCGTCAGCCGATCGACCTCAATCAGGTGGTACGGGATGTGCTGGCCCTGGCGCGCAGCGACCTCATCACGCGCAATGTCTCCGTCGTGATGCAACTCGAGCCTCACGCCTCGATGGTGCTGGCCGATGCAGTGCAGATGCAGCAGGTCGTGCTCAATCTGGTCGTCAATGCCTGTGAATCCATGGCCGGCGTGCCCGCAAGCGAACGGCGGCTGACGATCACGACGCGCACGGTCGAGGATGGGCGCGCCGTAGAATGCTCGATCGCGGACCGCGGCTGCGGGATTGCCCCGGACCACCTGGAGCGCGTCTTTCAGCCCTTTGTCACGACGAAACGGCAGGGCCTGGGCCTGGGGCTTGCGATCTGCCGCTCCATCATCGAGGCGCACGGCGGGCGGCTGTGGGCCGAGAATCTTCCCCAGGGCGGTGCGGTTCTGCGTTTCACCGCAAATGCCGGCGCCTGACAGCGGCACACCGTAGGACGAAAGTCCACTATCGGATCGGCGCGAGCCGTCGCCAAATGCCGTGGTATGAATGCGCGACGCCCCCTCATTGCGGTGGTGGATGACGAGGAGTCGGTGCGACGCGCGCTC
>DATIYV010000027.1:0-17424 GCA_035517435.1 Steroidobacteraceae bacterium | reverse complement strand
CAGGCGGTGATCGGCCGTCAGGCGAAAGTAATCGAGTACCCAGTTCATATCCGACACGCCGGCATTGTTGGCGATGAGGCCGCTGGCGCGCTCGGGTCCGAGAGACGCGGTCGCCACCACGCAGGTGCCGACCGACATGATTTTGGAGCTCAGTTCTGGTGCGGTGGCGCCCAGAGAGACATTGCCGCAGAGCACGAGCTGCCGGCAGCGCACCAGTCCCTTGGCGGTGTGCACCTGCACGATAGCTCCCGGCGTGAATTCGAGCGCGCGGGTGCCTTCAAAGATGCGGCCGTTCCAGAGCTCGAGCGCCCGCGCCAGCCCCAGCGTGTAGTTGAGCGGGTGCAGATGCCCGCCTTTCGAATCGTACAGCGCCGCGATGTAGCGCGAGCTTGCCAGTAGCAGCGCAAGCTCCTCACGGCCGATGAAGCGCGTGCTGTGATAGTCATAGTCACGCGCAAGGGATTCCTTGAGCTCACGCAGCTCCCGCACATGACGTGGCTTGATGGCCACCTGCATCTGCCCGCTCACCCAGTTGCAGTCGATGCCGTAGCGCTGGATCAGCGCCGGAATAAGCTCGAGCGCCTCGACCGTGACATCCCACACCGTGCGGGCCGCGGCGCGCCCGAGCAGCCGCTCGATCGTGTCCTGGCCGGCGGCGGTGCCCGCAAGCGCCTGCGCACCGCTGCGACCGGACGCGCCCCAGCCGATGCGGTGCTCCTCGAGCAGCACGACCTCAAAGCCGCGCTCGGCGAGGTGCAAAGCGGCGGAACAGCCGGCGATACCACCGCCGACGATGCAGACGTCGCAGTCGATGCTGCCGGCGAGCGGTGCATGCGGCACGGCAGGACGTGCCGTGGCCTCGTAATAGGACCCGGTAGTGGAGGGTGACAGCATCGCGCTCGCCGCCTGTCTATAATAATCGACAAACTGGAAGCGCCCCACTCATGAGCGATCCCCGTCCCGTCATAGGATTGCCCGCCGATCGCCGTCTGCTGGGCGCCCACTATTTTCATGCGGTGGGAGAGAAGTACATCCGTGCGCTCATTGAAGCCGCGGACGCCATCCCGTTTCTGATACCTTCACTTGGCGAAGCGCTTGATATCGATGAAGTGCTGCGCCACGTGGACGGCATTCTCTTCACCGGCAGTCCTTCCAACGTCGAGCCGCACCATTATCAGGGCACGCCGAGCGCCCCGGGCACGCTGCACGACCCGCACCGGGATGCCACCACGCTGCCGCTGATCCCCCAGGCGGTCGCGCAGGGCGTCGCCGTGCTCGGCGTATGCCGGGGATTCCAGGAGATGAACGTCGCATTCGGTGGCACGCTGGTTCAGAAGGTGCACGAGCAGCCCGGCTACCTCGATCATCGCGACGATGAGAGCAAGAGTCTCGATGAGCAGTACGGTCCGGCGCACGAGGTCGTGCTCGAGCCGGGTGGCGTGCTGCGATCACTCACGAAGAGCGATCGCATCATCGTCAATTCGCTTCACTCCCAGGGAGTGAACCAGCTCGGCAGGGAATTGAGCGTGGAAGCCCGCGCGCCGGATGGCCTCATCGAGGCTTTCCGCGTGACGCGTGCCCAGCGCTTCGCCCTCGCCGTGCAGTGGCATCCCGAGTGGAAAGTCATGAGCAATGAGTTTTCGCGGGCGATATTCGCGGCCTTCGGCGCGGCGAGTCGCGAACGCGCGCGAGGCAGGTGACCCATGGCGAGTGATATCCAGCAGTTCATCCGCGAGCACAACATCTCTGAAATCGAAGCCATCGTGCCGGACATGGCAGGCATCGCACGCGGCAAGATCATGCCGGCGGAGAAGTTTGCCGAAGACGCAGGCATGCGCCTGCCCGAGAGCATCTTCCTGCAGACCGTGACCGGCGACTATCCGCCCGATACCGGCGATGCCATGAGTCCGGCCGAGATCGACATCGTGCTCAAGGCCGATGCGAAGACGGTGCGGCGCGTGCCGTGGGCCGCGGAGCCCACTGCGCAGGTCATCCATGACTGCTTCTACTCGGACGGCCGTCGCGTCACGATGGCGCCGCGTCACGTGCTGCGGAACGTGCTGGAGCTGTATGCGCAGCGCGGCTGGGAGCCGATCGTGGCGCCGGAGCTCGAGTTCTATCTCGTCGAGCCCAATACCGATGCCGACTATCCGCTGAAGCCGCCGATCGGCCGCTCGGGGCGTGCCGAGCCGGGCCGTCAGTCCTACAGCATCGCGGCGGTGAACGAGTTCGATCCCCTGTTCGACGACATCTACCAGTTCTGCGAGGACCAGGACATCGAGATCGACACCCTGATCCACGAGGACGGGCCGGCGCAGATGGAGATCAACCTGATCCACGGCCAGCCGCTCGATCTCGCCGATCAGGCTTTCCTGTTCAAACGCACGGCGCGCGAGGCGGCGCTGCGCCACAAGATGTACGCGACGTTCATGGCCAAGCCGCACGCGAAGGAGCCGGGCAGTGCCATGCACATTCACCAGAGCGTGGTCGACCGCAAGTCCAAGAAGAACGTCTTCAGCAACGCGGATGGCTCACCGACGCAGCTGTTCTTCTCGCACATCGCCGGTCTGCAGAAATACATGCCGGCGGCGATGGCGCTGTTCTGTCCGAACGTCAACTCCTACCGCCGGCTCACGCGCTATCAGACCGCTCCGATCAACACGCACTGGGGCTACGACAACCGCACCGCGGGACTGCGCGTGCCGATGTCCTCGCCCGAGGCACGTCGCGTTGAGAATCGCTGCGGCGGCGCGGATGCCAATCCGTATATCGCCATCGCTGCCTCGCTCGCGTGCGGCTATCTCGGCATGGTCGAGGGTCTGCAACCGTCCGACCCCATCTCCGGCAGCGCCCACGACCTGCCGTTCGGCCTGCCGCGAAGCCTCGATGAGGCGCTGCGCGAGCTGCGGGACAGCGAGCCGCTCGTGAGTCTGCTCGGTGAGGCCTTCGTCACCGCGTTCGCGATCGTAAAGGCAGCCGAATATGAGGTATTCCTGCAGGTCATCAGCTCCTGGGAGCGCGAGCACCTGCTGCTCAACGTCTGATGAGCCACCTGCCGCCCGCGTGTCGCCGTTTGACGCTCGCCGCGATGGCGAGCGCGACGCTGAGCGCGTGGCTCACTGGCTGTTCCGGCGGCTCGAATGCTCCGTCCACGGCGGCGCCTGCGGCGGAGGAGAAAGTCCTCAATGTCGATAACTGGTCCGACTACATCGCGCCGGGCGTCATCGCCGACTTCACCAAAGAAAGCGGCATCAAGGTCAACTATGACGTCTACGACTCGAACGAGGTGCTGGAGACCCGTTTGCTCACCGGCCACACGAACTACGATGTCGTAGTCCCCTCGGCGGCCTTCCTCGAGCGCCAGATCAAGGCGGGCATCTACCGCAAGCTCGACAAAGCGCAGCTGCCCAATCTCAAGAACATGGATCCGGAGGTGACGCGCGGCTCGGGCGAGTACGATCCGGGCAACGAATACGGCGTGGACTACATGTGGATCACGTCCGGTCCGGGCTACGATGTGGCCAAGATCCGCCAGCGCCTGCCCGATGCGCCGCTCGATAGCTGGCGGATGCTGTACGACCCCGCGGTGGTGTCGCATTTCAAGGATTGCGGCGTGACGATGCTGGATGCGCCCTCGGAAGTCGTGGGCACGGTCCTCATCTATCTGGGCCGTAACGCCAACAGCGAATCGCCGCAAGACCTGGCGGCCGCCGAGAAGGTGCTGCTCGCGATCCGGCCCTTTCTGCGCTACGTGCACTCCTCGCGCTACATCGATGACCTCGCGAATGGAGAGATCTGCCTCGCGCTTGGCTGGTCTGGCGATGTGAAGCAGGCGCGCGATCGCGCGCACGAGGCCGGCAAAGGCATCGATCTCGCGTACACCATTCCGCGCGAGGGCGCGGTGCGCAATTTCGACATGCTGGCGATCCCCGCCGACGCACCCCACGTCGCAAACGCCCATCGCTTCATCGACTTCCTCCTGCGGCCGGACATCGCGGCGCGCAACTCGAACTTCCTGAAGTACGCGACCGGCGATGCGGCGGCCTATCCGCTGCTCGATCCGAGCGTGCGGAACGATCCGGGGGTCTATCCGGCCGCCGAGCAGCTCGCGCGGCTCGTGCCGGAGCGCGCCAAGTCACAGCAATTCACCCGGCTGCTCAACCGGATGTGGACGCGGTTCAAGACCGGTGCCTGAGCGCGACGACGCGTACGTTCGCATCGAGCATGTCACCAAGATCTTTGGTGATGTGCCGGCCGTGGCAGACGTAAGTCTCGAGGTCCGCAAGGGCGAGATCTTCTGCCTGCTTGGCGGCTCGGGCTCAGGCAAGACCACGCTGCTGCGGATGCTGGCGGGCTTCGAGACGCCTACGGCCGGCAAGCTCTACATCGATGGGGTGGATATGACCACCGTGCCGCCGTACGAGCGGCCGGTAAATATGATGTTCCAGTCCTACGCGCTGTTCCCGCACCTCTCCGTCAGCCGCAACGTCGCCTTCGGACTGGAACAGGAGCGACTGCCGCGCGCGGAAGTCCGCGACCGCGTGGAATCGATGCTGGCGATCGTCGAGATGACCGGCTTCGGGGCCCGCAAACCCCATCAGCTCTCCGGCGGCCAGAAACAGCGTGTCGCACTCGCCCGCGCGCTGGTGAAGCGTCCGAAGCTGTTACTGCTCGATGAGCCGCTCGCAGCCCTCGATCGCAAGCTGCGCGAGCACACCCAGTTCGAGCTGCTGAAGATCCAGGAACGCCTGGGCGTCACTTTCATCGTCGTGACGCACGATCAGCAGGAGGCGATGACGCTCGCGACCCGCATGGGCGTCATGAATCGGGGCCGGATCGTGCAGGTGGGTACGCCGGCTGAGATCTATGAATCCCCGGCGAACCGCTTCGTCGCCGATTTCGTGGGCTCGGTGAATCTGTTCTCGGGTGAGCTTGCCGAGCAGGGCGGCGGGGGCGTGCGCATCCGCTGCGCCGAGACCGGCTGTACGATCCACGCCGCGCATGCGCCGGAGTGCTCACCTGGCGCGCAAGTATGGGTCGCATTGCGGCCCGAGAAGATCGAGCTGTCAGCGGAGCCTCTCCCGGCTGGCGAGAATCGGGCGCAGGGCGTGGTCAAGGAAATCGCCTACATGGGTGAGGCCTCCATCTGTCTCATCGAGTTGGGGAGTGGCAAGACGGTGCGCGTGCGCCTGCCGAACAAGGAGGGCGCCGGCAATGCGCGCCTCGCGCGCAACGCTGCGGTCAGCTTGAGCTGGCATCCCGCAAGCCCGGTCGTGCTCCGCGAGTAGCGCAGCGGTGGCAGTGCCAGGTCGACAGTTAAGCCGCCGGCTGATTCCCGGACTGCCGGGCATCTGGCTGATCGTGCTGTTCCTGATCCCGTTCCTCATCGTCCTCAAGCTGTCATTCTCCGAAGCGCGCCTGGCAGTACCGCCGTATGCGCCGTTCATCGAATGGCGTCACGGCTGGCCGGTCCCGGTGTTTCACCTCGGCAACTACGCCTACCTGTTCACCGACCCGCTCTACGTGCGCTCTTACCTGTATTCGCTCAAGGTCGCTGCGGTCTCGACGCTGTGCTGCCTGCTGCTCGGTTACCCGATGGCCTACACGATCGCGCGCTCGAGCGAGGCCTCACGCAATGCGCTGCTGATGCTGGTCGTGCTGCCGTTCTGGACATCGTTTCTGCTGCGGGTCTACGCCTGGATCGGTCTGCTGAAGAGCAACGGCGTGATCAACAACGTGCTGCTGGCGACCGGACTCATTCATGAGCCGCTGGTGATGCTGCAGACCGACTTTGCGGTCTACATCGGCATCGTCTACTCCTATCTGCCCTTCATGATCCTGCCGCTGTACGCCAATCTCGAGAAACACGACCTCACGCTGCTCGAGGCGGCCGCCAATCTCGGCGCCCGGCCGTTCGCGGCGTTCCTGCGTGTCACGCTGCCGCTGTCGTTGCCCGGGATCGTCGCCGGATCGCTCCTGGTGTTCATTCCGGCCGTGGGTGAGTACGTCGTGCCCTCACTCCTGGGCCGCACCGACCAGCTCATGATCGGACGCGTGCTCTCGGATGAGTTCTTCGAGAATCGCGACTGGCCGGTCGCAAGCGCGGTCGCGATCCTCATGCTGCTGCTGCTCGTGGTGCCGATCCTGCTGTTCCAGCGTTACGAGCGCCGCGAGCTCGAGAGTGAGTCATGAAGACACCGGGTAAGACGGTGCGCATGGCACTCGGGGCGGGACTCCTCTTTCTCTACGTGCCGATCATCTCGATGATCGTCTTCTCGTTCAACAACTCGCGTCTCGTGACGGTGTGGGACAGCGCCAACTCTCCCACGCTCAAATGGTACGGCGAGCTCATGTCGAATGGCCCCATTCTCGATGCCGCCTGGCTTTCGATCCGCATCGCGCTCGTTGCCGCAACCGGCGCCGCGGCACTGGGGACGCTGGCGGGTGTCGCATTGGCGCGCCTGGGCGCGTTTCGTGGCCGCACGCTCTTGGCTGGCCTCACGACGGCGCCGATCGTGATGCCTGAGGTCATCACCGGCCTGTCGCTGCTGTTGCTGTTCGTCGCGCTCCAGCAGTCGATCGGCTGGCCGCGGGGCACGGGCGCGGTGACGATCGCTCTGGCGCACATTACCTTCTGCATGGCGTTCGTGACCGTGGTGGTACAGTCACGGCTGGCAGGATTCGATGAGTCCCTGGAAGAGGCGGCGATGGATCTGGGCGCCCGCCCCGGTCGCGTGTTTTGGCGGATTACCCTGCCGCTGATCGCGCCAGCGGTGCTGTCGGGCTGGCTTCTCGCCTTCACGCTCTCCTGGGACGATCTGGTGGTGACGCAGTTCGTCGCGGGTCCGGGCTCGAGTACGCTGCCGATGGTGATCTTCTCCAAGGTACGGCTGGGAGTGAGCCCCGACGTGAATGCGCTTGCAACCCTGATGGTCCTGATCGTGGCGAGCGGCATCGCCATCTCGAGCGTGAGCCTGCGGTTCCGTAACCAGCGGCGCGAGCGCGATCAACGGCTCGCGGCCGGCGCCGACAGCTGAAAGGCAGCGCTCCGTATGACTGGCAAGGTGCTCGGACTGGATGTCGGGGGTTCGTCTGTCAAGGCAGGACTGGTCGACGTCGAGGCGGGCCGGCTCGTGGGCGAGCTGATCTCGGCACCCACTCCCGCGAATTCCACACCGGAGGCGCTGCTGCCAGTGTTTGCGCAGCTCGAGCGCCGGCTGCCCGGCTCGAGCGGTACGATCGGGCTCGCATTCCCCAGCGTCGTCAAGCAAGGCAGAGCCTGGACCGCGGCGAACATCAGCCACGAGTGGATCGGTGTGGATGGGGCTGCGCTCATCCAACGCGCGCTGCAGCGCCCGGCGATTTTTCTCAACGATGCCGATGCCGCCGGAATGGCGGAAATGCGCTGGGGCGCCGGCCGCGGCTTCAGCGGCACCGCCATCATGCTCACGTTCGGCACCGGCATCGGCAGTGCGCTCTTCGTCGACGGACATCTGTTTCCCAACACCGAGCTCGGCCACCTCGAGCTCAACGGCCAGGACGCTGAAAAGTGGGCGTCGGCGCACGTGAAGGCGGCGCAGTCGCTCGACTGGCCGCAATGGATCGCCCGCGTCAACGTCTACCTTGAACGCATGCACGCGCTGTTCTGGCCCGACCTCTTCATCCTGGGCGGCGCCGTGAGCGAGTGCTACGCGGAATTCTCATCGCTCCTGTCGTCGCGCGCCGAGATCCGTCCGGCGCACTTTGCGGGTCAGGCAGGTGTGGTGGGTGCTGCACTGGCAGCCGCGGGTGTATGAGCTCGTTCGCCCGCAGCAAGCTCCCCGATGTCGGGACCACGATCTTCACGATCATGTCGCGCCGTGCGCGCGAGCTGGGAGCGCTCAATCTGGGTCAGGGCTTCCCGGATTACGACATCGATCCGCGGCTCACCGAGCTCGTCACGGCGGCGATGCAGGCGGGGCACAACCAGTATGCACCCATGGAGGGGCTGCTCGCGCTGCGTGAGGCGATTGCTGAGAAGCTCGCCGCCTCCTACGGGCTGCACATCGACCCCGAGACACAGGTGACGGTAACGCTGGGTGCGACCGAAGCGATCTATTCGGCGATCCAGGCGGTCGTCGGGAGCGGGGATGAGGTTATCGCGTTCGATCCGGCCTACGATTCCTACGAGCCCGCCGTACGGCTCGCCGGAGCACGATGCATCCGCCTGCCGCTCGCACCGCCGCAGTTTCGCTATGACTGGGAGCGTGTGCGCGCCGCGCTGACACCGCGCACGCGCCTGGTGCTCTTCAACTCCCCGCTCAATCCGGCCTGCACCATTGCGTCGGCGGCAGATCTCGATGCGATGGCCGAGATCCTGCGGGGTCGTGACGTGCTGGTGATGAGCGATGAGGTGTACGAGCACGTTGTGTTCGATGGCCGCCGGCATGCCACGGTGCTCACGCACCCGGAGCTCGCGGCGCGCAGCTTCGCCGTGTTCTCATTCGGCAAGACGCTGCACGCCACCGGCATGCGCGTGGGCTACTGTGTCGCGCCTGCTGTGCTCACCACCGAACTGCGCAAAGTGCACCAGTTCAATACGTTCAGCATCGCCCATCCCCTGCAGCATGCGATCGCCGCCTATATTCGCGAGAAGCCACAGTGCTGGCGCGATCTGTCGGCTTTCTTCCAGACCAAGCGTGACCGGCTGCGAGCAGCGCTGGCGGGCAGCGCTTTCGAGCTGCCGCCGGCGCAGGGGACTTATTTTCAGCTGCTCGACTTCAGTCGACTCGCGCCGCCCGGCGATATCGCCTTTGCGGAGCGACTGCTGACTCAGGCCGGCGTCGCCTCGATTCCGCTGTCACCGTTCTATGAGCGGCCGCCTCCATTGAGCGTCGTGCGCTTGTGCATCGCCAAGCGCGATGCGACCCTTGATCAAGCCGCTGAGCGGCTCAGGGCATTCGCCGCATGAAGAAGCGCACGCGCGTCAATCACCCACCGCAGATCACACTGCCCGCGGGCAACCGGCCGCTGGTCGCGCCGATCTATCAGAACGTCAAGTTCGAGTTCGAGAATCTCGAGCACACCCTCGAGTATCTGCGCGGCGAGCGCCCCGGATTCTTCTATTCCCGCGCTTCGAACCCGACGACGCGTCAGCTCGAGAAGCTGCTCGCCGAGTTGCAGGGGCGCGATGACTGCCTGACGACGAGCTCGGGTGTGGCAGCGGTCTCGCAGGCGCTGATCGCGCTCACCAAGCAGGGCGATCACGTGCTGTGCTTCGTCGAGACCTACAACCCGACGCGCTACCTGATCCGCCGCCTCCTGGGACGATTTGGCGTCTCGAGCACGCTGCTGTCGATCGAGGATCTGCCCGGCATCGAGCACACGCTCGCCGCCCACCCCACGCGCCTGGTGGTTTTCGAAAGTCCGACCAATCCCGTCACCAAGATTGCAGATATCGCCGCGATTTCGCGCCTGGCGCGCGCGCATGGCGCGCTCACGGTGATGGACAACACTTTCGCCGGCTTTCACCAGCACGGCGAGTTCGAAATCGACGTCTTCGTACACAGCCTCACCAAGTATGCCTCGGGCGCCGGTGATGTGATGGGCGGGGCGGTGATCGCACGCACAGAGCTGATCCGCGGCATGCGCGCGGACTTCGGCACACTGGGCGGTGTGCTCGACCCGCACGCAGCGTTCCTGATGCTGCGTGGCATGAAGACCTACTTCGTGCGTTATGAGGCGCAGTGCGCCACGGCCCTGCGGATCGCGACGCTGCTCGCGGCACATCCCGCGGTCGAGCGGGTGCACTATCCGGGCCTGCCGAGCCACCCGCAGCATGCACTCGCCCAGTCGCAGATGCGCGAGTTCGGCACGGTGGTGACATTCGATCTGCGTGGCGGACAGGAGGCCGGAGGGCGCTTCTCGGATGCGCTGCAGCTGTTTTCAATCACGGCCAGTCTGGGTTCGACCGAGTCTCTGGTGATGGCGCCGCAGATGATGCGCTCGCGCGATCTGACGCCCGAACAGGTGCTCGTCTCGGCCGTTGGACCCGGTACGGTGAGACTGTCGATCGGGCTCGAGGATGCGGACGACCTGGTGGCCGATGTGACTGCTGCGCTCGCCGCGGCAACGACCCCGTAAGGATTCAGCGCCGCAGGAGCCAGGCGATCAGGGACACCACCGCGCTCACGATGAGCATGGTGGTGAGCGGGAAGAAGAATTTGAATCCCGGCCGGTCGATGATGACATCGCCCGGCAGATGAAACAGCGGCAGGCGCCGTGCCCACGGCCACAGGAGTCCCAGAAGAATGAGCAGCGTGCCGAGCGTGATCAGGATGCGGTTCATGACTCTAGGCTACCTGATCGGGGTCGGGTTCGTGCTTTCGGTCCATGCCGAAGCGGCGCAGCCGCAGACTTACCCCGTCACACTCACGCAAGGCTCGCGTCTGCTGGTCAGCGCGCGCATCAATGGTCATCCGGTGGAGGCGCTGCTGGATTCTGCGGCCGAGGCGACGTTGATCGATCCGGGGTTCGCGAGGACGCTCGGGCTGAAGAGCGGCACGACAGTGACGGCAGAAGGCTCCGGCGATGCCGCATTCAGTGCCGAACTCGTGAAGGGCGTGAAGATCGAGGCATTCGGCCTCACACTTAAAGATCAGACGGTGGCCCTCACGCCCTTGAGCGATGTCGGTCAGCGCCTGCTGCATCGTGAGCTGCAGGTGGTGCTGGGCCGGGAGATATTCGATGCGGCGCGTCTTCGCATCGATATCGAGGGGCACACCGTGACAGTGCTGGACCGCCGCTCCACGCCCGCAGGCGTACAACTGCAGCTCACCGAGGAGCATGGAGTCGAGACGGTTCCG
This sequence comes from Steroidobacteraceae bacterium, assembly GCA_035517435.1. Taxonomy (GTDB): domain Bacteria; phylum Pseudomonadota; class Gammaproteobacteria; order Steroidobacterales; family Steroidobacteraceae; genus JASHUC01. Next base: position 6,580 of record DATIYV010000027.1, on the reverse strand, counting down.
GCCCAGGTCGAAGGGTCCGGCAGCCTTCGGGCGACGTTCGATCTGGGTAACGGCTCTGGAGTGCTGGTCAGCGCGGTTTGTGCCTCGCAGCTTCACCTGCTCACCGATGGCCGGCCGGTCGAGCAGAGCCGCGGCGGGGGTCTCGGCGGCGAGACGGCACGCCAGCTCTTCAAGCTTCACACCCTGCGACTCGCCGGCCGGGAATTTCACGAGCTGCCGGCCAGTATCGATGCGCGACCCAGTGCCTCCGATCTCAATGTCGGCATCGACGTGCTGCGTCACTATGTCATCACGACCGATTTCGCCGCACGTTCCGTCTGGCTACAGCCGCGCTGAGGTGGCGCCATGTCTGTGAAAGTGAATCTCGACCGGGTATTGGAGATCGCACGGGAATTGCCCGACGTGAAGGTGAGCGACGGGCGGGGCAGCTGGTCCCTGAAATCAGGTGGCCAAATGCTCGCATGTCCCGCCATTCACAAGTCGGCCGAGCCCGGCTCGCTGGTGGTGAAGATCTCTTTGAGCGAACGCGAGGAGCTCATCTCCGCGCAGGGCGATATCTATTATTTGACCGAGCATTACGCACCTTACCCGTCGGTGCTGGTGCGGCTTGCGAAGATCGACCGCGAGTCGCTGCTCGCACTCCTGAAGCGTGCCCAGGCCTTCGTCAGTCGAAGTCGGTCGGCAGGTCGCGGCGGCGCTCGTGCTCGTAGAGGCGGGCGATCTGGGCGGCGGTGATCCGGCCCAGTGACAGCTCGGGAAGGGCGGTCACGGGGAAGAAGTCGACGCCGTCGGTTTCCGTGCTGGTCGCCGGGGCGCCTCCGGTGAGCTCGCAGAGAAAAATGAGTTTGTAGATGTGCCGGATCTCGGGCGGATGCCCGTGCCTCGGATTGTTCTTGTCGATGAGTGCGGCCAATTTGATCGCCCGGGCACGATAGCCGGACTCCTCCAGGATCTCGCGCTCCACGGCGGCCGAAGGCCCGTCATTCACATCGACCCAGCCGCCGGGGAGTGTCCAGCGACCGTCGGCGCGCTCTCGCACCAGCAGAACCGTATCGTTGCGAAAGACCCCGCCGCGCACGTCGACCTTCGGCGTCGCATAGCCGTCATCGTGATCCCAGAGCGTGCGGGTACGCTCGAGCGGCAGGCCGAGCTCGCGCGTGAGGATCGAGGCGACCAATTCCTGCAATTGCCGGTAGCGCTCCTGATCGAAGGGATCGCGCGTGAAGGCGAGTCCGTTGTGGGCGATCGCCTGCACCCTGCGCGCCCACTCCAGCACCTCGGATACGCTTGGCTGGGCCACTACAGATTGCGGATCAGCGCATCGCCGAATTTCGTCGTCGAGACTTCCGTCGCGCCCGTCATGAGGCGGGCGAAGTCGTAAGTCACGATCTTCTGGCCGATAGTCCGGTCCATGGCCGTGATGATGGCATCGGCGGCTTCAGTCCAGCCCATGTAGCGGAACATCATCTCGCCCGAGAGCAGTACCGAGCCCGGATTCACCTTATCGAGATTGGCGTACTTGGGCGCCGTCCCGTGGGTGGCTTCGAACACGGCATGGCCCGTCAGGTAATTGATGTTGCCGCCCGGGGCGATACCGATGCCGCCGACCTGCGCCGCCAGAGCATCCGACAGGTAGTCGCCATTGAGGTTGAGTGTGGCGATGACGTCAAACTCATCCGAGCGCGTGAGCACCTGCTGCAGGGCGATGTCGGCAATCACGTCCTTGATGATGAGACGACCGGCCTTCTTCGCCGCGTCCAGCTCCGCGTTCGCTTCCTTCTCGCCCTTCGCGGCCTTGGTCCGCTCCCATTGCTCCCAAGTGTAAGTCTGCGCCGCGAACTCACGCTCTGCGAGCTGATAGCCCCAGGCGCGGAAGGCACCTTCGGTGTACTTCTGGATGTTGCCCTTGTGAACGAGCGTGACGCTCCTGCGGCGGTTCGCCAGCGCATATTCGATCGAGGAGCGGATCAGTCGATCCGAGCCCTCCTTGGAGACCGGCTTGATGCCGATACCCGAGGAGTCCGGAAAGCGGATCTTGGCGTAGGACTTCGGGAACTCGCGCTTGAAGATATCGAGGAAGCGACGGTTCTCCTCCGTACCCGCTTCGAACTCGATGCCGGCGTAGATGTCCTCCGTGTTCTCACGAAAGATCACCATGTCGACCTTCTCCGGCGCCTTGACCGGCGAGGGCACTCCCTTGAACCAGCGCACGGGCCGCAAACACACGTACAGATCGAGCAGCTGGCGCAAAGCGACATTGAGTGAGCGGATGCCGCCGCCGATTGGCGTGGTGAGCGGCCCCTTGATTGAGATCAGGTAGTCGCGGCAGGCCTGCACGGTCTCATCGGGCAGCCAGCTGCCGTAGAGCTTGTGAGACTTCTCGCCGGCGTAGATCTCCATCCACTGGATCTTGCGGCGGCCGCCGTAGGCCTTGGCCACTGCGGCATCCATGACGCGAACGCTGGCCCGCCAGATGTCAGGCCCCGTGCCATCGCCTTCGATGAACGGAATGATCGGCTGATCGGGAACCTGAAGCTTGCCGTCGCGAATGGTAATGCGCGCACCCTGCGGCGGGGGTGTGATCTTGGGCGATGCAGCCGTAGACATCCGTCGACTCCTGAGGCGATTCAAAGCGCAGGTGGAGCGGGCAATGCTAGCACCGTGAACGCTACAATGAGGCATGTCCCGCACGCTTGCGACCACGCCGGCGGCCGATGGCTTCTGGATGCCGGCCGAGACTGAACGCCACGCGGGCTGCTGGATGCTCTGGCCGGAGCGTCCGGACAACTGGCGCGAGCAGGCCGGCCCTGCGCAGTCAGCCCTGATTGCCGTGGCCGCGGCGATTGCTCGCTTCGAGCCCGTGACGATCGGGGTCTCTCCGCGCCAGCTCGCGCGCGCACGCAAGGCGGTGCCCGCCAACATCCGCACCCTGAGTGTGCCGCACGATGACTGCTGGATGCGCGATGTGGGTCCGACCTGCGTCGTGAACGCGCGCGGTGAGATTCGTGGCGTGGACTGGCGCTTCAATGCCTGGGGCGGCCATCACGGCGGGCTGTACTCATCGTGGCAACGGGATGCGCGCGTGGCACGCCAGGTCCTGGAGCTCGAGTCGGCAGCGCGCTATCGCGCGCCGCTGGTCAATGAAGGCGGTGCGATTCATGTTGACGGGGAGGGCACCGCACTGGTCACCGAGGAATGCCTGCTCAATCCGAATCGCAATCCGAGCTTGAGCCGCGCGCAGATCGAGTCACACCTGCGCGCCTACCTGGGTGTCAGCGCGATCATCTGGCTGGGAAACGGTGTGTTCAACGACGAGACCGACGGGCACATCGACAATCTCGCCTGCTTTGCGCGCCCTGGCGAAGTGTGCCTGACCTGGACCGATCATCGTCGCGATCCGCAGCACCGCATTTCGCGAGACGCACTCGAGCGGCTCTCGGAGGCCCGCGATGCACGCGGCCGGCGGCTCATCGTGCACAAGCTGCCGATGCCCGGGCCACTCACACTCAGCGCGCGCGAGGCCCGTGGCATCGATGCACGCGCCGGCACGAAGGCGCGGCGCGCCGGTGAGCGGCTGGCGGGCAGTTACGTGAACTTCTATCTGCCGAATGCAGCAGTCATCATGCCGCGACTGGATCCGCGCACCGATGGCGCGGCGGCGCGGGTGCTGCGGCGGGTCTTTCCGCGCCGCCGGCTCGTTGGCGTACCGGCGCGCGAGATCCTGCTGGGTGGAGGCGGCATCCACTGCATCACCCAGCAAATCCCGCTTCGGGGGCTCAAGCGGCGGCCGCCGCGGGCGGGGCTGTCGGGTCCCTGAGGCGTCTCAAATCAACGACAGCTTCGCCGCTGGAGACGGCATGGAATATGGTCGGGCCCCAGGACAGGCTGTCTGCCGCCGGGAGGCGGTTCGTGAGACGAGTTCATTGGCGACCCTTCGGCGCCGGCATTTGCGTGACCACGCTGGCAGCGGCCTGCCAGAGTGCTCCTGGCGCCGGCGGAATGCAGGCCACAGGGCATTCTGGCTGTGTGGCTCAGGTCATCGTGGCACCCGTTGGGGACTGGGGAAGCCCGCCGGATCAGCGCTTCGTGACGGACCTCGCACGCGCAAGCGACGTACACCTGACATTCTTACGGCTGGCGGGCCCGAATCTGTACGTCTTTTCATTGGTTTCCGAGCATTCCGATCCCGACTGTGAGGCGGCGTTGAATCGCCTGCGTGAGCGGCGCGAGCTGCGGTTCGCCGAGATGGATCAGCGCCGCCGGGCGCACGACTGAGCCGGCAGAGCCGCGAGGAGCGAGCATGCGTGTACTGTCCTGGCTGATGTTACTGGCGATCGCGACCGGAGCGGGCGCGGCCGGCGAGGTATTCGAGTTCAATCCGGTGCGGACTCACCCGCACTCCGATTACGACGGCGGCGAGCAGCGCATCCTCGTCAAGCTCCGCTCGTCAGCGGCGATCGCTGCCGCGAGCGGCCAGTCGCGCGCCATGTCCGCGGATCTTGCCAGCGTCGACTCGTCCTCCGATCGCGTCGTGTCACTGACGCAACGCGTGGGTCTGCATCTTAATCAGTCGCGGCACATTTTCTCCGGCCTGCACGTCATGCGTGTGAATCCCGCCACGGCCGGTGAATCCATCGAGACCACGCTGCAGCGCCTGCGCGCGGATCCGGAAGTGGAGTACGCCGAGCGCGATCAGCGCCGCTTTCCCCACGCCGTGCCGTCCGATCCGTTGTATCCGATCATCGCGGGCCAATCCGGTCAGTGGTATCTGCAGCCGCCGGCCATGAACACGCCGAGTGCGATCGATGCCGAGACGGCCTGGAATACCACCACCGGCAGCAGCGGCATCGTGATCGCCGATCTGGACACCGGGATCCGGTATGAGCACCCGGACTTGCTGTGGGCCGGGCCTCCTGCGATCGCGCAGGGCGGCCGCGTACTGCCGGGCTACGATTTCATCGCCAATGTGTTCGTCGCAAATGACGGCGACGGACCGGATAGCGATGCCGCGGATCCCGGTGACTGGGTGACGCAGGCCGACATCAATAATCAAACGGTCGTGTGCAAGGATCAGGACGTCACGGACAGCTCCTGGCACGGCACACGCACCGCCAGCATCATCGGCGCAATTTCGGACAACGCGATTGGCATGGCCGGAATTACCTGGAAGGGCTGGATACTGCCGGTGCGCGTGCTGGGTAAGTGCGGCGGCTACGACTCCGATATCACGACGGGAATGCTCTGGGCCGCAGGGGTTCATATTGCCGGCGTGCCGGATAATCAGTATCCGGCAAAGATCGAGAACATGAGTCTGGGCGGCACGGGAGCCTGCACCAACGCCTATGTCACGGTCATGCAGCAGCTCAATGCCATGGGCGTGCTGGTCGTGGCCTCCGCCGGCAATGAAGGCGGTCCGGTCGACAGTCCTGCGAATTGTCCGGGCGTGGCGGGTATCGGCGGTCTGCGCTCGGCCGGCACCAAGGTCGGCTTCAGCAGCCTGGGGCCCGAGGCGGCGCTGAGCGCGCCGGCCGGAAATTGTGTCAACGTCGCGCCCGGCTCGGCTTGCGTCTATCCGATTCAGGCGGCTTTCAATGCCGGTACGACCGGTCCGACGGCCAGCACTTACACGGACCAGATCAACAATCCGAATCTGGGAACGAGTTTTTCCGCGCCCATCGTCTCCGGCATTGCGGCGCTCATGCTCTCTGTGAACGGCAATCTGAACTCGGCGCAGCTGCTGCAGCGGCTCAAGCTGGGTGCGACTGCATTCCCTCAAACCTCGGTGGATGCAAATCCGCAACCGCCCGTGTGTCATGTGCCGGCCGATCAGAACGATCTGCAGACGGCCGAGTGCATCTGCACGAATGATGGTCAGACTTGCGGGGCCGGAATGGCCAGCGCCACGGGTGCACTGGCGCAGGCGCTGCGACCGATTGCGGCGATCGTGGTGCCCGCGAGCGTCACGCCGGGCGGCTCGGTGACATTGAACGCCGCGGGCAGCGCCGCGGCCTGTCAGCATGCTATCGCGACCTACGCCTGGTCGAGCACGGGCTCCGCCCCCAGCAGTCCGAGCGCAGCTTCGACGACTGTGACCGCCCCCGGATCGAGCGGTGCGCCGTTCACGGTCACATTGACTGTCACGGACAATGCCGGTCATGCCGACACCGCGACGGTCGTCGTGAGCAAGAATTCTGCGACGACCAGCGCGCCGGCATCGGCCGGCTCAACGGCGTGCCTGACGGACATCGCCGTGCCTTCGCCCGTCGCCGTGACGATCTCGCCGACGAGCGCGAACGTCGTGGCCGGGGGTGCTCCGCAGACCTTCAACGACGCCGTTCAGGACACCCTGATCACCGGCGTGAGCTGGCAGGTCAATGGCATTACGGGTGGCAACGCAACCGTCGGGACGATCACGACGAGCGGTGCGTACACGCCTCCTGCGATGGTACCGAGTCCTGCGATGGTCACTGTGGCGGCCGTCTCTGTGGCGGATCCTGCCCAGTCCGGTTCCGCGCAAGTGATGATCAGCGCGGCGTCAGGCGGTAGCGGTGCCAGCTCGAGCGGCGGCGGCATCGGCAGC
>DATIYV010000026.1:0-5056 GCA_035517435.1 Steroidobacteraceae bacterium | reverse complement strand
GATGCGGATACGCGACTCGGCGATGCGCTCGAGCGTCACCGTCTGCTCGGCTACCGGACGGCCGAAGGCGACGCGTGTCTTGACGCGGCGACACATCTTCTCGAGCGCACGCTCGGCAAGCCCGATGAGGCGCATGGCGTGATGGATGCGCCCGGGGCCCAATCGCCCCTGCGCGATCTCGAAACCGCGCCCCTCGCCCAGCAGCAGGTTCTCGGCCGGAACGCGCACATCCTCGAACACCACCTCGCCATGGCCGAAAGGCGCGTGGTCGTAGCCGAAGACCGGCAAAGCGCGCAGCACGGTGACGCCCGGCGTGTCCTTGGGCACCAGGATCATCGATTGCCGCCGGTGCGGGCTGAGGTTCGCGGGGTCGGTCTTGCCCATGAAGATGAAGAGCCGGCAGCGGGCACTGCCGGCGCCCGAGGTCCACCACTTGCGGCCGTTGATGAGGTAGGAGCCGCCGTCGCGCACGATCGAGCTCTCGATGTTGGTGGCATCGCTCGAGGCCACCCGCGGCTCGGTCATCGCGAAGGCCGAGCGGATGGTGCCGGCGAGCAGCGGCTCGAGCCACTGCTTCTTCTGCGCCGCAGTGCCGTAACGCTCGAGGGTCTCCATGTTGCCGGTGTCGGGAGCTGCGCAGTTGAACACTTCGGGCGACCACGGCACCCGGCCCATCACTTCACACAGCGGCGCGTACTCGAGATTGGTGAGGCCCGCGCCATGAGAGGAGTCGGGCAGGAAGAGGTTCCAGAGCTTTGCGGCGCGCGCCGTCTGCTGCAGCTCCGCAATGAGCGGCGGCTGCTTCCAGCGATCGCCGGCACCGAGCTCGGCGAGATAGCGCGCCTCGTTCGGGTAGACGTGCGCGTCCATGAAGGCGCGGAGGCGTTCGAGGTAATCCCTGGACTTGGCGCTCAGTTCGAAATCCACAGGCTCACTCCTTGGATTGCCAATGCCCCCGCTGACGTGCGGCTTCGTAGAGCAGCATGCCGGCGGCCACCGACACATTGAGACTCTCAACCGCGCCGAGCTGCGGCAGCCGCACGAGGAAGTCGCAGTTCTGCCGCGTCAGCTGCCGCAGGCCCGCCCCCTCGGCGCCGAGCACCAGCACCACCGGGCCCTTGAGATCGACGGCATCCGCGGGCCTGTCCGCCGCCGAGTCTGCGCCCACCGACCAGAGACCTGCGTCCTTCAACAGCTTGAGGGCACGCACGAGGTTGGTCACCGCGACCACCGGCGTCGTTTCGGCCGCCCCGGCGGCCACCTTGCGCACGGTGGGGGTGAGCTGCGCGGCGCGATCGCGCGGCACGATCACGGCGAGCGCCCCGCAAGCGTCGGCCGTGCGCAGGCACGCGCCGAGGTTGTGCGGGTCCTGCACCCCATCGAGCGCCAGAATGAGCGGTGCCCTCGCTCCCTGCAGAGCGGTGAGCAGGTCGTCTTCGGTCCAGGGCGGAAGCGGCGTGATGTCGGCGGCGACTCCCTGGTGGACCACGTCCCCGAGGAGCTGTTTCAGAGCGCGCGCGTCGACGCGCTGCACCGGGCGCTCATGGCGCCGCGCCAGCTGCTCGATCTGTTGCACACGCGGATCGTCGCGGCGCTCGGCGAGCCGCACGGCGGCAACGCGCTCGGGATGCCGCTCGAGCAGCATGCGCACCGCGTGCAGGCCAAAAATGGTCTCGGTGCCCTTCATCGCTACGCCACGCCGGCGCTGCTATGCCTCTTCCGCGAGAGTCAGATCGATCAGTCCCTCGATGGGATTCACCGCGGTCACGACCACCCGCACATGGTTGCCGGTACGGAGCCTGCGGCCGGTGCGCCGGCCGCGCCAGGCGTGGCCGTCGTCCTCCATGACGTACTCATCGTCCCGCAGGCTGTCGACGTGCAGGAGCCCGTCGACCGCAGCATCGAGGATCTGCACGAAGCAGCCGAACTCGACCACCGTGGTGATGAGACCGCGGAAGGTCTGGCCGATGCGCTCCTTCAGGTACGTGCACTTCAGGAAGTTGGCGACGTAGCGGTCCGCCTCGTCGGCCCGCTTCTCGAGCCGCGAGGTGCTCTCGCCGAGTGCGCCGAGCTCGCCTGTCTGGTAGCGCACCGCAGCGCCGCCCTTCGTGCCGAGGAGGCTGCGCAGCGTCCGATGCACCAGCAGGTCCGGGTAGCGGCGGATCGGTGAGGTGAAGTGCGCGTAGTGCTTGAGCGCGAGCCCGAAGTGCCCGATGTTCGTCGGCTGATAAATTGCCTGTGGCATCGCCCGTACCACCAGGGTCTCGATGAAAGCGCGCTCGGATGCATCGTTCACGCGCCGCGCGATCGCCTGCAGGTCCCGGGTCGTGACGGTCTGCGGGATCCGCGCATCAATCCCGAGTGCGGCCAGTGTGGACGAGAGGCGCTCGAGCTTCTCGTCCTCGGGTGTGCCGTGCACTCTGTAGAGAGTGGGGACGTGCGCCTTCGCGAGCTCCTCCGCGACCGCAACGTTGGCGAGGATCATGCACTCCTCGATGAGTCGATGCGCCTCGTTCCGCACCCGCAGCTCGATCGCTCGCACCCGCTCGGCCTCATCGATCACAAACTCTGCCTCCGCAGCGTCGAAATCGAGTGCCCCACGGTGGCTGCGCGCCTTGTAGAGCGCGCGATAGACATCGACCAGGATCAGCAGCCGCTCGGTGAGCGGACCCAGCTGCGCGCGCGCGGCGGGCCGTCCCTCGATGAGCGCCTCGTTGGCGAGCGTGTAGGTCAGACGGTACGCCGAGCGCATCACGGCTGGATAAAACCGCGCCTCCTTCAGGTGCCCCGTGCGGCTCACGATCATGTCCGCGGCGAAGCACAGCCGATCGACGTTCGGCGCCAGCGAGCACAGGTGATCGGAGAGCGCGGTGGGCAGCATCGGCAGTACGCGCGTCGGAAAGTACACCGAGGTGGCGCGCCGCTGCGCCTCGTCATCGAGTGCCGTTCCGGGCCGGACATAGTGGCTCACGTCCGCGATCGCGACGATGAGTCGGAAGCCCTGGGGATGCGGCTCCGCGTACACCGCGTCGTCGAAGTCACGGGCGTCCTCGCCGTCGATGGTGACGAGCGGCAGTTCGCGCAGGTCGACTCGGGCCGCCGACTCGTGCGGATCGACCTGAGCGCCGTAGGCCTGCGCCTCGCGCAGCGCAGCGGCGGGAAACTCCTGCGGCAGATCGAAGCGCGCGATGGCGGATTCGGTAGCGAGCTCGACGGGACGATCGGGATCCAGGCGCTTGACGATCGCGGCCTGCGCCACCGAAGCCGAGCCCGCGTGCCGCGTGATCCTCGCGATCACCCAGTCGCCTGCGTGCGCACCGTGAAGATCGGCCGGCGCGACCGCGCAGCGCAGCTGCAGCCGCCGGTCGGCGGAGCTGACCCAGGAGCTGCGCCCCTGTACCTCGACAGTCCCGAGGAAGGCGCTGACGCCGCGCTCGAGCACCTGCTGCACCGCGCCCGACCAACGGTCGCTCGCATCGCGCGTCAGCTTCACGCGCACTCGGTCCCCATGCATCACGCCGCGCATCTCGGGCGGCGACAGGAACACGCTGTCCTTCATCCCTTCGACGCGCAGGAAGCCGTAGCCGGCGCGGTTCGCGCTCACCGTGCCTTCCGCGCTAGAGCCGGACTTCAAGTGCGTGGACGCCGGAGTCGGGCGGCTGTGTCCGCCGGTCTTCCGATGTGTGTGCGCACCTACACTCGGCTTGCGCGCCGCGGAATGCGCCGGCGAGTGGCTGTGCGACTTGGCTCCGTGGGGCTTGCGCGGTGTCTTCCCCTGGCGGTCGCCGCGCCCGGATTTCCCTCTACGAGCCTTCAATTGACAGCCTCGGGACCGGTGCGTACATTTCGCCGCCTTCCTCACCTGCCCGGGTGGCGGAATTGGTAGACGCACTAGTTTCAGGTACTAGCGGGTAACTCCGTGGAGGTTCGAGTCCTCTCCCGGGCACCATATTTTCTTTATTTATCAAATCAATATCACTCTTTAATAGACTGATTCGAGGTCACAAAGACCCCGATTTCCGCGCGAACTATAGAGGATCCGAGCGCGAGTAACCGCAAGAATTGGCGGAGTGAAGCGTCCGGCAGCGCGTGAGTTTCACTTCACAAGCGCCAGCTCACGGTCAGGCCGACCGTGCGCGGCCTGAACGTTGCCGCGTCTAACCTCTGACTGAGCACGCCGGTGGCATTCGTTTGTTGAATGATGGGCAGGGCATTAAGCGCATTGTTGACGAACAAAGCCGCGTCGCAGTGTCGCCAGTGAATGCCGGCGCGAAGATTCAACAGATTGGTCGCCGGGTCAGGGCGGTAACCCGGGACATAGAACGGTGACTGCGGATCCTCGAGCGCGAACGGGCCGGGGTTTTGACTCCGCAGGGTGTCTTCTGCCCGCAAGTCGGCCGTGGCATCGCGACCGAGACTCATCAGGTAGTCTACGGACGCCGTGAGGTTCCACGGCGACACCGATACAAAGTCGAACCCGCTGTCGACGGCCTGGCCCTCGCGTACGATCACAACCCCATCTTCGGTGATCGTTCGCGTATAACGCGCGTCCGTGTAAGCGACTTCGACGTCCAGTTTTACGTGGGCATTCGGCAGCACCCGCAGAGCGAGATCAAATCCAAGGCGCTGAGCCCAGCCGAGATCCAGCAGCGCAACCTGGACAACTACACTGAGAGATCGCCGGACCCCGGCAGGACCTGTAGCAGATGCCGCTTCTTCACCACTGGAGCTGAACTCACCGCTTGCGGCAAGTGCGAGATATTCAACGGCCCCGCCAATCCGCAGGGCAAGTGCGATGACTGGGCGGCGCGCCCGGCGTGAAGAGTCTGGCGCGCCATGTGACCAGACGCTCGCAACCCGGTCGCCAGAAAACGCCCGTCCGTTGATCGCCAGTCGCTACGGCAACTGTGCACCGGATGTAAGCGCATCGCCGGTCGCCTCGGCTAGAATCGGCAGCGGCGCGAGGATCCGAATCGCAAGCCGAGCGCGGCTGAGGGAGTACGCATGCTGGTGGTTACGACAGAGAACGTCCCGGGTTTCCGGGTCCGTGAGGTCA
>DATIYV010000025.1:0-39531 GCA_035517435.1 Steroidobacteraceae bacterium | reverse complement strand
GTGCACGATTCAAGCGGCCAGCCGGTCTTATCCTGCGGGCAGGCTTTGGCGGCGGCGGTGAGGGCGGTATCGGATGCCTTGTGCTTGGCTCCCGCGGCTGCGAGCGCGCCCTCAATCAGGGCCCGCATCTTCTGTTGCGCGGCCAGGTCGGCGGGTCGCTGGCCGCCGAGAAAGCCGGCCACTGCTGCAGTCGAACCCGGTGAACCGGCCGCGCCCTGCTGCGACGCCATCATCTGCTGAGCCATGGCCATCTTTTCGGCCTGGCTCATGTTCTGCATTCGCGCTTGCATCTGGGCGGCGTAGGCGGGATCGGAGCTCGCGCGGCCGAGATCGAATCCGCCGACCGACCCCTTCGGCTGCAGCAAGGCGCGGATGCGCGTGTTCACCGCGTCGTAAGCGGGAGCGACGAGCGAGGGGGAGCCACTGCCGGCTGCCACTTGGGTCGCCGCCTGTGCGCCACTGAGACTGGCAGGCGGTGCCGGGATCGAGTCGAACAGCGCGTACGCGTCTTCTGCCCAGGCGGCCGAGGCAAATTGCACCGCGAGGAGTAGCGATGCTGAGGTGAATGCGTGGCGGAAGTATCGGCTGCGATCATTGCGGAACATGCACAGGCCCCCGTTTTGTTGTCGCTCGATATGATAATGGAAAACCGCTCACCGCTTGCCGTTTTGCCCACGGCGCCGCTCGACCGCGAGGCGCAGGACGTATTCGATCTGGGCGTTGATGCTGCGCAGATCATCCGCCGCCCATTTTTCCAGCTCCTTAAGCAGCTCGGGCGGGAGCCGCAGCAGAAACGCCTTGCGCTGTTCCGCCACGAGCGTCAGGTATACAGCGTGCCGGTATTGATGACAGGGGAGGGCTCGGATGAGCCACACAGCACGACCAGCAGATTGCTGACCATGGCGGCGCGGCGCTCGTCATCGAGCTTCACCACATTTTTCTGGTCGAGCTCATCGAGTGCCATGTGCACCATGCTCACCGCGTTGTGCACGATGATCTGGCGGGCCGCCACGATGGCCTCTGCCTGCTGGCGGCGGAGCATGGCAGGGGCGATCTCTGGCGCATAGGCAAGGTGGGTGAGCCGCGCTTCCTCGATCTCGATGCCGGCCTTTGCGAGGCGCTCGCGCAGTTCCTGTTTCAGTGCGACGGCGATCTCATCCGCCCCGCCGCGCAGCGTGAGCTCGTGCTCCTCGCCGTGGTCGTACGCATAGCGGCTAGCGATGCTGCGGATGGCGGACTCGCTCTGTGCTTCGACGAAGGCGCTGTAATCCTCGACGTCAAACGCCGCCTGGGCCGTGTTCTGCACACGCCAGACGATGACGGCGCCGATTTCCACCGGATTGCCGCGCTTGTCATTGACCTTGAGGGTGTCGCTGTTGAAGTTGTGTGCCCGCAGCGAGATCTTGGTCGACAGTGGCTGATAGCCCTGCATGGCCTGCACGCGCCGAAGGCGCGCCCCGAGACCCTGGCCGGCCGGGATCGAGGCGCCCGCCTGTGCCGGCACACGGCCGCGGGCGCGGGCGTAGAACGGATTTGCCCAGTGGAAGCCGCTTTCGCGCACGGTACCTTTGTACCTGCCGAACAGAATGAGAACGCGGGCCTCGTTCGGCTGCAGCGTGAAATAGCCGAACGCACACAGCAGTGCGAGGAGCAGCAGGATGACGCCTGCGGGGATCCGCACGGCTGCAAGTGCGCCTTGCATGTGCGCAGCGGCGTATATCCCGAAGCCAAGCGACAGCACAGCGGCAATGAACAGAATCAGATGCATGAACAGCATCGTCCATCCGCTCGTGACCCGAACCAATCGCTCGACGGTCAGATTGCTGGCAGACACGGTGGCCATGGCGGGCGCTCCATTTGATATTTAAATGATATCACTCTGGTATCATAGCGCCGGACAGCCGGGTCGACAAGCATGCCGCGGCCGGAAGCGACCGCGATCGATAGGAACGGAGTGGGCGACGGGTGTGTGCCCTCGTCAGGGCAGGCTGAGCGCGATCAACTGGCCGGGAACATCTTTTGCGCCGACGGCGACCACGATGAACTGGCGTCCGTCGAGTTCGTACGTCATCGGCACGCCCGATTGATTTGCTGGCAGGGTGAGCTCGTGCACCAGCGTGCCGCTCGCCTTGTCGTAGGCGTAGAACTTATTGCCGCCGCCGCCGGCGCGATACAGGCCGCTGCCTTCACCGGCGAAGAGCAGCGTCTTGGTGATGAGCAGCCCCACCTGGTCAAACGATCCCGTGCGCGGAATCTGGATGCCCTTCAGCGCAGGGTTATCGCGGGCCCAGTCCGGCGTATCGCTGCTCGCAATCGTCCAGACATGATCGCCGGAGTTGAGATTGATTGCCGTGATGCGGCCCCAGGGCGGCTTGATGAGCGGCAGACCGTATGGTCCGCCGAGAGAGCCGTTGGGGAAGCCCTCGCCGTAGGCGCCGATGTAGCGCATCTGCGAGATCTTCGAATCCTGCCGCAATCCCACCGGGCTCGTGGAGGAGATGGAGCTCACGTAGAGGATGCCTGTCTCGGGGTCCACTGCTGCGCCCTGCCAGTTCGCCCCGCCCGAGAGAGACGGCCGCAGCAGAGTGCCCAGGTGCTGTGCCCCATCGACGATGGACGGCGGCAGATACGGCGGACCGTAGCGGTAGTGGCTCACGATCTCGAGCGCCTGGCGCTTGATATCGGGTGTGAAGTCGATGACGTCCTCGAGCTTCAGCCCCTGCGGCTCGAAGGGCGCGGGCCGGGTGGGCACGGGCTGCGTTGCAGAGGTCTTCTCTCCCGGGACGTCGCTTCGCGGAACGCGCCGCTCTTTGATCGGCCAGACCGGCTTGCCGGTCACCCGATCGAAGACGAACGCAAATCCCATCTTGGTGACCTGCACCACTGCGGGGATCTTCTTGCCTGCCACGGTGATGTCGGCGAGCACTGGCGGTGCCGGCAGATCGTAGTCCCACACATCGTGATGCACGATCTGGTAGTGCCAGATGCGCTTGCCGGTATTGGCGTCCAGACAAACGAGTGAGTCCGAGAACAGGTTGTCGCCCTGGCGCTCGGCGCCGTAGAAGTCGGAATTGACCGGCGCCACCGGGATGTAGACGTAGCCGCGCGCGGCATCGGCGGAGAAGGGCGGCCAGGCCCCCGCGTTGCCCGAGTATTGCCAGCTGTCTTGCTTCCAGGTCTCGTTACCGAACTCGCCGGCCTGGGGAATGGTGTGAAAGGCCCACTTGAGCGCGCCGCTGCGCACGTCGTAGCCCCGGATCCAGCCGGGGATCGCAAGCTTCGAGCGTGGAGCGCCGCTGGCGGCGAAGGCGGCGCCGACAATGATCGTGTCGTGCACGATGAGCGGGGGTGAGCTCGAGCCGGGAGGCGACTTCGAGAGTTCCTCGACCCTCGGCAGCCCCTCCTTTAAATCGACGATCCCGCCGTGACCGAAGGTACTCACCGGCTGGCCGGTCTTTGCATCGAGTGCAATCAGCTGAAAGCCAGGCGTCACCGTGACGATCCGGCTCGCCTCGCCTGCCAGGCTGCTGCGCCAGAATGCGACGCCGCGCCCCGAATTGCGCCGCGGCGCAAGCGCTCCGCGGTCACCCTCATCGGGGCGGTAGAGCCAGAGCGTCTCGCCCGTGATCGCATCGATCGCGACCACGTCGCGGCGCACTCCCGCGGTGACGTAGAGCAGACCATCCGCCATGAGCGGCGTGGCGCGGAAGTAGTACTCCGGAGTCGGCCCGAAATTGTCGGACTTCCAGCGCCACGCGATCCGCAGCTTCGCGACGTTGTCGCGATTGATGATATCGAGCGGGGAGTAGCTGCTGCTCGCGAGGTCGCCGCGGTTTTGAAGCCACTCTGTGCGGCTCGCGAGCTTGCCCTGCGCGGAGCCGGCCGCGGCCTCATCGACGGGCCAGCCGTTCGCGCGGCGGATGTGCGCGAGCGCTGCAGCGTAATCGGCGGGGCTTAAGGTGCCGGGATTGGTTGGCGGCATGCTCTTGCGCACGAGCTGCTCGAGCTCCTGCGGCGCGAGAGCGGCCCAGCGCCGCTGAAAGGCGCTGCCGATGAGCGGTGGTCCGGTTTCGCCACCCCTGAGCTCAGCTCCGTGACAGGTGGAGCAGCTGCGCAGGTAGGCATCGTCAGCGCCCTGGGCGAAGGTCGCGGGCGCCGTGATCATCGCGGCAAGCGCGACGATCAGGCTGCAATTTCTGTGCAGCATCCCGCCCATTCGATCCAGATGCTCCCCGCCGGTTGATTGCGATGCGTGCCGCGCAACTATACGCAATCACCACGGCCAACATGGATTCGCCGCACCGGCCGGCGTTCCGGCGCCGGCCGGCGGGCGAGCCTATTCGGGCAGGGTAACGCCCGATCCGCCCATCTCCTTCGGCATGTCCTTCATCTTCGGCTTGCCGTCGTGGATGTGAAGCACCGTCTCCTGATAGTTCACATGCAGCGCCGGCTCGAACTTGAGCCGCGGAAGCATGGCCGCGTACACGTCCACCAGGCCCATCGGCGGATGATCCGTGAACAGGTGGCCGCCGCAGCGCGTGCAGAACTTGCGAAAGCTCTTGGGCGTCTTGTTGTACGTGCCGACGTACGAGGCGCCGGCCGTGACCTGCAGTGCCTGCGGCTGCCACAGCGTGAACGCATTCACGGGTGCCGCCGACCAGTGCCGGCAGGAATCGCAGTGGCAATAGCCCATGGCGACGGGCGCTCCGATGACTTCGAACTGAACGGTGCCGCAGAAGCAGCGGCCGGCGTAATTCTCCTGGCTCATGTGGGTATCGACTCCATGTAAGATCGCAACGCTGGGGATGACGAAGAGAACTCTAGTGGCGGACGTGCTGGCGGCGAATGACCCGCCGTCCGGACCTCATGCCCTGGCGTCCGTGGGGTGCCTGCGATGGATGCGTTGTCGGATGTGCTGCACTCGGTGCGCCTGACCGGAGCGGTGTTCTTCGACATTCATGCGGCGGAACCCTGGGTCGCGGCGACTCCCCCGGGGCGCAGCATCGTGAGCCGCATCTTCCCCGGCACCGAGCATCTGATTCCCTATCACGTCGTGATGGAAGGCAGCTGCTGGGTGGGCATCGGCGGCGAGGCGCCGATCCGTCTGTCGGGCGGGGACATCATCATGTTTCCGCACGGGCACGCCCACGTGCTCTCAAGCGCCCCGGGAGCCCGCAGCAAGCCGGATCTGGCGCTGTATCGGCGGCCGAGCGATCGTCAGCTGCCATTCGAGATCTCCATGGGCGATGTGCAGAACGTGCAAGCGCACGTCGTCTGCGGCTATCTCGGTTGCGATGCGCGGCCGTTCAATCCATTGCTGGCCGCCTTGCCCAATGTCGTGCGACTGAGCGGTCAGGGGAGCGGGGCGCTGGCCGCGTATGTGCGGGCGGCGCTCGCGGAGGCCAAGGCGCCGCGGCTCGGCGGCGAGAGCGTGCTCGGGCGATTGAGCGAGCTCATGTTCGTGGACGTCGTGCGCCGATATCTCGAAGAGTTGCCGGCCGAGCGGCGTGACTGGCTTGCGGGGCTCCGCGATCCCGCGGTCGGCCGGGCTTTGAATGCACTGCACCGCATGCCGTCGCGCTCGTGGACGCTGGCCGCACTGGCGCGCGAGGTCGGAGTCTCTCGAAGCGTGCTCGCGGAGCGTTTCACGCAGTTCGTCGGCCGACCGCCGATGCAATACCTCACGAACTGGCGCCTGCAACGCGCGGCGCACGATCTGCGCAGCGGAAGCGACAGTATCGCGGTGATCGCGGATCGCGTGGGCTACGAGTCAGCGACGGCCTTCAGCCGCGCTTTCAAAAAGGCGCTGGGGGTCCCGCCGAGCGCCTGGCGACAGCGCTAGCGCTGCACGCGCTCGCGCCGCGTGCCGCGCCGCAGGGCGAGCGTGCAGAGGGCGCCCAGCGTCCACCACTCGAGAGCGCCGCCGCCACCGCCACCGGTTGCGCCAGTGCCGCTGCCGCCACTGGTTGAGGCGCCGGGATCCACTTGCAGCGCGATCGTGCCGCTCGCGGCCTGACCCCAGGCGTCGGTAGCGGTGAGCGTGATGGTCGCGGACCCCGAGGCACCCGATGCGGTGGAGATCGAGAGCGTGCAGGACTGGGTCGAGGTTCCGCATCCCGAGGAGACCGCAAGCTCGTTGGTGGACACGAGGCTGAGGTTGCTGCTGCTTGCATGCACCGTGACAACGCCTGCGCCCGTCAGCGTGAATGCCACCGGGGATGCGCTGCCGGTGCCGGCGGTGAATCTCTGATCGGCCCCTGAGTTGATGGTGAGGGTGGGCCCGTCGGGTGTGGTGACTGTGACGGACATGGTCGCGGATGCGCCGCGACTGGCACCGTCGAGGACCGAGAACGTGAGATTCGCCGTGCCCGAATGACCCAAGGCCGGTGTGACGTAGAGCATGCAGCTCATCGTGCCGGTCCCACAGTTGGACGGGGTGACGGTTACGCCGGGCGAGCCGGCCGCCGCGATGCTGGAGGGCACGATCGCCGGTACGGAACTGACGACGGCAAAGTGCAGCGCTCCCGTGCCGCTGACGGTGAAGGCGATCGGTGTCGTGCTCGAACCTCCGACGACAGTGGCATCCTGCAGTGCCGAGATTGTCGGCAGGGGGACGGTAGCCAATGCCCCGAGCGCATCCACGCGGCCATAGCCGAACGTGGCATTGGGAATGCCATTACCGAGCGGCGCCGCGCCGTCTTGCAGTGCCGTCAGAATCTGCGCGGGCGAGAACGCAGGGAACGCGCTCCGCAGCAGCGCTCCCACTGCCGCGGCGTTCGGCACAGAGGCCGAGGTGCCGTAGAAATTGCCATCGGGGAACAAGGCGCTCTGAAAGTACGTGCCCACGGCATCGACGTTGATTCCATCGGGTGCGACCAGCAGGGGCGCCTGAATCTGCGCCGGGCTCGGAAATGCCACGCTGAGCGGGCCCACGGTAGAGAAGCTCTCGATGCCGTTGCCGACGCCATCCGAGCCGTTGACGGCGCCGACCGTCACCACGCCGTTCGCCAGTCCCTGCGCGGAGCCGATACTGCCGCTGCTGGGTATGGAGAGCGACGTGAGACCGTCGCCGGCGAAGAGAAGCTTGATGAGTTTGCCCTGCAGCGTGGTGTCGGGCGTCGCGACGTAGATCGTGTAGATGCCCTGCGGCAGGCTGAGATACGGCGTGAGAATCGAGCCATTGACGATCGCGGTCGGGAAACAACCGGTCTGAGTCGGATCGGTGATGTTGGTCCAGTAGACATCGAAGTTGCTGACGTTCTGTCCGGGCGGATCGGCCCAGGCGAACTCCATCGGAAAGGAACTGCCCTGCAGGACCGTCAGCAGCTGGCTGTAGTTGCTCGGGGAGCCGAACGTCGCGAGGTAGTGGTCGACCTGACCGCCGCTGCTCACGCAGGACAGGTTGTTCACGCCGACCGAGGCCGCGCTAACCGCAGCGTACGGTCCTTCCCAGTAACTGCCGTTGAAATTGCCCGCGGCGGTGAACATCAGCACGTTCGGGTTCTGCTGCAGGAAGGCCGTGATCGCCTGCTGATCCGTACCATTGAGGGACATGAGGTCCGTGGGCGGGAAGATGAGGTCGTCGGCGAGCACGGTGGCACCGGCCGCAACGAGCTGGCCGAGGCACGACGTGAACTCGACGAAAGTGCCGGGACCGCAGAATGCGAGAGCGGCGCCCGGTGCGACCGCGTGAACCTCCTCGAGCAGCGCGGTGCCTTCATCGCCCGCCGGAGACTGGGCCCCATCGTTCAAGGCCAGCACTCGGACCGTCGGCAGTTCATGGCGGGTGGTGATGGTGCTGATGTTTGAAACGCCGCCGGACTGCACGCCAACGGTGATTCCCTGGCCGGAAGCGCCGGTCTGCGCCACGAACTGATCCGCGCGCATGATGGAGACGCCGTTGGCATCGATGCCAGTGCCGGAGCTGGCCTGCGCCCGCACCTGACCCTTGATGGTACGGCGCGCAATAGCCGCCTCGATCTCCGCACTCTTCATCGGCGGCGGGTGGTCGCGCAGGACGTACTGCGGCACTCGAACCTGCGTGACTTCGGGTAGCGCGGCAATGCGCGCCAGGGCGGCGGGGTTCGCCCAGCCTTCCACTACGCAGAAGTTGCCGAGCCTTACCGATGAGCCGATCGAAAGGCCCGCGTCGGTCAGGGCACGAGCCGGAGCAGCCGCTGCGCAGGCGTAATGCACGTCCATCTGCACGCGTCCCGCGGCGTCGAATCGCGCCTCGAACGGCGATGCCGCGGCATTGGCGGGCTGCGCGCTCGCCGGGGCGTCGTAGGCCTGAAGCAGGCGGGCCACGACGCGCGAGCGCCACGCATCAGCGGAGTCAGCCCGATGCGTGACGCTCGCTGAGAGCGCGAGCGCAACCGGCAACGCAATTGCGAAGCGGCGCATCGGCACTGCGTGTCGCGCCTACTTCGCGGGCTTGCGGAATTTGAAGATCGACTGGTCGGTAAGCCCGCGCGTGCCCGGCGTGAATACCATCTTGGTGTGATCGTCGGCGGGGTTGGCGAGGAGGTCGCTGCGCGTGACGAGCTCGAAGCCCGCCGCCGTCACCTGCTCGCGAATCACTTCCGGGTCGATCCGGTGCAGCGCCTTGGTGTCGCGCGTGCCGCTGCCGGGTGCGGCGTTGTGATCGACGATGAAATAGATGCCGCCGGGTTTCAGCGCCTTGAAGATGCGTGCGTTGAGAGCTGCCGTGTCGATGTTGTTGAGCAGCAGATCGTGGTAGTACAGCACGATGTAAACGATATCCACCTGCTCGGGCAGCTGCAGCGTGTTGTAGTCCTCGAGGTGATAGGTCGCATTCGGGTGCGAGGCGACGAACGCGCGACTGGCATCACCCGCGCGCTTCTCCGTGTAGGGCAGGTCGAACATGTACACCATGCCCTTCGGTCCCACGATGTCCGAGAGCAGTGCGGTGTAGTACTGCCCGAAGGAGGCGAACTCGACCACCCGGTCGCCCGGCTTGATGCCCGACAGGGTGAGCACTTCGGCGGGCTTGCGGTTCACGTCGCGGGCCCTTTGCTCGGCCGGTCTCGAGGTGGACTCCACGGCGGCGCGGATATAGGCCGGTGTCGCATCCGCGGCCACTGCGGGAAGTGAGACGATCGCGAGCAGGGCGGCGAGTGCGCAAAGGATTCGGTTGGACATGGCGGCTCCGCGGATGAAGGTCACAACTTTGACACATTTCCGGCGTCGCTGCGCCCGGCGAGCAGATCCTTGTACATCACGATCGTGGCGCACGGCTCCCCGTCGGGCATGAGGGCGTAGCGAGGGATGCGGCCGCAGTACTGCCAGCCCTGGCGGGCGTAGAGCCGCTCGGCCTCGGGGCTTGCCGTGTCGAGCACCAGCAGCGACTTCCCCGCCGCGAGTGCCGCGCGCTCGGCGGCCGCGAGCAGCAGAGCTCCGACGCCGCTGCGCCTGGCGCGGCGGTGTACGAGCATCTTCGCCACATCGCCGCGGTGAGGCTGATTCTCGGGTTGCTTGAGCAGCACCTGGATCGTGCCCACGATCGCGCCCGCGCGATCCTCGGCGGCCAGTACGATGCGCTCGCCCCGGGCGAGACTCTCGGCCGCATCGCGCCAGAATTCTGCTGCCTTCGCGCGCGTCATCGGGTACATGAAGCTCACGGAGGCGCCGCCCTCGATACAGTCGATGAGCACCTCGCTTAAGCCCTCGATTTCGCGCTCGCCGATACGCTCCAGCATGCGGATCTTCACGGCTGTACTCGCCCTCGTGTATCGTGCGCCGACCATCATACGACGCCGAATTATCCGGAACTGCTGATGGGCATCCTGCGCGCGCTCGTACTGCCATTTTCCCCGGCGGCCCTGTTCTTCATCCTTCCCTGTGCCGCGATACTCGCCTATCTCGGCACCACCGATCCGATAGCGTTCATGCTGCGCATCCTGCCGACGCTCATTCTGCTGGCGTGGCTGTTCCGGTTCGCCTTCGCGACGCTCGATGACGTAGCGAACGGTGAGCGCGAGCCGCCCGTGCCCTCGGTCGAGATGCTGAGTCCCTCGGAGGCGAGGCCGCTGTTGCAGCTGTGCGCCTGCGCCCTGGTGTACACGCTCGTCCGCTACCTCGGTGGGATCCCGGGCATCATCGTGGCGGGCGTCGCGATCGTGCTGCTGCCGGCCTCGGTCGCACTCATGGGCGTCACGAGCAGCCTTCTCGAAGCCATCAATCCGGTCGCACTCGTGCGGACGGTGCACGCGCTCGGCTCTTACTATCTGCTCATCATCCTCGTCATCGCGGCCTACGCGCTGGCGCTCATCTATCTGGCACAGACGGCGCTGTGGAGCTACTTCTGGTACTGCCTCGCCGAATTCGCAGTGCTCTCGGTATTCAGCCTGATCGGGGCGGTGCTCTTTGCCCGGCGACACGAGCTCGAGTTCGAGCCCAAGCGCAGTCCGGAGCGTACGGCAGCCGCTGCCGAAGAAGAGCGCGTGAAGCGCCGCTCGGCAATGCTGGATGACGTGTTCGGGCCGATGCGGGTGCAGGAGTTCGAGCGCGCCCTCATTCCGCTGAAGCATTGGCTGGCAAAGTCGCAGGAAGCAACTCTCGATCTCGATGCCCGCGCGATCGTGTCAACGGCCGTGCGCTGGAACAGTCAGCGCGGACTGGATGTCGTCGCTCAGCAGGTGGTCGCGCATCTGGTTCGCGCAGGTCACGTCGATACCGCGCTCGAGCTCCTGGGTGTGGCGCTCGCGCACGATCCCGGCTGCTCGTTGAGCCAGGAGCACGAGACTGTGATGCTGGCGAATCGCGCGCGTACCACCGGACAGCGGGCGCTCGCCCTGCAGATTCTGCGCAATTACGTGAACCGCAAGCCGGCGCCGCTCCTGCGCAGCAGCGCCGATGCGTTGCTGCGCGACCTGGAAGCGCTGCCGCAGCCGGCCCCGTCCACGGCGAGGTGATCGACCATGGTGCGATCCGGATACGTCTTCCTTGCCGCACTGCTCGGAATCGCGGCGAGCGCAACGGCGGCGCCAGCTCTGCCAGCCACCGCAAACCGTCTCGTGCTCGATCGACTGCCGTCCGGTGGCTATCACTGGAAGCTCTCCCAGGTGCCGCTCAGCCCGCCGGGCGACGGACAGGTGTTGCTGCGGGTGAGGGCGATCTCGCTCAATCGCGGCGATCTCGAGATTCTCGATCCGGGTGATCCCAAGGATCATTCCGGACTCATCGTCGCATCGGATGCCGCGGGCGAAGTGGTGGCGGTCGGTCCTCATGTGAGCGACGCGCACGTGGGCGAGAGGGTCACGAGTCTGTACTTCAGGAACTGGACCGCGGGTCCGCCGAGCCGTGAGCACCAGGCCGACGCGCTCGGCGCAAATGTCGATGGCGTGGCCGGCGACTATGTGCTGCTGCAGGCCACGTCCATTGCGCCGATGCCGGCCGGGCTCACCTACGAGGAGGCGGCGACGCTGCCGACGGCCGGACTCACCGGCTGGATGGCAACACAGGGGCATCGCCCGATCGGCAAGACGGATGTCGTGGTGGTGCAGGGCACGGGTGGCGTCTCGACGTTTGCGCTGCAGTTCGCAGCCGCGCTCGGCGCGCGGGTCATCGTGACCAGCAGTTCCGATGAGAAGATCCAGCGCGCCAAGGCCCTGGGCGCACGCGATGGCATCAACTACCGCGCAGTCCCCGAGTGGTCGCGCAAGATCTACGAGCTCACCCAGGACCATGGGGCCGACCTCATCGTCGAGGTGGGCGGCAGCAAGACCATGGCGCAGTCCGCGCAGAGCCTCGCGTTTCTGGGAACGCTCTCGATCGTGGGCGGGCTCACCGGCTATGACGCGCAGATCCCCGCGGGACTGCTTCTCATGAAGACCGCGCGTGCCCAGGGGATTCTGGTGGGCTCGCGAGCCGACTACGCTCGCATGAACGCGTTCATCACCAGCCACCATCTGCGTCCGGTGATCGATCGCGTCTTCTCGTTCAACGACTACGAATCCGCCCTCAAGTACATGGCGGCCGATAGCTTCGTCGGCAAGATCGTTCTGAAGCTGTAGCGCCGATCAGCGCCGCCGCGGCGCGATGCGGCCCAGCCCGAAGTAGGCACCGGTCGTGCCCGAGAGGGTGACGCCGGCGAGTGTTCTGCAAGGCTAAACCGCTATACGGCCTTGGACCTACTGCGGCCACTTGATAGGAGGGGGTATGCTCGGTCCAATGAGACCGATGCGAACGTCCGCGGTGCAGCAGGCAAGCCGGCCGGCGACCTCGAAAGCCGGGCTGGTGAGCGCTACGGCGCTCGCGGCGCTTTCGGCGCTCCTTCTGCCCCGGATCGGACTTGCGGACTGGTCCTTCCTCAAGGGCACCGCGGTGACGACCTTCAACAAGGATGACCGCGACCGCATGGCCGAGAATGCGCGCGCGGTCCTCAACTCAGCGGACGCCTCGGCGAAGCAGGACTGGAACAATCCGGCGACCGGCAGCTCCGGGCACGCCGAAGTGGTGGGGCAATTCAGCACGAGCGACGGCACGGTCTGCAAGCGCCTGCGAGTCGTGAACCGCAGCAAGGCGGCCGAGGACAGCTCGACTCAGACCCTGTGCAAGTATGCGGGACGAGGCTGGCTGCTCAACCCGGACGCCAAGCCGGGCGATGCACCCGCCAAGACACCTTAGAACGGAGATCACCCATGATGCGGCGCTTACTGTGCTTTCAAACTCTCGGAATTCTCATCGCGGGATGCGGCGTCGGTGCCGCGAGCGCGCAACAAGCCGCGGCTCCTGCCACCCCGCCCCCGTCGATCTCCCAGAGCCTGGGCGTGATCGTGTTCCCGTCGAAGAACCAATCGGCGACGACCCAGAGCGGCGATGAGAGTTTTTGCTTTAACTGGGCAAAGTCCAACACCGGCATCGACCCCATGAATATTCATCCGCCGGCAGCGCCGGCCCCGACGCAGAGCACGCAGCAGGCGGTGAACAGCGCCGGGCAGGGCGCACGCGTGAAGGGCGCGGCGGGCGGCGCAGCGGCGGGCGCTGCGATCGGCGCCATTGCCGGCGATGCGGGCCAGGGAGCGGCCATTGGCGCCACCGCAGGCGCACTGAAGGGAGGGGCCGAGCGGCGGGCCGCGAAGAAGCAGGCCGCCGCCCAGCAGGAACAAGCGCAGGCCAATGCCGCCAGCCAGTCCCAGGCGCAGGTGGCCGAGATCAAGGCCACCTACAACAAGGCTTACTCGGCCTGCATGGAAGGCAAGGGCTATAGCGTCAAGTGAGTCTGCGAGCCGGCCGTGCGGGCGGCCGGCGCGACGGCCGCGGCATAGTGATCCAGCATGCCGGGCCAGCCGCCGTCCACGGAGTTGCGCATCGTGGTTCCGGCCTCGGCTCCCATGCGCTCGAAATTGCGGTGTTCGAGCTCGACCAGCGTGGTACTGGCGCCTTCCGAAGTGAAGCGGACTTCGACTTCCGAGTGCACGCTGGCATCGGGATTGGCGTCGGGCTTCCAGCTCGCTGAGATCTGCCACGACAGCACCAGGCGCTGGTGCGGACTCCACACCAGGACCCGGCCCCAGGTGACCTCGGAGTCGTCGTCGTCGATTTCGTAGACCCGGCCGCCCAGGCGCGGCTCGATCTTGAGATCCTTCAGTCTTGAGCTGCCGATGCCCTTGCCTTTCGGCCACCAGCGGCCGATTCCGCCGGCGAATACT
Source organism: Steroidobacteraceae bacterium (assembly GCA_035517435.1). Lineage (GTDB taxonomy): Bacteria > Pseudomonadota > Gammaproteobacteria > Steroidobacterales > Steroidobacteraceae > JASHUC01. Next base: position 25,858 of record DATIYV010000025.1, on the reverse strand, counting down.
TCGAATGCGCGCTCCTGCGGGGCATTGACGCGCAGGCTCTTGCGTACCGGAGCGATGGTGAGCGTGGGGGTCATGGCGTTTTCCTCGAGGTATCAGTGTTTTCAAGCTCAGTCTTGAAGGCGAGCAACGCTTCATCCCAGAAGCGGTCGAGCCACGCGCGCAGCTCGCCCAGGCCCGCGGGATCGATGTGATACACACGGCGCGTGCCGTCAGCTCGATCGCTCACGAGTCCGGCCTGCTTCAGCACCTTCAGGTGCTGCGAGACCGCCGGGCGGCTGATCGGCATGCCGCGCGCGATCTCTCCGACCGCAAGCGGTGATTTGCGCAGTCGTTCGAACACGCGACGGCGGGTGGGGTCTGCGAGCGCGGTCAGTGCATTTGAGTAAGCCATAGCTTACGGTAAGTCAATACTAACAGAGTGTCAAGGCCGCCAATTCGGGGTGGGGCCGTGCATCTGGTGCCGCCAAGGCAACGGTTGGTGCCTTGGCGTTGCGCACCCCTCATACGTATGTATGAATGCCGGCATGAGCGAGCGCCCAGCCACCACGCCGTCCGCCGATCGCGGAACGATGATTCGCCTGCTGAACGCGGCGGAGCGGCTGTTTGGTGAGCATGGTTACGACGGCGTCGGCATGCGCGAGCTCGCCGAGAAGGCGCACGTCAATCTGGGCGCCGCCACCTACCACTTCGGTTCGAAAAAGGCGCTGTATCTCGAGGCGTTTCTGCGGCGCTTCCGGCCGATCAATGCCGAGCGTTTGCGCCTGCTCGAGCAGGCCCAGGCGCAGGGCACGCCGCTCACGGTCGAGCGCATCGCGGAGTGCCTGGCGCGGCCGTCGTTCTCGCTCGCGTTCACGCATCCGAGCTTCAATGCGCTGCAGGCACGCAATCTGCTGACGCCGCCGGCCTTTCTCCACGAGGCCGTGATCCGCGAATTCGAGCCGAACATGCGCGCGTTCGCGGCGGCGCTGCAGATCTGCCTGCCGCAGGTGCCGGAACGGCTGGTTCATATTCGCATCATGTTCGCGATGGGATCCCTCCTCATGTTTTCCACCCAGATTCGCCGCATGCGCGTGATGCGCAATCCGGCGACCTACGACGCCATGCTGAAGGAGCTGGTGCGCTTCATCGCCGGCGGCCTGCAGAGCGATCCGGCTGATCCGGCGATGCAATGGCCAGCACCGCCGCGTGCCCGAAGGACGCGCCGATCATGAGACGCGGTCTACTCGGCGCACGCGGCCTGCTGCTCGCCGCCGTGGCAGGCGTCACCGCCTGCACGATGATTCCGCACTACGAGCGGCCCGCGGCGCCAGTGGCCGCGGCCTATCCCAATGCGCCCGCACCGCAGGCGGGAGCCGCCGCCGCCGAGATCGCCTGGCGCGACGTGTTCGGCGATGAGCAGTTGAAGAGCCTGGTCGAGCTGGCGCTGGCGAACAATCGCGACCTGCGTACGGCGGTGCTCAAAGTCGAGCAGCTGCAGGCGCAGTACCGTGTCACACGTGCCAACAGCTTTCCTCAGGTCGATGCGAATGCAGCCTTCGCGCGCGAGAATATCGGCCCTATCACCACGTCGCAGTGGACGGCGAACGTCGGTATCACGGCGTACGAGATCGACCTGTTCGGACGCGTGCGCAGCCTCAATGCCCAGGCGCTCGAGCAGTATCTTGCGACGGCGGAAGCCCAGCGCAGCGAGCAGATCTCCCTCGTCGCCTCGGTCGCGACGCAGTACTTCACGCTGCGCGAGACGCAGGAGCAGGTGAAGCTCGCGCGGGAGACTCTCGATGCCGTGCAGGAGTCCTACCGGCTCAACAAGGTGTCCTTCGATGCCGGCCAGATCAATGAGCTCGATCTGCGCACCGCGGAAGGCCAGGTGCAGAATGCGCGCATCAATCTGCTCACCTACGAGCGAGCCCTCGCGCAGGCGCGAAACGGGCTCGAGGTGCTGCTTGGTGCGCCGCTGCCATCGCAGCTGCCCGCCGCGCGCGATTTCGATGATCCGGCGCTGGTCGCGCAGGTGCCGGCGGGGCTGCCCTCGGACCTGGTCGCGCGCCGGCCGGATATTCTCGAGGCCGAGCACACCCTCAAATCCGCCAATGCCAATATTGGCGCCGCGCGCGCGGCGTTCTTCCCGCGCATCACCCTGACGGGTTCGGTGGGGCGCAGCAGCACCGAGCTGTCGCGCCTGTTTGATGCCGGCAACGGCTCATGGACCTTTCTGCCGCAGTTGTCGGTGCCGCTCTTCGCCGGGGGCGCCAACCGCGCGAATCTCGATGTCGCCAAGGTGGAGGAGCGCATCGAAGTCGCACAGTACGAGAAGGCGATCCAGACCGCATTCCGCGAAGTCGCCGATGCGCTGGTCGCCGCCTCGAGCTACTCCACGCAGGTGGATATCGAAAGTGCGGCCATCGAGACGCAGCGGCGGCGCTACGAGCTCGCGGATGCCCGCTATCGCCAGGGCGATGACACCTATCTCAACGTCCTGTCGGCGCAGCAGGACCTGTACAACGCCCAGCAGGGCCGCATCCAGGCGCGCTTCAACGGGCTCGCGAGTCAGATTGCGCTGTATCAGGCGCTCGGGGGCGGCTGGAAATGATCAACGCATCGAAGAATTCGAGGAATGTTGCCGTGAACAGGACTTCCATGCGCTTGCTGGCGCTGCTTTCGCTCGCCGTGCTGACCGCCGCGTGTCGCCCGCCGGGGAGCGCTGCGGGGCAGAAGTACGAGACCGCGCCCGTCACCCGCGGCACCATCGTGCAGTACGCCACCGCCACGGGCACGCTGAGTGCCGTCATCAGTGTCGATGTCGGCAGCCAGGTATCGGGCAAGATCGCCGCGCTCTATGCCGACTTCAATTCGCCGGTCAAGAAGGGTCAGCTGATTGCCGAGATTGACACGACGGTCTACAAGGCGCAGCTGCAGCAGGCGCAAGGGGACCTGGCAAGTGCCAAGGCGACCGTCGTGCTGAAGCGCCAGAACCTGGAGCGAAAGAAGATTCTGGCGCCGCAGCATGCAGCTTCGCAGCTCGATCTGGATCAGGCGGTGTCCGAGCTCGCCCAGGCCGAGGCCACCGTCGTCATCAAGGAGGCGGCACTCGAGAGCGCGCGCGCCAATCTCGGCTACTGCAAGATCACCTCGCCCGTCGACGGCATCGTGATCTCGCGCAAAGTGGATGCCGGTCAGACCGTCGCCGCGGCGATGAGCACGCCGATCCTGTTCACCATCGCGCAGGACATCACCAAGATGCACATCAGCGCGGCGGTCTCCGAGGCCGACATCGGCTCGGTGAAGGTCGGTGAGCCGGTCGACTTCAACGTCGATGCGTTCCCGGAGCAGATCTTTCACGGCACGGTGGCGCAGGTGCGCATGGCGCCGACGACGACCCAGAACGTCGTGACTTACGAGACGATCATCGATGTGGCGAACCCCGACAAGAAGCTCTTTCCGGGCATGACGGCGGACGTGTCCATTCTCATTGCCCGGCGCACGGACGTGCTCAAGATCCCGAACGCTGCGCTGCGCTTCAGCCCTGCGACCGACACGCCGATCGCGCAGACGACGGCGAAGCAGCTCGATCGCGGTCAGCGCCTGGTCTACGTGCCGGATGGACCCGGACCGGGACTCAAAGCGGTCGTATGCCGCGTCGGTATCAGCGATGGGGTCGACACGGAGATCGTGGACGGATTGACCGCGGGCAGCCGGGTCGTGACGACGACCACGACTAACTCGCTGCGCGGCGGTGTGCGCTTCGGTGCCGGTGGGCCCCCGCCTGGATGAGCAGCACGCATGAACGCCGTGGCTGAAGGCAGCAACGTCGCCCCGGTCATCGAGCTGCGGGGCGTCACCAAGACCTACCACAGCGGTGAGGTCGAGGTGCACGCCGTGCGCGGCGTGAGTCTCGACATCGTGCGCGGAGACTTCGTCGCCGTCATGGGTGCGAGCGGCTCCGGCAAATCGACGCTCATGAACATACTGGGATGCCTGGATCAGCCGACGAAAGGCGCGTACCGGCTCGATGGACGCAATACCAAAGAGCTGTCGCGCAACGCTCTCGCGAGTCTGCGCAACAAGAAGCTGGGATTCGTGTTCCAGAGCTTCAATCTGCTCGCGCGCACCAGTGCGCTCGAGAACGTCGAGCTGCCCATGCTCTACAGCGTGCCCGTCGTCTCCTACCGCGAGCGCCGCCAACGCGCCATGCGCGCACTCGAGCGCGTGGGTCTGGCTGACCGGCGCGGCCACTTGCCCAATCAGCTCTCCGGTGGCCAGCAGCAGCGCGTCGCGATTGCGCGCGCGCTCGTCAACGAGCCGGAGCTGCTGCTCGCCGACGAGCCGACCGGCAACCTCGACACGCGCACGAGCATCGAGATCATGGGTCTGTTCCAGGATCTGAACGACGCGGGCCTGACGGTCGTCATGGTCACGCACGAGCTCGACATCGCCGCGTACTGCAAGCGCATTGTCATCATGCGCGACGGCCTGGTCATCAGCGACGAGCGCAACGACAAGCGCCGCATCGCGAGCCAGGAGCGCGCCGCGCTCGATCAGGCTGAACAGAAGGCCCAGCTCGCATGAATTTCCTCATGGTCATGCGGCTGGTCCTGCTGCAGTCGTGGCAGACGGCGCACGTGGCACTGCGCGCCTTGCGCCGCAACAAGCTGCGCACCAGTCTCACGGCGCTTGGCATCATCATCGGTGTCGCATCGGTGGTTGCCATGGTGGCCGTCGGCAACGGCGCGCGCGCCCGCATCGAGTCGCAGGTCGCCTCGCTCGGCCAGAACCTGCTGAATATCTTCGCCGGCAGCACTCGTACCGGTGGCGTGTTTGCGGGTCTGGGAAGTGCCAGCGCGCTCACCCTCGGGGATGCCGAGGCGATTCGGCGCGAAGTGCCGGACGTGATCGCGATCAGTCCGGAGGTGACAACCTCGGCACAGGCGATCGCCAACGGCCGCAACTGGCAGACGAGCATCGTCGGTGAGTCGCCTGACTTCCTGAAGATCCGCGACTGGAAGCTCGCTTCGGGCTCCATGTTCTCGGATCGCGACGTGCGTACGACGGCCAAGGTGGCCGTCATCGGACCCAAGACGGCGACCGAGCTGTTCGGCCCGCTCGATCCGCTCGGCCAGACCGTACGCGTGAAGGGCATCCCGTTCGTGATCACCGGCGTGCTCGAGAGCAAGGGCGCTGGCCTGAACGGCCAGAACCAGGACGATCGCCTCATCATCCCCTACACCACGGCGATGAAGCGCATCACCGGGGACCGCTATGTGCGCTCGATCAATGTGCAGGTCGTGAGCTCGGAGCGGATGACGGCGGCGCAGGACCAGATCACGAGCCTGCTGCGTCAGCGACACCGCCTGACCGCCGACAAGGACAACGACTTCAACATCTTCAATCAGAAAGAGATCGCGGATACCGCCAACATCGTCACATCGGTCATCACGCTGCTGTTGGGTTCGATCGGCAGCATCTCGCTGCTCGTCGGTGGCATCGGCATCATGAATATCATGCTGGTGAGCGTGACCGAGCGCACGCGCGAGATCGGCATTCGCATCGCGGTCGGCGCTCAGGCCTCGGCCATTCAATTGCAGTTCCTGATCGAGGCGATGATCCTGAGCGTGCTCGGCGGATTCGTGGGCATCCTGATCGGGCTGGGCGTTGCCCGCCTGGTGCAGGCGCTCTCCGACTTCAAGCCCATCGTCTCGCTGGGCTCGATCCTGCTCGCGTTTGGTGTGAGCTTTGCGATCGGGGTGTTCTTCGGCTTCTATCCGGCGCAAAAAGCCGCCGCGCTCGATCCGATCGACGCGCTGCGCTACGAGTGACGCCGCGCCTGCGCCGCTAGCGTCCGGAATCCGGCCAGGGCACAACGGCCGCGCTGCGGTGCCCGGCAGCATCCAGCGCACGCACCCCGAAGATCACATTGTCCTTGGAGACCGGCACGCTGACGCGCGCCGTGCCTGCCTCCGGCGTTACGGCGAGCGCCCGCTGCCAGCCCGATGTGCGCGTCTCACGCCACACGATCTCGTATTGGCCGTGCGCGGCAGCATCCCACTGCAGCGTCGTCGCGTTATCAAGAGCCGCGGTCACGATGCGGACGTGCGTCGGCGGTGGTGGCGCCGAGGCCAGCGTGGCGAGCGTCGCCGCATTCACGAGCGCGACGTGCGCGACGTAGTCGAAGTCGACGTACTGGATGAGATCCCCGTACTGGATACCGCCCTCGATGCGGACATCCTGGTGCTGATGGTGAAAGTCCTCGCGCCACTCGGTGAAGCGCACCGCCGGGAAGCCGGCCTCGTTGAACGAGGTGTGATCGCCGCCGCGCAGGAAGCGGTCGCGGCGCAGCTCGAGCACCGGATGAAAAGGTGCCGGCGCGTAGGTCGATGCTACTTCGAGAACCGTGCGAGCGAGCTCGCGTGAGGGTGAGTCGCTTTCATACCCCAGCGATTCGAGCTGGTGGATCTCGGTGGGTGTTGCCGTCGCGGCGATGCCTTCCGAGAACACCCGTACGGCGCTCTTGTCCTGCAGCGTATCGCCGGGCGTGGTGTTGCCACCGACGATGTCGTTGTTGAGCACGGCCTCGAGCTGCCAGCCTTGTGACTTCGCCAGCTGCGCGAGATGGTGGCTGCCGTTAAGACCCTGCTCCTCGCCGGCGACCGCGACGAACACGATCGAAGCCGGGAACCTTGCGTGCGACAGAACGCGTGCGCACTCGATGCTGACGGCGACGCCTGAGGCGTCATCGTTCGCTCCTGGCGCCGCATGGTGCGTCTCGAGCGTGTCGGAATTGCGCGAGTCGTAATGGCCGGTGACGAGCACCATGCGCTGCGCCTGCGCCGGATCGCTGCCCCGCAGGATCGCGTAGACGTTCGTGATCCTGGTCGGTCGGGGAATGCGATCCTGGGGCGTTTCGGTGAAGGTGTCGCGCTTGACCTCGAGGCAGCCGCCGCAGGCCGCAGAGATCCGGTTGAGCTCGCCGGCAATGAAATCCGCCGCTGCGTTGATCCCCTGACCGCGCGGCAGATCCTGGTCCATGCTCGAGAGCGTGTTGCGGTTTTGAAATGCGACCAGCGAGGCAATGGTGTGCTCGATGTCGCGGGGCGAGATGTTCCGCAGCGCCTGCGCGATCGCAGGATCGGCGGGTGCCGCGGCAATCGGGACCCCGGTGCTCTCCAGATCCGGCTGGGCGGCCAGGCAAACGGGCATTGCGGCGGCGAGCAGGGCGAGAAGTGTCGTTTTCATGCCGCGGCAGGGTAGCAGCAAAAAAAGAGGCGGTGGAGCGCAAAACTTGCGCTGCACCGCCCGTACTCCCCCCGGTGGAAAAGGGCGCCGGGCAAAGCAGCTGCGTTCCCCTGGGCAGCGGTGGCCTTGAACAACTAATGGGGGCCACCCGGCGCGTGGTGAATAAATTAGCGCCGTGGCCTTGAGGAACGAATTCGGAAAACTACCCAGCGTGCGCTGAATAGTCCTGTAGAGCGGACGCCCGCCCGGCCGGAACTGTGAGCTGCGCCGCGCTTTGCGCGCGGTCGAGCTCAGTGGGTGTAGGCGATACGGTAGATCGTGTTGTTGCCGTCTTCGCTCAGGAGCAGCGCGCCATCGGGCGCGACGGTGAGGCCCACCGGCCGTCCCCAGGCATTGCCGTCATCGGCGATGAAGCCCACGAGGAAATCATCGTACTCACCGGTGGGTACGCCGTTCTTCATGCGCACGCGCACGATCTTGTGGCCGGTGCGGAAGGCGCGGTTCCAGGAGCCGTGCATCGCCGTGAAGCCATCGCCCACGTACTCTTTCGGGAACACCGCGCTGCCCGAAGTCGCGGTATAGAACACGAGATTCAGCGCCGCGGAGTGGGCCTGGTAGGGCACATCGGGCACGGTCGCCTTACCGGCCAGGTCGGGACGGTCGCCCTTCAGGCGCGGGTCCTCGTACTTGCCCATGTAGTACCAGGGCCAGCCGTAGAAAGCCCCCTCCCGTACGCTGGTCGAGTAGTCCGGAACCAGGTCATCGCCCAGCATGTCGCGCTCGTTCACCGTGCACCACAGCGAGCCCGTGCCCGGCTGGATGGTGAGTCCGACGCAATTGCGCAGGCCCGATGCGAACACGCGTCCGGGCTTGTTCGAGCCGGTCTCGAACACCAGCACGTCGGCACGGTTGGCCTCACCGCCCCAGGCGGCCCCAAAACCATGCTCGGTTTCCCAGGTCTTGACCTCGGCCGGCGACTTCTTCGGCATGTCCTCGGCCACGTTCGACGCCGAGCCCACCGAGACGAAGAAGCGCTTGCCGTCCGGCGAGAACACGAGGTCACGGGTGAAGTGGCCGCCACCGGCGGTCGGTGAGAGCTGCGGCACGACGAATTCCGGCACGCCGCTCGCCTTCTGATCGCCCACCTTGTACGCATAGCGCACAACGCGGTTGGTCTCCGCGACGTACAGCCACTGAGGATTCGGGCCGCTCGGGTAGAAGGCCATGCCGAACGGCAGGTTCAGGCCCTGCGCGAAGGTCTCCGTAGAGGCGGCGGTCGAGCCATCGGCCGAGGCGCGCAGCACGAGAATCTTCCCCGTCTGAGTCTCAGCCAGGAAGATGTCGCCGTTCGGTGCGACCCGCATCGTGCGGGGCGCCTGCAGGTTCGACGCAAACACGTTCACCTGAAATCCGGGCGGCACGGAGAGCTTTGCGCCCTCGGGCTTCGGCACGACGCGCGGGAAATTCGCGGCACTCGGGGTTGTGAAGGGCGCCGGCAACGTCGACACCGAAATACGGTGCACGCGACCGGGCGCATCCAGCTTCCAGTCCGCGGTGCCGGTGGCCGGCGGTGCCGGTGGACGCGCACCGGGCGGCGGACCGAAGCCGCGCGGCGGGCCGGTATCCTTGAAGGTGCCGTCCTTGAGCGCGGTGAAGTAAGCGATCAGGTTGTCGCGATCGGTGGCATTCGGCACGGCGATGACCATCGCCGAGCCGGGCACGACCGTCGTCGGAGAAGTGAGGAAGCGCTCGAGCGTCGCTGCATCCCAGGTGAGATGCGAGGCCTTCAGCGCCTGGGTATAGCCAAAGGAGGAGTTGCTCGCCGCCGCTCGACCGATGACGCCGCTCAGGTTCGGACCCTGTGCACCGCCATTGTCACCGCTCTCGGCGCTGTGACACAGCGCGCACTGCTGGCGAAACACCGCTTTGCCGGCGTTTGGATTCGCCGCAAACGTTGTGGCGGCCGCGGCAACGAGGCACAGCGCCAGCATCGAGCGTCGGATCGTCATGCGAGAGTCCTCTCAGATCGATATATCGTTGAGAATATAGCGAGCTTCTGCGCCGGCCTGCAATCGATCCGTCAGCGCCGCGGCTCGTTACGGTCCCAATCCTTCTTGCCTGCATCCTGCCCGGCGACGGAGTACAGCACCTGCGCATTGCGGGTTTTCTGGAAATCCTCGAGCGACTGGTGCCGCATCGCTGCATAGATGTGCAGATTGGTCGTGCCAATGACAGCACCCAGCTTTTCCAAAAGGAAGAAGATGACGCCGTAGCGGATCAGGCCGGGCCAGTCGCGGCGGCGCACCAGATCGCGCTCCTCGGCCGTGAGTCCCGCCTCCTCGAACATCGGCTCCGGATCGGCGAGAAAGCGCTTGCGCTTCTCCGGCTCGATCAGCCCATGGAGGAACTCATTGAGGCGAAACGCCTTGACGCTGCGGTCGAGCGTGAAGGGATAGGTCCCCTGCAGCTTCTCGATGCCGGCCCACTCCCGGCCGATGCGCTCACGGTATTGCGCGGGCGTCTCCGCGCCGCTCTCATCCGATGCGTCCTCGTAGATCGCCGTCGCGATCGGCGTCATCGAGGGCAGGTAGTAGGCCTGGTGCAGCTTCTTCACCTTTGCGGACAGTGCGCCTCGCATGATGAGCCACATGATGACCTCTGCACCCTCGAAGCCGCCGCGCTCGGCGTATTCGGCGATACGGATGTGCGTGAGCTTCTCCGGATCCTTCTCGAGCAGATCGAGGAATTCCATGTCCCAGGGCGTGTTATTGAAGCCTGCGCGCTCGCCGTGAACCTGATGCGACAAGCCCCCGGTGCCGACGATCGCAACCTTGAGATCCTCGGGGTAACTCTGGATGGCCATGCGCAGCGCGCGGCCGAGCTTGAAGCAGCGGCGCGCCGAGGGAATCGGGAACTGCAGCACGCCGACCTGCAGCGGCACGATGGCGCCTGGCCAGGTGGGCTCGTGCGGCCACAGCAGCGAGAGCGGCGAGAAGCAGCCGTGATCCAGGCCCTTGGCCTGGAAGTAAGACAGGTCGAACTCATCGGCGACCAGACCGTTGGCGATGTGGCGCGCCAGCGCCGGGTGGCCCGCAATCGGCGGCAGCTTACGCGGCCCGCCACCTTCGTCGGCCGGCCAGTAACGGTCACCCACGCCCAGCGCGAAGTTCGAATAGTGGTCGAAGAAGAACGAAGTGACGTGGTCGTTGAAGATGTAGAAGAGGACATCCGGCTTCTTCGCCGCAAGCCAGTCCTGCACCGGCTTGTAGCCTGCAAAAATCGGCGCCCACACCGGATCGTTCTGCTTGTTCTGATCGAGCGCGAAGCCGATCGTCGGGGTGTGAGACGTTGCGATTCCGCCCACTATCGTCGCCATGAATGCCAACTCCTGATGCCGGGGGGCGGAGGGTATCACACGCCCGGCTGGTGCCCGTCCGCGGCCAATACGTGCTCGATACGGCGGTCCGGCACGAGCCAGATCAAGGCAATGACGACGTATATCGAGAGCGCAATCCACGGTACCCACAGCGCACACGGGATGGCGATGGCATAGGCAATCGGCGAGAGCTTGCCCTTCCAGTCACCGCCGACCGCCTTTTTCAGCACCGAGTGCGCACCCTGCGAGGCGATGATGAGCTGCTGCAGCCAGAAGTAGGCGATCGCGGCCATGAGCAGGACGACGCCATAGAGCGCGGTCGGAAGCGGCGCAAAGTGATTCGAACCCATCCAGGCCGTCGCGATGGGTACCAGGGACAGCCAGAACAGCAGGTGCAGATTCGCCCACAGGATCGCTCCGGTCACGGTGCGCATCGTGTGCAGCATGTGATGGTGGTTGTTCCAGTAGATGCCGAGGTGCACGAAGGAGAGCACGTAGCTCAGGAACACGGGCCACAGCGGTGTGAGGGCCGCGAGATCGGCCCCATGCGGCACTTTGAGCTCGAGCACCATGATGGTGATGATGATGGCGATCACGCCATCGCTGAACGCCTCGATCCGGCCCGTGCGCATCGTGTCGCGACTCCTGTGCCCGTTCGTCATCATTGAGCATCGCTTTGCGGCGCACAACTCTCAAGCCGACCCCGGACGGCGCCGATACACCGCATGCAGACGAGGGCACGGAAGCCCGGCGAGACATTAACGGACATGAGCAAGAAGATTCTGATCGTCGATGACTCGAGTGCTGTTCGCACGATCGTGCGCAAGGCATTGCGGGAGGCGGGTTACGAAGTCATCGAGGCAAGCAACGGCCTGGAAGCGCTGGCCATCATCGGCGCGGATCGAATCCATCTCGTGGTGAGCGATCTGATCATGCCGGTCATGGACGGCATGGGACTGCTCGAGGCGGTGCGCCGGCACCCGACGGGTCACGTCACGCCTGTGATCATGCTGTCGACCGTCACCGCGCAGGAACAGAAGGAAGCCGCGCGCGCGGCGGGCGCCCGCGCCTGGTTCAGTAAGCCGTTCCAGCCGAGCATGTTGATCGAGGCCATCAGCCGTCTGGTTACGGCGTAGTTCCGGCCGGTACGGCCTCGTTCAGCTTGAGCCAATACAGGCCCAGAGCGCTCGCGAGCTGCTGCATATCGGCGAGCGCAATGGGCTTCACCAGGTAGGAGTTCGCGCCCAGGTCATAGGCACGGCGCACGTCGACCGACTCGCGCGAGCTCGTGAGCATCACCACGAGCAGCCGGCGCAGCTGCGGGTGCTGCCGGATCCAGGAGAGCAGCTCGAAGCCCGACAGCCGCGGCAGTTTCACATCGAGCAGCACAATGTTCGGCAGTGGAAACTTCGAGCGGTCGGCGTAGGGCCCGTTGCCGGCAAGGTAATCGCGCGCCGCCTCGCCGTCGCTCACCGTGGGCAGACTCACGTTCGCATAGGTGCGGTGGAATGAGCGCGCGAACAGTTCCGCATCGTCGGTGTTGTCTTCGACCAGCAGGATCGTTTGGCTCAAGAGGCTTCGTCCTCGTGATGCATGTCAGCCGACGAACGGCAGCTCGATCCAGAAACGGCTGCCGGATCCGACGGCCGAGTCTACCCCAGCATGTCCATGCATGCGTTCCATCGCCTTGCGCACGATGGCGAGTCCGATTCCGGTACCGGGATACGCGGCACTGCCGTGCAGGCGCTCGAACACGGTGAAGATGCGCTCGTGATGCGCGGGTGCGATGCCGATGCCGTTATCCGCGATCCACACGCGCGCGAGTTGCTCGCGCCGCTCGGCGCTGATCGCAACTTCCGGATGCACGCCGGGAGCAACGAACTTCAGCGCATTGCCAATCAGGTTCTGCAGCACCGGCGCTATGAGCACCGGATGCCCCATGACGACGGGCAAGGGTGAGTGCACGCGCACCACTGCCGCGCGCGAGCGGATCTCCACGGCCAGGGTTTCCAGCGCCACGGCCACCTCCGCGTCGAGCGCGACCGGCGCGAAGGCCATCGGCTCACGGCCGAGGCGGCTGTACTGCAGCAGATCGTTGATGAGCGACTCCATGCGCAGCGTCGCGGCGATGACGCGCTCGAGATAGCCGTTCGCCTGCGCGCTCAGTCCGGTGGCGTGCTCCTCGAGCAGCAACTGGCTGAAGCCGTGGATGGCACGCAGCGGCGCGCGCAGGTCATGGGAGACTGAATAGGTGAAGGCACTGAGTGCCTCATTGGCTTCCTCGAGCGCCAGGGTGCGCTCAGCCACGCGCTTCTCGAGTGTGGCGCTGAGCTCCGCCAGCCGCTGCTCATCCTCGCGGACCCGCGCCTGCATCTGCGCGCTCATGAGCGCCAGCAGCACGAATGCCGTGAGCGCCAGCAGCGCGAGTACGGCGAGGCCGAGGAGCCTCGCCTCCGGGCTTCGCGCCCAGAGCGTGCCGCCCGCGACCAGGACCACGAGCACGCCGCCTCCCCAGGCGATCGCTTTGACTGGCCAGCGCATGCCTTATGATACCTCCATGTCATTGACTCCTTTTCATATCGCCGTACAGGTGCGCGACATCGCCGAGGCACGCGCCTTCTATCGAGGCGTCCTGGGTTGCTCGGAAGGGCGCTCCGCGGCAGCCTGGGTCGATTTCAATCTGTACGGTCATCAGTTTGTCTGTCATTTGAATCCCGCGCTCGGGCCTCAGGGACAGATTCGCTCGCACTTCAATCCCGTGGACGGCGACAGCGTGCCGGTACCGCACTGTGGGGTCGTGCTGCAGATGCCGGACTGGGAAGCGCTCGCAGCGCGCTTGCGCGATCGCGGCATCCGCTTTGTGATCGAGCCGCACGTGCGATTCAGGGGCGCACCCGGCGAGCAGGCGACGATGTTCTTCCTCGACCCTTCCGGCAACGCGCTGGAGTTCAAGGCCTTCCGCGATATCGAGGCGCAGCTCTTCGCTACTTGATGAGCTGCTCGCTGATGTAAGCAGCGACATCGCGCAGCTCGGCGAGAGTCAGCGCGCTGCGAAACGAAGGCATGTCCTTGCGCCCCGCTGTCGCAACCGTCACCACCGAGGCGGCGGTCAGAGGAGGCTTGAACGGCACACCCTGGCCATGATTGCCCTGACCGTTCGAGCCATGACACGGCTCGCAGTTGGCCGTGTAGATCTTCTTGCCGCGCACGGCATTCACGGGTGCGGCGAGCACACTGTCCTCGGTCCCCGCGCCGACTCCCGCTGCCGCCGCCTCAGCCGTGAGTGGCGGTTGCGGCGCAAGCGTCCCGCGCAGGGAGAACAGCCACAGGCCATCGCCGCGCTTTCCCGAGGAGTACAGCGTGCCGGCAGCCATGACGGCGACATATTCGGTGCCGCGATACTCGAACACGGTGGGCGGTGCGGCTACCGGCGCATCGGTCTGAAAGCTCCATACCAGCCGGCCATCGCGCTTGTCGTAGGCGACGAGCCGGCCATCCGAACGGCCGATGAAGAGCAGTCCGCCCGCGGTGTTGACCGACCCGCCGCTGCAGCCGTCGCCCCACTGGCGGCGCCAGGCAAGCCGGTTGCTGGTGACATCGAGAGCGGCCAGGATGCCGCGCCGGGGCAGGTCGGTGCGGCCAAAGACCCCGCCCGTGTAGTGCTCGCCGATCGGCGGCGGCTCGAACTTCTCACCGCCGCGCGTGAGCAGCCCCACCGAATCATTGGCGCACACGAACAGCAGATGGCTGTCCGCATCGTATGAGCTGGGGGGCCAGTTGACGCCGGCCAGCGGCTTGTAAGCGACGGGGACTTCCTCGAAGGGCGTGAAGGTCCGGCCCTGATTGACGAGCTCGATACCGTCCGGCGCCGCATCGATGAGATGCGGCACGATGTCATCGCCTTGCGGGATGGGTTGTGTCGGAGCCGTCGCCTGCGAGCGGCTCTGCATCACCGGCTGCTCTTCGATGCCGAGCAGCGGCTTACCCGTCTGTCGGTCAAGCAGGTACGCGTAGCCGTCCTTCGAGAGCTGTGCAAGCCCTTTGCGAGGGCGGCCGTCGATCATGACGTCAAACAGCACGACCGGATTGGGAGCGCCGTAGTCCCAGATGTCGTGGTGCACTTCCTGAAAGTGCCAGCGGTACTTGCCCGTATGCACATCGAGCGCGACCACCGAATCGGTGAAGAGATTGTCGCCGGCACGGACGCTGCCGTTCAGATCGGGCGCGGGATTGTCGGTGGATACGAATAGCAGACCGAGCTGCGGATCCACCGCCGGCGTCTGCCAGATCGAGCCGCCGCCGTACTTCCATACGTCGCTGCCGGCGGGCCAGCTGTCATGCCCGGGCTCACCCGGTGCCGGCACGGTATAGAAAATCCAGCGCAGCTTCCCGGTGCGCGCATCGAAGGCCTTGAGGCAGCCGCGCATGCCCATGTCACCGCCTGCGTGACCGATGATCACCAGGCCGTCGTAATAAAGAGGAGCCGCGGTGAAAGAGTAGCCCCCATCCTTCAGCGTCTGGCTCTGCACCGACCAGACGACCTTGCCGCTCTTCTGATCGAGCGCGACCAACCGATTGTCGAGTTGTGCGACGTACACTCTGCCATCACCGATCCCCACGCCCCGGCTGACCCAGCCGCAGCACACGGCGACCTGCGCCGCATCGAGCTGCGCCGTGTACTCCCACAGCACCTCGCCGGTCGCGACGCTGATCGCGAATACATCGTCGTTGCCCGTGATGGTGTAGAGCGTGCCGTCGTGCTCGAGCACCTGCGCCTGGCCGGAGTCGCGACGATCCAGCCCCGAGCCGCGCAGCGATGCGCGCCACACGGCTTTCAGTCCCGTGACCGTCTCGCGGTTGATCTCAGTGAGCGGCGAGTAGCGGTGATTGGCGAGATCACCGCCGTTGGTCGGCCAGTCCGTGCGCGGCGCTGCAGCGAGCTCGCGCGCAGTGAATGCGGGTGCAGCCGTGATGTTCGCAGCAGGTGGCTGCGCAGCAGCGTGCACGCTGGCCATTCCCAGTAGCGTCGCGGCCACAGCCGAGCGTGGTGCATTCATTCCGTCTATCATAAACAAATGACGAAATCGTATGATGTGGTAGTGGTCGGCTCAGGCCACAACGGCCTCGTGGCTGCGGCGTATCTCGCCGCCGCCGGCAAGAGCGTATTGGTCCTCGAGCGCAATGCGTGGTTCGGCGGCGGCGTCGTCACACGCGAGCTGACACTGCCCGGGTATCGGCACGATCAGCACTCGATGGCGCACATCTTCATTCAGGCGAACCCGCTGCTGAAGGACGATGAGCTCGGGCTGAAGGCGAAGTACGGCCTGAAATACGTCTTCCCCGAAATGCCGATGATGTCGATCTTCGAGGATGGCGCGACGCTCGGCATGTACCGCGATCGCGCGCGCACTCAGGCGGAAATCGCCCGCTTCTCCAAGCGCGATGCGGAAGCCTACGGACGGCTGGCGGCGCAGGCGGCCGAGTGGCTGCCCATGATCGCAGCTTCGCTCTACACCGCGCCGGTACCGATGGGTGCCTCCACGGCGATGCTCGATCAGAGTCCGCAGGGCCGCTCGCTGTGGCGCATCACGCAGATGAGCACCCACGACTTCGTCATGAGCTGGTTCGAGAACGACCGGGTGCGCATGCATTTTTCCCGCATCGCCGGTGAAAACCTGGTGTCGCCGGATGAGAAGGCCACCGCGATCGGGGCCTTCGTTTTCACCGGTTTTCTCGAGGCCTACGGCTTCGGGGTGCCCGTCGGGGGCAGCGGCCGCCTCACCGATGCGCTCATTGCCTGTATTCGCGCTCATGGGGGCGAGGTGCTCGCGAACTCCGAGGTGGAGCGCGTGCTGGTGCGCGCAGGGCGCGCCGCCGGTGTGCGCACCCGAGAAGGTGCCGAATACTCCGCCAAGGACGCCGTGATCGGTGCGATCCATCCGCATCTTTTGGGTCAGGTGGTCGAGGGCGTAAGTCCCGCCGTTGCCAGCGCCGCCGCCGCGACCGAGATCACGCCCTATGCCTGCATTACCGTCCATGCGGCGCTGAAATCCCCTCTGCGCACACGCGCTGGCGAGCCGCTGCGCGCAGTGATGACTGAGCTGCTGCCGAATGACTACGATCAGCTGCGCCGCTCCTTCGATGACATGCGCTACGGCGGCTTGTCGAGCTATCCGCTGGTGGGCCTCGGGAGCCTCTCGGAGTTCGATCCCTCGCGCGTGCCGCCTGGCGCCGCAACGATGCACGCGTGGGATTACGTGCCTTACGCACGCCGCGACGGTCGCGCCTGGGATGACTGCAAGCTGGAATACGCGGAGCGGATGATCACGCACATGCAGCGTTTCCTGCCGAACGCGACGCACGACAACATTCTTCGCTACCACTGCGACAGCCCGGTCGATATGGAGCGCACTTCGCCGAGCTTCCGGCACGGTGATTTGCACGGCATTGCCACGAACACCTATCAATCGGGGTCACACCGTCCGACGCCCGAGCTCGCGCAGTACACCGTTCCCGGCATCGATCGCTTCTACCTCGTGGGGCCGTTCCTGCATCCCGGCGGCGGGGTGTTCGGCGCCGGCCGCGCAACCGCGGTGAAGATGTTCGAGGACCTGAAGCTCGACTTCAGCCGGGTCGGCCGCCGTGCGTAAGGTTATCCATGCGGCGCTCGCCGCGGGCGTTGCCTGTGTGGCATTCGCTTGCAGCCGGTCGTCGACCCCGGCCGCGAACACCCCCGATGGGGCCTTCGATTCGCTGGCGCATGAATACTCTGTCTACCTGATGAGCCGCTTCCCGGTCGTCGCGACGGCGCTCGGTGGGTCGGCGTTTGATCCGGCGCTGGCGCACATTGACGGACGGCTGCGCGACTACACGCCGGTGGCCGTGCAGCAGGAAGATGCGCACTTCAGCAAGCTGCGACAGCGATTCACCGCCCTGGATCCGGCCAGGCTCTCCGCCGCGCATCGCATCGATCGCAGCGTCGCGCTCGCGCAGATCGACTTCATCCTGCATCAGCACAACGTTCTGCACCTGTCGCAGCGCGCACTCGATTCCTACGTCGATGAACCTTTCCGTGGCGTCGACTGGCACATGCAGGGCATGACCAGGACCGGCGACAACACGATCGGCACCGAGGCGGAGTGGCACGATCTCATCGACCGCACCCGCGCCATTCCGGCCTATTTCACGGCCGCGCGCGCCCAGCTGGCAGCGGGCGTCGCCGCCGGCAACACCCCGGACTGGCGGCTGCTGCAGGAATTCGGGCTGCAGAGCGCCGCCGCCGATGCCGAGTATTTTGCGAAGACCCTGCCGCAGATCGCGCAGACCAACATCATCTCGGGCGAGCGGACGCGGATGATTGCGGACCTGCAGGCAGCTGGCACTGCGGCGAGCAGCGCCTACCTCGGCCTGCGGGACTACATCGCGCAGACGTTCTTTGACAATCCCCAGGCGAGCGGCATCGATGGCGTGAAGGCCGCATATCGCGCCGATCGCTTTGCGGCCGGCGAGGCCGAGTATGACTGGGCGCTGCACAATAACCTGCGGGTCGAGACGAGCGCGGCGCAGCTGTATGAGGCCTCCTGGCCGATCGTCGAGGCGACACGGGGGCAGATGATGGCGCTCGCGCGGGAGATCGCCGTGAGCCACAAATGGCGCACGCCCTCCGACGGCGCAGCCGCGACCATGATCGTGCTCGATATGCTGAGCACGAACGCACCGAAGACCGATGCCGAGATGGTCGATGCGTATCGCAAGACCGGTGTTCGCCTGGTCGACTACGCGCGCCGCACGGGGCTGTTTGACGTTCCCGCGAATTACCAGCTCGAGGTCACACCAACCCCGCCGCCGCTGCGCGCCTCGATCGACGGCGCGGCCTATTATTCGGCGCCACCGTTCAAGACGAGCGGCATCGGGCGCTTCTACGTCACGCCTACCGGCGATGATCAGGCGCGTCTGGCGCAGGAACACAATCTCTACGCGATGCCGGATCTCGCGGCGCACGAAGGCTTCCCCGGGCACGACTGGAATTACCTGGTGCTGCGGCAGGTTCGCAATTCGCTCTCGCCGATCCGCTGGCTCACGCCTGGCGCAGTGGAGGACTCATCCTCGATGTGGGAGGACTCCATGGCGGCCGAGGGCTGGGCGCTGTATTCGGAAGGTCTGCTCGCCGAGCCGCAGCCCGGCGCACCGCAGGGCTTCTACACGCCCGAGGAGCACTTGTACCAGTTGCAGGGGCAGCTGTATCGCGATCTGCGCGTGCGCATCGACACCGGTATTCATACCGGACGGATGTCCTTCGATGACGCCGTCACCCTCTTCTCGCAGGTCGTCGACTTTCAGCCCGGCTCCTGCAGCGACGCGCACGCCCTTCGCAATCCCACCAAGCGCGCAAGCTGCGACAAGGCGCACTCGGCCGTCAGCCGCTATTCGCACTGGCCGACGCAGGCCATCACCTACCGCCTGGGTAAGCAGCAGATCCTGGATCTGCGCGCTCGTGCGCAGGCGCAGCTCGGCGCGCGCTTCTCCGAGAAGCGCTTCCATCTCGAGTTCATGAAGCAGGGAACGATTCCGCCGGGCTATTTCGCCGACGAGCTGCTGCGGACACTGGCCGCGCCGTAGCGTTCGGCCAGCCAGGCGCCGATCGCCGCGATTTCAGCGCGGCACACCTCGTGCTGCATGTCATAGCCGCGCCAGTCGACCGCATAGCCATGTGCGCGCAGCAGGTCGCGCGAGCCTTCTCCCACGGCGTAAGGAATGATCGGAT
Source organism: Steroidobacteraceae bacterium (assembly GCA_035517435.1). Taxonomy (GTDB): domain Bacteria; phylum Pseudomonadota; class Gammaproteobacteria; order Steroidobacterales; family Steroidobacteraceae; genus JASHUC01. The sequence continues at coordinate 6,488 of DATIYV010000025.1, read as the reverse complement.
CGAAGCGGCCGTGGCACATGAGAATGGGTGTGCTGCGGTTTGCGGCAGCGGCCTGCGCCAGCTCACTCCGCAGCGGCAGGTAGGTCGAAAGCGCCAGCACGCCGGCGAGCGCCTCGGCGTGCCGCAGTCCCGCGTAGAGCGCAATGGCGCCGCCTTGTGAGAAGCCGGCAATGATGATGTGGTTGGCAGCGAGGCCGGCCTCGCGCTCGCGCTCAATCAGCCGCTCCACCGTCACGGCCGACTCGCGAACGCCTGCGGCATCTTCGCGCGCGCCGATATCGACGCCCGTGATGTCATACCACGCTCGCATGCGCATGCCGTTGTTGATGGTGACGGATCGGACCGGTGCGTGCGGAAACACGAAGCGCACCGCGGCCTCGGCCGGCAGACCGAGCTCGGAGACGATCGGCACGAAGTCGTAGCCATCGGCCCCCAGGCCGTGCAGCCAGATGACGCTTGCGCCCGCGGGCGAATCGGGGGTGAGCACGATGCCGTCTTCGGATTCCTGGGGGCGGTATTTCATGATGCTCTGCTGTGCGGGGCCTGCACTTGTACCACGTGCCCCTGCGGGCCCGGAAGCGTCCGGCCTGCTAGGATGGCGCGATGACCGGGGAGCCGATCAACTACCGCAGCGCGGGCGTCGATTACGAGCGCATCGACTCGCTCAAGGTACGTGCCCAGCAGGCAGCGCGCACTACCGCGCGACACCTCGGCGCGCATGGATTGAAGGAAGTCGAGCGCTCGCGTGGAGAGTCCGCCTACGTCATCGAGTGCGACGGTCAGCTGATCGCATCGATTACCGAGTGCCTGGGAACCAAGGTGCTGGTCGCCGATGCCGTGCGCGCACTCTCGGGCCGCAGCCACTACGACACGCTGGCACAGGATACGATCGCGATGGCGGTGAATGACCTCATCACCGTCGGTGCCACACCGCTCACCGTGCACGCCTACTGGGCCGCGGGCGGCAGCGAGTGGTTCCACGATGTGGAGCGCATGCAGGACCTGGTCCGCGGCTGGCAGGCGGCCTGCGATGTGTGTCAGGTGTCCTGGGGAGGCGGGGAGACGCCCGCGCTCGCTGGCGTCGTTGCACCCGGGCGGATCGATCTGGCCGCCTCCTCCGTCGGCAGAGTCCATCCGCGCGAACGGCTCATGCTGGGCGATCGCTTATCGAGCGGCGATCAGATCGTGCTTTTCGCCTCGAGCGGTATCCATGCCAACGGCGTGAGCCTGGCGCGGCGCCTCGCCGAGCAGATTCCCGCAGGTTACGGGGCGCTGATCGCAGACGGTCGCCGCTTCGGCGAAGCACTGCTCGATCCCACGGTGCTCTATCCGCCGCTGCTCGAGCGGCTCTACGCCGCTGGCATCCTGCCGCACTACGCCGTCAATGTGACGGGCCACGGCTGGCGCAAGCTCATGCGCCACCCCGGCGCCTTTAGCTACCGAATGCAGCAACTGCCGCCTGTACCTCCGGTATTGGATTTTCTGCGGCGTGGGGCCGCGCTCGATGACCGGGAAGCCTACGGCACACTCAATATGGGCGCGGGCTTCGCGCTCTTCGTGGCCGCAAGCGACGCCGCACGTGTGGTGCGCACAGCGCAGGCCTCAGGAATCGAGGCTTGGGTCGCAGGTCATGTGGAGAGCGGTCCGCGCCGCGTCCTCATCGAGCCGCTGGGCATCACTTATGAGGCAGACGAGCTCGCCCTGAGGGGCTAGGCCGGCGATGTACCGTGTTCTGCGTCCGCTTCTGTTCGCGCTGGACGCGGAGCGTGCTCACGATCTGACGCTTGCCCTGCTGCGCACGGCGCCGGCTTTCGCACTCGCGCAACTCACCGCGCGAGCGGCCGACGAGCACCCGATCGAATGCCTGGGTCTGGCTTTCCGCAATCGCATCGGACTTGCGGCGGGCTTCGACAAGAACGCGACGTGCATCGATGCCCTCGGCGCCCTGGGCTTCGGCTTTCTCGAGATCGGAACGGTGACGGCACGCCCGCAGGCGGGTAATCCGCGCCCGCGCGTGTTCCGGATTCCACAGGCGCAGGCGCTGATCAACCGCATGGGATTTCCCAACGATGGCGCTGCGCTGGTGAGCGCGCGGCTCGCCGCACGGCGCTACCGCGGCATTTGCGGGGTGAACATCGGCAAGAACGCATCCACGGCGCTCGAGGCGGCACCCGCTGAATATGCCGCCTGCCTCGAGTCGGTGTATCCGCACGCGGATTACGTGGCGGTCAACGTGTCCTCGCCGAATACCTCGGGGCTGCGCGCGCTGCAGGAGGAAACACTTCTCATACCGCTGCTGGAGAGCCTGCTCGAGGCACGCCAGCGTCTGCAGCAACGCAGCGGGCGGCGCGTGCCGCTGCTGGTGAAGCTCTCCCCGGATTTGTCGCCCGAGGAGCTGGCCTCGAGCGCAGCGGTGATCGTCTCGCTTAAACTGGATGGCATCATCGCGACCAACTCGACGCTGCAGCGCCCACATATGGCGGGCTTGCCACAGGCGCGAGAGGCGGGCGGCTTGAGCGGCCGGCCTCTGCTCGAGGTGGCGCTGGCGAGCGTACGCGCATGGCGGGCCGCACTGGGTCCGCAATTCGCGATCATCGGCGCAGGAGGAATCGACTGCGCGGCGGCCGCCCGCTCGATGTTCGAGGCTGGCGCCAATCTGATCCAGATCTACACGGGGCTGGTCTACCGCGGCCCGCGGCTCATTGCCGATCTCGCGCGAGTGTCGTGAAGTCACCCTTGCCACAATCCGCCATCATTTGTCGGCGTTCGCGCATCTTTGCGCCACGCGCGCGTCCCCAATTCAGGCCGACTCTGTCAGTGAAGGCGGGAGCGCCGTGTTCCCGCCACACACGCGGAGTCACCCATCATGAGCACCTGGACCCGAAAGCTGCGGGCATCGGTCGCAGGACTGAGCATCGCAATGGCGGTCGCCTCGGCATTGCCGGCGTCCGCGGATGAGTTGAAAGCAGTCCCGGAAAAGAAGTCCTCGAAGCAGGAGAATATTGGCGCACTGTCCGGCCTCGCGATCGGCGCGGCGGCGGGCGGTCCTTTCGGCGCCGTGATCGGCGCAGCCACGGGCGCCTGGCTCGGCGATCGCTATCACCGCCAGAGCGTCGCGAAGGCGGAGCTGGGCCAGAACCTCGAAGCGAGCAAGGCGGAAGCCGCCCATCTCGCGCAGGTGCTGGCGCAGACGAAGGAGATCCGTTCCAGCGTCAGTTTCCGCACCAATGATTCGAGTCTTGCAACGCAGGACCTGGCGGCGCTGCAGACGCTGGCCGGCATTGCGCAGAACATGCCGGATGTCACGATCCGGATTGCGGGCTACGCGGATCCGCGCGGCTCGGCGTCCTACAACCTTGCACTCTCGCAGCGGCGCGCCGACGCCGTGGCCGCGGCGTTGACGAAGGCGGGCGTCGCATCCGAGCGCTTGTTCGTCGAAGCACACGGCGCACAGGAGGCTGAGTGCGATAAGGACGATCTCGATGGCGATGCGCTCGAGCGGCGCGTGACGGTGAGTCTCGAGCGCGCGCAGGGAGCGCCCGATGCGCAGGAAAAGCAGGCGAACTCGGCAGCGCCCGCTGTGCCGCAGCTGGCGCGCGCAGATGCTACATAACTCAAACTTGAGGAGAATCTGATCCCAGATCTGATACGTCGCACTACCGCGACAGGAGCGTTGCGTGGGATGGTTGCACGGCACAAGTCAAGCTGAATGGAGGTTGTGTCATGGAAACCGTCACCGTGGTCGCCACGTCGCAGCACGGCCTCAGCATGCCGATGCTCGCCATGCTGGCTCTGGCAGCGCTGCTCGTTGCGGCAGTCGGCTGGCACCTGATCGCCCGCACGCGCGTCTAGGCGCGCGGTCGATCAGGCGGCCCGCAGTACCGCAGCGAGTGTCTCGAAGATCTGCTGAATCTGACCGCGCTCGATCACGAGCGGTGGTGACAGAGCGAGTATGTCGCCGGTCTGGCGCACGAGCAGACCGCGCTCGAAGCACTTGACATAAACATCGAAGGCGCGCGCGCCGGGCTTGCCGGCGATCGGCGCCAATTCGAGTCCCAGGATCAAGCCGTAATTACGCACGTCGATGACGTGCGGCAGACCGCGCAGTGAGTGCGCGGCATCCTCCCAGTCCTTCGCCAGCTCCTTCGCACGCGTGAGCAGGCCCTCGCGCTTATAGATGTCGAGCGTCGCCAGTCCCGCCGCGCAGGCGACCGGATGCGCCGAGTAGGTGTAGCCGTGGAACAGCTCGATGCCGTCGGGCCCCTGCATGAAGGCCTCGTAGATCTGCTTCGTCGCGATCACACCGCCCATCGGCACGCAGCCGTTGGTGAGGCCCTTGGCACAGGTGATGATGTCCGGCGTGACGCCAAATTCCTGCGAGGCGAACGCCGAGCCCGTGCGTCCGAAGCCGGTGATCACCTCATCGAATATGAGCAGGATGCCGTACTTATTGCAGATCTCACGCACGCGCTCCAGGTAACCGCGCGGCGGGATCAGTACGCCGGTGGAGCCGGCGATGGGCTCGATGATCACAGCCGCGATCGTCGACGCATCGTTCAGGGCGACGATGCGCTCGAGCTCCTCGGCGAGATGCGCCCCATGAGCGGGCTGGCCGCGCGAGAACGCGTTGCGCGCCAGATCGTGCGTGTGGGGCAAATGATCCACGCCGGGAATGAGCGAGGCCGACCACATCTTGCGGTTGCTGGCGATTCCGCCGACCGAGATGCCGCCGAAGCCCACGCCGTTGTAGCCGCGTTCCCGTCCCACGAGCCGCGTACGGGCGGCATCACCGCGTACGCGGTGATAGCCGAGCGCAATCTTGAGTGCCGTGTCGACGGCCTCGGAGCCCGAGTTGACGAAGAACACATGGTCCAGTCCGGCAGGTGCCAGAGCGGCGACGCGGCTTGCGAGCTCGAACGCTCCCGGATGTCCCATCTGAAACGGCGGCGCGTAGTCCATGGTCTCGAGCTGACGCGCGACGGCTTCGGTGATCTCACGTCGGCCGTGACCGGCGTTTACGCACCAAAGCCCTGCCACTGCATCGAGGATCTGCCGGCCGTCGGGCGTCCAGTAGTGCATGCCGGAGGCTCTGCCGAGCATGCGGGGCTTGGACTTGAACTGGCGGTTCGCCGTGAATGGCATCCAGTGCGCGGCGAGCGAATCGACGGTCGACATTTGAACGACTCCGGCGGGGGAACTCGACATGATAGAGACTCGCCGGACCTATGTGTAGTCCAGCACGCTTTCCCCGTTCAACGATCCTTGCTGGGCGGGGTCCGGTCGGCCGGACGAGGCTCCACGTGCACTGCGATCGGATCGCTTGCCGGGAAGGTGTCCTCCAGCGCCTCATCGAGCAGCCCATCGAGATGCGCCTTCTCGCGAATCGTGCTCTCAGGCGTTGCGCCCGCTCGCTCGCTTCCTGCCATTTTGATTCGCCTCCTGCGCACTAGAGTACGCCGTCCTTCACATAAGTGCGATTATGCGCCGGAGACATGACGGCCAATGCCGAACAGCCACTCCTTGCCTTCGCCGCGAATTGTCCGCGTGGCCTGGGCGATCTGCTGGCACGTGAGCTTGGCGCACTCGGGGCCGAGGACCTGCGCGAGCGCGGCACGAGCGTACAGTTCCGCGGTGCGCTCGAGACGGCCTATCGCGCCTGCCTGGAATCGCGGCTCGCCAATCGGGTGCTGCTCGAGATCGCTTCGTTCACGGCGCGCGATGCGCAGCAGCTGTACGAGGGGGCGCGGGCGCTCGACTGGCGCGAGCACATCGGTCCTCAAGCCACCATCGCGTGCGAGTTCAGCGGACGACACCCCACCATTACGCATTCGCACTTCGCGGCACTGAAGCTGAAGGATGCGATCTGCGATCAGCTGCGCGAGCGCACCGGCTCGCGCCCGGACGTCGTGCGCGATCGTCCCAGCGTGCGGATCCACGCGCACGCCCAGCGCGAGACCATCACGCTGTCAATCGACCTGGCCGGTGAGAGCCTGCACCGGCGCCGCTACCGCACGGGTGCGGGCGCGGCACCGCTGAAAGAGAATGTCGCGGCGGGCATGCTGCTGCGCGCAGGTTGGCAGGAACTCGCAGCAAAAGGCGCAGCGTTCCTCGATCCGATGTGCGGATCCGGGACGTTGGTCATCGAAGCGGCCATGATCGCCGCCGACATCGCACCCGCGTTGGGGCGCGACTACTTCGGCTTCCTCGGCTGGCGCGGCCATAATGCGGCGCTTTGGGAACGCCTGCGTCTTGAGGCGCAGCAGCGTATCCGCTCAGAGTTGCCCGCCGGCGGGGCAATCCGCGGATTGGACCAGGATCCCGCGATCATTCGTACGGCGCGCGAGAATGCCGAGCAGGCCGGTGTGACGTCACTGGTTCAATTCGAGGCCCTACGGTTGGCCGAGGCTGCGCCTGCCGAGGGGTCGGTTCCCGGCCTTGTCGCGGCAAATCCGCCCTATGGCGTGCGCATGCAGGACCCCGACAGGGCG
>DATIYV010000024.1:0-48577 GCA_035517435.1 Steroidobacteraceae bacterium | reverse complement strand
GCCGGCGCCTGACAGCGGCACACCGTAGGACGAAAGTCCACTATCGGATCGGCGCGAGCCGTCGCCAAATGCCGTGGTATGAATGCGCGACGCCCCCTCATTGCGGTGGTGGATGACGAGGAGTCGGTGCGACGCGCGCTCGCGCGCATGCTCAGCGCCTCACTGTTTGATGTCGAGGTGTTCGCATCCGGCCAGGAGTTTCTGGATGCCGCTCCGGCGCGCCGCCACGATTGCGTGGTGCTCGACTTTCAGATGCCGGGGCTCACCGGCCGGGACGTGCAGCGGCAGCTGGCGCTCGCGCAGATCCGCATGCCAATCATTGTGGTGACGGCTCATGATCAACCGGCGCTGCGCGAGCAGTGTCTGGCCGATGGTGCGATCGCCTACCTTGCCAAGCCACTGCAGCGCGAGCGGCTCGTCGCGCTCATCGAGGACGCTCTGCGCTCACGGGTCCCCGCGAGCTCACCTGCCCTTTAGCGGCGGCGCCCGCCGCCACCGCGGCCCCCGAACGAGCGCTGCATGCCCATCGAGGAGCTCTGCACGCGCGCGCTGCGGTCGGAGCCGAACTGGCGCGCCGAGCGCTGCTGATCGAGCTCGCGCGTACCGCCGAGTCCGCCGGTCGCATCGCGTGTGGCCTGACCCTGGGTGCCACCCGCCACTGAATTCCAGCCGCCGCCCGGGGTGTACTTCTGCCAGCCATCCCCGTTGTTGCGATAGACGTTGCCATCGCGCCCGGCGTAGACGTCATCGCCGACGTGGCCGACTGTGGTGCCCCCGGCGCCGGTGACATGGCCAAACTTCGTCACCTCGCCGGTGTTCTTGTTGTAGACCGCGCCCTGCCCGCCCGAAACCTGATTGCCGGTGTATGCATTGCCGGCCGTACCCTGGCGACCGGCCACCACACGATTGTCTCCCGCGGCAATACCACGCTGACCGGCGGCGTAATTGCCGGTGTAGACGTTCTGCACGGCGCCGCGCTGGCCGGCGGAGGCGATACCGGTGCGCGAGTTGTAGGACGCCCCGGCACGTGAGGCCCAGGCATTGCCGGTCCAGGCGTTGTAGCCACCCGAGACGCGTGAGACGGTCGCGCGGTTGCCCCATTGCGTATAGATATTGCCCGAGTAGCCGGCCCAGCCCCCGGGTCCCCACGCGACCACACCGCCACGCGGGCCGATCGCGGCGCCGTACCAGGCGGGGTAGGCCCACGGACCCCAGTATGGGTAAGGACCCCAGCCCCAGCCCCACGCCGTGGTCGATGCGCCCCACATCCAGCCGATGCCGAAAGCCACAGCCCAGCCCGTCCAGGGCGTGTAGGTGACATCCGCAGCATAGCCATAGGTGGCGGGCGTGCCGTACCAGACCGTGCCGGCCCAGGGATCGTAGTAATAGCCCGTTCCGTAGACGACCACGCCCGTCACCGGATCGATGAGCGTGCCTTGATAGCCCGGCGTGTAGCCGACGTACACCGTCGTCGGCGTGGAGTCATACACACGCACGAACGTCACGTAGTAGAGCGGCGAGCTCGCCGGAATCGTGTAGATCACCGCGGGCACGGTGCGCGCAACCGCCCATGGACCTTGCACCGATCCTGCAACGAACCAGACGCCGTTGGCCACAGCGAAGAACGTCGTATCGTTCACCTTGATGATGGGCGTCGGCGTGTTGACGACGTACGACAGCGCAGTGCTCTCGATCGGCCTGAATTGCGGATTGCCGTCGAATTTCGGCGCCGGCATCGTCGTGCCGGCCGTCGTCACCGCGGCGACTTGCGGAATGGAGGCTGCAATCGCCGCCTCGCGCGCCTGCTCGGTGCCAGCGACTGCGGCCTTCACGTTCTCTTTGGGAGAATCATCCGGGATCCTCGCAAAATCCGCGGGCAGCGCATTCGAGGCCACGTAGCTCCAGGGGCCTGCCTCGGTCTTGGCACGGAACCAGCGCCCGGAGACCAGCAGGTAGGTCTGGTTGTCCACGGAGCTCTTGAACACGTTGCCCGTCGTGTTCGTGACGTAGAGCAGATTCGTGCCGGCGATGGCTGCGTACTGCGGCGCACCCTGGGTAACGATGAGCTCGGTGGGGCTCGCCGCCACGATGATGGCGGGCGCGGACTGCGCCAGTTTGGGTGCGGGTTGATCGGGGTCGGACTGACCCGAGAGCGGATCGATCTCGTGATTCCCGGAAGTCAGTTTGAACGCCTTTTGCAAATCCGCCGACGGCGTCTTCACGACCGTCCACGGGCCAGAGAAGTCCGGTGCGCTCATCCAGCCGTCAAAGATCTTCAGTGAATACGTCCCGGCCTGGTCCCGCACCAGCAGCGGGCGCGTGTTGATGGCGCGCTGCAGCCCGGTGCCGCTCACGGCGCGATAGATCGGCTGTCCGTCGATCGTGATCAGAACCGCTGGAACGGGCGAGAAGACGATGCGCGGCGGGGTGTTGCGCAGCACCTTGTTCTCGGCCGGCCGCTGGGCCTGAATGATCGCAAGCGAGGCTTCGAGCCGATCGAGCGCCACCGACCTTGACTTGCTCGAGAAGTCCTGTGTCACAGCATCCGCCCAGGCTTTCGCCTGCGCCGGAGTGGCCGAGGGAAAGTCCGACTTGAGCACCTGCGCCTGCTGGATGAATACGCTGCGATCGCCCTTATCCGTGATGGTCTGGGCGGAAAGCTGAAAGACGCCGAAATGCGCCTGCGGATTCTGCGCACCCAGGTCCGCCCGCGCCGCGATCCGGGCACTCAACTTGTAGCCATCCCAGGAGTCGAGCTGCGGCTGATAGAGCGTGAGGGTGGTATCGCCGGCTTGAATGGTGAGCGGCCAGGGAGACTCCGCACCGAGGGACGGCGTCGCAGATTGCGGCGCAGCAGTTTGTCCCGGCGCCAGCATCGGCAGGCCCAGCGCCGCCATGAAAATGACACAAACCGCGACCACCCTGCCCGTGGCGACAGGAACCGGCTGCGCGCCAAGCCGCTCGTCATCAATGTGGCGGTGCATTTGAATCTCCGCGCTGATGGGACTCTTCAAATAAAGCAGTATGCGACCTCGATCCCACGAAGCGCTATACTTCATCGAAGCTGACGGACGAATCGCTACAGGGTGCAGCTGCGATGCAGCTCGCGCTGAACGATCACGAAGGGAGTCGGTCATGCAACAGTCATCCGCGGTGGTCTACCTGCTCGATGATGATGACTCAGTGCTTACGGCACTCGGGCGTCTGCTGCAGGCGGACGGATTCACCACGAGCGCGTGGAATTCCGCAGCAGAATTCCTCTCTGCGCACGACGCCGATGCCGCCGGCTGCATCGTCACCGACCTGTGCATGCCCGGCATGAGCGGACTTGAATTGCAGCACGCGCTGCATGCGCGCGGCATCGAGCGCCCGATCGTCTTCATCACGGGTCAGGGCGATATCCCGACGACCGTGCAAGCGATGAAGGCAGGTGCCGTGAGCTTCCTCTCCAAGCCGGTGCATCGCACCGAGCTGGTGGGCGCGGTGCGCGAAGCGCTCGAGCTCGATGCGGCACATCGTATTCATCAGCGCGAACAGCAAATCGTCCGCAAGCATCTGGCCACACTCACACCGCGCGAGCGCCAGGTGCTGGAGCTGGTGGCACGCGGCATGCTGAACAAGCAGATCGCCGCTCAACTGGGGGCGGCCGAGAAGACCATCAAAGTGCATCGCGGCCGCATAATGGAAAAGATGCAGGTGCGTTCGGCCGCAGCGCTGGTCAGCGTGATCTCACGAGTGCAACCCCTGATCGATTTGCGGCCCGCTCCAATCCGGCAGGCCCCATCGAACGAGTTCCGCGCCTGGAGCGAGTGAGCCGACGCGTTACTTCTTCGCGAAGATCATGTTGATCTGCAGGCGCAGGAACCAATCGCCCGCGCCTGTGGGGCGCACGACGTTATAGCCGCCCCCGAAGATGAAATTGACCGGGATCGAGCCCGGATGCGTCAGCATCGAGTACGTCGCGCCGACCGGCACGGTCCAGATCTGACTTCCCGGCTGATGCCAGTTTGCCGAGATCGTCCCGGCATATCCGATGCTGTGCTTCGGACTGATCGTGTAGCTCAATACGGGCTGAAACTGAAACTGACTCACCGCCGCGCGGCTGTCGTCACCCGCGAAGGACCACAGCTGTGTGATGAGAGCACCGACCGACCACGGTCCGTTCTGCGTCAGTACCACAACCGCGGGTCCGGCACCGTACTTGCCGGTGCCGAGTCGATCGTTGGTCGCCGAATCGAGCATGATGAGCGGCCCCGCGCCCCAGATCATGGCGCCGGGCTTCGCCGGTGCGAAGAAGCCCTCATAGAGAATATCGCCGAGGCCGCCCACCCGGTCCTGGCCGAACGCGGCCGGCGGATTGGACAAGAGCGGCACGATCAGTCGGTTGATGAGGTTCACCGGGCCCAGTTTTGTGGGGTAAACGGGCTGAATATTGACCACGTCCTGGGTCCCGCTCTCAGGGCCCACATTGAAGTTCGCGGTGTATTGAATCGGCACCGTCACCAGATCGGCGACGGGATTGGCGAGCTGCTTCTGCAGCTCCGCATCGTCTTCCGCGAAAGCGACAGCCGACTGCGCCGCGACCAGCGCACAGGCGAGAGCTATCTTTCGCACTCTTCGCATGGCCGCATGCTCTTAATCCAGCGATGAACTGACCATCGGACCTTGGTCCTACCACCCAGGCTTCCCATGGGACTTCAGTCCAATGTCCGCGGGAGGCAGGAATCGCTACAAAGTGCCAGTATTGGATTCCTGTGTTTCACCCCATCTCGAGGCGATCAACATGACCATCCGACGCATCACGACGCTCCTGGCATCCCTGGCCTGCGCCGCGGCCCTGCTCAGCGCCTGTGAATCCACCCCCCAAGTGCGCTCGACCACGGATCCTACGTCAAACCTGTCGAGCTATCGGACCTACGGTTTCGTCGCCCAGCCCGGCACCAACCGCGGCGGCATGAGCACGCCGGTGACGAGTTACTTCGAGACGGCCATTTCGCGCGAGCTCGAGTCACGAGGCTTCCGCAAGGCAGATGCCAATCCCGACCTGCTGGTGAACTTCAACACCAACGTTCGCGAGCAGGCGGACATCCGCTCCAGCCCCAGTGCGTCATTCGGCTATTACGGTTACCGCGGCGGTCTGTACGCCGGCGGCAACGACGTGCAGACCGTACGCTACAAGGTCGGCACCGCGAACATCGATCTGGCGGATGCCGCGAAGCGCAAGCTGGTGTGGGAAGGTGTAGCCGAGGGTGAACTCACCGATGACATGATGAAGAGCCCCCAGGCCGCGATCGACAAGGTCGTGGCGCAGATGTTCATGCAGTTCTCGGGCCGCGCGGCGCCGTAGGCATGAATCGCGCGCTCGCCTGCTTTGTCGCGAGTGCCTGTATCGCGGCACTCGCGAGCGGCTGCGCGTCGATCGGACCCGGCACGATTCCGCGCGACCGATTCGATTACGGCGCGCAGATCGGGGACTCCTGGAAGGAGCAGACCCTCCTTAATCTGGTCAAGTTGCGCTACTACGACATGCCGGTCTTCGTCGAGGTTGCGCAGGTCGTCGGCGGCTACACGTTGCAGACCGGCGTTGCGGCATCCGTGGCCATCCCGCGCAACCCGACGCAGGACTGGACACTGAGCGGCACGGGCACCTATAGCGATCACCCCACGATTACCTACACGCCGCTCACCGGCAATCAGTTCCTGCGCACGCTCATGATGCCGGTGCCGCCGGACTCGCTCATGTTCACGGTGCAGTCCAACTGGCCCGCAGACATCGTGTTCAGGCTGTGCGTCGCCTCGGTCAATGGCCTGCGCAATGGACGGATCTCCGGCGGAAACTCCGAGGCGGCCGATCCGGAATTCGTTCAGCTGGTCCGGATCCTGAGCGAGCTGCAGCGCTCCGGTAATTTCGGCATGCGCATCCGCGAGGGCAAAGGTGGCGAGCGCTCGACCATCCTCTTCTTGCACCGCGATCAGGCCTCCGCGGAGCTGCGCGAGGAGGCCGCTACAGCCAAGCGGCTCCTGGGCCTGAACCCCGATGAGACGGAGTTCCATCTGGTGTACGGCTCCCTGCCGGCGAGCAACGATGAAATTGCATTGCAGACCCGCAGCATGCTGCACGTGATGCTCGAAGTGGGCGGCATGATCGATATCCCTGACCGCGATATTCAGACGCATGTCGCGACTGCGGGAGTCTCCGGACTCGCAGCGGAGGCGCAGAGCGATGCCCGGCTGCTTCGCGTTCACACTTCCGATAGCCGCCCGGCCGGCGCATTCAGCGCCGTGCGCTATCACGATCACTGGTTCTATCTCGACGACACGGATCTGCGCTCGAAGGGCACCTTCACCTTCCTGATGCTGCTCTTCACGCTGCTCGATACCTCCGAGCGGCAGCCCCTGCCCCTCATCACCATTCCGGCCGGCTAGCTCGCCGGCTCAATGCGCAGCAGCGCGCCGTCATCCTCGTCCGTCGTGACGTAAATGAGTCCGTCGGGTCCCTGGCGCACGTCGCGGATCCGCTGATGAAGATCCGTGAGCAGCGTCTCGCGGCGCAGCTCCTCCAGGTGAGAGTTGAACACCACGCGCTCCAGACCCCCGGTGCGCGGTATCTCGCCACGACGCGCACTGCCGATGAAGAGATTGCCCTTCCAGGCCGGGAAACGCTCGCCGTTGTAGAAGGCAAGTCCGCCGGGAGCGATGGAGGGCAGCCACACGACGATCGGCTGCTCGATCCCCTCGGCCACCGGGGATTCGGAGATGCGCGGACCGTCGTAGTTGCGCCCGAAGCTCACTTTCGGCCAGCCGTAGTTGCGGCCGGGAAGAATCAAATTGATCTCATCCCCGCCATTGGGTCCGTGCTCGGCGTTCAGCACGACACCCGTACCGGGCTGCACGGCCAGTCCCAGCGAATCGCGATGACCGTAAGTGAAGATCTCCGGCCGCGCGCCGGTGCGGCTGACGAACGGATTGTCGCCCGGCACCTTGCCGTCCTCGCGCAGGCGCAACACCTTGCCGTACACATTGTCGAGCTGCTGGGCGACCTCGCCGAAGGGTCCGCCGGTCGTCATGTACACCAGGCCGTCGGCGCCGAAGGCAATGCGCGAGCCGCTGGTGCTGCCGCCCGATTCGCCGGCGAACAGGATCTCCACGTGACTCAGTGAGTGTCCCGTCCACGTGCCCCGCAGCAGACTCACGCGGCTCTCGTGGCGAACCGGCGGCTTCGCATCCGGAGCAGGCGCCTTGCCGGCCTGATTGAAGCTGAAGTAGACCCAGTGGTTTTTCGCAAATTGAGGGTGCAATACGACATCCTGCAGGCCGGCGCCGCGGTAACTCGGCTCGACCGCAGGAATACCCTCCACCGGCGTGGGATCGAGCACGGCCGGTTTGCCCTCGGCACCGGCGGCATTGTGAATGAGCCGCAGGGGGCCGCTGCGCTCGGAGACCAGCGCATCACCGCCCGGGAGCAGCGCGACGGCAAACGGGTGCTTCAGGCCCTTCGCGACGACGACGACGCGAATGCGGTGCTGTTCGGCACTGTCGAACGTGTAGCTGGGCTCGGTCAGGCTCACGGGCGCGATGCCCAGATCGGCAGGCTGCTGAGCCGCCGCAGACGCTGCCCACGTCAGGGCGCAAAGCGCCGGCCCCGCCTTGAATATCGCGTGTCGCATAAATGCCCCCAAAGACCAGCAGACCGGCTCAGCGCTGCTGGCGTTGCAGAGCGTCGAGCTTTTGTTTGACGGATTCGAGTTTGGCCCCGGCCTCTGCGAGCCGGCCTTGCGCCGTCAGGCGCTGGTAGTCAGCAAGGTCCTGAGCCGCGCTGCGGATGACCGCTTCCCGGTCCGCGGCTGAAGTCGCGACAGTAGTCGCGGCGGCAGACGCCGCCTCGGCCGGTGCTGCAGTTGCAGGCGGCGGCGATGAACTCGCGCTCCCGTTGGCGCTCAGCATCGAGGGGCCCGTGCCAAGCAGTGCGGCGAGCGCCGTCTCGAACGTCGGACCAAAGGCGAGCTTGTCCTGCACGGCGAGTACCACCAGGCGCAGCTCGGGCATCGGACTTCTCTCGGCCTGCAGGTAGATCGGCTCGGCGTACAAGAGCGCGGTGCCGATCGGGATCGCGATCAGGCCGCCACGCCGCACGTGCGAGCCCTGCTGGTTCCAGAGCGAGAGCTGACCGGAGAGCTGGGCGTTCTGATCGATGCGCGCCTCGATCTGCAGCGGACCGTCCACCAGCCTGGTCTTCGGAAAGTCGTACACCACGGCCTGGCCGTAGTGCTCGCCGTCGCTGCGCGCGGCGATCCAGCCGATGAGATTGTTCCGGTTCGAGGGTGTGAACGGCAGGATCTCGATGAACTCGGGAGCGGCTGCGCCTGGCAGCCTCATCACAATGAAATTCGGCTCCATCACCTGCTGGCGCTGCTCGCTGCTCCTGATCTCGCTCGCCACGTTCCACAGATCCTCGCGGTTGTAGAACACGTCCGGATTGGTCATGTGGTAGAGCGTGTAGACGCGCGCCTGCACATCGAGCATCAGCTCCGGGTAGCGCACATGCCGGCGCAGATCCGCCGGCATCGCGCGCGCATCCTTGAACAGCGAGGGGAACCAGGAGCGATACGCCGCGATGAGCGGATCGGTGTCATCGAAGACGTACAGCGTCGTAGCGCCGGTGTAGGCATCCACCACGACCTTGACGCTGTTGCGCAGATAATTGACGCGATCGCCCTCAAGCCGCACCTCGCGTGAGTACGGATAGGTCTGCGCAGTGGTGAAGGCATCCATGAACCAGTAGAGCCGGCCGTCGGCGCCCACCACGATGTAGGGATCCGGATCCAGCGTCAGGAACGGCGCCAGCGCCGCGACTCGCTCGCGCAGATTGCGCCGCATGAGCAGGCGGCTGTCGGCCGTCACATCGTCGCTGAAGGGGAGCTTGGTGATATCGCCGCGGTCGGCGGCGATCGCGAGCCGGCGCAGCAAGCCACCGACCGCAATGCCCGCGTCCGCCTCATAAGTGGTGAGATTGTTGCTGTCGCCCTGCGGGTAGTTGAATTCCTTCTGGCGCGTGCGGACGTAGACGTCCTCGTCGGTGAGCTCGCCGAAGTAGATCTCCGGGCGCGTCACCTTGATCTCGGGGAGGGTGCTCTCGATCGGCATGTTGGCGAGCGCGAGCACCGGCATACCCTCCGGCGTGAAGCCGTTCACCGCATTCATGGTGACGCCGTAGCCGTGGGTGTAGATCAGCTTCTCGTTGATCCAGTTGCGGCTGCTCTCGGGGAGCTTCTGCAGGTTGATCTCGCGCGCGGCGAGCATCATCTGCCGCACCGAGCCGCCGATGGAGTAGCGATCGATGTCGATGTCCGGGAAATCGTAGTAAGTGCGGATCTCCTGGATCTGACGCAGCGTGTCCTGCAGCGCACGCCAGTCCCACAGGCGGATGTTATCGAACGTCGCGCGGTTATCCTGTACCTGCAGGGCCGTCACGCTGGTGTCGGCGGGAAAGGGATGGGTCTCGATGCGATCGAGGCCGTAAGCCCGGCGCGTGAGCTCGATGTTGTGCTCGATGTAAGTCCGCTCGCGCACGAGCTGATTGGGCTTGACGATGAAGTTGCTCACGTACCAGCCGATGAGGCCGGCGATCACGTAGCAGGCCGCAGGCGGCAAGAGCGCCACCGCCAGGGTATGGGGGCGCAGGCCGACCAGCGAGCCGATCGCGAGCAGCACCGCGCCCGCGATGAGGGCGAGGCAGATGATGAGCTGACCGATGAGCGTCACATGGGCATCGGTGTAGGTGACGCCCGAGAAGATCACCCCTTCCTGGAACAGCCGCTCATAGCGGCCCAGCCACACGCGCAGCGCCAGCACGAGGAGCATCGCGGCCAGCGTCCAGGCGATGCCGTGCCAGGCGCGATTGGCCGCGGGCTCCTGATTGCGGTCGGCCCAGCCGCGCACGGCCCCCACCAGCACCGCGAAGAACACTGCAACGCCCAGCGCGAGCAGCGCCAGCATGAAGAGCCAGCCGGCGAAGAGCTGCCAGGCGGGGAGCGTGAACAGATAGAACCCGAGCGGGCGGCCGAAAATCGGATCCGGCTCCCCGGCCACAACCGCGCTATCGCCGTGCCACCACAGCGCGAACGTGGTCCAGTCGGAGGCCATACTGGTGGCGGTTCCGACCGCGATGAGCAGTGCCACGCCGGCGGCGATGAGCGTAAGCACCCGATCGAGTGGCAGGCGCATCGGACGGCCATTGAACTGCAGCGCGCGGCCCACCAGGTCATCGAGCTGGCGCGGCTTTAGGAGCTCGAACGCGCCGTAGAGTGCGACGAACGTCGCGAGCGCAAAGACCGTGAACAGCGTCGCCTGAAGATTGATGCGGCTCCAGAACACGGCCGCGTAGCCGAGGGAGCCGAACCAGAGCGCATCGACGTAGTAGGACAGGGCCGAATTGGCGCTGTAGAGAACGGCGAGCGCGATCAGCAACCACCACCAATGGCTGCGGCGCCGCGGCCCACGCAGCATCTCAACGGCGCCGTTCGAGCGGCCGGGTGTCATTCGCCCATGATATCAGCCCGCGACGGATTCCCGTCCCGGATCGAATTCGACCGCTACCTCGACCTGCTCGCGGCGGCTCTGAAGGAGGTCCTCCAGCGCGGCGGGCGGTTGCGGCGCGCACAGGTAGTAGCCCTGACCATGCTCGCAGCCGAGTGAGCGCAGCGCCGAGTACTGCTCGGCCGTCTCGATGCCCTCGGCGACGACCTGCAGACCCACGCCGTGGGTGAGCTCGCACATGGCGCGCACGATCGACTGGTCCATGCGGCTCGAGGACAGGTCGCGCACGAAGCAGCGGTCGATCTTCAGCTTCTCGATCGGCAGGCGGCGCAGCTGGCTCAGGCTCGAGTAGCCCGTGCCGAAATCATCGATGGAAACGCGCACGCCGACGGTGCGCAGCTCCTCGAGCACGAGCACCGATTGCTCATGATTCATCATCACCGAGCTCTCGGTGAGCTCGAGCTCCAGACATTCCGGCGGCAGCTGCGCAGCCTCGAGTGCCGCCAGCACCGCGCCCAGCAGATCCTTCTGCCGGAACTGCAGCGGCGAGAGATTCACCGCCATGCGCACCGGTGGCCGCTGATCGAAGCGCCAGGCACGCGCCTGACGGCAGGCCTCGCGCAGCACCCACTCCCCGATCGGCACGATGAGCCCGGTCTCCTCGGCGAGCGGGATGAACATACCCGGCGCGAGCATGCCGCGGGTCGGATGGCGCCAGCGCACCAGCGCCTCGACGCAGGTGATCGAGCCGTTGGAGAGCGAGAACTGCGGCTGGTAGTGCACCTCGAGCTCATCGCGCACGATCGCCCGGCGCAGATCCGCTTCGAGCGTGAGGCGCTCCTGAGTCGCGACGCCCACCTCGCAGGGATAGAACTCGACGACGTTGCCGCCGCGCTCCTGCGCGGCGCGCATCGCCGCCTCGGCGCGGGCGAGCAGATCGTCGACCGTGCGGCCGTCGGCCGGATAGATGCTGACGCCGATGCTGAGCGCGGTGTAGAGCTCGACCCCGCCCAGAGTGATGGCGCCGGAGGACGCGGCCAGCACGGCGGAGGTGATGCGCTCGATCTCGCGCCGCTCGCGCACCGGCGGAATCAGCAGCGCGAACTCATCGGCTCCGAGGCGTGCGAAAGACAGGCGCGCCGGATCGATGGCGCGCAGACGCTGGGCGAGCTCCCCGAGCAGGCGGTCGCCCGCGGCGCGGCCGAGCGAATCGTTGAAGGTCTTGAAGCGGTCGATGTCGAGCATCGCGACCGCGAGGATGCTGTCGTCCCGGCGCGCCTGGGTGAGCGCTTCGCGCACGCGCGTCTCGAAGGCCGCGCGGTTGAGCAGCCCCGTGGTCACATCGTGCGTCAAGTGATGCTGCAGGCGCAGCTGCGCTTCCTGCAGCTCGATCACATAGGTATGGGTGCGCGCCGCGTTGCGCGAGTGCATGAGCGTTGCGACGAATGCCGCGGTGAGCGCGCCGCATAAGCCGGCCGCGAGCAGGATCGACAGCGGGGCGCCGGCGCCGACCGATGCCGCGGCAGCCATAGCGAGCGCGAGACAGCCCGCGACGATACAGGCACGCCAGCGCTTCACGGCGCCGAACTCTGGCGCTCGTTGGCGGGGTCGATGGCGGGCAGATCGACGTGGACGGCCGTTCCGACCGTGGGGAGCCGCTCGACACTGATGTGGCCGCCATGGCGCACCACCAGGTCACGGGCGATCGTCAGTCCCAGCCCGCAGCTGTCGCTGCGGCGCGAGGATGAGAACCAGGGATCGTAGATGCGCTCGGCGACGGCGGGATCCACGCCCTCCCCCGAATCGCGCACGGTAAGGCGCAGTCCGCTCGCCTCGCCGTCGAATTGGGCGCCGAGCGAGCCTGCGTTCGCCACGCTGTGCGGCGTCACCGTAACCGTGATCTTGCCTTCCTCGCGGGGCAGCGCCTGCGCGGCATTCAGCACCAGATTGAAGATGATCTGCTCGATGCTCGCGGGATCCACCTCCACGAGCGGGATGCCCGCGCTCACCGCCACTGACAGATCGATCGTGCGCGGCACGGCGGCACGCAGCAGACCCACGGTCTCGCGCACCACGCCGCCGATCGGCAGCGCCCGGCGCTGGACCGTGGCCTCGCGGCCGGCGGAGATGAGCTGCTCGATGAGCCCGCGGCAGCGCTGCGTCGCGCGCAGGATGTGAGTCGCGTGCTCCTGCAGCGGATGCGACTTGGAGAGCTCGCTGCCCAGAAGCTGGGCGTGCGCGCCCACCGGAATCAGCACGTTCTGCAGCTCGCGGCCGACGCCGAGCGCGACGCGCCCGATGGTTGCGAGGCCATGCAGACGGCGGATGCCCTCTGCCGGGGAAGTCTCATAGCCCACATCGCGGAAGCAGTAGAAGCGGCACGCTTCGGAGTCGGCGCCGGCGGAGAGCGGCGCGCTGTAGCACTCGATCGTGCGCTGCGTACTCGTGAGCACGCGCCAGGTCTGCACCCGGCCGCGGTCGCGCGCGAGCTCCCGCACCGTCTCCAGAAACTGTCCCGGATCGCCCAGCACGCGCAGCACGTGGCGCCAGATCTCGAGCTCGGAGCGGATCAGTCCCTCGGGCCGGCCGATGTCCCACATCTCCAGCATGAGTTTGTTGTAGTAGCGCACGTCGCCGGATTCCGCGACGACCAGCACGCCCGCCCTGCAGGCCGCATACAGGTGATCGAATATGGAGCGCACGAAGGTGAGCCGTCCCTCGGTGCGTTTCTGGCGCGAGATGTCACGGCCGTGGATCAGCACGCGGCGCGGATGGGTGGGATCGCTGATGCGGCAGGCGCGCACGTCCAGCAGCGCGTAGCTGCCATCGCCGCGGCGCAGGCGCCACTCGCACTCGAAATCGCCGATGCGGGTGGCGATGAGCTGCTCGAGCTCCACGTGGGCACTCGCGCGATCGTCCTCGTGCAGCACCTGGCCCAGGGCCGTTCCCAGCAAGGAGGCAGGCGCGAGCCTGAGCGTGCGCTCGCTGCCGGGGCTTACGTATTCGATCACTCCCTGCGCGTCGGTCACGAGGACCAGATCCGCGATCTGCTCGAGCATCGCTCGTGCAGGCTCATCCAGAGCTTGGGCAGGTTCGTGAGGGGCTTTGCCGAGTGAATTCACCGCACACGGAATGGTTGAGCCGGGTCAGCGCCGGCGAATGGCGGTCAGAGTACCGGCCGGGGGGTGGCGGCCCCATTCCATGAACTACCTAAACCCCCGGGGGAAAGCGTGTACCGGGCGGCCCCCGATGCTGCGGCGCACTAGGCTCCGACGATATTGTTGCGGATGGCGTAGCGGATTAAGTCGGATAGTGACTCGAACTGCATCTTCCGCATGATATTGCTGCGGTGCGTCTCGGCGGTCTTGACGCTGATGTTCAAGGCGCGGGCCACTTCTTTATTGCTCTTACCTTCCGCGAGCAGCTGCACGATCTCGCGCTCGCGCGCGGAGAGCGTCGGCCCCATCGGCGTCTCTTCGGCGGGCTGGGCGCGCAGGTAACCCTCGAGCACGATGCGCGCCACCTTCGATGTAAAGAACGGCCGCCCGTCCATCAGCGCTTCGACCGCCGTCACGACGATGCGGCCGGCATCCGACTTCAGCACATACCCATGCGCGCCCGCATTGAGCACCTCGCGCACGAGCTGCTCGGACTCGTGCACCGTCAGAATCAGCACGCGCGTGCCGCTGCGCGAGGCGAGGATCTGCCGCGCCGCATCCAGCCCATTCAACTCCGGCATCGTCATGTCGAGAATCGCGACGTCGGGCTGGGTACTGTTGGCGAGTTCCACCGCCTGACGTCCGGTCTCGGCTTCCGCGACCACCGACCAGCCGGCCACCTGCGACAGCATCGTGGCCACGCCCCGCCGCACGACCTCATGATCATCCGCCACCAGGATCCGCACCGACTTCATTGCAGAGTCTCTTCGTGCGCCGCGTGAGTCTCACCGGAGACGAGCGTACTGCCGGTGCTCGAGGTGAGATTGTCGAGCGGCACGGCGGCACTCACCCGGGTGCCGGTCGGTGACATCTCGAATGAGAAGGTACCGCCAACCTGACGCACGCGCTCGCGCATGCCGGCGAGACCGACGCCCAGCACCGGCGCCGCGCGCGAGCGCCGGGCGGCACCCTTGCGCGTGCCCGTGCCTGTGCCCGCATCTTCGATCTCGAGCAGCACGGTTCCGGCATTGACCGACAGGCGCACGATGACCCAGGGACTGGAAGAATGACGCTGCACGTTGGTGAGCGCTTCCTGTGCCAGACGAAACAGCGTGAGCTCCGAGTCCTTGGACAGACGCGCCATCGTGTCCGGAAGCTCGAGGCGCGTATCGAGGCCGCTCCTCTGGCGCAGGCCATCGGCGAGCCAGCGCAGGGCGCTCAGCAGCCCCAGCTCATCGAGCAGCGGCGGATGCAGCAGGTAGGCCGCGGTGCGGATCTCGGTCGAGCACTGATTGGCGAGCTCACGGCATTGCTCGAGCAGCGCCAGCTGCTGGGGCTGGCGCGGATCGGCCGCATCCAGGAGCCGCGAGATGCCGATCTCGAGTGCCGACAGTGTCTGCCCGGTGGAGTCGTGCAGATCCCGACCGATGCGGCGCCGCTCCTCATCCTGCGAGCGCATGAGCTCACCGGCGAGTGCGCGCAGCTCGATGAGCGCCTGCTCGCGCTCGGCATCGAGCACGACCTGCGTCACCTGATCGGCAATGCCGCCGATGAAATTGACCTCATCCATGTGCCAGAGCCGCTCGGGTGCCCCCTGGCCGCAGCAGACAAAGCCCGTCATCTCGCCCGCACGCCACAGGGGCGCGGCAATGAGCGAGGCGGGGCGCAGCACGTCGATGCCCAGATCGAGAATCTCACTGGTGCGGGGATCGGTCATCGCCGCGCTGGTCTCGATCACGCGCTCGCTGCGCAGCGCGGCGATGAAGCGCGGCACCATGCGGGCCGGCGCGGTTTCATCCAGCAGGCTCGCAAGGTTGGCGCGCGAGCTCGAAGCGATGCAGCGAAACATCGTGCCTTGCGCCTCCGCCGCCCACACGGTCACGCGCTCCGTACCGAGCACGTCGCGCGCGCGATCGCACACTTCAGTCAGGGCCGCGCCGAGATTGGGCACGCCGATCGAGCGGCGCGTGGCGAGCTTGAGCAGCGTCTCGGACTGGCGCTGCGCGCGATCCTGGCGCGCGGTCTCGAGATCCGCCAGGCGATGCCGGGCCGTGACGTCGCGCATGACCGTCTGCGCGGCCGGTGCGCCGTTGAACACGGTGGGCACGCTCTGCAGCTCGACCCAGATGGGCGTGCCGTCCACACGCCGCAGCCGAAATTCGCGCGCCTCGGCCGGTACGCCCTGCTCGGTCACGCGGCGCGCCCGCTGTTGCAGCACCGGCAGATCCGCCTCCTCCACGTACACCAGCGTGGAGGTGCCGAACATCTGCTCCGGCGAGGCCGCGCCCACCAATCGGGCGCACGCCTGGTTGGCGAACACCACCACAAAATCCTGCTGCACGAACACCGCCTCCGGCAGCACATCGACCAGTGCGCGGTAGCGCTGCTCGCTCTCGCGCAGCTCGCGCTCCGCCTGCTTCTTCGCCGTGAGATCCTCGACGACCGCCAGCGTGACAACCCGCTCGCCCGTGCGCATGCTGGCGAGACTGACCTGCGCCGGGAAGGTCGCGCCGGTGTCCAGGCGCCGGTGCAGCCACTCGAAGGTCGTCGCACCCCGCGCCAACGCCTCATCGATACGTGCCTGCGCGGCCTCGGTGGACAGCCGTCCGTCCGGCTGGCGCTCCGGCGAGAAATCCCAGGGCGTCATCCCCGTGATGCTGGCCGTGGGGGCGAGGCCAAACATCGAGTACGCCGTGCGATTGGCGTCGGTGAAGCGGTAACCCTCGAGCACCATGACGGTGAAGGCGGCATTGTCGAAAAGCGCGCGGAACTGCTGCTCGCGCCGGCGCGCCGCCTGCATGAAATAGTCGAGCAGCAGCGTCAATCCCAGCACCAGCACGCTCGCGGCGGTCGCAAAAATGACGCTCATGCGGGTGTGCTCGCGCCACGGCGCGAGCGCCGCATCGCGCCGCTGCCCGGCGCCGACTTTGAGGTCATAGCCGGGGATCGAGGCGTAGCCGTACATCATCGGCACTTTCATGATCGCACCGTAACCCTCGACGGTGCCGACTTTGCGGCCGTTCACGGCCTGCTTGAACAGAGCCAGATTGCCGACGTTGATCCCCTGCGTGAGATCGACGCTGGCGTCGGGCGGCGCTCGCACCAGAATGGTGCCGTCATCGGACAGCAGCAGCATGACGGTCATGTCCGTCCCAAACTGCCTCATGAGGGTGTCGAAGGGCTGAAAATTGAACAGCACTCCGGCCCACACACCCGCACCGGCGGCGGTACGCACGTACTGAGCAATGGGTACGACCACGTCGGTCGGGCTGGCCCGATCGTGCAGCGGGCGCCCAACCCAGGTCTGAACGCCCGGATCCTTTTCCAGCCTGGCGAGCCAGGCTGGCGGGAGGCTCGCAGACTCATAGCCGTTGCTGCGGGAGACCTGGGCGAAGCGCCCGGGCGCGTAGAGGAACAGGGAGCGCACGTAATCGCCCCCGGTCAGCATGTCCTGCAGGACCGCGGTAATGCGCTCGTCCGGCACGCGCGCCAGACCGCCGCTTCTGGCGATCTCATTGGCCCCGGCGACCGCCGCGCCGATGCCATCGTTGAACATGGCTTCGGTGGCGGATTGGAGGGACGCGGCCACGGCGAGCAGCCGGCCACGCTCGGCCTGCAGGGTCTGCTCGTAATCTGCCTTGACGCGCAACACCAGGTAGCCCCAGCCGATCAGCAGCAGGGCGGTGGCGTAGGCGAAGAGCATCCAGCGGTAGTTTCCAGGCAGCAGCAGTCGTGCGAAGCGACCCTGCTCGCCCGCTCGCGCAAGCGCGGCCGCGGACTCAACCCCGTCCAAGACGTGGCCCCCTCACCGTCACAGCCGGGACGGCCCGGAATTCACCTCAGTTTGCGCCAAAATGACAGGTCGGACCACTTGGCGGCCTCTGTCAAAGAACCGTCACCCGCCCACGCCCCTTAGGAGCTGCACGAATCGCCCCAGCGCCTCGTAGCAGGCGCGCTGGGAGCGGATCAGGGCATCGGCATTCGGCACCCACAGGAGCATGCCGAGGTCACGGCGCGTCCACATGGCCGCCGGGGCGGGTACGACCGTGAGCCCGGCCGCCTGAAACTCGCGCAAGGCCCGCGCCATGTGCGCCGAGGAGGTGACGAGCACGATCCGGCGCACGCCCGCGCGCTCGAGGATGGAGGCGGAGAACAGGGCGTTCTCGCGCGTATCGCGCGAGCGGCTCTCGATCCACCTGGGTGTCACCGCGAGATCGCGCCGCAGCACCCCATCCATCGCCTGCGCTTCGGCGCGGCTGCCGGAGACCAGCACCGGCAAGCCCGTCGTGTGGGCGACACGGGCCGAGTAGACGAGGCGCTCGAGCGTCGTCGGGGACGGTGCCGAGGTGCCGTACTCCGGTGCATTCACGCGCACGCCCCCGGCGATCACCACGATGGCCTCGGCGGCCACGGGTTGGGACAGATCGAGCGGCGGATACGCTTCCGACCACTGCACCAGATGATCGGCGATCGCGGGAGTTGCGAGCAGCCACAGCGCGAGCAGCGCTCCGCCGGCCAGGCTCATTCCGCTCTTGCGCCAGCGCGTCAGGCGCCACAGCAGCAAGCCCACGAAAGCGACGATCAGCAAGCCCGTCGGCGGCAGGATGAGATTCTTGATGAGCTGACGCCAGACGAAGATATCCATGCACCGCAAGCCGCTTGGAACCCGGGTGCAAGTCTACCGTGCCGTCTCAGGCGGCGGAGCGATCCTCGAGCGAGCGGATCGATGCGCCGGAGTTAGACCCGCCGCGAAGCGGACTGCCCGCGCGTGAGCACACCAGGTGACTTTCGAACTGCCGGGTGCAGTCCTCCCAGCTCGACTGCAGCGCGCGCTCCCGGCAGGCACGCGGATCGATCGCCAGAGCGCGTACCGCAGCGCGACCCAGATCGGTATCGAGCGCACCCGTGACGCCATCGTCGACCACGTCGATCGGTCCGGTGACGGGAAAGGCCGCCACCGGCACCCCGCAGGCCATGGCCTCCAGGTTCACCAGACCGAAGGTGTCGGTGAGGCTGGGAAAGACGAGCACGTCGGCGGCGGCGAGATGCGCCGCGAGATCCTCGCCGAAGCGATAGCCGGCGTACACGGCACCCGGATACTGCGACTGCAGCCGCTCGCGCTCCGGCCCGTCGCCGATCACGAGCTTGGTGCCGCTCCAGGGCATGGCGAGGAATGCATCGATGTTCTTCTCCACCGCGACCCGGCCGACGTAGGCCGCGATCGGCCGCGGCAGCTCGAGAAATTCCTTGGCGCGGGGGCGGAACAGCTCCGTGTCCACGCCGCGCCGCCAGCGCACGATGTTGCGAAAGCCGCGCCCCGCGAGCTCCTGTTCGACGCTGCGCGTGCTCACCATGCAGGCGCGCGCCGCGCCGTGAAACCAGCGCAGCACCGCGTACGAGAACCACAGCGGAATGGGGAAGCGCGACTTCAGGTACTGCGGGAACTGCGTGTGATAGGAGCTCGTGAATTTCAGGCCCTGCTGCACGCAGTGACGGCGCGCCGCAAACCCGAGCGGCCCTTCGGTCGCGATGTGCAGCGCCTGGGGTCGAAACGAGTCGATCAGCCGCGCGATGGTGCGCGCGGGCCGCAGCGCGATGCGGATCTCCGGATAGGTCGGACAGGCAATCGTGCGGAAATCCTTCGGCGTGACGAAGCGGACTTCGTGCCCGAAGCGCCCGAGGCAGGCGGCGGTCTGAGCCAGAGTGTTGACGACACCGTTGGTCTGCGGAAACCAGGCATCGCTCACAATCATGATTCGCATGTGCGGCGGATCTTGGCGAGCGCATATGACTGTGCGATGAAGCTCACGCAACAGAAATCTTGCGCCTGGCCGTCATGTGTTTGTAAACGTCCTGCTATATCTGCTTCATGCGGGCGCGCGCGGCGCCTGATGTACATGAGCCAAGGAGTCCGAATGCAACGCTTCCTGCAGGAATTGAAGATTCAGCGCTGGGACGATCACCGCTACTACCATCACAGTCGCATCAATCAATCACTGCACCTGTTCAGCGCCCTGAGCTTCCTCACGGCCTACGCCACGATGTTCAGCAATCCGGCCGCTTCGGCCTTCATCGGCTGGTTTGCGGCCATGGTGAGCCGCCAGGTCGGGCACTTCTTCTTCGAGCCCAAGGGCTACGATCAGGTCAATCAGGCCACGCACGAGCACAAGGAAGACATCAAGGTCGGCTACAACCTGCGGCGCAAGGTCGTGCTGCTGTCGCTGTGGGGGCTCTCACCGCTCGTGCTGTGGGCCTATCCGCGGCTCCTCGGTGTGTTCGCACCGGGCGGGGAGGCGTTCTCGAGCCTGTGGTGGCGCCACCTGGGTCAGATCTGGCTCGCCATGGGATTCGGCGCGCTGCTCTTCCGCACCGTGCACCTGTTCTTCCTGAAGGACGTGCGCACCGGGCTCGTGTGGCTGACGAAGATCATCACCGACCCGTTCCACGACATCATGCTGTACTACCGCGCGCCGCTCCAGGTGCTCCGCGGGGAGCTTCTCGATCCGATGGAGGAAGTCGCCCAGCGAGCGTGAAGCAGCTCGCGCAGCACCTGCCGCCGGATCGCACGGTGCGTGAGCGTCGCATCGCTCCACCACCAGCCATCGCGCTGCATCGCCGTGGCCGCCGCGAGGATCCTCGCGGCGACCGCGGCGAACTCCTCTTCCGTGTAATTGAGACTGAAGATGAGCCGGCCGGTGCCGATCCAGCTCAGCGCGAGGCCCTCGAGCCGCAGGTAGTACTGCAGCATCCAGTGATAACGCCCGGGCTGCGTGTAATGAACCATCCAGATCGAGGACAAGTGAGCGACCTGCAGCGGCACGCCGGCTTCGCGCAGCCGCGCGTTGAGCTCGTGCGCGCGTCGGGCCCAGGTGGCATCCAGGTCCGCGTACAGCGCGCGGATGGGCGCGCTCTCGAGGCGCGTCAGGAAGGCGTGCATGGCGCCCATCACATAGGGATGGGAGTTGAACGTGCCGCGCGCGAAGCACACATCGGCCGGCCGATCCTCGCGAAAGCGGCGCATGTAGCGGGCCTGACCGCACAGCGCGCCGACCGGCAGGCCCCCGCCCAGGGTCTTGCCGTAGGTGACGAGATCCGCGCGCACGCCGAAGTACTCCTGCGCCCCGCCCGGAGCCAGGCGAAAGCCGACGAACACTTCATCGAAAATGAGCACGATGCCGCGGCGGGTGCACACCTCGCGCAGCGTCCTGAGCCAGGCGCCGTAGGCCGCACGGTCGAAGTGCCCGCGGCGGCCGCCGTCGACCAGCGTGTAGTCGGCCGGCGCATTGGCATTGGGATGCAGCGCCTGCAGCGGATTGACCAGCACACAGGCGATGTCGCGGCGCATCTCGAGCACGCGCAGGCTGGCCGCGTCCATGTCCTTGAGCGTGTAGGTGTCGCGCGCCGGCAGCGGATTGCCGACCCCGGGCTGCACGTCGCCCCACCAGCCGTGGTAGGCGCCGCAGAAGCGCACCACGTGCGAGCGGCGCGTGTGATAGCGCGCCAGGCGCACGGCCTGCATGACCGCCTCGGTCCCCGACATGTGAAAGGAGACCTCATCGAGTCCGGAAATCTCCTTCAGACGGGCGATGTTCTGCGCGACGACGGGGTGGTAGGCCCCGAGCACCGGGCCGAGCTCGTGCACCAGCGCACTGCCCTCCTCGATGCACTCCTTATAGAAGTCGTAGCCGAAGAGATTCACGCCGTAGGAGCCGGTCAGGTCATAGAACTGGTTGCCGTCGAGATCGGTGAGCTGCGTGCCGTGCGATGCGCTGAGGAAGGAGCCCGAGGAGAGCTGCCGGCGCACGAAACGGCTGAACTGGAACGGCACGCGGTAACGCGCAGTGAACTGCAGGTCGGAGACGCCGCCCTCGAGCGCGCGCGTCGCCGCGACGGTGCGCGGGAAGCGTCCGGCATAGAGCTTGGCGAGACGCGCGAAGCCGGCGCGGCGGGAGGCGACGATGGCATCGGGGGCCCCATCGGCGCTGAAGAAGTGCGCCTCGTCGTACTCATAGAAAGGGATCAGACCCGCGATCCTGCGCGCCCAGCGCGCGTGCCCGGCCAGGGAGGGGTGCTTGGCGAGCGACAGGCACAAGCGCTCGTAGAGCTTCCACAGGGTGAGTGCGGCCAGGATCGCCGCGGCGAGGGCGTACAGCATTGGGGCGCAAAATATTGCCATCTCGTGACAGGCCGATGACGCTCACCCGGGTGCTGGCGCGCATTGCGCAGCAAGAGGACCTCAATTTCCTGCTCACCAACCGGATCCCCCGGCGCTGGCTCACCCAGCTGGTCGGCTGGCTGAGCCAGATCGAGCAGCCGCTGCTGACGCGCGCGGGGATCGCCCTGTGGCGCGCGTTCGCCGATCTCGACTTGAGTGATGCCAAGAGCACACGGTTCAGGAGCCTGCACGAGTGCTTCACACGCGAGCTGCGGAACGGGGCGCGGACCGTGGATGAGGATCCGGGAGTGCTCGTGAGCCCGTGCGATGCCATCGTGGGGGCGAGCGGCCAGGTGCGTGCCGGCTCGGTGCTGCAGGCCAAGGGCTTTCCGTACGCGTTGCACGACCTCCTGGGCGACCCTGAGCTGGTCGAGCACTATCGTAACGGCTCCTATGTCACGCTGCGGCTGACCTCCGGGATGTATCACCGCTTCCACGCACCCTACGACTGCCGTGTGGAGCAGGTCGTGTATGTCTCCGGCGACACCTGGAACGTCAATCCCATCGCGCTCGAGCGCATCGAGAGTCTGTTCTGCAAGAATGAGCGCGCCATCATCCGCCTGCGGCTGATTCCGTCGGGTCATCTGGTGACGCTGGTCCCGGTCGCGGCGATCCTGGTGGCAAGCGTGCGGCTGCACTTTCTCGATGTGCTGCTGCACCTCAAGTACCGGGGCCCGAACGTGATCCCCTGCGATGCGCGGCTCAGCAAAGGCGAGGAGATGGGTTACTTCCAGCACGGCTCGACCATCATCGCGTTCGCCCCGCCAGGCCTCACGCCCTGCAAGGTGGCCGGGCCCCGGCCGCTGATCCGCATGGGCGAGCCGCTGTTTCGGCTCGCAGACTGACGCGGTGAGCGACGTCGCGGTCATCACCGGCACCACCCACGGCATCGGGCGTGTGACGAGCCTCGCGCTGGCCCGCGCCGGACGCACCGTGGTCATGCTCTGCCGCAACCTTGCAGCCGCCCAGCTCGTGCGGGCCGAGATCCAGGCGGCGGTGCCTGCGGCGCAGGTGCATGCCGTGCGTTGCGATCTCGCGAGCCTCATCTCCGTGCGTGCTGCTGCCGAGGACGTGCGCAGCCGCTTTCCCCGCATCGACCTCCTCATCAACAACGCCGGCATCGTGAGCAGCTTCTTCCGCCGCTCGGCGGAAGGGTACGAGCTCACCTTCGCGACCAATCATCTGGGACCGTTCGCCCTCACCGGCCTGCTGCGCCCGCAGCTCTCGGAGCGCGCGCGCATCGTGAACGTCGCCTCGCGCGTGCATTATCGCGGGAAGGCGGATTTTGAGGCGGCGGCCGATCCGCAGGCCCGCTACCGGGCCTACCAGGCTTATGCGCGCTCAAAGCTCGCCAACGTCATGTTCACGTTCGCGCTCGCGCGGCGCCTGGCCGCCGCGGGCGCCGGCATCACCTGCAACTGCCTGCATCCCGGGGTCGTCGCCAGCAATCTTCTGCCGCACTGGCTGCGCCTCGTGAAGCCGCTCCTCTCGCGCGTTATCTTTGATGAGGAGCGCGGCGCGCAGAGCTCGATTCACCTCGCGCTCGCGCCGGAACTGGCCGGGCGCTCCGGACTCTATTTTGATGAGAATCAGGCCATTCAGGCGGCCTCTGCGATCGCGAACGATGAGTCGCAGCAGGAGCATCTGTGGCGCCTGAGTGAACGCTGGAGCCGCATCGAGTACTAACCGACCGGAGGACCTCACGTGACAGATGCCTCATCCCCTGCCCGCTCGCGCGCCGCGGAGCTCCTGCTCTTCGCCCGCAATTTCCTGCTGCATCCGGTGATGCTGGGCTCGGTGATCCCGAGCTCGCGTTTCCTGGTCAATCAGGTGCTCTCTCCAATCGACTGGGAGCGCGCGCAGGTGCTCGTCGAGTACGGACCCGGCGTGGGCACCGTGACCACCGAGATCCTAAAGCGCATGCGCCCCGATGCGCGCCTGATCGCGCTCGAGACCAATCGCGAATTCGTCGCCTTCCTGCGCAGGAGCCTGCCGGATCCACGGCTCACCGTGCTGCAGGAGTCCGCCGCGGAGGTGCCCTACGTGCTGCAGCGCCTGGGCCATGCGAAGGCCAGCTACATCATCTCGGGAATACCCCTGGGCAGCATGCCGAAGCTGTTGCAAAGCGACATCGTGGCAAAGAGCCGCGCCGCGCTCGCTCCCGAGGGGGCCTTTCTGGTCTATCAGTTCACCTCCAGGGTGCTGCCGGCGCTCAAGCGCAGCTTCCGCGACGTGCGCCGCGGCTTCGAGGGACGCAACCTCCCGCCCGCGCAGCTGTTCGTCTGCGCGGTCTAGGTGTCGAGCTCGGCGATCGGCCGCGGCCGGGCGAGGTAGAAGCCCTGCACGTAGTCGACGCCGATGCGCTTCAACTCCTCGAGCACTTCTTTGGTCTCCACGCATTCCGCGACGGTGCTGATGCCGAGCGCGCGACCGATCTTGCTGATCGCATCGACCATGCTGCGATCGACCGGACTTGTGGCGACATTGGAGACGAAGCCACCGTCGATCTTGAGGTAATCGACCGGCAGCGTCTTCAGGTACATGAATGACGACAGGCCCGTGCCGAAGTCATCGAGCGAGAACTTGCAGCCGCGCGCCTGCAGCTCGCGCATGAAGTACAGCGCGTTTGCAAGATTGGTCACCGCCGCGGTCTCGGTGATCTCGAAGCACAGGCTGCGGGCGATCATGGCATCGCCGGCGTGCTCCAGG
This sequence comes from Steroidobacteraceae bacterium, assembly GCA_035517435.1. Lineage (GTDB taxonomy): Bacteria > Pseudomonadota > Gammaproteobacteria > Steroidobacterales > Steroidobacteraceae > JASHUC01. Next base: position 23,959 of record DATIYV010000024.1, on the reverse strand, counting down.
ACGAAGTCCAGAAACGTCTGATCGTTGAGCGAGGTGCCGGAGAGATTGACCGCCAGGAGCGGCGCGGTGCCGTTCCGGGCCAGTTTCTCGCGCAGCAGCTGCGTCGCTCGCAAGACCACCCAGCGATCGATGAGCGGCATCACGTTGTAGCGCTCGGCCGCGGGAATGAATTCCGTGGGGCTGACGAGCTCGGAGCCGTTGCGCAACCGCACCGTGAGCTCGTGGAAGGCGGGGCTGCCGCTACTGCCGATGCCGACGATCGGCTGGAAGAAGAGCTCGAGCTGACCCTGCTCGGCCGCGTGCGTCACCCGCGCGACCCACTGCATCTCCTTGTGGCGCGAGAGCACGCCGCGCGCATCGCTCACGTGCACGCGGTTGCGACCCTCATCCTTCGCCGCGTAGCAGGCGATATCGGCCGCGCTCATCAGGCTCGCGACGCTCTGCGTCTCGCGTCCGATCTCCACCACACCGACGCTTGCGCCTACCGAGAGGGTGCTCGCATCCCACACGAAGCGGTAGCTGTGAATCGCCTGGCGCACCCCATCGGCGATCTGCGCCGCCTGCTCGAGCGTGCAGTGATCGAGCAGGATCCCGAACTCATCGCCGCCTAAGCGCGCGATGGTGTCGGAGGAGCGCACGCGCGTCTGCAGGAGCCCGGTGATGTCGCGCATCAGCCGATCCCCCGCCTGATGGCCGCAGGTGTCGTTCACCACCTTGAACTGATCCAGATCCACATACAGCAGCGCGCCGTGCTTCTCGCCGCGCTGCGCCGCCGCCACCGCGGCGTGCAGCCGGCCCTCGAACTCGCGGCGGTTGATGAGGCCGGTGAGCGCATCGTGGCTCGCCTGGTAGGAGAGCGCGCGCTTCAGGCGCCGCTCCTTGGTCACATCGTGCAGCACGATGACGGCGCCGATGGCGACACCGGTGCGATCGCGGATCGGCGCGGAGGACTCCTGGATCGCGACCTGATCGCCGCCGCGCGTCACCAGCATCGCGTGATCCGCGGCCGAGCCGCTCGCGTGGCGCTCGAGGAGCCGGCGCACCGGATCGGCGATCGGCGCGTGGCTCACCTCATCGATGAGCACCAGCACCTCGCCCACCGGGCGGCCGATGGCTTCCTCGGCGCGCCAGCCGGTGAGCTTCTCGGCGACCGGGTTCATGTACTCGATCATGCCGCGTGCGCAGGTGCTGATGACGGCATCGCCGATCGACTGCAGCGTGACCTGGGCCCGCTCCTTCTCGGCGAACACGGCCTGCTCGGCGCGCTTGCGCGCCGTGATGTCGATGATCGTGCCCTCGTAGCCGGTGATGCGCCCGTCGCTGTCGCGCATCGGGCGCGCGGTCTCGAGCACCACGACCTGCGAACCGTCGCGCCTGCGCATGGCGAACTCGGCGCCGCGGATCTCGCCTTCGGCCTCGATGCGGCGCATGAAAAACGCGCGGTCGGCGGGGTTCCAGTAAAGCGCCTGCGCGCCGGGCAGCGCGCGCAGCTCATCCAGATCGGCATAGCCCAGAATCGCGAGAAACGCGGGATTGGCGGTGAGCACGCGCCCGTCGCAGGAGCTCTGGTAGACCCCTTCGGCGATGCTCTCGAACAGGCCGCGGAACTTGGCCTCGCTCGACAGCAGCGCCTCCTCTGCCAGCAGGCGCTCGATCGCGATGCCGGCCAGCTGCGCGGCGCGGTCCATGACCCGAGACTCGCCATCGGAGGGTAGTCCGGGCTCGGTGCGATAGGCGCCGAGCGAGCCGATCATCTTGCCGTTGGCGGTCTTGATCGGCGTCGACCAGGCCGCGCGCAGACCCGCGGCCAGTGCACCGGCACGATGGTGTTGCCAGAACGGATCCTTGCCGATGTCGGCGACCTGCACCGGGCGGCCGAGGTAGACGGAGGCGGCGCAGGAGCCATTGCGGATACCGATGACCGCGCGCGCCAGCGCGTCCCGCAACGACGCCGGCAGCCGCGGCGCGATGACCGCACTGAAGTTCACCCCGCCGGTGCCGAGCAGACTGATCGAGGCTGCGCTCGCAACGCCGACGGATTCGAGGAGCCGGGTAATCGACTCGAGCACTTCGGGCAGCGGCACGCGAGCGGTGAGGCCCTGCAGCACATCGCGCTCGGCGCTGGCGACGCGCTCGGCGCGTTTGCGCTCGGAGATATCGGTGATGCTGCCCCGGACCAGGCGTTTTGTGTTCGAGGGCAGATGCAGCAGCCGCACCTCGCAGATGAACGGGCGCTTCTGGCCATCGCAATGCAGCCACTCGAAGATCTGCGGCTCACCGGCCAGCGCGCGCTCGATCAGGCGCAGCGCGGCCTCGCTCGAGCGTGTCCCGTCAGGTTGCACTTCGGGACTGAGCGAGACCGGGCCCTGCGTGAGCAGCGCCTCGCGATCGAGGCCAAAGAGCCGCTCCGCATTTGCATTGACATCGACGAACCTGCCGCTGTCGGCATCGAGCACCACGATCGCATCGGGTGCGTGATCGACCAGCATGCGGTAGCGCGCTTCGCTCTCGCGCAGCGCGAGCTCCGCCTCGCGCCGCGAGCTGATATCGCGCAGGCACACGACGTAGAGGTCGCGCGGGGACAGCTGGGCGCGGCTGACCGTGATCTCGGCGGGAAAGACCTCCCCGCCGCGGCGCCGGCCCCAGATCTCGCGCGGCGCGAGATCGAGATTGGTATCGCCGACCGCGGCGGCCAGGCGCTCGAGTCCCTGGGCCACGCTGCCGCGATCGGCGATTTGCGGCACCAGCAAGTCCAGTCGCTGGCCGATGATCTGGTCGGTGCTGTAGTCGAACACGCGCTCGCCCGGGGCGTTGAAGCTGCGGATGATGCCGCTCTCATCGACCGTGAGGACCGTCTCTTTGACGTGATCGAGGATGACCTGGGCGGACTCGCTCTGGCGCTCCTCGACCTGGCGCGCGAGCGCGCGGGCCTCGTCCGCCATCAGCTGCATGGAGCGCACGATGCCGCGGCGCTCGTCTTCCTGGGTCTCGTAGTGATTGCTGATGAGCTTCAGCAGCATCGGCACATCGGGATTCGCCTGGCCACTGCGAAGCCTCAGCTCCTTCAATTGTGTCTGCAGACGCGGGTGAAGCTTCTCAGGGCCCTGGGCATCGGGTGCGGCATCGGCGCGGACCACCGTCGTGGCGAACGTCGCTCCGGCATCCAGCCGAGGCGTCGTCTCCTCGTGGGCCGTCGTGTCGGTCAAAGGATTTGACATAAGTCCCGAGCACGGGCCACCCGTGCCGCGCCATCATAAGAGGCAGGGTTTCCCCTACCCGTGATGGGTCTCTAGGTTCCGGATCTTATGTCACTGAGTCGGCAGGCTATTCGGCGCTTTTCCCCGCGCCCACGATCACCGGGACGGAAAAGATGCGCACGGTCGAGAGGTCGGTCGCATCCGCGAGTACGGCGGCGCGAACGGCATAGATGCCCTCGTGGCTGGGAACCAGCGTGAGGGTGTGTGAGATCGGAATGCCAGGCTCGGGATGTTCATGGACCGCGAGCGTGCCTCCCTCGCTGAGCGTGAGGCCCTCATCGACGCTGAAACTCGCCTGCAGGCGATCGAGGGCCGTGCCCGGGGTGATCTGCAGGTCGATGCGAGCGGGTGCACCCACCACAGGGCGCTGGCGCAGCGCGAATTTCACCTGCAGCAGGGTGTCGGACTTACCCGTCGGGGCGGCCGCAACCATGTCGAGATCCCCGCTCTGTGCGGGCTTGATGGGACTGTGCAGTGCAGCATTGGCGCCGGCCCCGCCCGGGCCGCCAGCGGCGGCGCCGTTACCCGAGTGCCCGCACGCCGCAAGCACGAGGACGCTGCCCAAGGCCGCAAGCCGATTCAATGGATGCGTGATCATCCGGTTCCTTTTACTGCAAGAGCGGCTGATTTTCGATGGTATCCGACTGCTCGATGAGGTCCCTGAGGTATCCCTCCCAGTATCGGGCTTCCCCGAACCAGGGGAAGGCCTTGGGGAAGGCGGGGTCCTCCCAGCGCTGGGCCACCCAGCCCGCATGATGCAGCATGCGCAGGGCGCGCAGCGGCTCGATGAGGCGCACCTCGCGGAAGTCGAAGTCCGCGAACTGCTGATAGCCCTCGAGGATCTCGCCCCACTGGCGCTGCTGCTCGGCGGGCGAACCGGACAGGAGCATCCACAGGTCCTGGACCCGCGGCCCGGACATGCAGTCATCGAGGTCGACGAAGACCGGTCCGTGCTCGTTCCACAGGATATTGCCGAGGTGAAAATCGCCGTGGATGCGCCCCTGGCGCACCGGCCCCACATCCGCCATCACGGACTCGACCAGCTCGATGAGACGGGCCGAGGCCTGCGCATAGCGCGCGCTCAAGCCCTCCGGCAGCAGCTCACTGCCGAGCACGGCCTTTCTGGCCTCATGCCCGAAGCGCTGCACGGTCAGCCGCGGCCGCACGCGGAACGGCTGCACCGCACCGATGGCGTGCAGGCGCGCGATCGAGCGGCCGAGCAGCGCCCGCGCCTCGGCCGCCTCGAGATCGGGCGCGCGCCCGCGCAGCCAGGGAAACACGGCGAAGCGAAAGTCGCGGTAGCGCAGGAGCGTCGTGCCGCCGAAGGCGAGCGGTGCGGCCACCGGCAGCTCGGCTTCAGCGAGCTCCGCGGTGAAGCTGTGTTCCTCGAGGATCTGCGCATCGCTCCAGCGACCGGGACGATAAAATTTGAGCGCGACCATTCCCTGGTCATAACCCAGCTGATACACACGGTTCTCGTAGCTGTTGAGCGCGAGCAGCCGCCCGTCGGCATCGAAGCCGACCGAGCCTGCGGCATCGAGAACCACGTCAGGTCCCAGGGTCGCGAACGGACGCTCGTCGAGCCTTTTGTTTATCATGTTTGAATATGGCTAACGGAACGATCCTCGTCACAGGGGGCGCCGGCTACATCGGCAGCCACGTGGCCCTGCAGCTGCGCGCCCGAGGGGAGCGCGTCGTCATCGTCGACAATCTCTCGCGCGGCTTTCGCCGTGCGGTGCTCGATACCCCGCTCGTCGTCGCCGACGTGGGCGACCGCGCGCGCATCCAGGAGGTGCTCAAGACCCACGCGGTCGACACGGTGATGCACTTCGCGGCGCATACGATCGTGCCCGAATCGGTGCGGCTGCCGCTGAAGTACTATGGCAACAACACCTGCGCCACGCGCTCGCTCATCGAGTGCTGCATCGAGGCCAACGTCCGACACTTCGTGTTCTCCTCCACGGCGGCAGTATACGGGACCCCCGCGGACGGCTACGCCGATGAGTCATCGCCGACGGCGCCGATCAACGCCTACGGCACCTCGAAGCTGATGTCCGAGTGGATGCTGCGCGACACCGCCGCGGCGAACCCGCTGCGCTACGTGTCGCTGCGCTACTTCAACGTCGCCGGCGCGGATTCCGGCGGGCAGATCGGCCAGTCGACGGAAGGTGCAACGCTGCTCACCAAGGTGGCCTGCGAGGCCGTCGTGGGCAAGCGCAGCCACGTCAGCATCTACGGCACCGACTATCCCACCAAGGACGGCACCGGCGTGCGCGACTACATTCATGTCGAGGATCTCGCCCGCGCGCACCTCGATGCACTCGATTACCTGCGCGGGGACGGCGCGTCGGTGGTGCTGAACTGCGGTTACGGTCATGGCTATTCGGTGCGCGAGCTGCTCTCGGCCGTCGAGCGGCTCTCCGGCCAGAAGCTCGAGATCCGCGAGGAGCCGCGACGCGAAGGCGATCCCTCGATCCTGATCGCACGCGCCGCCAGGATCCGTCAGGTGCTCGGCTGGAAGCCGCGGCTGGATGACCTCGATGCGATCGTGCGCTCGGCGCTCGCGTGGGAACGCCGGCTCGTCAAGGAGCCCTGGTAGTTGCGGGCGTAGAATGGCCTCCGTGCACTTTCTGCGTCCGAAATCCCTAAGCAGCCTCATGCTGCTCGGCCTCGCGCTCATCGCCGTGCCGCTGCTGGTGGCGATTCTGAACGCGGCGCTGCAGATCCAGGCGCTCGCAGACACCAGCCGCGCGCTGGTGGTCGAGGGTGTCGGCGCCGCACGCGCAAGCCAGGACCTCTCCTCCCAGATCTATCTGCTCGATCGCACGATCCGCTTCTTCCGGGTCACGGACGATCCGAAGTACCTGGATGTCTATCGGGAGCAGAACGCGCAGCTCACGGCGACCGAGCATCAGCTGCGCCCTCACCTGCGCTCGCTGCCGACGACCCAGGCCCTCGATGAGCTCGCGAGCCTGCAGGCGAGCCTGGCCGACGCCATGCTGAACCCTTCCAAGGGCGCCGCGCAGCCGCTCGATGTCTTACAGCGCGTCGCGGATCTGAGCGCGCTCGCCGATCGCGTGCGCCAGTCGAGCGAGGCCGAAATCGACTCCGAAGTCGCCGCCATCCGCCAGCGCACGATCACTGCGCAGCAGCGCCTGTTCTGGCAGTCCGCGCTGCTGGTGCCGCTGACGCTGATTGCATTCCTGGTCTTCACCCTGGTCATTGGCCGCCCGGTGCGTCAGCTCGACCGCGCCATCAGCGAGCTCGGTCAGGGGCGCGTCTCGCATCCCATCCGCGTCGGCGGACCGCTCGATCTGGAGCGCTTGGGCAAGCAGCTCGAATGGCTGCGCAATCGCCTGCTCGACCACGCCCAGGAGCGCAATCGGTTCCTCCGCCACATGTCGCATGAGCTGAAGACACCGCTCGCCAATATCCGCGAGGGCACCGAGCTTCTCATGGACGGCGCGGTGGGCGAGCTCGACAACAATCAGCGCGAAGTGACCGGCATCCTGCGCGAGAACGGCATCAAGCTGCAGCGCCTGATCGAGAATCTGCTCTCCTTCAGCGCCTGGCAGACGAGCAATGTGGGCCTGGAGACGAGCGAGTTTCGCCTGCGGCCGCTGATAAAGCAGGTGCTCGAGAATCAGCAGCTGACGCTTCTGGGTCAGCGGGTGCGGCTCGATGTGAAGGTCGAGGACGTAACTCTCGTGGCCGATCGCAGCAAGCTGCGGCTGATCCTGGACAACCTGCTCTCGAACGCCGTCAAGTACTCCCCCAAGGGCGGCACCATTTACTTAGGCGCCCACGCCAAGGGCACCGAGCTGATCCTCGATGTCGCGGACAGCGGCGCGGGCATCCCCCCGGAGGATCGGGCCCACATCTTCGAGGCGTTCTACACCGGCAAGGCAGCCCGGGGCGGCAACATCAAGGGCACCGGCATCGGCCTCTCGGTGGTGCTGGAGTTCGTCTCGGCGCACGGCGGCACCGTGCAGATCGTGGACGGCGAGTACTCGGGTGCGCATTTCCGCATCACCATCCCTCTGAATAAGCCGACCGGACGGCCGACGGGACGGCCGGAAGGCTCCGCCTCGCGGGATCGGGCGCATGCGGCATAAGACGGCACTGATCGCGGCTGCGGCGGCTCTCGGCACCGTAGCCCTCGGCGGCTGCGGCAGTATGCTGGGCGGGTCCGGCACGCGCCCGGCGGATGCGGCGCCATCCGTGGATCGCACGACGGCATCGGCGGTCCTGCTCACCGGCTATATCGAAACCATTCAACGCCTGATTCAGGGCGCGCCGGCCGAGCAGGCCGAGATCCTGGCGAGCACGAAGCGCGAGTTCGATGTGGCGCCGACGCCGAGCCACGAGTTGCGCTACGCACTGGTGCTCGCGGCGCCCGGCCATGCCGGCACCGACCCCGCTCACGCGCAGCAGCTGCTGCGCGAGCTCCTGGCCGCGCCCGAGACCCTGCTGCCCACGGAGCGCGCGCTCGCCTTCGTGCAGCTGAAGTCCCTGGACCGCCAGCTCACCCTGGTGGCGGAGAATCAGCGCCTGCAGAGCGATGCCGAGCGCGCCGACCGGGACCGCTCCGCCGCGACCACGCGGCGCCTGCAGGCGGAAATCGACGAGAATGCGCGCCTGAAGAAGGAGCTCGATCAGGCGCAGGCCAAACTCGCCGAGATTGCCGATATCGAGAGCCGGCTCAACAAGCGCAAACGACCCCCCGAAGGGAGTTCACCGTGAACCAGAGTGGAAAACGCAAGGCCCGGATCCTGGTCGTCGACGATGATCCCGGTCTGCTGCGGCTGCTCACGATCCGGCTGCGGGCCGAGAACTACGACGTGGAAGCGGTGGAGAGCGGCGCACAGGCGCTGGCTGCCGCGAGCCGCTTCCGTCCCGACCTCGTGATCACCGATCTGCGGATGGATCACATGGACGGTATCGGCCTGCTGAAGGAGCTGCAGAACCGCTGGCCGGGCCTGAAGGTCATCATCCTCACGGCTCACGGCACGATTCCGGATGCCGTGCAGGCGACGCAGATGGGCGCGTTCGGATTCCTGACCAAGCCTGTCGACAAGCAGGAGCTGCTCGATCAGGTGCAGAAGGCGCTGCGCATCTCCGGCTTCGGTTCCTCCGATGAGGACTGGCGCGCCGAAATCATCACGCGCAGCTCAGTCATGGAGGAGAAGCTCGCCCAGGCCCACATGGTGGCCGGCACGGATGCGCGCGTGCTCATCACCGGCGAGGCCGGCACCGGCAAAGAGATGCTTGCCCGCGCCATCCACAAAGCGAGCCCCCGGCGCAACAAGCCCTTCGTCGCCGTCAACTGCAGCGCCATGGCGGAGAATCTGCTGGAGGCCGAGCTCTTCGGCGACAAGACCCGCGGCGTATTCCAAAGCGCCGAAGGCGGCACGCTGCTCCTTGATGAAGTGGGCGATATGCCGATGCGGCTGCAGGTGAAGCTCCTGCGCGTGCTGCAGGAGAACCTGATCCGACCGGTCGGCAATCCGGAAGGCATCCCGGTCAACGTCCGGGTCATCTCCGCGACCCACCGCGACCTGCAGCAATTGATGACCGCCGGACAGTTCCGCGAGGATCTCTACTATCGCCTCAACGTCGTGCACATCGAGATGCCCTCGTTGAGCCGCCGGCGCGAGGATATCCCGCTGCTGGTCGCGCACTTCCTGGCACAGATCGCGGCCGAGAGCGGCGCCCGCAAGATCTACGCGCCGGAGGCGGTCGAGCTGCTCGCCACGGCCGACTGGCCCGGCAATATCCGTCAGCTGCAGAACGTCGTACGTCAGAACGTCGCCCTGTCGCAGACGCCGATCATTCCCGTCGAGCTGGTACAGCAGTCCCTCGGCGGCGGACCGGGGCGGCTGCCTTCCTTCGACGAAGCGCGCGATGAGTTCACGCGCAGCTATCTGTCGCAGATCCTGCAGATCACTGGCGGCAATGTGAGTCAGGCGGCGCGGCTCGCCAAGCGCAACCGCACCGACTTCTACAAGCTCCTCGCCCGCCACCAGCTCACGCCCGAAGAGTTCAAGCAGCGTTAGTCTGCATTGAGATGCATATTTCTTAACAAGATACGGGTTGACGACACGCCCGCGTCGTTGCAGCCTAGTCACCGCCCGAGTCTTCCCATGCAGGGCATGGGGGAGGAGCTGGTGCAGAAGGCGCACAGTGAGTGCCCCGCAATCAGGCGCAGATCAGAAAACGCACGCCCGCCGCAGGATCTGGACGCCCTTGTCCTGGATTGTGCGCGTCAGCTGGGTCCCAATGACTCGGCGCTGGCCGCTTGGCACAGTTCATACGTCGCCGAGCACCACGTTCGCATCGCGTTCGACCTCGAAATCGCACATAAGTACGTCAGCCCCGGCAGCTCGGTACTGGAGGTCGGGTCGATCCCGTTGCTCTTCACGTCCGCCCTGTCGCGATCCGGATATCGCGTCACGGGCTGCGATCTCGCGCCCGAGCGCTACTCCACGGCCATCCGCGCGCTCGACCTCGCGGTCGTCAAGTGCGATGTGGAGCGCGAGGCACTCCCGTTCGAGACGCAGAGCTTCGATGCCGTTGCCTTCAACGAGCTGTTCGAGCATCTGCGAATCAATCCGATCTTCACCCTGAGGGAAGTATTCCGCGTCCTCAAGACCGGCGGCTCGCTCATGCTCTCCAGTCCCAACCTCAGATCCCTGGATGGCATCGTCAATTTTCTTTTCAAGAACGAAGCGCATTCGTGTTGTGAGGACGTCTTCAAGGAGTACATGAAGCTCGAGGAGATCGGGCACATGGGCCACGTGCGCGAGTACACCACCAACGAGGTCGTGCATTTCCTCGAGCGGATTGGTTTTGAGGTGACCGACGTGATCTACCGGGGGGAGCTCGACACTCCCTCGCGGCGGCTCATCAGCTCGCTATGGCCGAACCTGCGGCCTTTCGTGTCCTACATCGCCCGACGGCCGGCTACGACCTGAGGCTCAGGACGGCGGCCCCGTCGGAGCGTTGCGGCCGAACTTGCCGGCATCAATCTGGTGCTTCTCGAGCAGATCGTAGAGTGTCGGGCGTGTCACACCGAGCAACTCCGATGCTCGCGACAGATTGCCTCGCGCTACCGCCAGTGCCTGCCGCACGGCCTGCACTTCCGCGCGCTGCCGCGCTACCCGCAAATTGAGGTACTCCGGCTCGTCGCCGGGATCCTGCAGCCCCAGATCGTTCGCCGTCACGACGGCGCCGTCCGCCATGATCACCGCACCCTTGATGCGGTTCTCGAGCTCGCGCACATTGCCAGGCCAGCGGTGTGACTGAATTGCGCGGATGGCATCAGGCGCCAGGCCGCGCGTCGGCCGCCCGAAGCGCTCTGCGATCTGCTTCACCAGATACTGCGCCAGCACGAGGCTATCTCCCTGACGATCGCGAAGCGGGGGCACGCGGATCGTGACTTCGCTGATGCGATAGTAAAGGTCCTCGCGAAATCCGCCGCTGCCAATCAGTGCATCGAGATTGCGGTTGGTCGCGCAGATGATGCGCAGATCCAGCGCCACGGGAGTGTGCCCGCCGATGCGCTCGATGGTGCGCTCCTGCACCACACGCAACAGCTTCGCCTGCAGGTTCGCCGGCATCTCGCCGATCTCATCCAGGAACACCGTGCCGCCGCTTGCCAGCTCGAGCTTGCCGAGCGTGCGCTTCGCAGCGCCGGTAAAGGCCCCCTTCTCATAGCCGAACAGCTCACTCTCGAGCAGCGTGTCAGGAATCGCCGCGCAATTGATCGCAACGAACGGCTGATGCGCGCGTCCGGAGAGCCGGTGCAGCGCACGCGCCAGCAACTCCTTGCCAGTGCCGCTGTCACCCAGAATGAGCACCGTGGCATTGGTCGGAGCCACCTTCTCGATTGCGCGGCAAAGTCCCCGCATGGCGTCGCTCGCGCCAATGATGCCCTCGAGCGCCATCGATCCGGTCTGCTCGCGCAGCCGGCCGTTCTCCTCCTCCAGCTCGCGGATGCGGAATGCGCGGCGCACGACGATGGAGAGCACCGCCGCGTTCATCGGCTTGTGGTAGAAGTCCGTCGCTCCGAGACCCACGGCCTGCACCGTCAGATCCCGGGCATCGCGTTCCGTCATCGCAATGATCTTGGTGTCGGGGGCGAGGCTCAGAATCTGCCTGAGCAGCTCGAGCATCTTCGCGGCCGGCGCCGGCTCGCGGCTGCCCAGATCAAACAGCACCACGTCCGGCTCGGTGCGCCGCACGAGTGTCAGCACCTGATCGTTGGCTTCGGCCGCGGTCACATCGAGATCGGCGAAGACTCCGGCGAGCTCCGCCCGAAGCTGCGGCTCGCCTGCGAGGATCAGCAGCTTCTTTCGATGGGTGTCGGCGGCCATTGCTGCTAGCGCGCTCCCTTGCCCATGAAGACCACTTCGGCCGTTTGGGCCAGGATCGCCAGGTCAAACAGCAGGCCGTTGTTCTTGATGTAATACAGGTCGTACTGCAGTTTCTCGACGGCGTCCTTCTCCGATGAGCCGTACGGATAGCACAGCTGAGCCCAGCCCGTGATCCCCGGTTTCACGCAATGCCGCTCGACGTAATAGGGAATCCGCTCCGAGAGCTCCGCGACGAACTGCGGTCGCTCGGGGCGCGGACCGACGAAGCCCATGTGTCCGCGCAGCACGTTCAGAATCTGCGGCAGCTCATCGATCCGCATCTTGCGGATGACCGATCCCACGCGCGTGACCCTGGGATCGTCCTTCTGCGCCCAGCGCGCCTGGCCTGAGGCTTCGGCATCCGTGCGCATGCTGCGGAATTTCAGCAGTTGAAACGTGCGCCCGGCGAGACCGACGCGCTCCTGGCGGTACATCACCGGTGCACGCCAGCCGTCCTCAAACTTGATGGCGATGGCCGTCGCGATCATGAGCGGCGAGGACAGCACGATGATGAGCGAGCTCGCCACCAGATCGAGCACCCGGGAGGTAAACAATCGGACCGAGCCGCGCCGGAAACCCTCGCCGAAGATCATCCAGCTCGGGTTGAGCACATCGATACGCACGCGACCCGTCTCCCGCTCGAGAAAGGTGAGCAGCTCGGTCACGTCGATGCCGGCGAGGCGGCACGCCAGCAGCTCGCGAATCGGAAATGCCCGGCGGCGATCGTCCATGGCGACGACCACTTCGTCGACATCGAGCCGTCGACACAGATCGAGCAGTGTGGAGTCGGATGTGATGACGCGGTCCGCGGGCACCTCCGGCGGCTCCCCGTCCGGGGACAGAAAACCCACCAGCAGGAAGCCGCGCTGGTCGGACCTGCGGCGCAGCTGCACCAGGGGAATGGCATTGCGCCCCGCCCCGTAGACCAGCACCCGGCGCTTCAGCACCGCTTCGTCCACGGCGCGCGCGAAAACGATCCGAGCCAGAGCAACGGCGAGCGCCGCTCCGATGGCGGCCAGTGCCAGCACGCCTCGACCGATCCACAGGTTCGGCACCAGGAAGAAGACCACCGTCGTCAGCGCGACGCCAGTACCCGTCGCGGCGATGACGCGCACGAAGATACCGGCGCTGCGGGCGCGCTGCCGCGCGCTGTATAGGCCGAACGCCAGCAGGCTTGCGGAAACCATGACCGCGAACAGCAAGGCGCGTGGCCAGAGCGTGCCCTGGGAGCGCTCGACTTCATCGAGATCGAGTGCAAAGCGGATCAACGCCGCGACGAATAGCGTCACCACGAACAGGCAGAACTCGATCAGCGCGAGAGCGGCGATCGAGAGGTGTACGTGTTGCCCGAAAAGCCGGATGCGCATGGCGGGGAGTGGCCAGAACTTTACAGCCGAGTGTAAAGAAATACCTGCTGGAAGCCGTGAAGACTCTCACAGTTGCCATACACTGACGGCACTTTCGCCCGAAACTGCCGCTTCGCCGCCGCTGCCGTGAGCACCCCCTCACCGAATGTTCGTCTTCCGGCACTGGACGGGCTGCGCGGACTGGCCATTCTGCTGGTCATTCCGCACAACACGTCGCTCCTTCCCGATGCCGCGCTGAGCGGCATCGAACGCGTATACGGCCTGTTCTGTCAGGTCGGGTGGATCGGCGTGCAGCTGTTCTTCGTACTGTCGGGATTTCTCATTACCGGAGGTTTGCTGGACAGTCAGGGTGCCAGCAATTACTTCGGCTCGTTCTACATGCGCCGGGCCCTGCGCATCCTGCCGCTCTACCTTGCCGTTCTGTGTGTGAGTTTCCTCGCATTGGTTCCGCTTCGGCTTCTGCCGCAGGCGACCTTACTGAGCGCGCACCATCAGATCTGGCTGTGGACGTTCCTGTCGAACTGGACCGACCCCGGCGGTCTGTCGGTCAACGGCTTTACTCACTTCTGGTCCCTCGCGGTGGAAGAGCAGTTCTATCTGCTGTGGCCTGTGGTGGTGCTGTCGCGCACGCCGGGTAGCCTGCTGCGCCTGAGCGCGCTGATCTGCCTGACCGCACTGCTGCTGCGCATCATCATGCGCGTCTACCATGAGTCACCCGAAGCGCTCTACGAGTTCACGGTGTGCCGTATGGATGCGCTGGCCGTGGGCGCGATGGCTGCTGCCGCGCAACGCATCCCGCCACTTCGCGCCCGCCTCGGATCGCAGCGCAACCTCATCGTGTGGAGCGCGCTGGGCCTGCTCGTAGTGACGTTGCTGCTGACCGATCACGGGCTGCGCACAGCGTGGCCCACACAGACCTTCGGCATGACGCTCTTCGCGGCAGCCTTCGCGCTGATCGTGCTGGGGCTCGCGGATCCCGCCGCCCGCGTGCCGGCATTGTCGAGAATGTTCGGATTGAGCGCCCTGCGCTCGGTCGGCAAGTACAGCTACGCGATGTACGTGCTGCATTTTCCGCTGCATAAGTTCGTCGGCGAGCGGTTGCTCGCGCCGCCGGCACACGCGAGTATCTGGTATGCAGCGGGCTACAGCCTTGCGATTGCCGCGGCGAGCTACGCCGCGGCGTGGTGCTCATATCGCCTGCTCGAGCGTCCCTTTCTCGAGCTCAAGCGTTACTTCCAGCCGCGCCCGGACTCAGCCCTGCGGAGTCTGCGGGGCGATGGCGTCGGGTGACGGCTGACCCGAGCCGCTCGGCAGTCGGATGCCGCGGCTTCGATACGGCGCGAAGCGCGGCGTAAACGTCCGCGGCGCGGGTTCGTAGCGGATCGACAGCGTCACGCGATCCTCGTCGAAGTCGCCCTCGAAGTGGCTGCGGCGGCTGTAGCGCTCGGCACCGAGCGCGAGATTCAACGCCGGGCCGATCGCATGCGACCACTCGAGCTGCAGCCCGGTGTAGTCACCGGTATCGTTATTGCTGGGAATGCGATCGCGCTCGTAGCGGAACTGACCCTTAAGCCGGTCGCGGCTGGTGATACTGAGCGTCCCTTCGACATCGGCGCCCTCGACCGTGCGGTCGTTCGTCGTCGTGACCTCGTAGTTCTCGTGCGTCACGAATCCATAGGCTCGCAGATAGCCGCGCGGCCGCTCGATGTACACGAAGGCAGAATACGTCTCCGTGACGAACGGATCGGCGAGCTGCTGGACATTCACATCCGTGCCATTGAATACAGGGTTCTGCGACACCGCCCTGAAGTTGTCCGCCGCATCTGAAATTCGATGCGCGTACTCAAGACCGACAGTCGTGTACGCGCCGACCAGGCGGTAGAGTGCGAGATCCGCGAGCGGTCGCCATTTCTCCACCCCGCCCGAGCTGAGCGCGGTCGCTCCCAGATCGAGCCTCATGGTCATGACGCGCACATTGTCGTCGAAGCGGGCAAAAACGTTCTGCTCGGAGTAGTCCTGATACAGATCGCTGCGCTTGAAGTCGGTGGCCTCGTGCTCGTAATTGAGCGAGAGGATGTGAAGCGGCGAAATCGAATACTGCAGCGCGCCGTCTTCCTCGTACCGCATGTTGTCGATGTTCGAGACGGAGTAATAGACATCCGAGAATCGCGCCTCGAGCTCGAGCAGGAGCTTCTTGCCCATCGGCAGCGTGAGCTTCGGTCCCGTCGTCAGGTAGTTGGTGTTCTCGCGGTCTGAGGGACTCAGCGATTCGAACGCATCCGTTGCGACCTGGCCGTACTGATCCTCGAAATTCCAGTCGAAGAACTTTGGCACGGCGTGCCAGCTCACATCTGCGAGCACGTTCGGCAACTGCTGGGACGCGAATGTGTGATTCACGAAATACATGTACTGATCGCCCGCGGTGATGTCCGCGTCGATCGTCGGGGTGACGGTCTGGATCATCAGCCCGGCGCCGGCGATCAGCGCCCAGTCGTCCTGCCGGTTGGTGGCAGTCCTGCCGACGTTATCGCTGTAGATGCCGGAGAACGTCACATTCGGAGTGATGTCGTAGGCTCGCGCAGCCAACGGCAGCAGTGAAAAGCCGCCGAGCAGTGCGGCGGCGCGCAATCGATTCATCGGTTCTTTCGCGCCTGAGATTCGTAATAGTTGTAGTGCTGCGAATTGAAGTCCCTTTCCGACGGCCGCACCGGCTCCCAGCCGTTGAGTACCAGCAGCGTCTTTTCCCTTGCCCCGAGCCGGTCCACGCCCTCGGCGACCGCATCCCCCAGCGTGACACCGGCGCGCACGACGAAGATCACCCGATCGACACTGCCGGCGATGTGGCCGGCATCCTCGGTCAGCAGCACGGGCGAGCAATCGAGGATCACCACCGCGCCATCGGCGATGGCGCGCAGCCTGTGAATGAGCTGGTGCGTGCGGTTGCCCGCCAACAGATGATGCGCGCCGTCCGTGTGCACGCCGGAAGACAGGAACGCAAGCCGCGGTTCGCTGGTGGGTGAGACCAGCGCGTCGAGCTCGACCTGCGTGCCGCGCAGGAAATCGGCTACGCCTGGTCGATTCTCCGCGCCGAGTGTGTGCGAGAGCGTGCCCCGGGCGAGATCGGCATCTACGAGTATCACCGCGTTGCCGCTGTGCTCGGCGATGGCGCGCGCGATATTGAAGCTGGTAAAGGTCTTGCCTTCCCCAGACGTGGCGCTCGTTACGGCGACCACGGCGCCCTCGTTGCGCCCGCGCGGCGGTAGCTCGGCGAGGCTGCTCAGGAGCTGGCGGCGGATCAGACGGAATTCGTTGCGCTTGCGCGCATCACTCGCCGGCCAGGTAATTTCACCCAGCCGGCCAAGCTCATCCAGGTCGAGCGTCAGTTTCGGGCCGCGCGCGGCGATGCGGGGTTCGCGGCCCGGCTCCGCAGCCACTCCTCTCACACCGGCAGAGTCGAGGGCTCCCGGGCTAAGCGCTGCGGGCGCCGATTCCCCACGCTGCTGCCGTACTTTCTCGACCGCTCGTTCGACGATCGTCATGCGACCCCCATGGTGAGCAGTCCGCGCAACATCGACGACACCTCATGCGCCGTCACGATGGAGACGCCAGTGCCCACAACGAGCGCGGCCAAGGCGCAGAAAAACACGACGCGATTGCGTCGCGCATGTCCGATCTGACCGACTGCGGGTGCGAGACTTACGACTCCGAGCAGCGGCAGCTGCAGAGCTTCGCGCACCGTTCTGGCATCCATAAAGACCGGCTTGGCCTGACTCAGCAGCCACGCCAGAGCGGCGCCGCAGCCGAGCGCAACAATGAGGCCCAGACCCAGGAACAGCGAGCGCTTCGGCGCCACCGGCCGCACCGGCAGCCGCGGCGGCTCGATGATGCGATAGTTTACCCCTTCGTTCTCATGCGCCTCCCCGGAGATCTTTGCGCTCTCCAGACGCTGCAGAAGCTGCTCGTACTCCGACTTGGTCACGCCGTAGTCGCGCATCAGCTTGGTGTATTCCGCTTCCACTTCCGGACCCGTCGAAACGAGGCTACGAAGCGAAGTGACCGTCTGGTCCGACTGCGAGACCTGCGCTTGCAGGGCGGCGATCTGCACGTCCTTGTTCGTGAGCTGAATCTGGATGTCCTGAAGCACCGAATCGGGCCGCTGTGCGCCGTCCTGCCCGGGACCGACGCTCGCCAGCGACTGTCGCACCGAGCCGAACTCCCTGGCGCGCCGCTGCTTGAGCTGATCGATCGTCGCGCGCAGCGAAATCACGTCGGGATGCTGATCCGTATCCTTCTGCAGCAGCTCATCGAGCTGGCGCTCACTCGCCTGGATTCGCGCATCGAGATTCGCCGCGCCCGTAACATCCTGTGCCGAGGGCTGCGGCGGCGGCTTGACGTGCTCGTCGCTGACTCCGGCGATCTTGCGGCCGAGCTCATCGCGCTGCCGCGTCGCCATTTCCAGCTCGGTCTTGAGCTCCGTGTTCTTGACCATCTCGTTCTGCAGGCGCTGGAAGTAGTCGCCCTGCGAGGTGGGCAGCAGACTGAGATTCTTCTTCTTGAACTCCGCGAGCCTCTGCTCGGATTGCGTCAGGCGAGCTTCGTAGTCGTTGACCTGCTGCGCGAGAAAGCGGCGGGCGCTCTCGGAGTCGTCTTTGTCGGCACTCTTGGAGCTGCTCACGAACGTGCTCAGCAGGTGGGTCACCACGGCCTGCGCCATGCTCGGGTCGCGGTCCGTGTAGGCAATGCTGTAGATACCGTTGTCGCGGTTTCCGGAGATGCCGATGTCGTTGGAAAGCTGCACCAGCAATCGATCGAACTGATCGTCGTCCTTGGCCCGGTTGTACAGTCCCGTTTCCCGGGCGACGCGGTCGAGCGTCGGCCGCGCCAGCAGCGTGCGGCGAACCACGTCCGCCTCGCCAGCCTGATTGGACGATACCGCGATTCCCTGCAGCAGCGGGGTCAGCGTGGATGTCGTATCGACGTAGACCAGCGCCTTGGATTCGAACCGATCGGGAATCAGGGCTACGGCAATCCACGCGGCGATGAACACCAGCCAGGTGCAGACGAGTGCGCTCCAGCGATACCGCAGCGCCGATTTCAGTGCATACAGGAGCCGTTCGATCTCGTCTTTCATGTCAATCCCTTAGAACCGTGCTTCCGGCACGATCACGACATCGCCAGATTTGAGCGGAATGTTCTGGCTCATATCCCCACGGCTCATTAGATCCTCGAGCCGCACTTTGATTCGAACGCTGCCGCTGTCGGTCTGCCGGATGACAGCGGCACGATTACCCGCGGCGAACTGGGACAGACCCTTGGCCTCGAGCACGGCGTCCATCACCGTCATGCCGCTGCGGAAGGGAATCGATCCAGGCACGCCGACCTGACCGATGACCTTGACCTGATTCAGCAGGCCGCGTGCCTGTTGGACCGTCACACTGACGCTCGGGGAGCGCAGGTAAGTCTTCAGCCCATTCTCGATATCGCGGCCGAGCTCGGTCGGTGTCTTGCCGACCGCGCTAATCTCCTTGATCAGCGGCATCGAAATCTTGCCGTCCGGCCGCACTGGCGCGTCGACATTGAGCTCGGGGTTGCCCAGCACGTTCACCTTGAGCAGGTCGCCGGGTCCGATCACATATCCGGTGGCGGCGTCGGTTGGCGTCGCTGCAGGCGCAGCCGGCATGGGCGTCGGCGTCGAGGCGCAGGCGCACAGCATCAGCAGTCCAAGCGCAATGAATGCGGGGCGGAAATGCAGCGTCATGGTGCGCAGCTGTTGTTTCTGTGAAACGTAGTTATCGCCGCCGGGTCCCTATCCCGATTATTCTAACGCATGTAGCTCGCGTTCACGGGCGGATGCCTATTGTTATGTATTCTGTAATGCAATCCCGGCCCGACATATCGACTGGTCGACATATTCAGGCGGCTGCATGGCCGCAGTAGATCCTACCGACCTGCCGCATGTCGTGCATGTTATCGACGAACTGCCTCCCGACGGCGCCGAACGGCTGATCGTCGATGTGCTGCAGAATCGCTCCCCACGCTTCCGCTACAGCGTGCTGTGCATCGTTCGCGGCGGCACGATCGTGCCGGAGCTCGAGCGGATCGGTGTACCGGTAGCGATTCTGGGCCGCAGGCCGGGCGTCGATCCGGGAACCGTCGGTGCCCTGATGCGCTGGTTCCGCAGCAACCAAGTCGACATCGTGCACACTCATTTATACGCAGCCGATACCTACGGCAGACTGGCTGCGCTCCTGGCCGGCGTACGCGGGCGCTTTTCAACGCGCCACAACACCAGCCCATGGTCCGGCCACGCACGGCGCCTGCTGGCTCGGCTGCTGAATGCGACTTCGACGAAAGTCATCGCCTGTGGCGGCGAAGTCGGCCGCACCCTGCTCGAGCGCGAAGGCCTCTCCGCACAGCGAATGCTCGTGATATCCAACGGTATTAACCTGCGGCGCTTCGATCACCTGCAGCGCGCGCCGTTCCGGCGTGAGCTTGGCGTCTCCGAAGAGACCACACTCATTGGCGTCGTAGGCCGGCTGCACGAGCAAAAGGGTCACTCGGACCTGTTCAAGGCGCTGGCTGCGGTGCCGGCCGATTGTGGTGACTACCTGTGCGCGATCGTCGGCTCCGGGCCTCTCGAGGCACCGCTGCGCGAGCAGTGCCGTACGCTGGGCCTGGATTCCAAAGTGCGCTTCGTGGGTCAGCGCTCGGACATCCCCAACATCCTGGCCGCGCTCGACCTCTTCGCCATGCCATCCCGCTGGGAGGGCTTGCCGATGGCGCTCCTCGAGGCGATGGCCGTCGGAGCGCCAGTGCTCGCCACGGCGGTGGGGGAAATCCCGGGCGTTATCGCCGACGGCGTGAACGGCAGGCTCGTCAGTCCCGGAAATGTGACGCAGTTCACAGTTGCCCTGATCGAGCTGCTGCGCAATCCGGCGCTGCGACGCCAGCTCGGCAAGGCCGCGCAGCAGACGGTCGTGGAGCGCTTCAGCGCCGAGCAAACGGCCCGGGCCTACGAGCGCCTGTACGACCAGGCCCTGACGCCTGCGCATGGCTAGCGCGCGGACGCGCGTTGCCCGCGCACTGCGGCCCTTCGCCATTTTGGCGGGCCAGCTCGCTCCAGGGCATCGCATTCTCATGTACCACCGCGTCCGCGACGCTGAGGCTGACCAGTTGAGCGTCACTGTGGCGCGCTTCGCCGAGCAGATGCGGCTGTTGTCTCAGGAGCGGCGCGTGATCAGCCTCGCCAGCGCCATCGAGGAATTGAGCACCGGGGTTACCGAGCCGGGCGTGGCGGTGACCTTCGATGATGGCTATACGGACAATCTGATCCACGCACTGCCCGTGCTCGAGCGCTTCCGTATCCCGGCGACGATCTTCGTCGTGTCCGGATTCTGCGATGGACGGCTGCAGCACCGGCGCTACCCGGATGAGTCCGGACTGCATTTGAACTGGCAGCAGGTCGGAGAACTCGACGCACATCCTCTGATCGAAATCGGATCGCACACGATCACGCACCCTCTGCTCTCCACTCTCAATGCGGCGGATGCGACGCGGGAGATCGGCGGCAGCCGCGCCGAGCTGCAGGCGGCACTCGGACACCCGGTCCGATACTTCTGCTATCCCTCCGGCGACTTCTCCTTGCGCGATGAGCAACTGGTCGAATCCTCCGGCTATGAGGCCGCCGTCAGCGTGTCACCCGGACGCAATCGCTCCGCCGCCGAAAAATGGCGGCTGCATCGAACCGAAGTCACGGACCGCGACGGCGCCACCGACTTCGGCCTCAAACTCGACGGCGCTTACGACCTGCCTCATGCCGTACTCGACTGGAAGCGCCGACGCGCCTTCCGAATCCTGCGGGTCAGCCGGGACTCATGAAGATTCTCTATCTCATGACCGAGCCATTCGGCTACGGGGGCGTGCAGTCAGATCTGCTCACGCTGTCGCAGGATCTGACCGCCAGGGGTCACACGGTCTACGTTGCCACCACCGAAGGGGTGCTGCTTGCCGAGCTGAAAAGCCGCGGCGCCATCCACGTCAACCTCGACTTCCGCTTCCGGGAACCGTTGTCACTCCTACGCACCTCTTATGCGCTGCGCCAGCTCATCCGCAGGGAATCGATAGATCTGGTCGCGCCTCAGTCGGTCCGCTCGGCCATTGCCGCCGCCTTCGCCCTGCGCGCGATACCGATGCGCCGCCGTCCGCCGATCGTGGTCACGATCCACAACATCCATTCACCGCAGCACTTCGGATACGTCGGACACATCCTGCACCGCTGTGCCGATTTCGTGATCTTCGAGTCGCGCTACGAGCACGATCGCGTCATCGCCGGGGGATTGCCGGCCACGAAAGCCGCGATCGTGCACAGCGGCATCGATACCGATCGATTTCAGCCGATCGCGCCCTCAACCGAGCTGCAACGGCAATACGCACTGGAGACCGGCAGCTCTCCGGTTTTCGGCATCGTAGCTCGCCTGTCCGAGGAAAAGGGGCACCATTACCTGCTGAATGCCTTCAATACGGTGAGGGCGCAGCTGCCGCAAGCACGCCTGCTGATCATCGGCGACGGCACGCTGCGTGAGCCACTCGAGCGTCAGGTCAAAGCGCTGGGTCTGCAGGATCGGGTCACGTTCACCGGCTCGCAGCGAAACGTGCCTCAGTACCTGGCGCTGCTCGATGTGTTCGTACTTTCCTCCACACGTGAGTCCTTTCCACTGGCCGCGCGCGAGGCGATGGCGGCCGGCAAGGCCGTCATTGCGCCGAACATCGGTGGCTGCCCCGAAGTGGTCGACGACGGCGTGACGGGATTTCTGTTCCAGGCCGCAAACGTGCCCGAACTGGCTGCGCGCATGGTCGCTATCGCCGCGGACGGGCGCTTTCGTACGTTCGGAACGGCAGGACGAAATCGGGTGGTCGCGCTATTCTCGCGCCGCTCGTGGGTCGACGGCGATGAGCGTATCTATCTGGAGTGGATGACGAGAGCCCGGCGCAGATCGCCGGGCAAGTGAGTGCGTTGTTGCTGCTCGTGCAACCTGTGGCCCTGATCGGATGGGTGCTCGTCGCGCTGGCGGTGATCTGCCTGCGGGGCTCGCGCTCGCCGGGCGCTTCCTGGGTCGTCGGATTCGCGCTGCTGCTCTATGGGATCCTGACGACGCCTCTGGGCGCCGATTCCCTCGTCTATCCGCTCGAACGAGCCGCTCTGCGCGCCGAGCGCAGCTGCGCGGCGCCGGATCCGCCCGCCTCGCTCATCGCGGTTCTCGCCGGAGGCATGTCTGCGGGTGCAACTGAACCCACCCAGATCGAATTCCTGCGCGAGGCGAGCCTGCGGCGGGCGCTCCATGCGCTCGAGCTGGCCGGCCGCATCGACCGCTCCCGGGTACTGATGGCCGGTGGCAGCGGCGGATCCATCAAGGAGGCGGATCTGCTGGAGCACCTGGCCGTGCTGACCGGTCTGCCCAAAGAGCGGCTGCAGGTCGATCGTTTGTCGACGGATACGGCGCAGACGGCCCGTCGCATCGCCGTTGTGCTGAGAGGTCAGCCATCGCCGAGGTTACTGATTGTAACCAGTGGCCTTCACATGCCGCGGGCGCTAGCAGAGTTTGAAGCCGTGGGGCTGCGTCCCTGCGCACGACCGACCGATTTTCGCTACCTCGGCCCCAGCTGGCCTGGGTACTTGATTCCACAGATTTCTGCATTACAAAAAAGTACGGATGCATTGCACGAGTATGCTGGGCTCGTTGCCTCAGAATTGCGTATCGTGAGGGCTCGAGGAACGACGTAGCGAGTTCAACTCGATCATGGAGTTATTGCCGATCGTAAAGGGCTTGGCGACTTACGCGATCCCGCCGCAAAGCCGCATCCGCAAGCTCATCGCGACCCAGGCCCCGCAGGGTGGAAGCCGTTCCGCACAATACTGCTACGGCGTGTGGCTGAAGCATCTGTGTCTGCTCGCCAAGTGCGGTTACATCGCCAATCGCGGCAACGTCGCGGAATTTGGTCCCGGGGATACGCTGGGTGCGGGAATCGCGGCGCTGCTATCCGGCGCTAGCGGCTACCGGGCATTCGATGTCGTGCCGTTCGCTTCGCCACAGAGCAACCTCGAGGTCCTGCGCGAGCTCATCGAGCTGTTTCGTCAGCGCGCGCCGCGGCCCAAGCGCGGCTGGCCGGACTTCGATTTCCTGCTTGATGGTCGACTCTTCCCGAGCTCGATACTCTCACCGCAGACTCTCGACTCGGCGCTCGAGCCGAATCGTCTCGATGCACTGCACGCCGCAATCCACTCCCTCGCCGAGCGCCAGTCCGATCTCATCCGCTACGTCGCGCCCTGGGATGCCAATGCCGATGCAGAGCGGGGCTCGATCGACCTGATCTTCTCGCAGTCGGTGCTGCAATACATTCCGGATCTCAATTCCTTCTATGCCACGTGCAGAAGCTGGCTCAAACCCAAGGGATGGATGTCGCATCACATCGACCTCTCATCCATGAAGGTCACGCGGATCTGGAACGGTCACTGGAAATACCCGCCCTGGCTGTGGAGCGCCGTGCGTGGA
Organism: Steroidobacteraceae bacterium; assembly: GCA_035517435.1. Lineage (GTDB taxonomy): Bacteria > Pseudomonadota > Gammaproteobacteria > Steroidobacterales > Steroidobacteraceae > JASHUC01. The sequence goes on along the minus strand of DATIYV010000024.1, from coordinate 371 downwards.
GACCGGCCATTCTTTCTGACCGGGCGCACGTACTCCGAGCATCTGAGCGCCATTCAGCGCAACGGATTCAGGATCCGGCACGTCGCGCGCTACCGCCTGGAGGGAGTCTCCAGGCGGTCGCTCGCGCGCGCGCGCCGAAGGATGACCGAGACCGATCTGCACTGCGCAAACGTCTTCGTTGTCGCACAGAAGACCTGAGCGCTCCCGTCCGCGAGCACCGCCTACGGCTTGTAGCTCGGCAGCACGACGACGTAGGTATCCACGACCGATCCTGAGCCCCAGTCGCTGGGGAAGACGATGCGGGTACCGCGCGGGCTGAAGGTGACGTTGGGCTGGGCCCAGTAGCCGATCGGCCCGCTCTCACCGCGGCT
>DATIYV010000023.1:0-19063 GCA_035517435.1 Steroidobacteraceae bacterium | reverse complement strand
TCGGATTTTCGGGTTGTTCAGCCAATGGGACCCCTCCCCATGAAGAGCAGAAAGTAGAACAGGATCCAGCCGAGGAACAGCGCGCCGACCGCAACGATCGAGAGGATCAGTGCACCGATCGGCCCGCGCTTGAGGGCGGCGACGGCCGCCTCCGCAGCCATGGGCGCGGCGCGGCCTTCTTTGGCCGCGGCCGCCAACTGTGATGACTCGTAGAGCTGGGCCACTAGGGTCCCTCCCGGTTCAGTGACGCTTCTGAGGACAGAGTGAGCTGCTGCTGTGCGCCCGCGGCTTCGGTGGCACCGTTGAGCTTCAGAAGCGATCGGTGTGAAATCTCGGACATGCTTGTCTTCCGGATGGATGGCTTCAGCTAAGTCACTTGAGGAGTATCAAATAGTGATCGGTCAGCAACGCCGCGAACAACCACATCAGATACTTCACCGAAAACTTGAACACGCGCATCGCGAGCGCCTCGCCGTTGGGGAGATTTAGTCTGAGCGCGTAGGAGATGAACATCGCATCGAGGGCAAGCGCACCGACGAGATAGATGATCCCGCTCATATGGATCAGAAAGGGCATCACCGTTGCGAGTACGAGCAGTATCGTGTAGAGCAGTATTTGGCGTCGCGTGTAGTCGACTCCGAAGGTCACCGGCAACATCGGAATGCCCGCGTGCGCGTACTCCTCGCGGCGGGCGATGGCCAGTGACCAGAAGTGAGGCGGGGTCCATACGAAAATGATCAGCGACAACAGCAGGGCCTGTGGCGCGATGTCACCCGTCGCCGCGGCCCAGCCGAGCACCGGAGGGGCGGCACCCGCAAGACCTCCAATTACGATGTTCTGCGAGGTCGTGCGCTTCAACCAGATGGTGTACACGACCCCGTAGCCGATCAGACTGGCGAATGTCAGGATTGCCGTGAGCACGTTGACACGCAGCGTCAGAACCGCCAGTCCGGTCACCCCAAGAAGGGCGGCGAAAAGCAAGGCGTTCCCGTGACTCACCTGTCCGCGCGGCAGCGGACGCCCCCGCGTGCGCGACATAGCCGCGTCAATGCGACTGTCGAAGACTTGATTGAGCGTAGCTGCGCAGGCGCACGAAAGCGCGATTCCGAGTGTTCCCCACAAGAGCGCACTCTCTGGCGGGATGGAAGGCGAGGCGAGGAAGGTGCCCACCAATGCGGTGAAGGTGATGAGAGCGGTAATTCTCGGTTTAGTGAGCGCCAGATAGCTCTGGGCAAGTTGCACCGCGCGCCGGCGACTCTGGCGATCCTGCCGAACTTCTCCGGGGACGAGCGTTGCGTCCATCAGAGGAGCCCCCGCGCGGTGAAGCTGAAGTTGAGGGAGCGCGACATCAGCGCAGGTTCCCGATCGGGCTGAGCGCTGCGCGCCTGCGCGGCGCGACGGATCACTCTGCGGAGGACGGCCCGAACGAAGAGTCGTCCCCTCGGTCGGCGGAGCCGCGGGTCGGTGCGGCCGCCCGAACTGAACACGACGGTTCGGAGTGCCAAGGACGTGAGCGCACCGGCTGCCATCAGACTCCCCAAGTCACTTGCATCGCTCAAGGGTACTCGCACGTGACTCGCAGCAGACTCACCGCTGGCTAGCCGTTGTCGTAGCGTGGGTGGCCTCGCGCCGCATTGACCCGGCCAGCGAGGTGACAAGAGATCGGTAGGCGCGTAGGAGGCGCAGTGGTTGGCGGGCGCAGGCGGTCGGGACGCTCGGATACGCTCGCGCATGATCGTGGAGCGCGAGTCAGTGTCACAACATTCGTGAGCGGCGAGTGTCATCGTCGGCACACCGGGAGCGCCGGATGAGGGGCCGGTGGGGTTGGCGGCTCTCCGATGACTCACGGATAGCGTTGCGAGTTACGCCCACGGGCACCGGGCGACTAATCTAGCCGCGACTCTCTTGGCCTGAATCGATCATGACCATTCGTCCCCGACTCTGGTTGCACTACGCATGAACACACAGTGGCCATGCGGTCGCACCTTTGGGTTCAGGGGCTGCTCGCGGTCATCCGCAGCGTGATCGGGGCGCGACGGACACGATGGGCTATCTCGATTTGAACGGACTCCTTACCTGTCACAGAGCCGGCAGCGTGGCAGATGGACTTGCGATTGCAATCGCGCTGACCCTGCGCGCGACTTCGGGAGGGTGAAGCTGCCGTGCCTGCGATGCGTGCCCTCCATCTGGCAGTGCCACCGGGTGCAGCCGGTGCTCCAGGCGCTCTGCGAAGCGCTCTCGCGTCCGCTACCCCGGCATTACTCTACGGGGTGCGCTTGTCCGTTTCAGTGTGCCTGGCACTCAGCCTCGCATTCTGGTTGCAACTAGATAACCCCCATTGGGCTGCTACCTCCGCTGCCATCGTCGCCCAGCCCGCATTGGGTGCATCGCTGCGCAAAGGAAGGTTCCGGGCGATCGGTTCGGTCATCGGCGGCGTCGCGATCATCGTACTGACCGCGCTCCTCCCGCAGGACCGGGTCTGGTTTCTCGTGAGTCTCACCCTGTGGGCAGCGCTATGTGGGTACCTGGCGACGATCCTGCCCAACTTTGCAGGCTATGCGGCGGCGCTCGCCGGGTACACCGCGGCGATTGTCTTCGCCGGGATCACTGCCAGTCCCGAAGATGTCTTCATGGTGACGGTATGGCGGGTGACGGAAATCGGCATCGGAATCGTTTCGGCCACATTGGTGCATGCGCTGACGGATTTCGGCGGGGCGCATCGGCGCCTCGGACCTGCCCTGATGCAGATCGGTAAAGGCATCGCCTCGGGCCTGGGCGCAACGCTGCGTGCCGGTGAGGAGAGCCTCGGGCTTAGAACATCGCGTCGCGAACTGATTGCACGCACGATCGAGCTTGATGCAACGATCGATGAGGTGATCGGAGAATCCTCGCATCTACGGCATCAGGGCGGACGGTTGCAGCGGGCCTTCGAAGCGCTGTTTGTCGCGCTGAGCGGCTGGCGGGGCATAGGCAACCACCTGGGAGGGAGGACGAAGTCACCGCCAGTCGATGGGGCTGCTGAACTGGTGCCGACGCTCGCGAAACTCGCTGACCGGGACTGGCTGTCCGATCCGCAGGCAATACGCGGTCTGTGTTACGACGAGAGCCGTCGGCTGCGTCAGAGCGGGGCGGGAGACCTCACGTGGCGGCTTCTCGTGGAGGAGGCAGCACGAGTGCTTCAGGCGCTGGGTGGAGTGGCGGACGCGCTCGTCGCGATGGCCCGTGAGGATGGGCAGGCGCGCACGCCGATGAGAAGTCGGCTATACGTGGCGGATTTCCTGCCGGCATGCGTGAACGCATTGCGTATCGTCCTGGCGATCGTTGCGGCCGAGCTGATCTGGATTGCTACAAGCTGGCCCCGCGGCCCTGTCATGATCACCTTCACCGCTGTGAATGTTCTGCTGGCGGCTCGCCAGGCGGATGCCGCGTACGCCTGGGCCGTCGAGTTCGGGGCGGGGTGCCTGCTCGGGGTCATCCTCGCCGCGCTGCTGGACCTCGCGATCCTGCCGCTCGTCCACGGCGGCCCACTCGTTCTCTCACTGGCATTGACGTTGGTGCTGCTGCCGGTGGGCGCGCTCGCTGCCGGAACCTGGCGCAAGACGCTGTTCGTATCTGCGGCTGCAAACTTCATGCCGATTCTAGCGCTTGAGAACGAGCCAACCTATGACGCGACGCGCCTGTTTGAGACCGCTCTGGCGGTGGGTGCCGGCTGCTTCGTGGCAGCGCTTTTCATCCGTCTTCTCCCCCCACTGACGGCGGAGCGGCGAATTCAACGACTGCTCAGACTTTCGTTGCGTGACCTGCGAGCACTGGTCCGCGGCGGCCGTCGCTTTACTAAAGATAGATGGCTGGGCCTGCTCTCCGCACGACTTGCCGCCATGCCGAAGCAGGCGAACCTGGAGGAAGAGGCGGAACTCCTGGCGACGCTCTCGATCGGAGAGGCGGCCATCGATCTGAGCGCTGCGCGGCGCGCCTGTCGGGAACCCGAGCTGCTCGATGAAGCCTTCGCGGGCCTTGGCAATGGGAGGGTCGCCGCGGCCCGCGAGTCACTTATGCAATTTTCCGTGCGTCACAGTGAGCTGGCCGTGAGCGACGGCCGGGGCATGATGGACCCCGCCGTCCAGGCCATCTTGATCGCCGATGCGCTCCAGCGGCATGAGCGCTTCTTTGCAACGTTGGAGTGACGATGCTGGAGATCGATGTCGGCGGTGTGTTTGTGCCGGCCGTGCTCGTGTGGGCGGGCGGCGCATTCGTGCTCTCGAGTGGCGTCGATTGGCTCTTGAGCCGAACGCGCTTCTATCGCCTGGTGTGGCACCGCGCCCTGTTCGACTTTGCGATCTTCGTGATGCTGTGGGGTGCGATCGCGGCGGGCGCCTACCATCTTGCGTTTTGCAGCGCTGCTCCGAGCTAGCAGCATGAATGCCCGGCTCCTCGCACTCTGCCGAGCCTGGACACGGTGGTCAGCACGCGCTCGCAGCGTGATCGTGCGGGTGGGTGTGCCAGCGCTGCGAGTCTTGATTACGCTTGCGGCGACGGCCGCAGTCATCTTTTGTAGCCGTTGGATGTGGCGTCACTACGAGCTCGCGCCCTGGACCCGAGACGGGCGGGTGCGCGCGGACATCGTGCGGGTCGCGCCGGACGAGCCTGGGTGGGTGGTCAGTGTGGCGGTGGTCGATAACCAAACCGTGCACAGGGGCGATCCGCTTTTCCGTCTCGACACCGCGCGCTACGAAATTACCCTGCACCAGGCCGAGGCGGTGGTCGCGCGCGCACGGGCAGCCCTAACCGAGGCAGCGCGCGAGGCGCACCGCAACGAAGAACTGGGTGAGCTGGTCGCCTCCGAAGCGCGCGAACAGAGCGAGGCTCGGTTGCAGGAGATGCGGGCGGAGCTCGCGCGGGGTCTCGCGGATCTGGCAGCGTCACACCTCAACCTCCAGCGGGCGGTTGTCCTGGCGCCTGTCAACGGCGTGGTGACCAACCTCGAGTTGCGGCCCGGAGACTATCTGACCGCGGGCCGCGAGGCGTTGGCGTTGGTCGACAGTGACAGCCTTCACGTCGATGGCTACTTCGAGGAGACGAGGCTGCGCCGCATCCGCGTGGGGGATCGCGTCTCGGTGCGTCTGATGGGAGAGTCCCAGCTCGTCTATGGTCACGTGGAGAGCATCGCACCGGCCATATTTGATCGTGAGCGCACCCCCACGGGCGATCTGGTCGCGGACATCAACCCGACGTTCAGCTGGGTCCGCTTGGCACAGCGAGTGCCGGTGCGGATCAAGGTCGACGCGCGTGCGATCGATGTGCGATTGATCGCGGGCCGCACCGCCACGGTGGTCGACCTGTCGTTCGAGACGGCGAACCGACCATGGTGAAGGCGCGTGCGCTGTGGGGGTGTGGCACCTTCCCTGGGCGGGTGGCGCTCAGCGCGTGGCTGATCGGGATGGTCGGCTGCAAGAGCGTCGGACCGGACTATCGTGGTCCACCGCCCTCCGCGTTGGTGAGCGCACCCGCCGCCCAGGGAGCGTTCGTGAGCGCATCCGGGCCCGCGATCTCGCAGGAATCGGTCCCGAGTGCGTGGTGGCGTCTTTACAATGCGCCTGCGCTTGATGCACTGGTGCACGAGGCGCTGGTCGCCAATACGGACCTGCGACAGGCGAGTGCTAACCTCGAGCGCAGTGCCGCCCTGCTTCAGCTGGCCAAAGCTCAGCGTCAGCCGTCGGTGGAGGTCAATTTCGACCCGAGCTACCAGCAGCTCTCACCGGAGAGCTATCTGTATTCTGGCTCTCTTTCGCCGACGCGTCTGTACGACACGGGCGTGTCGGTGAGCTATGAACTCGATCTCTTTGGGCGGCTGCGCCGCGCGGTGGAGGCGGCAAGCGCAGACGATGAGGCCGTCAGAGCCGCCTACGATCTCAGCAGAGTCAGCATCGCCGCGCAGGTGGCACGCGCCTACGCGGACGTGTGCGGCGCCGGTGAGGAGCTCACGGTCGCGCATCACTCCTTGCAGCTGCAGCTGCAAAGCACCGCGGTCACGCGGCGTTTGGTAGCGGCCGGACGGGCTCCGCTGCTGGACTTCACGCGCTCCTCGGGGCTTGCGGCGCAGATCAGGGCAAACATCCCGAAGCTCGAGGGACAGCGCACCAACGCGCTCTATCGCCTGGCCGCGCTGACCGGCCGGCCGCCGTCGGAGTATCCGCGCTCGGTCGAGGCATGTGCGGCATCACCGCGGATACTCGAGCCCATCCCGGTCGGCGACGGTGTCGCTCTCTTGCGGCGGCGACCGGATGTGCGTGAAGCCGAACGGCGGCTAGCCGCGGCCACCGCACGTATCGGCTTCGCCACGGCCGACCTGTACCCATCCGTCACCCTCGGGGTGAGCGCAGGCTCCACCGGCGCACTTACTGATTTTCTCACCACCGCGACCAATCGCTACGGCATCGGCTTGGGCATTCGGTGGCAGGCGAATCGATCCATGACCCGTGCGCGGGTCGCTGCGGCGAGCGCGGCCGCCCAGCAGGCGCTGGCTCGATTCGACGGCGTCGTGTTGATCGCGCTGCGCGACACCGAAAGTGCGCTGACGACATACGCTCGCGACCTGCAGCGCAGCGAGGATCTCGCGACCGCCCAGGCTCGCGCCAGTGAGGCGGAGCAGGAGGCCGAGCGGCTCTACCGCGCGGGCAAGACCGATTTCCTGTCGCTGCTCGATGCGCAACGGGTCCGGGATTCAGCGAAGGAGGACTTGGCCGCCTCACACGCTCAGATTGCGGAGGATCAGGTCGCTATTTTCCTGACGCTCGGGGGCGGATGGGAGTAGAACCCATTGCCGCTGCCACCGAGCGCCCGCTCTCGGTGCGCGGTCCTGGGCATCCTCCTCGATAGTGCTGGCGACATTCACTCGGATCGTGGTTGCCGCCGGTTCACGGATGCGGTCCGGATTGCTCTTGCCTACTTCAGAGCAAAGAGAATGTCGATGAGTAACAGCAGCAGGCAGGTCGTGATCGGGACGGCAAGCAGCAGCACTGCTCGAGATCTCTCCGAGGCGATTCTCATCGTGTCAGTCTCCGTCGATGCGAAAGTTCTGGCGATTGAGGTGCGAGAAGGACAAGTCAGATCCCGAATCTATTCGAGCGCGACTCACAGCGACCACACGCGAGAGGCGTTGGAGCCGTTGGTCGCACTTCGGGGTACGGTCGGTCAGCGCTGAAGCGCGCAGACGGCAGCGCCGAGGCAGCCTGCAAAATGAAAATGCGGCGGAGACAACACGCAGCCAGGCTGCGGTACGATCTTGCGGCAAACAATTGGTGAGGCCGTCGAGTAGAATCTCACCCGCCAACGCCGCTGTGCTCGGCGCACCAAGCACAGGTATGACGTGCTAGCGTTTATCGATCGTTCCCTCAAGCGTGTCGGCGCAGAGGTGCCGGTTTGAGGTAATTCCATGAGCGCCGTGAGCTTCTTGCTCGATCTCGATGGCACCCTGGTGGACAGCGTGTATCAACACGTTCTCGCGTGGCAAACCGCGCTGCACGAAGCCCACATCGATCTGTCGGTGTGGCGCATCCATCGGCGCATAGGCATGAGCGGTGGCCTCTTTACGGAAATGTTGCTGCGGGAAACACCGGTGGAAATCACCCCTGTACTGCTCGAGACACTGCAGCGGCGCCACGCGGAAGTCTACGCGCAGCTATCGAGTCGCGTACGCCCCCTTCCTGGGGCGATGCATCTGCTTGAACACCTGTCGCGTGCTCGGATTCCGTGGGCCATCGCGACCAGCGGGCGCATGCTGACTGCGCAGTACAACCTGGCGCTGCTCAGCCTCGATCAGGCGCGCGCCGTGGTCGTGTCGCGCGACGATGTGCGCCACGCGAAGCCCGATCCCGACGTGTTTCTCACGGCCGCGGCACGGCTCCAGCGGCCCATCGAATCCGCGGTCATCGTCGGTGACAGCATCTGGGACATGCTCGCAGCCCGACGCGCGCGCGGGCTTGGCGTGGGCCTCCTGTCCGGCGGCTACGGCCAGGACGAACTCGAGCGCGCCGGTGCCATCCGTGTCTACGAGGACCCTGCCGATCTCCTCAAGCACATTGACGAGATCGGCGGACGTAGCTGAGCCATCCCGCGTGGGAATCCAAGAACCAGGCGGTGCACGCGCGTGCAACGGCCGCATGATGCGGAATCAACCCCCGAAGCGATACCCGAAGCCCACGCCCAGCAATACCGGATCGATGCGGGCCTGCGAGATCTTAACGCCACCAAGCTTTACGTCGGACCGCAGCATGAGCCACTTGGCATCGGCGTTGAAATACCAATGCTCCGCAATGCGGTAGTCAAAGCCTGCCTGCGCGGCCGGACCGACGCTCGTGTGATCCAGGGCGAGCGAGCCGACAGTCGGCACCTGCAGATGGACATCCATGATCCATGTCACGTTCAGGCCTGCGCCGAGATAGGGCTGAAAGGCCTGATCGGGCATGAAGTCGTACTTCATCGTCAGCGTCGGCGGCAGATGCTTGAAACTACCGATATTGACCGGACCGCCAAGTGCGCTGTGCTCGAGTGTCACGTTCTGTGTCTGCGGGTAGGTGAGCACTAGCTCACTCGACCAATGAGGGGTGAAGAAGTATTCGAAATCGACCTCCGGAATCCACTTATCGTTGACGTGGATGGCATCCGATGGGATCTGCAGCGGAGCGTAGGCATCGGAGTTGTTCGCGGGCGCCAGGTAGATACCGCGCACTCTGACTGCCCACTCCTCGGCGTGCGCCGTTACCACCACCCATAGCGACATCATGCTCAGCAAGGTCGCCGTTCTCATCCTGTGCTTCATGCGATTCACTCCCGTCGAATTGGGTTGAAGACTCACCAGACTCTCAAATGGCGCAGACGAGGGTGAAGTCGCTCGACTCGCTCCAAGCACACGCGAGGCGAAGGCTCGCGTACCGCTGTGTTGGTTGCCGTGTGCCAGGTGCGAGCGTCGCTGCCGGAGGCTCTCTTGCGGGAGAGGAAGTCCGAGCATGAACCATCGATCGCGATTCGTTTTCGGCCTCCTCTTGCTGTGCCGCGGCGCCAACTCTTTCGCCGCGGGCGCGCCGAGCCAACCGGCACTCGAGGGGCTGTGTGCGGCCTGTCACGGCCCGGGTGGGCGGCAGCCGCCATCACCCCAGGCCCCGCGGCTGGCCGGCCAGCAATACGCGTATCTGGTACACGCACTCGATGAATACCGCAGTGGTGCGCGGCAGAGCCCGATCATGGGGGCGATGGCGAAGTCGCTGTCGGATGCCCAGATAGAAACGCTGGCGCGCTTCTACGCTGCACAGATCGAGCTCGGTGCGAAATGATGACGAGCCGTGCCGGTGTGCTGATCGAAGCGCGGGGTGTGGCGGGGGATTACGCGCCCGCCCCGCGGGCAGCTGTGGCGGGCGCCGCGCGGTGGATGCGCCGCCTGGCTCTGGCCGGCGTGCTGTTCGGCTTTGCCGTCGTGGTCCTCGGTGCGTATGTGCGCGCGAGCGACGCGGGGCTCGGCTGTCCGGATTGGCCGGGCTGTTACGGACATTTCGCGCCGCAGGCTAACTCGGGAACTGGCGCGGCGCCGACCGCGGCCATCGATCTGGGCAAGGCATGGCGCGAGATGGCTCACCGCTATGCGGCCTCCACTCTCGGGCTCATCATCGTGCTGATTGTCGCGATCGCGCTGGGACCCTGGCGGGGCGTGCCCGGAGCGTCGGGCTATGCGCTCGCCTTACTCGCGACGGTGATCGTCCAGGGCATTCTCGGCATGCTCACCGTGACCTGGAAATTGCAGCCCTTGATCGTCACCTTGCACCTCCTCACTGGACTCACGACGCTTGGGCTGCTGTGGTGGTTGTGGCTGCGACTGCAGGCGCGCGAGGAACCGCCCGGCCCCCTGGGAACGATTGTGCAGCGCTCGTGGCTGCGTCCGCTCTTATGGGCCGCGCTTGCGATGCTCGCATTACAGATCCTGCTCGGCGGCTGGACGAGCAGCCACTACGCTGCGGTGGCTTGTCCCGATTTCCCGCGCTGCCAAGGCCGCTGGTGGCCCGCCATGCAGTACTCGGGGGCCTTCGAGATCTGGCGCAGGGGCGCGCTCAATTATGAGGGCGGGGTGCTTGAGCTCGCCGCGCGCACCGCCATTCACATGCTGCATCGCTTCGGTGCGGTACTTGCGACGCTGCTCCTGAGTGCCGCGGCGCTCGCGGTCATCGCCACGCGCACGCTGCGCTTCGCGCGCCGACGGGCACTCATGGTTCTGGTGGCGCTCGCGGCGCAGCTTGGTATTGGCATTTCGATGGTGCTGAACGGCTTTCCGTTGGCGCTGGCGAGCGCGCACACTGCCGGGGCGGCGCTGCTGCTGCTCGCGACGCTGAATCTCGCCGCCGCGCTGCTCTAGACGAGTCCGGGGCAGGAACTCAGGTGGAGGCACCGGGGCCTGAGCGTGGCGGGTGACCCCACGTAACCGCCAACTACCCCTCCGTCACCTCATCATTACCGCCGCATCACGACTTAAGTCCAGAGCGCTCGTAGGGTAGCAGCCTCGTACTGGTGCCCGCGGCATGCGCTTGGAACGCTGTCACGGGCGGATCTAGAAGCTCCAAGCGTGTTTTCTATCAGGGAATTTTACCTATGTTCACGCCCCCCATGGCCCTCACCCCACTGCGCGTCCCCAAGCTGTACGGTATCAGGGCTCGCCCGCGACTCTTCCGGCTTCTCGATGGCCTGAGGGACCGGCCGATGCTCTGGATAGGCGGGGGGCCGGGTGCTGGGAAGACCACACTCATCGCGAGCTATATAAAGGAGTGTCGTCTTCCGGCCAGCTGGTACCGCATCGAGGGCGCCGAGGGCGCCTCCGGGTCGTCTTCACGTGACTTCGGGGCGGCCGACACTGGTCCCCCCGCGCGGCTGTGGCACGAGCCCGCGCAGATCAGGGCCGAGGGTCCTGCGAGCGGGGCGGGTGTCGGCCGCTGGGCGTTGCGGGAGCTGTGGTGCCACTCAACACGGCCCGGAATGATCATCTTCGAGGATTGCCACGAGCTGCCGGCCGATGCGCCCTTCCACACACTGCTCGCCGACTCGTACGAGGCGATTCCCGCAGGCACCACCGTCGTACTGATCGGACGAGGCGAGCCTCCAGCGGTTTATGCCCGTTTGATCGCAAACGGCACGATGGTGACGCTCTCCGGGCATGAGCTGCAGCTCTCGACCGATGAGACCCGCGCACTCTTGAGCGAGCTCGTCAGCGATGAGGCCATTGTCGACACGCTGCAGCAGCGTTGTGGGGGCTGGGCGACCGGAGTGGCGCTGGCCCTGGGCGCGCTACGGCGCCACCCCGAGGACTCCGAGCAGCGCGACCACGCGCTGCGCAGCGGTGCCTTCAGCTATTTTGCAACCGCGCTGTTCGACCAGATCAGCCCCGAGGCGCGGCAGATGCTGCTCTCGACCGCGCTGTTGCCCAGCATTACGGCGCGCATCGCCGAAGCGCTGAGCGGAACGCCGGAGGCGTGGCGCTTACTCAATGACCTGGCGGGTCGGCACATGTTCATCTCGCGTCGTGCGGGAGCCTCGGTGAGCTGCGAATTCGTACCCCTGTTCCGTGAGTTCCTGTTGGCACGTCTCGAGGACAGCTTGCCTCCGGGTGAGCTGAGCGCGCTCTGCGGCCGTGCGAGCGCACTGCTCGAGCAATGGCCCGCGGAGCAGTGGCTCATCGATTGCGATCTGCTGAGAGCCTACGCGATGCTGCGCGGCGGTGACCGTGCGGGCTGTCACCGGCTACTCTGCGATGCGCTCATCAGGGCGCCGTACGTCGCCTCGGCCCGTCAGGCCTGCCTGGTGTTTCCGACGTGCGTTGCCGAGCTGTGCGATGAAGCGCTGCGCGCTGAGATCGCTGTTGAGTCGGCGCGCCGACTGATTCAGCGCTACCGCTTGCCACCGCCGGCAAAGGCAGGGCCGCAGTGGCCCTGGTCCTTTAGCGTGCATGTCCTCGGCCGCTTCCGCCTGCTGAAAGACGGGGCACCCATCCGCTTTTCCAGACGCACGCAACGCAAGCCCCTCGAGCTGCTGCAGGCGCTGATCGCCTTTGGCGGAACGGAAGTCGGGGCAGGGGCCCTGACGGATGCGCTGTGGCCGGACTCTGAAGGCGATGCGGGCTATCACGCGCTCGAGAGCGCGCTGTATCGCCTGCGCCAGCTGCTCGGAGCGCCCGATGCGGTGCGCATGGCGGGCAGTAAGTTGAGCCTTGACCGGCGCCAGTTCTGGGTCGACATGTGGGAGCTGGAGGGTGAGCTGCAGTCGAGTGCACGCAACGCGACAGAGACGGCGCACCTTGCGCGCACCCGACAGCTCTATGAAGGGCACTTTCTGGAGCACGAAAGTGAAAAGCCCTGGGCGCTGAAGACGCGCCACTCGCTACGTGATCGATTCCTGCGCAAGGTGCGCGAGGCGGCGCGAGTTTGCGAGGCTCGCCGACACTGGTCCGAGGCGGCGCGGGCGTATCAAACCGGTCTCGAGCTTGATCCGTTGGCCGAGGACCTGTATCGGGGACTCATGGTGTGCCACCGCGAGCTCGGTGATCACAGCGAGGCGCTGCACGCCTATCGCCGCTGCCGAGAGCTCCTCACACGCCTGGTCGGAGTGCCGCCGAATGCCAAGACACAGGCGATCTATCACAGCGTCCGACAGAGCGCGATCGCCGAGCCGGGCTGAGCGTGTCGTGACAAGTCACTCGCAGCACAAGCTGCATAACAGTCGCACTTTCGGCGAAGCGCCACGTGCCGATCGAATTCTAAGATCCAAGTACGCGCGCCCAGCGGAAGCTTGCTGCCGTGCGGTGATCGCTGGGATGCCCACCCCGTTTTGCAAAGACGGCAGGGCACTGTTCGATTTACGTTCCTTCAATTTCCATCATGAGGATCTCATTCATGCGTAATTTGATACTTCCCTTGTTTGCCAGCGCTTTCCTGGCCGCTGCGGCATTCGCCGCGGACACGCCATCGTCACCCCCCGTTGCGGCCGATGCACAGCCCGATGGTACGGTGAACCTTAAGGGCGGTAGCGTTGCTGCCGGTATTGGCTATACCTGGGGGCATGGTGAGTTGAGCTATGGCGGCGACTCGCATCGCTTCACGATCTCGGGTGTCTCGATCGTCGATGTCGGCGCGACGAACATCACGGCGAGCGGCGATGTGTACAACCTCAAGACGCTTTCCGACTTCGCCGGCAACTATGTCGCGTTGAGCGCCGGACTGACCATCGCCGGCGGCGGCTCGGCGGTCTACTTGAAGAACGAGCATGGCGTCGTGATCAGGCTTCTGGCGACGGACGTGGGACTGAAGTTCAATCTCGCTGCGGACGGCGTGCACGTTGCGCTCAAGAGCTGAATGACCCCACGCAAGCGGTATGGCGGCGGCGCTTCGGCGCCGCCGCCGTGATGGCCGAGTAGATGCGCTAGATCATCAGGTCATCATCCGTATCGTCGAGGTTGGCCGCAGCGACATCGTCTGCGGAGCCCGCCCAGTGATGGGCATTATCCGCAGGCAAATCGCTCTCATAGAAGTTGTTAACGGTCAGGTTCTCCGCCGGGATCATCCCGGCATCGGCCGTGAGTCCTGCGGAATGATGACCGATGAGGTTCTCGAGCCCCTCGAAGAGAAAGGCGCCGCCGGCAACCCCGGCAGCGGTCGCCGCCGCTTGGCCCAGAAGACTCGCAGGCGCATTGGCGGGCGCGGCATTCGGCGGGAACACCCCGGCTGTCCGGGAGCCCTCGGCGGGGAACGGCGAGGACGCCGCGGTATGCGGCACGCTGTTCGAAGCGGCGGGTGGGACGCCTTGCACACGTGAGCGGTCCGCGTCGAGCCAGCCGTGGTCGCCGGACTCGGTGAGGGGGCGCGCAAGCTCTTCGAGCGCGGCGATCCGCGCCTTGGCGCGCTCCAGAGCTTGCTGCAGGAGCAGAGCTCGTTGCACCAGCAGATAGGCTGCATCGGGCTGTTGCGCGAGCGCGCGATCGATCATCGCCTCGGCTTGTGAATTCTTCTCCACTTCGCGCACTCGAACCAGTTGCTCGAGGAAATCCTGCAGCACCAGAAGCTCTCGCGAATTCATGTGTCACCTCGGGGGTCGGTTGTAACGGCAGTGCCGGATTCTTCCCCCGAAGGCGGCGCGCGCGCTGTCGCCGACTTGCTCTCGCTTGTGATTCCGTGCGGTGACGCCAATTGAAGCGGCCGGGCGTGCGCGCCGTATGCCAGGGGTGAGTCGCGACGCTCTAGGCTCGCGTCATCGAGTACGGTGCGATGGGAGGATGCGTGAGAAGCGGGCAAGAGGTAGCGTCGACCGTGGCAGGGCAGACGCGGTGGCGCGAAACAGAACGAGGGACGATTGGGCACTGTATTGATGTCGCCCGCTCAATCCGCGACATCCGCCGCGTGTCACTGGGGCCGGAGCGCCTTCCGAGCCCCGTCTGCGAAGGTGTCGCGGCGGAGAGCATCGCTCTCGGGTGTCGCGAGCCCTTCGAGAGTGACTATTGCGGCCCTCACCACCTGCTCATCGCTCACGAGCGTCTCACACGGCGCCGGGGCTGTACCATGCTCGAGGGACTGCCGGCATCCACGCGTGAGAGTCTCACGCGCACACTGACCTTTGTGCCTGCTGGGCTCAAGTTCCGCGAATGGCACCTGTGCGATGTGCCCTCACGCACGACCTACGTGTATATCGATCCCCGCGCTGCGATCCTGGCCGATGAGCCGTGCTTCGCCGGCCCCTCGCTGTCACCGCGAGTGCATTTCGAGAGCGCAGGGTTATGGCACAGCGTGATCAAGCTCGGCAGGGTACTCGAAGCCCACGAGGAAGCGTGCCCGCACTACCGTTCGGCGCTGGGCGTGATCTTGCTGCACGAGCTTGCCCAGGTGAATGTGCCCGGCGACGGAGCTGCCGTGCGCACGCAGGGCGGGCTTGCCGCGTGGCAGCGCCACGCGGTGGCACAGTACCTTCAGGCGCACGTCACCGAATCGATCTCGGTCGCAGCGCTCGCCTCGCTTGCTAGGCTCAGTCGCTATCATTTCGGGCGCGCGTTCAAGGTGTCCTTCGGAATTTCTCCCCATCGGTTCCACTCGCAGCTGCGCCTCGAGCGCGCCAAAGAGTTGCTCGTCGGCTCTCGACTGCCCATCACCGAGATCGCCCTCGAAGTCGGTTTTCACGAGACGAGCTCATTCTCAATGGCGTTTCGCCGCGCCACCGGCCACACGCCCAGTAGCTATCGACGTTCGGTCGTCGAGTCACCGGACACCGGAAATGGAGGACCACCCCGATGACTCATGCTTACTCGGCTCGCCACGCCGCGGGAGGGTTCATGCCGTGGGTCCAACAGTGATCGTCCTCCGCGCGCGCCCGCGCCTGGGACGCAGCGTGCGCCTGCGCTTTGAGCGCTGCGGCGATCGCTTCCTGCTGCTGCGGGGGGAGCGTGGCATCGAGCTCGATTCGAACGCGCGCGAGCTCCTGCATCTGTGTACCGGGAAGCGCACCGTCGAGCAGATCATTCACATTCTCACCGTGACACATCAACATGCAAGTGCTGAGGCGATCGGCCGTCGGGTGATCGCGACTCTGAGCGACCTCGAGGCGCGCGCGCTTCTGCGTTGCGCGAGGACGTGATCTCATTTGAACAACGCTCAGCCACCAGCGCTGCCTGCCATTGTCCCTCCGCTCGCCGCTCGAGCTGATATGGAGCCTGTCTCGCTTCTCATCTGCAAACGCTGTGACGCCGCACACCGCGCCGTCCTGATGCAGCCGCGCGAGCGTGCGCGCTGCCACATCTGTGGGGAAGTGCTCGCGAAGCCCCCGTCGCTTGACTCCGATCGCTTACTCGCATTGACAAGCACGGCGGCCATTCTGTTTGCAATGACCGTCTTCACGCCCGTGCTCTCCATCGACCTCGCGGGCACGCGCACGCAGGCGAATGTCTGGCAGGCCGCGGTGTCCTTGAGCCGCGGCTGGATCTCGGCGGCGGGAGTCGCTCTGGCCATGACGATGGCGCTGGTTCCGATGGTGCAGCTTCTTCTCTTGATCTGGATCCTGGTGTTCGCGCGACAGGGTTGGCGCGTCCCCGGTTTTCGAGGCGCCATGCTCGTGCTGCACGCCCTGCGACCCTGGAGCATGACGGAAGTCTTCCTGCTCGGCGTGCTGGTCGCGGTCGCAAAGCTATCGGCCTGGGTGCATGTTGAAGTCGGTGTCGGTCTGTGGTCGCTCGCCGGCCTCACCGTGATTCTCGCGCTGCTCAATCTGCAGGAGACGCACGCCTGGTGGTCGCTCGGGCGGCGCGGTGGGTCCGCATGAGTATTGTGCGCGCGCACGACGTGGGTGTGGTCGCATGCGAGACGTGCGGCTGGGTACTGCCGGAGTGGGCGGCGCTCGAGGGCAGGCCGTGCAATCGTTGTGGGCTTCTCGCGCACGCCCGCCGCCCGCGAAGTCTGGAGAAGTCCCTGGCATGGCTCGCCGCGGGAATCATCTGCTATTTACCGGCGAACCTGCTGCCGGTGATCTACACCAGCGGAATCGGTGGTTCCCAGGACAGCACCATCTTGAGCGGGGTGGTGAGCTTCTGGAGAGCCGGCTCGTGGGACATCGCGGCCCTCATATTCACAGCGAGCGTTGCCGTTCCGCTCACCAAGTTTCTCGGGCTCGGACTCCTGCAATGGAGCGCTCGGTGCGGTAGTGACTGGGCCCGGGTGTCGCGTGGCAAGCTCTACCGGATTGTCGAGTTCATCGGATACTGGTCGATGCTGGATGTGGTTGTCGTCGGTCTCACCTGCGCGCTGCTGCAGTTCAAGACTTTCGAACAAGCGGAGCCTCGCGTGGGCATCGTCTTCTTCTGCGCCGTCGTGATCACCACGATGTTGTCCGCCTTGAGCTTCGATCCGCGCCTGATCTGGGACGGTCGCAATCGTGGATGAGCGCGCTGCCGCAGTGGCTGAGCTGCCAGCGCCCCGCATCGAAACGCGACGCCGGCTCCCCTCGCTCGTCTGGATCGTGCCCATTATTGCGCTGCTCGTGGGAGCATCGCTGCTCGTCAATGCCTTACGTGCCGCAGGGCCACGCATCACGATCAGCTTTCAGACCGCGGAAGGCATCGAGGTCGACAAGACCCTGATCAAGTACCGCAACGTCGTCGTAGGACACGTGTCGGGAATTGCCTTGAGCCAGGATCACACGCAAGTACTGGTCACGGCAGATCTTACGAGGAGCGCGCAGGCCGTGACGATGCTCGATACGCGCTTCTGGGTGGTGCGGCCGCGCATCGCCCTGGGCGCGATCTCGGGGCTCGAGACGCTCATTTCGGGCGCCTACATCAGCATGGAAAGCGGAGTGTCGACAACGCCGCAGCGGCACTTCGTGGGCCTTGAGTCTCCACCGCCATTGGCGCATGGACCTAACGGCAAGCTCGTGGTGCTCGAGGCGCAGGATGCGGGCTCGGTGAGCCTCGGGGCGCCGGTGTACTTTCGCCGCGTTCGGGTAGGGCGGGTTATCAATGAGGAATTGGACCCCCGCGGCGCGCGCGTGCATGTCGAGGTGTTCGTGGATGGGCCTTATGACCGCTTTGTCACCCGGGCGAGCCGCTTCTGGAATGCAAGCGGCATCGATCTGGCACTCGATAGCGCGGGCTTGAGGCTGCAGACGCAGTCACTCGCCGCGGTGCTGGCCGGGGGTATCGCCTTTGAGAGCGCGCCGGGCCTCATCGATGAGACACCTGTGCCCTCGGGCGCACGCTTTGCGCTCTACCGCAATGAACAGGAAGCGGTGGCACCTCCCAACGGTGAGCCGCGATACGTGCAAATGCGCTTCACGCAATCTCTGCGGGGCTTGGCCCCGGGGGCACCGGTGGAGTTCATCGGGGTCGACATCGGCAAGGTGATCTCGATCGATCTCGACTACGATGTCAAGCAACACCGCTTTCCCTTGATCGTGACGGCGGCGCTCTATCCTGAGCGCATGGGTAGGGCGTACCAGGTGCTGCGTGATAATGGCACCGCCGAACACGAGGACCGGATGGCGGGCCTGGTCGGCCAGCTGGTCGCTCGGGGCTTACGGGCCCAGGCACGGCCCGCCAGTCTTCTGCTGGCGAGACAACTCTACATTTCGCTTGATTTCATCCCGGGAGTCGCGCCCGCCGCGTTCAATCCGCGTGCCGCGCCGCTCGAGATCCCGACAGCGCCGGCAGACATAGAGAAACTACAGCGGCGCCTCGAGAGCATTCTTGCCAAGATCGACGCGTTGCCGCTCGCGAGCCTCGCGCATCATGGCGATGAGAGTCTTCAGGAGCTGCATCGCGTGCTGCGAGACGTGGATGAAGGGGTAGTGCCGAGTGCTGAGGCCGCGCTCCTCTCGGCGCGGCAGACCCTGGGCACCCTGGATCGCACCGTGGCCGAGGACTCCCCGCTCAGCGAGCGATTACGCGAGGTGTCGAGCGAAGCCGAGCGCACACTGCGCTCGGTCCGCTTTCTCACGGACTATCTCGGCCGTCATCCGGAGGCGCTCCTTCGCGGGCGTCGCGCAGAAGACGTGGACCGCAATCCTGAGCGCGTGGAGAAGACGCCGTGACGTGCCTGCGCAACCTCGCCGTGGCCATGCTCGCTGTGCTCCCAGGATGCGCTTCGGCGCCGCTGCATTACCACACGCTGGTACCGGCCGCGGCCAATCGGGGCGCGGAGCGATCTGTCGCATCCTCCGACATCGAGGCCTTGACGGTGCGCGTACCCGCGGCAGCGGATCGGATGGAGCTCATCGTGCGCCGCAGTGACAGCGATGCGAGCATCATCAATCAGGAACTGTGGATCGCGCCGCTGGCGGATGAGCTGCGAAGTGCGTTGTTGCTCGAGTTGGCACGACAGATGAGCACTGAGCCGGAGACAAGTCACGCGCTCCGACGCGTGCGGATCCGCCTGGACGTGCAACGCCTCGAAGCGGTACCGGGGCGCTACGCGCTGATCGATGCGCAGTGGCGTGTGAGCACATCCTCGGGGGCAGATGCCGCGTTCGTGGATTGCGTGAGTCACGTCGCTGAGCCGGTCGG
>DATIYV010000022.1:0-3469 GCA_035517435.1 Steroidobacteraceae bacterium | reverse complement strand
TGGCAGCGCCGGCACGAGAAGGTCGTCGCCGCGGGCGGACTGCACATCATCGGCACCGAGCGCCACGAGTCCCGCCGCATCGACAATCAGCTGCGCGGCCGCTCGGGCCGGCAGGGCGATCCGGGCTCGAGCCGCTTCTATCTGGCGATGGAAGACAACCTGATGCGCATCTTCGGGGATCCGGTGCGCACCAAGCGCCTGCTGCAGATGGCGGGCATGAAGGAAGGCGAGGTCATCGAGAGCGGCATGCTCACGCGCCAGATCGAGAAGGCGCAGCGCAAGGTCGAGTCGCACAACTTCGACATTCGCAAGCAGCTGCTGTTGTTCGATGACGTCGCCAACGACCAGCGCAAGGTCGTCTATCACCAGCGCACCGAGCTCATGGCGACGCAGGACCTGTCGCAGGCGATCCTTGAGATTCGCGCCGAGGCCGTGGGCACGCTCACCGAGCAGTACATGCCGCGCAACAGCCCGCCGGATGACTGGGATCTGCCGGGGCTTTCCGCGGCGATGCAGAAGGATTTCGGCACAGCGATCGATGTCAAAGCCTGGCTCGAGAAGGAGCCGGAGCTCGAGGAGAGCGTGCTGCGCGAGCGCATCGTCGAGGCTGCACAACTGAGCTACGCGCAGCGCACCGAGCGCATTGCCGTATCCGACATGCGTCACATCGAGAAGAACGTGATGCTGCAGACGCTGGATCAGCACTGGCGCGAGCATCTGGCAGCGATGGACTATTTACGGCAGGGCATTCACCTGCGCGGCTACGCGCAGAAGGACTACCGCTTCGAGTACAAGCGCGAGGCCTTCGAGCTGTTCTCGGCGATGCTCGATCGGGTCAAGTTCGATACCGTCTCCATCCTCTCCAAGATCGAGATCCGCACCCAGGAGCAGATCGATCGCGAGGAGGAAGAGCGGCGTGTGCGTCTGATGCGTGCGCTGCAGGCGCAGCACGCGGAAGCTGCCTCGAGTCTCGCGGCCGGTGCGATCCCGGCCGATGCGGCCGATGGCGCGCCGCTCGAGCCCCGCAGCGATGCGCAGCGCGGCTCGGCCGGCGTCACGCGCCTGCCGCTGCCGCCGCCGCCAGAGAGCGCGGGAACCTTCGTGCGCCAGGACCGCAAGGTCGGACGCAACGAGCCGTGCCCCTGCGGCTCCGGCAAGAAGTACAAGCACTGCCACGGCGCGCTGGCCGCCGGCGAGTAGGGCCTTGATCCGCGTCGTCGCGGCGGCGCTGCGCGATGCCGACGGCCGCATCCTCATCGCCGAGCGCCCTGCGGGCAAGCACATGGCCGGACGCTGGGAATTCCCCGGCGGCAAGATCGCACCGGGGGAGACGCCGCGGCAGGCGCTGGTGCGCGAGCTCGAGGAAGAGCTCGGTGTGCGCATGCTCGAGGGCCGCCCGCTGATCGCACTCACGCACGAGTACCCCGATCGGACCGTAGAGCTGTCGCTGTGGGTGGTCGACCAGTTCGAGGGCGAAGCCCGCTCACTCGATGGGCAGCGCCTGAAATGGGTGCGGCCGGCGCAGTTGCCTCACGAGGACATCCTGGAGGCCGACCGACCCTTCATCGAGGCGCTGTTACAATGCGACGCCGACTCTTCGCGCACCGAGTAAATCGCCATGGCACAACCTGAACTGCCGGAAATCAAGCTCGATCCGAACCATCTGTACCGCGAGGACACGTTCACCGACCGCAAGGCGGGGACGCTGCGCCGCCTGACGCCCATCAAGCTCGATGGCTCGACGGACTCGACGCGCGCGGTCTTATTTTCCGGTCAGACGCAGCTTTTGACCCCGGCGGGCGTGCTGCCGCTGGTGTTCGAGATCGATGCCGCGACGCTCGATGATGCGCTCGCGAAATTTCCCGAGGCAGTGAAGCTCGCACTTGATGAGGCCATCGAGGAAGCCCGCGAGATGCGCCGCGAGGCGGCCTCGCGCATCGTCGTGCCCGAAGTGGCCGGCGGTGGGCTCGGCCCCGGTCCCGCAGCGGGCGGCGGCAAGATCAAGTTTCCTTGAGCGTCCCGCGGCGCTACTCCGGCGCCACGATCGCGGTGATCTGCAGCGGGTCGCGCTGAAATACGGCGACCATCAAACGCCCGTCGCCAGTCAGCAGCATCACCGTCGGGGAGTCCGGCGCGACACCGAGTCGTGCGAGCCGTGCGCTGAGTACCTCACGCTGATGTGGGCTGAAATAGGGCAGCGCCTTGCTCGCGATCAGCTTGCCTTTCAGCATGGGTAATCCAGCAGCCCAGGGCTTGAAGTACTTCGGCATCTGAATGACGTCCTTACCGCCGAATACCGCGCTCAGAGCGATCTTGGCGCTCTCGTCTTTGTTCTCAGGTAGCGGGGCATAAACCCAGCGGGGGAGCGAATACCAGTGCGGTGCCAGATCCGGGTTGAGCTTGCGTGCGAGCGCCGCCTCGTCTGACTGAATATCGTTCGCCTGCACAAGTTCCAGGCGGTCGACCGAAAACGCGTAGTAGAGCGGGCGCCCCTGCCACAGCGTAGCAGCCCCGTAAACCAGCGCGACGAGCTGCACCAGGACGATGATCGCTACGTCGCGCGATAATTCGCGCCGCGGCTTCTTCGGGTTCGCGATCAGCAATGTGCATAGCGGCCCCAAGCAGGCATCGACGCACAGGACAATGATTGCTACGTGCAGTACCCGGGTGAGATACCACCCCGGCCAGCGATACCAACCCAGGTACAGCCCACCAAAGACGAGGAGGAGCACGCCGGCGCTGCCCACCAGGTGAAAAACAAAGGCTCTGATACGTAATGGCATCAGCGGCCCGTCTCGGTGTCATCCCGCGTCGGGGACAATTCGTTGCCAGGGAGCTCAGCGGGCTCACCCGGAAGCGCGTGCTCCTCGCTGAGCCAGGCGCCAAGGTCGATGAGCTTGCAGCGCTCGCTGCAGAAGGGACGGAAGGGGAATTCTTCAGACCACTCGATCCCGCGGCCGCAGGTCGGGCATTTGACGCTCATCTGAAGGCGCTCCCTACGAGCAGCAACTCAACAGAAAGCGCACATCCCCTTCGGCCTGGGTCGGACGCTGAGCGAGCCCTTTCCAGGAGAGGAAGCGGATGCTGCAGCGATAGTGGCTGCCGCTGATCTCGGGATACAGGCCGAGCGAGGCCGGGACTGAGATGCGCAGCAGCTGCGCGGGCGAATCGCGCTCCAGCGTCACACTGTAGACCGCGCCCACCGCCACCACTTCGCGCGCCCGACCGCTTTGTCGCGTGAGCCACAGGAGCTCGGCGATGGCATCACACAGCGGCGTAAGTAGCGTCAGCCACTTGCCGAAGGCGCGCGCTCGCTGATCCGAGGGTTGCGTGAGCCAATAGTAGTAATCCGGCAGGTCGAACTCGCAGGTCCCGCCGGGAATGGCGCTGCGGTGTTTGATGGCGTTCAGGAATTCGCTCTCCCGCAGCGTCTGCAGGAAATTGGTGCCGATGTTCAATAGCTCCGAGC
>DATIYV010000021.1:0-61432 GCA_035517435.1 Steroidobacteraceae bacterium | reverse complement strand
CTCGATGACACGCATTACATTGCGTTCGTGTTCGTGACCGGCTCAGCACCCGCCCTGAAGCCCGCTCGCTAATGAGGGGCCGGACACCCCGGCGTGCTTGACTATTTGATTGCGAATACGGTTAACTATTGCCGTAATCGGTAATCACTTGGGAGCCCGCCATGGCGACGACCCCGCCCAGCCGACCGGTCTTCATCTCCTCCATCATCTACCGGGACAACCGCTCGGCGATCGCGTGGCTGCAGCGCGCCTTCGGTTTCGAAGTCCACGAGGTGCTCACCGATGGCAAGGACAACATCGTGCATGCCGAGATGAGCTTCGGCGATGGCGTCATCATGATCGGCAACGAATTCGTCGACTGGGCGAAAAGCCCCGCCTCCATCGGCGGCAAGAATACGCAGCGCCTGCACGTGCAGGTGGAGCGCGACATCGACGCGCACTACGAACGGGCCAGGGCCGCCGGAGCCACCATCGTGATGGCGCCGCAGGATCAGTTCTACGGCGTGCGCACCTACGTAGCCGTCGATCCGGACGGCCATCACTGGACATTCGGGCAGCCGGTGCGACAGGTCTCGAATGAGGAAATGGAGCGCGCGACCGGCTTCAAGTACCGTCAGTTCAAGTGAACGCGGAGCAGATCGACCGGACGCTGGCCGCCCTCGCCGACCCGCACCGCCGGCGCATTGTGGATCTGCTGCGCGAGCGTCCGCATCGTGCCGGCGAGCTGGCGCAGGTGGTGCGCGTTTCATTCCCCGCCATGAGCCGGCACCTGAAGACCCTGCGGCGCAGCGGTCTCGTCGATGAGGCGCGCGATGAGTTCGATGCACGCGTGCGCATCTATCGTCTGCGGCCCGAGCCGCTCGCGGGACTGAATGCGTGGCTGCAGGCGAGCGAGGCGCGCTGGGTGGCGCAGCTGGCATCCCTCAAGACGCATCTTGGCAAGGCCAGGCGATGACCTCGAAGGTGCTGGTTGCGATGCGCGTGCCGGGCGATCCCGAGCGGGTCTTCAATGTCTTCACGCGCGAGATCGGGCAGTGGTGGCAGCCCGAGCCGCTGTTTCAGATCACACCCACCGGCGACGGACGGCTGGAGTTCGAGCCCGGACAGGGCGGCAGGCTCTTCACCACGCTGCCCGACGGCTCGCAATTTCAGATCGGCCAGGTGCTGGTGTGGGAGCCGGGCAGCCGGCTGGTCTTCGGCTGGCGTCACGCGAGCTTCAGTCCCGATCAGTCCACCGAGGTCGAGGTGCGCTTCGAGGCTGCCGGTGAGGAGACGCGGGTGAGTGTCGAACATCGCGCCTGGGATACGATTCCCCAGATGCATGCCGCCCGCCATGGCTTTCCGGAGGCAGCGACACTGCAGCACGCCGCACGCTGGTGGCGTGGCTCGCTCGCAGCGCTCGCGACGCGGCTCGGCGCCTAGTCGTCCTCGGCGCCGCCCTGCGGACCCCAGACGCTGTCGCGCCGGAAGGCCGCCGGTCCTACCTGGTGACGCTTGCGGAAGCGGCGGGCGAAGTGGCTTGGATCGACGAACCCGCAGCGCGCCGCGATCTCCCCGATCGGCAGATTGCTGAAGCGCCGATCGGCCAGCATGCGCTGCGCGGACTGCAGGCGCGCGGCGATCAGCTCCTCGCCGAAGGAAGTGCCTTCCTGCGCGAACAGTGCGTGCAGATAGCGCTTGCCGATGCCATGGGCGGTCGCAACCGCGCCCGGATCCAGATCCGGCTCGTGATGCCGGTCCTGGAGGGTGCGCTTTAACTGCTCGAGGAGCTTCGGCTTATGAGCCACAGATGCGCTGCCGCGCCCCAGCGATAGTGCAAGCAGTGCCGCGATCTCCTCCGCGACCTGGCCGGTGGGCAGCGCGAGTTCCTCGACCTTGTCCGGTGCGAGACACTCCAGAGCACGGGCCAGCGCCGCTCCCCAGCCGCGCCGCGGCAGCCGCCGAGCGACTGCGGCTTCGGGATCAGGCAGCCAGCGCTGCAGCCAGGGCTGAGGAAACTCGAGGGAAATGCAGGCCGTGTCGCGCGGACAGGTGAGCCGGCACGGCTCCTTGCTGTCGATCAGGACGCACTCGCCGGCGCGAATCGTGACCTCACGCGCGTACTGCGAGAGTGCGAACTCCCCGCGACGCAATTGCAGCAGATGAAACGAGGCCGATGAGCGGCTGCGCGAGATGCTCTGGCGCGTGCGCTGCATCCACTGTTCCGAGGCCTCGATGAAATTAAGGCGTCCCGGGCCAAACTCGCTCTGCTGGAGCGTGGCCCGGAACGCCTCACGTCTTGCGGTATCGATGTCGAGTTCGAGCAGCGTCCGACCGACGCTGTCGACCCAGTAGGCCAGAGCCCGCTGGGGATCGACATCGTCGGTCGACAACCGGCGTACGCGGTCCGCTGCCCTCCGCACGTACCTTCGCTTACTTCGTGTCGAACTTCATCTTGAGCGACAGGTACCACTCACGCGGCGCGCTGTAGGTGCCGTCCTCTTCGCCGGCGGCCAGATTGATCGAGCCGACGGTGATGTAGCGATCATCCGTGAGGTTCGTGCCGCCGAAGACCAGCTCATACAAGCCGGTCGGGCTGAGGTAGTGCACCGACGCATCCAGGATGTGAGTCGGAGAACGGCGCAGCAGCAGCAGGTTCAGGGAGTCGTTGTACATCTCGGCCGTGTACGTGTAGTCGGCCGCCAGGCGGATCGTGCCCTGGTTCGGCAGCGCGATATCGTACGTCGGTCCCAGGGACAGCTTGTACTTCGGCGTCTTGGGCAGTCGCGGTGTGCGCGAGGTATCCAGCGAGGGATTGCCATTCGCATCGACCGCCTGCGGGATCAAGGTATTCGGATCGACGTACGTGTAGTAGGCGTCCATGTAGGCGCCGGTGAAGGCCACCGACAGACCACCGCCCACGACCCATTGCGTCTCCAGCTCGCCGCCCTTGATGCGCGCATTGCCGGCGTTCTGCGTGACCGGCGAGGCGCCCTGCTGCACCTGCAGCTGGATGCCATCGTAGTCCGTATAGAACACCGCCAGATTGGCGAGCAGGTGCCGGTCGAACCACTCGGACTTCAGGCCCAGCTCGTAGGTCTTGCTGTACTCCGGCCGGAACTCCGCCTGGTCGGCGCTCGAGATCGGGTCCGACAGGCGCGTCGTCCAGCCGCCCGCCTTGAAGCCCTTCGAGAAGCTGACGTAGGTCATGACATCGTCGGTCACGTGGTACTGCACACCCACCGTCGGATCGAAGATGTTCCAGGTCTGCGAGCTCTGTCCCGGCGGGAAATAGCGGTACGGATTGCTCGGATCCGGGAATCCCAGTGCCTGCTGGCAGGTCACCCCCGGGGGAATGAGCGGGCTCAAATGCGCATTCGCGGGATCGGTCGACGGATAGCACCCGCTGATCTTGTAGGTGAAGCCATTGAGGTCCGCCTGGCCACCGATGAACTCTTTCTTCACATCGGTGAAGCGTCCGCCGGCCGTGAAGCCCCAGTTGCCGAGCTTGTAGTCGGCGTGGATGAACGCGCCGTAGTTCTTCGTGTCCGCATCGTTCTGGTAGTCGTACACGTACAGCAGGCCCTGGAACGGCACGAAGTCGTGCACGTAGCCAGCCTCATGGAAGAAGTAGAGGCCGCCGACGTAGTCCAGGTTGTTGTCGAGCGCCTTGCCGTTCAACTGGAACTCCTGCGACACCTGGAACTGATGCTGCCGGTCCGTGACTTCCTGGATGGACTCCGGAGTGCCGTCGAGGTCGATGCCGACGTTCCAGGCAATCTGCCGGTAGCCGGTGATGGACTTGAGGTTCACCTGATCGTTGAGCGCCCAGTCGCCCGTCATCGACACGCCGAATGCGTCGTACCTCGCGAAGCTCGGGCCGTTCGCGTACGTGGTATCGATGTTGCCGGTGTTGGTCGCCGCGTAATTCCAGTAGATGCGCGGGGAGAGTGAGCCCTGATAGTTGGGATCGGTCACGTTGAAACCCGTGCCCGTGGGTCCGCCCACATAGCCGGCCCCGCCGAGTGCCGCGCCGCCGGGCGAGAGGCCCGGTACCACGGCGCGCGGACCGCACAGTCCGCCCGGGCCGGTGCCAAAGGGCCCGCCCGCATTCAGCGCCGCGACAGGAGTCGAGATGCAGGTGTTGTAGATGCCGCCGAAGAAGGAGCCGACGCCCGGTGCGCCTTCATAGACGGCGAGCACCGTGTTCGGGAAGCCGGACTGATCCTCGTGCGACCAGTCGCCGGCGAAGGTCATCTTGAAGCTGTCGGAGGCATTCCACAGCAGCTTGCCGCGCGCCACCTGAAGGTTCTGGCCGCCGTTAGCGGTCGCTGACTGTGAGCCGGCCTTCGGATACGCATTCTGCTGATCGACGACGAAGGCGTTCTCGCCGTAAACCGAATCGGACGGATACGGAATCACCCGCTGATAGCCGTCGCGCGTCTGCGAGGAGACGCTGATCGAGCTCAGCAGGTTGCTCGAGATCGGCAGATCGGCCGTGATGGCGAAGTCGCGGCGGTTGTAACGGCCGGTCGTCGCCTGCGCGATGACTCGCGGGTCGGGGCCCGGTGTATGGGTCACGATGCTGATCGCGCCGCCGATGGTGTTGGCGCCGAACAGCGTGCCCTGCGGGCCCTTGAGGATCTCGATGCGATCGACATCGAGCAAGTTCTGGTTCGCACCGATCGTACGGGCGAGATACACGCCATCCAGATATACGCCGACGCCGGGGTCGAGGTTAAAGGCGAAGTCGTCCTGACCGATGCCGCGGATCGAGGCCGACAGCACCGAGGTGTCACCGGAGAACGGCGAGCCGCCGTCGAGGTTGACGTTCGGGGTCAGCTGCGTGAGGGAGTGCAGATCCGTGATGCCCTTGCTCTTCAGGGTGTCTGCGGTGAATGCCGTGACCGCGATCGGCACGTTCTGCACGTTCTGTGAGCGGCGCTGTGCCGTGACCACGACCTCCTCGAGTCCACCGGTATTCGCGGTCGTCTGAGCGGTGGTCGCTGGCGCCTGCTGAGCCTGAGCTGCGGTCAGTGCGCTGGCGATCGCGATGCAGATCGCGCCTCCCAAGCGCGACGCAGCGCGCCAGGGGCGCTGCCGAGCGTGGAGGAGATGTGCGTTCACAGCATTCTTCATGATTTTCCCCTTAGGCATCCTTCGTAGTGCGTGGCCCGTTCGCGACGATTCCCATGAGCTCCGGATCTAAGAATCGCCGCATACCCCTCAAACCGTATCGCGCGCGCAACAGCGCGCCGCCCATCGGAGCACGCGGAGCGTAGCGAACACTCCCCCTGGGCGCGCGGACTATAGTGCAAAAATGCTCGACTGAGAGTGCACAACCCTCAGCGGAACATGTTGTTGTTCGTGTGATCTCCCGCCAGCCAACGCTTGAGCTCCGAGTGTGCCTTCTTCAGCTGCTCGGCATTGATCCTGTCCGCGTCCGGGTGATCGAGCGTGAACTCGCAGATCATGCCGTCCGGGTCGGTCACGTACACGGAGCGGCAGTAGCCGTGCTCCAGCACGTAAGTCTGCGGCGCCACGATCCCCGCCTCTTTCACCCGCTTCTCGATCCCGTCCTGGGTGGCCTTGTCGACCTTGAGGGCGATGTGGTGGAACGGCGAGGCCGGCATCGTCGGCCCGAACAGCGCCTGGTCCTCCGGCTTTTCGAACTGGAAGAAGGCAAGTGCGCCGCCGTCCGCCAGGGCGAAGAAGCAATGGCAGTACGTGCGGACGGAGCCGAACAGCTCATCGCTCTCGCACCACGTGGCCACCAGCGGCAAGCCGATGATGTCCTCGTAGAAATGCCGCGTCTTCTCCAGATTCCTGGAGACGTACGCGGTGTGGTGCAGTCGCGAAGGCAGCTTTACCGATCCGCTCATTCCCGAAGCTCCGGTCAGAACTTGTAGTTGAAGTCGATGCCGTAACGCCGCGGCAGGGCACGCCAGAGGAAGCCGCCGGGCGAGAATTCCGCATTGTACTTCTTGTCCGTCAGGTTCTTCGACCAGGCGGTCAGCGACCACTTGTCGGCTTCCAGGCCAAGGCGAAGATCGAGCAGATTGACCGGATCGCGGCTGGTGCTGTTCTGCGGATCCCACCAGGTGCGCCCGATGCTGTTGAAGTCCAGGCGCAGCACGCCTGCCATCTCCCCGCCAAAGGGCTGGCGGTACTGCACGCCGGCT
This sequence comes from Steroidobacteraceae bacterium, assembly GCA_035517435.1. Classification (GTDB taxonomy): domain Bacteria; phylum Pseudomonadota; class Gammaproteobacteria; order Steroidobacterales; family Steroidobacteraceae; genus JASHUC01. The sequence goes on along the minus strand of DATIYV010000021.1, from coordinate 55,271 downwards.
GCGATGGTGTCGCGCGAGACCAGCGGAGCCTCATTGTGCGTCTGGGAAGGATCCGGTGCCTTGGTGATGTCGCTGTCGGTATAGCCCGCGTTCAGGTAGAGGGTCAGATTATCGGTCACGCGAGCGGTGAGCTCGCCCTCGAGGCCCTTGTAGATCACCTCGGGAATGTTGCCGAGGTTCTGCGTCGAGTTGGCCGCGAGGAAGACGAAGAAGTAGCTGTTGCGTGAATCGGTGCGGAACGCGCTCAGGCCGACGTTCAGCCGCCGCTCGAGGAACTCCTGCTTCCAGCCCACTTCCCAGGTGTCGGCGACTTCGGCGTTGAACAGGTCGCCCACGCCGGCGATGCCATTGGCGACCGCTACCGTGCCGACGCCCGTCTGATTGAATCCGCCGCTGCGGAAGCCACGGCTCCAGCCGCCGTAGAACGTGGACTCGTCCGAGGGCTTGAAGCGCAGCGTCGCCTTGGGCTGCACTTCATCCCAGGTCTGCTTACGCACCTGGCCCGTGAACGCGTTGGGATCGCCCACCATGGCCAGAAACGCCGGCGGGGTGTCCGTGGTATTTGCGCGCGTGTCCTCGTCGTAGCGGATGGCGGTATCGAGCTCCCACTTAGGCGTGAAGTCGTAGGTCGCATCGGCGAACAACGCCCAGGCATTGTTGTTCTGGCTGTCGGCCAGGAACGTGGCATTCGTGTTGGTCGCGAACGGATTCGCTGGATCGACGATCGGCGTCTCGTACACCGGCGGTACGGTTCCCACGCCGCGGTCGATGATGTTGCCAGTGGAGATGAAGCGCTCCGTGTGAATGTAGTAGGCGCCGGCGATCCAGGACAAATTGCCCGCCTTGGGTGAGGTAAAGCGCAGTTCCTGGCTCCAGGCCCGCACGCGGATGAACTGAGCCTGGCTCTCGTCGAACGGAAACGCATTGGGATCCACCGGCCCGCCGAATGTGCCACCCGTCGCCGAATAGACCAGCGAGGTCGCGACCGGGCGAAAGTCGTAGGCATCGCCGGTATCGATCTCTTTCGTCTGGTCGTAGTTGCTGACCGAGGTGATCGTGCCGTAACCCGGATTGAAATCGAGTTTGAGCGCGACATCGAGCACGTCGCGATTGTCCGAGCCCAGATTGTTGTTCTGGATCGGACTCGTCACATCGTTCGCATCCGGCGGGAAGTTGACCGGCGGAATGCCCACGTCGCTGAAAGGATTCTGCTCGTTCGCACGCGGAATCACGAAGTAGTAAGCCGTCGTCTCGACACGGTCGTAGAAGAAGCGCAGATCCGCGCTCAGGGCATCCGAGGACTTCCACAACAGGCGCAGGCGCGCGGAGTAATCGCGGTTTGGGTCGGCCTTGCGATCCAGGTACGCGTTGTGCAAATAACCGTCCGTGTTGTAGAAGTTGACCGAGGCGCGGTACTTGAGCGAGCCGGAAGAGTCGAGCGGGCCGCTCACGGCGAGCTGCGCGCGCTCCGAGGTGCCGTTGCCCACGCCCACGCGCGCGTTGCCCTCGAACTGATCACTCAGATCGGCGGTGTTGATGATGATGGCGCCGCCGATGGCATCGCGCCCGTACAGAGCGCCCTGCGGCCCCTTCAGCACCTCGATCTGCTTGATGTCGTAGAGCTCCTGGGTGAACTGGTACGGATTGGTCTCCAGCACGCCATCGACGAGCACCGCAACCGAAGGCTCGCTGTTGCGCGCCTGGGAAATGCCGCGGATGGTGACGAAGGAGTTGCCGACGTTCTGTGTCTCCACCAGCGTCATGTTCGGCACCATCGCGATGTAGTCGCGCGGACTTTCGATGCCGGCAGACTTGATGGTCTGCTCCGTAAAGACCGATTCGGTGATCGGCACATCGCGCGCGGACTCTTCGCGCTTACGGGCGGTGACGACGACTTCCTCAAGGGTGCCGGAGGTGTTGGCATTGGCCGCTGCGGCTGGCGCCTGGGCATGCGCTGGCGCAGCGAGACTCGTCCCGATTGCCGCGAGCACTGCAATCGACACCGCCGAATGGACTCTGCTGTTCATGTGCCACTCCCCCCCGTTATTGACACCGAATTCATGCGACGCGTGCGCAATCTAGCAATTTCGCTTGCCGAACTCCATTTCGCTGTACGAAAATTACAAATCTTGCGCTCGAACGATCAATCACTTATGCACCGGCCCACATCTGAGGCCCGTTCGACACGCGAACACGGTTTTGCAGAGGGGCGACGCGTATGCGCAACAACCGCTTGGGCACACGTCCTGAGTCCGAGAGCGAGCACATCACCGCTCTCGCCCGCGGACTTGCGGTCCTGCGGGCCTTCAGCCGCGAGCGGCCCGAACTCACACTGAGCCAGGTCGCCCAGGCCACCGATTTGTCGGCCGCCACGGCGCGCCGCTGCCTGCACACGCTCATCACGCTGGGCTACGCGGCCCGACGTAATAAATTGTTTCTGCTGCGCCCCACGGTGGTCGCCTTCGCCTCGGCGTATTTCGAATCGACGAACCTCGAGCAGATCGTGCGCCCGCATCTGCAGGAGGTGCGCGATGCGACCGGCGATAGCTCCTCGCTCGCCGTGCTGGCGGACGCCGAGATCCTCTACCTGGTGCATGTCTCCACGAACCGCATGATCCGGGTCCCCGCCTCCGTCGGCACGCGCTTCCCGGCCTATCCGACCTCGCTCGGTCGCGTCCTCCTCGCACACCAGCCGCCGGCCGCGCTCGATGGTTATTTTCGCGGCACGCGCTTCATCGCTCTGACGGAGAAGACGGAGACATCGCGCACGACATTACGCGCCCTGCTCGCACGGGCCCGCATCGAGCGCTACGCCTCCGTACAGGATGAGCTGGATTACGGCATTGTGTCGGTGGCCGTCCCCGTCTTCGATGCGTCGGGGATGATCCTCGCCGCCATCAACTGCTCGACGTCCACGGCGAGGATCGATCAGGCGGGCATGATCGCCTCACGCCTGCCGCTGCTGCGCAAGGCGGCCCACAACATCGAGGAAGAGTTGCGCCGCAATCCGATGCTGGCGCATTCGCTGGGCTTGCCCGGCTGATCAGTGCCTGGCGGGGCTGCCCCAGAGGCGGCGGCTCGCGATGCGTGCGCCCTCGGCCATCGAGGCGAGCTTCATGAAGGCGACATCCGGATCCACCGGACCGAAGCCGGCGAAGGTGCCGAAGCCGCAATCCGTGCCGGCGATGATGCGCTCCCGGCCGACGATGCCGGCGAACCGGCACAACCGCTCGGCCACGAGATCCGGATGCTCGACGTAGTTGGTCGTCGAGGACAGCACGCCGGGAACGAGGATCTTGTCGGCCGGCACGCGCTGCTGCTCGAACACGGCCCATTCATGCGCGTGGCGCGGATTGGCCGCCTCGAAGAGCAACGCCTGCGGTTTCGCCTTCACGACGATGGGCAGTAGCTGCGCGAGCGGCACATCGTGATGATGCGGCCCCTCGTAGTTGCCCCAGCAGATGTGCATCCGCGCCCGGTCGGCGGGCACGTTGCGCAGCGCATGATTCAGCACCTCGACGTGCATCGCCGCCAGCTTGAGGTAATCCTCGATCGAGCGGTGCTTGTACATCGTGTGCCGGCCCATGCCGAGATCGGGCGCATCGATCTGCAGCAGGATGCCGCTCGCCGCAATCGCTTCGTACTCCGCACGCATGCCATCGGCCACCGCCTCGAGGTATTCATCCTGAGTCTTGTAATAGTCGTTGGGCTGAAAGAGCGCGATCACGCCCGGCGAGGCCGCGTTCATGAAGGCCTCGCCGGGCGCGTGACCGCCCGGGGCGCGCTCCTGCGACTGCTTCAGCGCCGCCTGCAGGTTCGCGACGTCGCTCGTGACCGGCGCCAGATCCTTCACCTTGATCGCCCCGACGCAGCGCGGCCGGCGGTACTTGGCGGTGGCGCCCGTGTCGGCGAGCTTCTTCAGAATGCGCGGAAATTCGATGAGGTCGAGCCCCGGCTCGCGCGGCGTGTCGCCATCGAAGCCGGTCAACCGATCCTTGATGTATGTCGCGTAGGAGATCTTGCTCATCTCCCCGTCGCTGACGATGTCGACGCCGGCCTCGGCCTGACGGCGCACGATATCGGTGACCGCCGCCGCGATCACCTGCGCATCCGCCTGGGGCGAGGGCCGCGGTCCCTGCTCCCGGCCGAACACCACCTCCGTCACTTCGGCGGAGCGCGGCAGACTGCCGACGTGCGTGATCAGAATGCGATCGGTGCTGGTTTTCACGTTGCGCTCGCTTTCAGTGCCACAATTCCTGGCTGGCGATGCGCGCGCCCTCGACCAGCGCTTCGAACTTCGCCCACATGATCTCCGGGTGCGCGCGCCTGATCACATCGACCTGCGCAAAGCCGCAGTCTGCTCCCGCGATGACGTTCTCGCGTCCCACAAGGCGAGCGAAGCGGATGATGCGGTCGGCAACCAGGCGCGGGTGCTCGACCGTGACGATGTGATGAGTGATGACGCCGGGAATCAGGATGCGCCCCGGCGGCAGCTTCACCTTCTCCCAGACTCTCCACTCGTGCTCGTGGCGGGGATTGGCGGCCTCGATCGAGTAGGCACCGGCACGCACGCGCAGGACCAGGTCGATGATGTCCTCGAGCGGCGCATCCGACAGGTGCGGCACGTGCCAGCTGCCGAAGCAGACGTGATAGCGGACGCGGTCCTCCGGAATGCCGCGCAGCGCATGATTGAGCGCCTCGACCCGCAGCTCGGCCCACTCGCGATAGCGCTGCGGACTCTGCTGCGTCAGCGCGTCGTACATATTGGCCAGCACCGCGTCATCGACCTGCACCAGCAGGCCCGCGTTGTGAATCGCGAGGTACTCGCGGCGCAGCGCCTCGGCGACTGCAAACACGTAGTCATGCTCGTTGGGGTAATACTCGTTCACGCCATCGTAGGCCGTGCTCGCCGGCGCCACGGCGGTCATGAACGCCTCAAGCACCGGCACGCCCGTGAGCGCGTTTTTGAGATTCTCGACCGCGCGATCGATCGGGTGTGTGTCCGGATAGCTCACCGGCGCGACACACACCGGCGTGTCCGCACCCGTCAGCACGTGCGGCAACTCCTGCGCGATGAACTCGGCAAAGCGCACACCATCGCGTCCCAGCCATTCGAGCGGGCGCTTCTGGTCGGTGCGGATCTCAAAGCCCGAGAGGCGCTTCAATATGTAGTTGGCCCAGCTCTCCTTGCCGTACTCGCCGTCATTGATGATGTCGAGGCCCACGGCCGCCTGCTGCTCCACGACATCGACCACGGCGATGCGCAGGCGCCGGTCGTACTCGGCCTGATCCTGCGGCGGTCCGGTGCGCACATTCGACAACTCGAGCAGAGACTGCGGCCGCGGAATGCTGCCGACATGCGTAGTCAGGATGCGATCTTCACTGCGTTTCATGCGGATAGCCTAATGCCCCGGCGCGCATTGTGCGCGTCCGGCAGTGCAGCCCGGCAGTAGCAAACTTACTTCGCGGGCGGACTCGCCTCAGCGGCCGGAGCCGCGGCAGGTGCGGCGCCTGGCGGGCGCTCGAAGTGCGGCAGGTTATACATCACCCGACCGTCGGGCATTTTTACGCTCACGTTGAAGCCGCCCTTGCGTCCGTCTTTCAGCGGATGGATGACCATCACGACCTTATCCCCGGGCGAGAGCGTGTGCTTGTTCCAGCCATTGCGCGAGAGGTAGTTGGGGCTCATGCCCTCGATACCATATTCATCCATCGAGCCGTTGGCATTCGGCACCAGGAACACGATCCAGGTGTGGGGATTGGTCCACTGGAAATCCTTGATCGTGCCGTTCAGTGTCACTTCCTTGTTCATGTCAAACATGGCCGTGGAGTGATGGGCGCCGGCCGTAACCGCGCCGGCCAGTCCGGCGATCACGCTTGCCAGCTGTAGCAGGTGCTGTACTGATTTCTTCACTGTCCGCTCCGCGGTCTCGTCAGTTGATGCGCTCACCCGGGCGACCCTGGGCATCGGCGCTGTCGTGGTTGTTCTCTTCACAGATATACTCGCGCAGATCGTCATTCACGCGCGCATAGGCGCGCACCGTGGTCCAGGGCTTGGCGAGCACCTGCGGATCGCTGATCGTCGTCTCGATGGAGAGGTGCTCCGGATCGGTCTTGCGAATCCGCTCGACGATGTGCATCTGATCGCTGTGTGGAATGCCGGGCGCGATCAGGCTCTCCTTCACGAAACCTACGCTGTCGATCACCAGCGCGTCGCCTTCCCAGTGTCCGATCGAGTGTCCCTGGAAGGTGGGATCGGGATCGTCGGGATGCTTGCGGCCATCGGTAAAGACGTGGCGCACCTGGCTGTACGCCTCGATCACCATCACGATCTTGCCGGGATTGAACAGGAACTCGATCGGATAGGGCTGGGTCATGATCTGCGGCATGCCGGGCGGCAGGCAGTTGGCGACCTGCTCCTGCAGGTTTTCGCCCTTGGCCTGAGCGGCGCGGAATATATCCAGCTTCTTTTGCGCCGCAGGCAGCAGCGCCGGCGGTGCCTGGCGCATCAGTCCCGGGCTGTGCTGCCAGTCGAGTTCCCAGATGCCGTGCCAGTCCGGGAGCTTGCCGAGCGCTGCCCATTCGGCGCTACGGTCGGGGGCCGCGGCGCTTGCGGCCCAGCCGGCCGCGACTGCGGCGAGCAGGACGATCGGTGCGAGGAGCCACAGGCGGGATTTCATGCGCGTTCCTGGGTGTCGGGCCGAGAGCCGCGATGATAACAGCCCGCTTCTTGCCGCGCCGGCACAGGTTGCTACGATGGGCGACTTCATCGCGGAGAACTCCATGCCGAAAAAGAGCGGAACGGTCCTCATGGTGGGCAGTGTCCCCTGCCAGACGGCTGAACAGGTGTTTCGACTTCTGGGACCGGCGATCGGCGATTTGCTCATCGGGCTTTCCGACGGGGAACCCGGCTATCGCAACAAGTGGATTGTGTTCAATGCGCCGCATGTGTTCGAGCCCAACCCCGCGCTCGAGGCGGTGAACAAGCCGAAGGGCAATCGCGACAAGACCGTCTTCAAGGATCTCGAGGACTGGGTGCCGACGAGCTGGGAAGAGATGTGGCGCTTTCGCGTGCGCGAGGGTTACGAGCGCGTGTCGTTCGACAACCTGCACTACGCCGAATTTGCCCGCGAGTCGTACGAGACCTTCCGCAAGCTGCGAACCGCGGGTGTCATTCCGCCAGGGCCGCGGTTTCAGGTGTCGCTGCCGCTGCCGGAGGACTTCACGCGCTGGTGCACAGGGACCGATCGCGACTTCACGATCATGCGCAAAGGGGTCGAAGACGCCCTGGTCAATGAAGTCGACAAACTGCTCAAATTCATTCCGCATCAGGATCTCGCGATCCAGTGGGATGTGTGCTGGGAGGTGTTCGCCTGCGACACCGGCGACTACATGGGCCGCGAGCCGCTCGCCTTCCGCGGCTCGGGCGATCCCTACGATCGCTTCGCGAGCTATATAAGACGGCTCTCGCCCCGCATTCCGCCTCAGGTTCTGCTGGGCATGCACCTGTGTTACGGCGATCTGGAGCACAGCCATCTCATCGAGCCGAAGGATCTCGGCGTGTGCGTGCGCATGACGAATGTCGCCATCGCCAATGCCGGCCGGCCACTCAACTTCGTGCAGATGCCGGTGCCGCGCAACCGTGCCGACGATGCATATTTCGAGCCGCTGCGGGATCTGAAGGCCGGCACTGACACGACTCTCTTTATAGGGCTGGTGCATCTGACCGACGGCACCGCCGGTTCATTGAAGCGTCTGGCGGCATTTCGCCGTCACTATCGTGGCGCGGCGGGCGTGGCGACCGAATGCGGCTGGGGCCGGCGCAAGCTCGAGACGATTCCGGCGCTGATGCAGGTGCACCGCGAAGTGGCGGAGGCGTTATGAGCCGGGTCATCGTCGCGCTCATGCTGGCGCTCACACTCAACTGCGCGCAGGCGGCCGAGCCGCCGGATGAGCCGGGCGTGCTGCGAGCGACACTGCCGAACGGCTTGCGCGTGATCATCGTGCGCAACACGCTCGCCCCGGTAGTGGCCACCGCCGTCAACTACCTGGTGGGCTCCAATGAGGCGCCCGCCGGCTTTCCCGGCATGGCACACGCCGAAGAGCACATGATGTTCCGCGGCAGTCCGGGCCTCACGGCCGATCAGCTGGCAAACATCGGCGGCATCATGGGCGGCAACTTCAACGCCAACACCCGCGAGAGCCTGACTCAGTATCTCTACACCGTTCCCGCGGCCGATCTGGATGTGGCGCTGCATATCGAGGCCATCCGCATGCGAGCCGCGCTCAACAGCGCGCGCGAGTGGAGCGAGGAGCGTGGCGCGATCGAGCAGGAAGTCGCGCAGGATCTCTCCAACCCCGGCTACATTCTGTTCGAGAAGATGCGTGCCCTCGCCTTCGCCGGCACTCCCTACGCGCACGATGCCCTGGGCACGCGGCCGTCATTTCAGAAGACGACCGCCGCGATGCTCAAGCAATTCCACGACACCTGGTACGCACCGAACAACGCGATTGTGGTGATCGTCGGTGACCTGGATCCCCCCGCCACACTGGCCAAAGTGCGCGAGCTCTTCGGATCGATTCCGCGCAGGCAGCTGCCGCCGCGCTCGCCCGTGACGCTGCGGCCCGCACGCGCGGCAAGCTTCAGCGTCGACACCGACCGGCCCACCGGCACGCAGATGCTTGCGATCCGTATTCCCGGACTTGAAAGCGCGGATTTTCCGGCGCTCGAGGTGCTGGCGGATGTGTTGAGCAGCCGCCGCTTCGATCTCTACGGACTGGTGCCGCAGGGCAAGGCCCTGAGCGCTGAGTTTTCGCTCGATCCGCTGCCGCATTCGGGCCTTGCGTACGCCACGCTGTCGTTCCCGGTCGGTACGGATCCGAAGGCACTCGAAGCCGACACGCGCGCGATCCTGGCGCGTGTCGCGAAGAATGGTGTGCCACCCGAGCTCGTCGAGGCGGCGAAGCTGCAGGAGCGCCGCGAGGCGGAGTTCTCCAAGAACTCCATCCAGGGCCTGGTCGAGATCTGGTCCGAAGCCGTGGCCGAATATGGTCTGCGCGCACCGGATGATGACCTGGCACGCATCGAGAAGGTCACCGTCGCCGATGTGAATCGTGTGGCGCGGCAGTATCTGGATCTGCAGCACGCCATCTCCGCCGTGATGGTGCCGCAGGGCTCGGGAAGGCCCGTTCCGGCGAGCGGAGGATTCGGCGGTCAGGAGAGCATTGCGCTCGGTGAAGCGCAGCCGACCAGGCTCCCCGACTGGGCGCAAGCGGCCGTCGAGCGGCTCACGGTGCCGAACTCAACCACGCACCCGATCGTGAGCCACCTCGCCAACGGCCTCACTCTCATCGTGCAGCCCGAGGACGTGAGCGACACGGTGAGTGTGTACGGACAGATCCGCAGTCGACCGGAGATGCAGACGCCGGCCGGGAAGGACGGCATCGCGCAGCTGCTCGATCAGCTCCTGGGGTATGGCAGCGAGCATCTGGATCGCGTCGCGTTCCAGAGCGCGCTCGATGACATCGGCGCCCAGGCCCGCGCGGGCACGGAATTCTCCGCCGAAGCGCTCTCGCAGCACTTCGATCGCTCGGTCGAGCTGCTCGCGGATAACGAGCTGCACCCGGCGCTGCCGGAAAGCGCGCTGCAAATCATCCGCGCTCGACTGGCCGCGGTCGTCGAGTCGCGCAACAAGAGTCCGGGTTACCTCACGCAGCGCTCGCTGCGCGCCGCGCTGTTCGCGGCCGATGACCCCAGCTTGCGTGAAGCCACGCCGCAGAGTGTTGCCGCGCTCACACTGGCGGATGTTCGCGCCTATCACCAGGCGGTGTTCCGCCCCGATCTCACGACCATCGTCGTGATCGGACGTGTCACACCAGAGCAGGCCCGTACGACCATCGAGCGCTACTTCGGCGCCTGGAGCGCCAAGGGCGCGGCGCCTGACATCGATCTGCCCCGCGCATCGCCGAACAAGGCCCTGGCGGTTGCAGTTCCCGATGCCACGCGCGTGCAGGACAACGTCGTACTGGCTCAGAACCTCGATCTGACGCGGCTCGATCCGGACTATTACGCCCTGGAGCTCGGCAATGCGGTCCTCGGCGGCAGTTTCTACTCCACTCGGCTCTCCATCGACCTGCGCAAGAAAACCGGCCTGGTGTATTCGGTGGAGTCGGTGCTGCAGGCCGGACGCACCCGCAGCGTCTATCTCGTCGAATTCGCGAGCGACCCGCAGAACGTGAGCCGTGCCGCCGCGATGGCAGCGCGGGAAATCCGCGGTATCCAAGACGCACCGGCGACTGCCGATGAGCTCTCGCGCGTGAAGGCCATGCTGCTGCGGCAGATCCCCTTGAGCGAAGCCAGCATCGGGGAGATTGCGGAGAGTTTCCTCAGGCGCGTGGAATATGGGCTGCCGCTCGATGAGTCGACACGCGCCGCGCGCCGCTTCGTCGAGCTGCAGGCAGCCGATGTGCAGGCCGCATTTCGCAAGTGGATGCGGCCCGATGATCTGGTGCGCGTGAGCCAGGGACCCGCGCCGCAGTAGCGCCGCAAAGAAACGGAGTCCGTGCCGCTCAAGTTTCTGCTGCCCGTCTACTGGCCCTTATGGGTCCTCTTGGGCATTCTGCGCCTGATCGCACTCCTGCCCCTGCCGCAGCTCACGCGCGCCGGCGCAGCCCTGGGGTGGATCGGCCGGCACATCCCGTTTCTGCGCTTCCCGCACATCGCGCGCTGCAACCTCAAGCTGTGTCTGCCGGAGCTCACTGACGCCGAACGCGAGCGCATCCTCGACGATCACTTCAAGGCGGTCGGCATCTGTCTGTGCGAGTCGGCGATGAGCTGGTGGAGAAGCGATGCGAGCATTCAGAGCTTCTCGCAGATCGAGGGCCTCGGGCATCTGCAGCAGGCGCTTGCGCGGGGCAAGGGCGCAATTGTCCTCACGGCGCATTTCACCACGCTGGAGATCAGCGCGCGGATTCTCAATACGGCGGTCCCGCTCTCAGCGCTCTACCGGCCGCCGAAGAATGCCCTGCTCAACTGGTTCTCCGTCCGGCAGCGCACGCGGCTCGCACAGCGCTCGATCCTGCACGACGACATCCGCGGCATGGTGCGGGCGCTCAGGGACAACCACTGCGTGTGGTATGCGCCGGATCAGGCCTACCGCAAGAAAGGCGCGGAGATGGTGAAGTTCTTCGGCGTGCCCGCCGCGACCAACGTCTCGACCTCGCGGCTGGCGAAGATGACCGGCGCCGCGGTTCTGTACTTCGCGCACGAGCGCCTTGATTACGGCCGCGGCTATCGGGTGAGCATCAGTCCGATACTCGAGGACTTTCCCGGCCCGAGTGCGATCGGGGATGCCGAGCGCTTCAATCACTTCATCGAATCCGAAGTGCGCCGCATCCCGGCGCAGTACTGGTGGATCCACCGTCGCTTCAAGGGCCTTACGAGCGACTATCCGAACTACTACGCGGCGAAGTCTTGAGCGCCTGATCGATCAGGAACAAATCGGTGAGCAGCGCCCGTAAGTGAATCGAGGCGTTGAGGTTATCGATCAGCGCTGAAGGAATGGGATGCCGTGCCAGCACCAATGCGATGGCACCGGCGGCAACCCCGGCATCGCGCTCCACCGCATCGAGGAAGGCACTCACGGCCGGCGCGCCTGAAAATAAGGGCCGCACCACATCGGCCAGCCCCTTCAATGCCGCGTGCATCGCTGCGAGCATGTCGCGCGTGTTGGAGCCCTCATCGGTCGGGCGGCCCTGTGCAGCGTAGGCCAGAAGGTATTCATAGCCGGCCTCAATCGCCTCGATGCGTTCGCCGAGGGCGCCGCGCGCGACCGGCTCACTCATGGCCGCGCAGCATCGCGCGCAGGAACGCGCGCTTCTCGGGCAGCAGTGAGAAGTAGATGTGGATCATGACCAGGGTCACTGCGGCGAGCGCGGCGAGTCCGTGCAACACGTACACCACACCCCAGGTACCGGCCGACAGCCAGTAAGGATTGCGATGCCACCAGGGCGTGTCCACCTTCGCCAGCATCAGCGCCCCGGTCACCACCGCGGTCAGCACCGCAAGGCCGAGGACGTGATGCATCAGCTTCTGGGCGAGCGAGTACTTGCCGCTCGGCGCGCCCGAGCGGAAATCTCCGCTGCCGATCCACATCGAGCGCAGGCTTTGCCAGAAGAGCGAGCGCAGCAGATGAAAGGCCACCGCCACGATCAGCACGATGCCAGTGATCCAGTGAATCCCGACCCAGGAGAAGTGCAGACCCGCGATCGGCAGGAACGCCGTGCACAGCAGGATCAGAACGGCGGCGGCGGTCACCCAGTGGAACAGCCGATCGATGCCGGCGTGCCGGATGCCGCCTGAAGGGGCGCTCATTTCTTGCGGACGACGCGATACAGCGCGTGACCCACGATCACCGCAAGCCCAATCCCGATCGCCACCGGCAGAAGGTCCCAGGATATGCCTTCCATGACCTCCTGGCCCCAGACGTTGTGCGTGAAGCGCAAGAAATGCATGGCCGGCTCAGGCGTCGCGGATCGCGCGGCGCACGAGATTCTCCATCAGCGGAATCTTGAAGTGGTTGAAATTGAGCGGCGTGGCGCCCTGCACCGCTGTCTTGCCAGCAAGCTGTGCGAGCTCCTCGTTGCGCATGCTGCCGGTGACCGCCTGCTCGACCACTTTGAGACGCCGCGGTACACACTCCACCGCACCGCAGGCGATGCGGATGCTCTTGATGATCTCGCCCTCGAGGATCATCGCCGCCGCGACACTCACCAGAGGGAAATCCCAGCTGCCACGATCGGTTACCTTCTCGAAGTAGAACTTCGCGCCGGCCCAGCTCTTGGGCAGACGCACCGCGGTCAGGATCTCGCCCGGCTGCAGCAGCGTCATGTGCGTAATGTTGACCGCCGGTCCCACGAAGAACTGCTCAGCCGGCACGAGCTTCTCGCCCTGCGGACCGTGAATCACCATCTGCGCATCGAGCGCAACGCACGCGGTCGCCGTGTCCGAGGGTGAGACCGCGACGCAGCGGCTCGCGCCGTAGAGACAGTGCTCCCGGTTCTGCCCCTGCGGCGTGTCCGCATAACAGGCGTTGCCGCCGGCGCGGTAGCAGTTCACTCCCGAGCGGTAGTACCAGCAGCGTGCGTCCTGGCAGAGATTGCCGCCGAGCGTCGCGGAATTTCGGATCTGGGGACTTGCGACATGGCTTGCGGCGCTGGCGAGCAGACCATAGCGCTCGCGCAACACCGGATCGCGCTCGATCTCGCTCAACGTGGTCAGCGCGCCGATCTCCACACCTTGCGCCGTCTCCTTCACGCCGCGCAGGGCTGCGATGCCGCTCAAGTCGATGACGGCTTCCGGGTGCTTGGCGCGATCCTTGAACCAGTCCAGGCTGTCGTTGCCGCCGGCCAGAAGCCAGGCGCGCGATTCCAGGCGCTTGGCCAGCTCGAGCGCGCCATCCAGCGTGTCGGGCTGGAAGAGCTCGAAGTGAGGCATCATGTCGCGCGACATTGCGGCGGCTCCTACTGCGTGTTGACCTGCAGGGGCTTGTGCGACTGCGGTCGGTTCGCCGCCGCATTCACGATCGCATCGGTGCGGACCGGCGTGCGATTGAAGAGATGTCCGCCCAGCGCATCGGAGATCGCGCTGAGCAGTGCCGAGGCACCCGCCCCCATGAGCGGCTCGCCGATTCCCTTGGTGCCGAGCGGACTCGAGGCATCGGGCTTGTCGACCCAGTCGGCCGTCATCTTCGCGGGCATGTCGAGATAGGTCGGCGGCTTGGCCTGATACAGGCCGACGTTGCCGGGCAAGCCGTTCTGCGGGTCATAGATGAGGTGCTCGAGCGTTGCCATGCCGAAGCCCTGCATGGCGCCGCCTTTCACCTGGGTCGTAAGCCCTTCCGGGTGAATGACGGTGCCGCAGTCCGCAACGCTCACATACTCGAGAATGCGGTGCTGACCGGTCTCGAGATCGAGCTCGATCTGCATGAACGCCGCGGCGAACGCCGGCGTCTCGCCTCCTTTCTCGAGATTGTCCTTGGCGACACCGATGAGGCCCGAGCCGGCCAGTGCTGTGGCCGAGGCGCGCGTCAGCGGATTGATGTCGGCCGGGAGCTCCTTGCCGCTGTACTTACCGCCCAGATCAATCGCGCGCTGCGCGGCGGCGGCATACGTGAGGGACTTGGCCGGATGGGCCCTGGCGAAGACCTTGCTGCCATCGACGTCGTAGTCCTCGGGCTTGCCGCCCAAGTCCTTCGCCGCGATCTCCTTCAGCTTGCCAAGCGCATCCATCGCCGCGACGTAGTTCGTGCGGCTCATGGTGTAGCACGTGTTGCTGCCGAACTGGCCGATGTTCCACGGCAGCTGGCGGCGGCTGTCGCCGCGCTCGACGATGCAGCTGTCCCAGTCGCACTTCAGCACTTCGGCGGCAATGCGCGCGGTCGCCGAATGCGAAAACGTACCCAGGTTCCCCACCCCCGTGTGAATGTGCAGCTTGCCGTCTGGCGTCAGCCGCAGCAGGCCGTCGAAGCCGTTGAAGCCCGCGGTGTGATAGGCCTGACCGATACCGATGCCGATGACCTTGGGACCGCTCTTCTGTCCGGAGAGCTTCTTCTTCTCGTTCCAGTTGAAGCGCTCGGCGCCCTTGGTGAGGGCGTCCTTTAAATAGGCGCTGGTGACCGGTGTCTGTTTACCGCCCACTTTCGAGCCCGTCACCGGCGCATTCATGCGCCGGATCTCCATCCGGTCGATCTTCAGCTCGCGCGCCGCCCGATCCATGAGCGGCTCGATGGCACAGGCAAGCTGGTTCTGGCCCGGACCGCGCTGCGCGGTGCGCGTGGGCGTGTTCGTGTAGACCGGCACGCCACGCCAGCGCATCGCGAGCGGTTGATACACCAGCGAGAGCGCATCGCCCGCATTGCGGAAATCGAAGAAACTGTCGTGCGCGCCGTTCTCCTGCACGATGTACAGATCGGCCGCCAGCAATCGTCCGTCGGCGCGGAAGCCGAGCCTGACCCGGCCCTGGAAGCCATTGCGCGCCGAGCCCACGTAGAACTCTTCGGCGCGGCTGATGCGCATCATGACGGGCCGACCGAGCTTCTTCGCCATGAAGGCCGGGATCGCCATTACCGGATAGGCGCTGCCCTTGGAGCCGAAGCCGCCGCCGCAGTATTCGGCGATCAGCACCAGCTCATCGGGCTTGATACCGAGCATCTGCGCCAGCCCCGGAACCGAGAACGACTGGCTCTGCAGCGATGCGTGCACGAAGCACTTGCCGTTTTGCCAGTACGCCATGCAGGAGCGCGGCTCCATGCTGTGATGAGACAGGCTCGCGGTGACGAAACTCTCGTCGATGACGAGCTTCGCCTGCGCAAATCCCGCCTCCGGATCCCCGTACGTCCACTCCTCTGCGGGCTTGCCCGTCGGCAGCTGACCGTCGCCTGCCTTGGCGAAATCCGCCGCCGTCCACTTGATCGTCTGCAGCTTCAGTCCCAGCGTGCCGACGTTGCCATCCAGGCGCGCATCGGGGCCCCCGGGGAACAGGCTCTGCAGCGGATCGACCGTGAAGGGCAGCGGTTCGTAATCGATCTTGATCAGATCGATCGCATCCTGCGCTGTGGTCTCATCCACGGCGGCGACGGCCAGGATGGGTGCGCCAACGTACTGCGGCTCCTTGGTGAGAAAGGGCGCGTTCGGTGCCGGCGTCGGCGGCACGTCATCGGCGGTGAGAATGCCGAGCACGCCTTCGAGCTTGAGGGCCGCCGAAGTGTCGATGTTGCGCACGCGTGCGTGCGGCATCGGGCTGGTGAGCAGGCGGCAGAACACCATGCCGTCCATGCGGAAGTCTTCGGCGTACTTCGCCTGACCGGTGACTTTCGCCACCACATCGGGCGGGGTGAAGTTCTTGCCGAGCAGTTTGTACGTCACGCTGCGCCCCCGGCGGCGCGCATGACCGCATTCAGATAGTTGTCGTAGGCACCGCAGCGGCACAGGTTGCCGGACATCGCGTGGCGCGCTTCATCGCGCGTGGGCTTGGGATTGGCCTTGAGCAGTGCCACGGCCGACATGACCTGCCCTGGCGTGCAGAAGCCGCACTGCGGCGCGAGCTCATCCACGAAGGCCTGCTGCACGGGATGCAGCTTGCCATCGGGGGCCGCGAGTCCCTCGATGGTCGTCACGCGGCGGGCGCGTACGGTGTGCGTGAGCGTGGAGCAGGAATAATGCGCGACGTCATCGATGAGCACGGTGCAGGCGCCACATTCCGCGCGATCGCAGCCGAGCTTCGTGCCTGTGAGGCCGAGCTTGTAACGCAGGGTCATGGCGAGCGTTTCCTGGGGCAGCACGTCCACGCGCCGCACCTGGCCGTTCACATTGAGGGCGAGCAGCCGCTCAACCCCGCCGGACAGACCCGAATTGCGCGCGCAGCCGTGCAGTCCGCCGTAAACGTAGGCCCCCGCGGATGCCACGGCGCCGGAGGCAATCACCCGCTTGATGAACTCGCGCCGGGAGTAGTTCGACGCGTTCGCGCCGGGCAACATCACGCCGGTCATTCCCGTTCCCCCTCATGCGCCGCCCGCCCCGAGCGGCATCATCCGGACAGCCTAGCAAGCACGGGCGTGGCGCTCAATTTCGCCGCGCAGGCGCCGGCGTCACCGCCGCGCTGCGGTCGGCACATGCGCTGCCGGCCGCGCGCTATCATGGCACGCATGTCCCCGCGCCCGCCGCTGCCACCTTTCACACTGGAAACGGCCACCCAGAAGGTGCGCCTCGCCGAAGATGCCTGGAACAGCCGCGACCCGGAGCGCGTGGCGCTCGCATACACTGAGGACAGCCGCTGGCGCAATCGCGCGGAGTTCTTTCACGGCCGCACGGCGATCGTCGAGTTCCTCAAGCGCAAATGGGCGCGCGAGCTCGACTACCGCCTGGTGAAGGAGCTGTGGGCATTCCACACGAACCGCATCGCCGTGCGCTTCCAGTATGAGTGGCACGACGACTCGGGGCAGTGGTATCGCTCGTACGGCAATGAACAGTGGGAGTTCGACGAGCAGGGTCTGATGCGGCGTCGGGAGGCAAGCATCAATGACGTGCTCATTGCTGCGAACGCCCGGCGCTTCGCCTGGCCCGCCGGACCGCGGCCGGCGGATTCCCCGGGGCTCACCGAGCTCGGACTGTAGGTCAGCGAACCGCCGCGCGGATCCGCGCCGCCAGCTGCGCCGCATCCGTATCGAGTGACTGCGTCGGCCAATGCACCCCCAGACCGCGCTCGCGGTCGGGTTTAGGGATGATGTGGAAGTGCACGTGACGCACCGCCTGGTGAGCCGCGGCGCCGTTGTTCTCGAGCACATTGTAATCCACCACCCCCGTCGCCTCGATGACCGCCCGGCACAGCCGCGGCAGCACGCGACCGAGCGCCGCGGCGCTGTCATCGGAGAGTTTATCGAGGGTCTCGGCTGGCTCCTTCGGCACCACGAGTGTGTGACCGCGACTCAAGGGCCCGATGTCGAGGAAGGCGAGGACGTATTCGTCCTCATAGACCTTGAATGCCGGAATCTGTCCGGCGATGATCTTGCTGAAGATGCTCTCAGCCACGGCCGGGTGTAGTGCGGAGGGCTACAGCAGCTGGTGGGAGATGACGCGCTCGCCCGTCAGGCGCTCGATAGAGCGAATCGCCGAGGCCTTCGCGACGTGCTTGCACCACGGCCCCTGCACGCCCGAGGCCGAATTCGCATAGCGCTCGCAATTGCAGACCCACTGCGTCGAGCCATCGTCGAGGCGCTCGAGCCGCACGACCCGCTGGCCCACGCCGTACTGGGTGATCGGCGTGCCGGGGCGCGCTTGAGGTCGCCTCTCGGCGCGATAACGCGGCAATCGCATGGGACCAATCCTAACGCGGTGTCGCTGTGGATTGCCTGTGGATTACCTGTGCAAGACCTTGGGACAAACGCAAAAAATGCTCTCGCCGAGGCTCTACATCGGTGGTTTGGCGCCATTGACGCCAATGGAGATGCTCGGGGTCATCGGACCCTCGGGCGTCTGCAGTACTAGCAGGAAGGCGGGAATGCCGGGCTTGACGAGCGCGCGATCGCCATCGGAGAACTGCACGATCGGCACGCCTTTCGGCACCACGATCTGCCGCTCGCCCCGGGGATAGGTCACGGTGAGGGTTCGTCCCTTCGCGCCCGAGACCACCTTGCCCACCGTACCGTTGGTCATCATCGCGCCCTGTTGGGAGTCCCACGGATAGTGACCCTCGCCCGCCTTCACGCCGGGCGGAAACACGTGCACTTCAAGCGAGCGTCCGGTGCCGTCGGCCTGTGGCATCTCGGCTGTGCCGATGAAGCTCCCCGGCTGGATCGCCTTCACGCTCACCGGTTTGAGCAGATTGACGGTCCAGTCCTTCGCCAGCGCGTAACTGGACAGCTTGCCGTCCGCGCCTTTCAACGTGACAGATTTGTCATCGATTTTTCGAATCACTCCGCGCGCAAACGTGGGTGCGGGCGCGGCGCCCGCGGGCGCCTGCGCCAGCGCCAATACCGGTGCAAGCAAGCAGGCCGCGGCGAAACTGAGCGTAGCGATTTTCATGAACGGGTCCCGGATTTGAGTACGTCGGAGAAACCTTACGGCAGCGTAATTATCGGCCATCCAAATCGTGTCTCAAAATGCGGACGCCTTCGCGAAATCCAACCGTCAACCGCCAGGGTCGCGCCGCGTTCGCTAGACTGAAGACAACGATCTGGCCCTACGAGGATCAGCATCATGCATCATCTGCGCGTTCGCACTTTCCTGCCGGCTCTGCTGTTGGTACTCGTGCCGCTCGTGAGCACCGCAGGCGTCGCCATCGGGGTTTCAATCAATATCGCCCCGCCGGCACTGCCGGTGTATGTGCAGCCGCCCTGCCCTGCGGCGGGCTACATCTGGACCCCGGGTTACTGGGCCTGGGGCGACGGCGATTACTACTGGGTGCCCGGCACGTGGGTGATGGCGCCCGCTCCCGGAATGCTGTGGACGCCCGGATACTGGGGCTGGGTGGACGGCGCGTACCTCTGGCACGCCGGCTACTGGGGTCCTCACGTCGGCTTCTACGGCGGCATCAATTACGGTTTCGGCTACACCGGTGTCGGGTTTGCCGGCGGCTACTGGCGCGGCGGCCTGTTCATGTACAACGGCGCCGTGGCGAACGTCACGAATATTCGCGTGACCAACGTCTATCGACAGACCGTCGTCGTCAACAACGTCAATCGGGTGAGCTTCAATGGCGGTGAGCGCGGCATCATGGCGCGGCCCTCGCCAGCGGAGCTACAGGCAGCCCACGAGCGCCATATCGCATACACCCCGCTGCAGCGCGAGCATCAGGAAGCCGCCCTACGCAATCCCTCGTTCCGCAACTCAAACAACGGCGGTCATCCGTTCGTCGCGGCATCCGCGCGGCCTGGTGAGTTCTCGGGCCGCGGCGTGGTCTCGGCGCGGCCCGCGGGCTCACCGCCGTTCGAGCGCGGCCACGGCTTTAACCATCCCGCGCCACAGCAGCAGCACTTCGACCGGCCGGGCAACCCGCAACATGCGCCGCCGGCGATGCAATCGGCGCCGCCACAGCAGCACTTCGACCGGCCGCCGGCTCAGCCGCCGCAGCACTTCGAGCATGCGCCCCCACCGCAGCCTCAGCAGCACGTCGAACATGCGCCGCCGCCGGCGCCCACCAACCGCACGACCCAGCCGGTTCAGCAGCGCGGGCATGCGCAGCAGCAGGAAGGCCACCCCGGCGGCGGCCGCCCGCGCGAGAATGAGAATCGCCGCGACCGGCAGCGCTGATCGCACTTGACCCGGACCTGAGGTCATACCCTAGGCTTGCGTGCCAACGATGACACGCAAGCCGAAGGACCTTCTGACCGCCGCCGAATGCGCGCGCCGCACGGGGCTCACCGTGCGGGCCTTGCGCGTGTATGAGCGCGCAGGACTCATCCGCCCGCCCCGCTCCGCCAAAGGCTGGCGTCAGTACGGCGAGAGCGAGCTTAAGCGCTTGAATGTCATCACGACTCTCAAGTCCGTGGGCTTCTCACTGCTGCAGATCCGGCGGGCGCTCGAGAGCGAGCCGCCCTCGCTCGAGGCGCTGCTGCGCATGCAGCTCGAGGCCGCTCAGACGCGATCAGCACAGGCTCAACGAACAATCGAGCGATTGCAGCGGGCGCTGCAACGCCTTGCGGACAATGGCGGCATGTCGCTCGCAGAACTGTGCGAGCTGGTCCGCGACACAGAGCCTCCGGTCCCGGCGGCGCTGGCACGGCAATTGATCGGCGAGCGGATCACCGCGGATGAGGAACGGCGCTGGATCAATTGGTGGCGCGAGCGTCACGTCCAGGGCATGGCGCTCAATCTTTATGCGAAGGAGCAGCGGGTGCTATTTGGCTCGCTGCGCAAGCTCATGGAGAACGGCGCCTCACCGGCCGCCGCCGCGGTGCAACAGCTGATCGGCGAGTGGAACGCCCTGCTCCTCAAATACCACGTGCGTGCCTTGCTGGTCGAGGCCACCGACTGGAATGCCGAGCTCACCGGCAAATGGATCGCCCTGGGCCGGCAGCTGTCCGAGCAGACCAGTCCCTCCTCCGACCCGGTTCTCAACCGGCGCACCCGCGAGTTCTTCGTACAGGCTTTGCGCGAATCGGCGTGGTCGCGCCAGCTGACGGCGCTACTGGATGAGGCCGCAGGGCTCCTGGCACGGGGCGCACACACCGATAGCGCCGCAGCGCGGGAGCTGGTGCGGGAACTCGATGGATTGTGCCGCCGCCACCGCTTAGGCGATGCAGGGACGTTCGTGCGCTGGTCGTGCGCCCCGGGGCTGGTGCCCGAGCCGCCGGCGAGTGCGATGTCGCCCGCCGAGTATGAGCGCCGCCAGGGCGCCTGGCGCTTTCTCGAGCAGGCGAGCCGCGCTCACTGAGTCGTGGGCGTATTGCGCTCGAACAGCAGGCAGTAGATGCAGTGTGCGTCGGTGTCGTTCTCGATCCACAGCGCACGCAGCCAGGGACTTGAGCCGCGGGCCGCGGCATGCTCGAGGCGCTGATTCTCCAGATCGTGGTGTGCCACTTCAACCGCGCGACACACCTCGAAAATCTCTCGCGCGCGCTCGATCTCCACCGGTCCGCGCGGATGCAGGGTAATAGTGGCTCCGCCCTGCTCGATGCGGTCGGCGAGCACCTCGGCGTAGTGCTCCTCCCCGTCGTCGCTGAAGAGCGTGCGGTAGTACTGCACGAACTTGCCGTGCATCGAGGGCGCCGGCTCGAGCGCCGCACGTCCGAGCTCACAGCTGGCCGTGAGATCGATGCGGTCGGTGGGAAAGCCATCGCGAACGAACTGCGTACGGACCTGGTCCGCAGCGCCGAAATCGTCGAATACGGCGAGTAAGACAGCGCTCATGTCCCCCTCCTTGCAGCATCCCGTGCTGTCACCGAATGCATTAGCTTAGTCCCCCTATCACAAACGACAAGTTCGTCATGGGCTGTCAGCTTGAGCTGCGCCTTGCTGTCGGCGCGGGACTGCAATGAATCGGGCAGTTGCGGCAGTCTCTTCAAACAAAGGGGGATACACCATGCCGAAAAGCCGCAAGTCTGTGCCCGCCGCCGATGCACCGCGCAAGCTCGCGGCACCACGCTTCGCCCAACCGGAGCCGACCGAAGATCCTTCCATCTTCAAGCTGAAGCATCCTTCGGACAACGATGCCTACAAGATCATCGATCAGCTGAATGCGGAAGGTAAGCTGCATGCGCGCCCGTTCCCGGCCCCGCGCGGACGCGCGACGGAACCACGGCTGTCTCTGGGCGATGTCTTCGGACCCAACGCCGCCGCGGTCAAGCGCATCAACACCGCCGGTCAGATCGTCTTCCATGCGACCGGCGACTGCGGCAGTACTCGTGGCCCGAAGACCCAGAACGAAGTCACCGACAAGATGGTGGGCGATTTCACGGAGAGCGATGCCAGGGAACTGCCGCAGTTCTGTCTGCTGCTCGGGGATATCGTCTACAACTTCGGCGAGACCGAGTATTACTACGATCAGTTCTACGAGCCGTACCGCAACTATCCGGCGCCGGTGCTCGCCGTTGCCGGCAACCACGACGGCTTGGTCTCCCCGCTCGCCCACGCGCACAGCCTTGCCGCCTACCTGCGCAATTTCTGTGCCGATCCCGCGGGCGGCTTCACGGCCACCACCGCGGCCGGCGGCCTGTCGCGCACGGCGCAGATTCAGCCCGGCGTGTTCTTCACATTCGAAGCGCCGTTCGTGCGCATCCTGGTGTTCTACAGCAACGTGCTCGAGGACCCGGGTGTCATCGCGAATGACACCATCGGCCACGCTCAGCTCGACTTCCTCGAGGCGGCGCTGAAGCGGGCGCGACAGGAGAACTACGCCGGCGCGCTCATCTTTGCCCACCATCATCCCTGCTACGCCTTCGGCGGACAGCATTCCTCCAGCACTGACATGCGCAGGCAGATGGATGCGGTCTGTGCCAGGGTGGGCTTGTGGCCGCATGCCGTGCTCGCGGGTCACGCGCATTCCTATCAGCGCTTCACGCGCCATCGCGCCGATGGCACGGACATTCCCTACCTCACCTGCGGTAACGGCGGCCACAACGTGCAGAAGCTGCGCGCGCCGGGCGGTGTGCCGCTGCGCACGCCGCAGCCGGTGCAGACGAAGACTTCAACGGAAGATGCCGTGACGTTCGAGAACTACGACGACACGAACTACGGCTATTTGAGGATTCTGGCGAGCGCGCGGCAGCTGCGTCTCGAGTATCACCCGGCGAGCGATGGCATCCAGACCAAGACTCCGGATGACAGCGTGACGGTCGATATCGCCACGCGCCGCCAGACGGTTTACACGCCCAATGACCTGGGATTTCCTGCCCGCAAGAAGATGGTGCGCAAACTGTTCGCGGCGCAGGATCGCGCCAGACGCAGGGCTAGCCTGCGCCGGGGAGCTTGAAGGTGATCTCTTTGCCGTCGGCGGTGACGAAGCCGGTAATGAAGCCGCCGTCGGCCACGTCCTTGCGCGGCGCGAAGGTCACTTTGATCTTGTCGCCCACTTTCACCATGTTCGGGCGGTAACCCATACGGTAGAAGTTGTTGACGCTGTGCCCCTCGAAGTCGATATCGCGTGTGCCCTTCGCATCCGTCACCACGAGCGTGAGGCTCATGTGTGGATTGATCACGCGGATGTCCTTGACCACACCCTCGAGGTCCTGATGCTTGGTGAAGTCGTACATCGCGGCCGAGTGGTGCGCCTGCGCGGCGCCGCTGGCCAGGAGCGCCAGCGCAAAGCTCATCACAGTCACGGCTAGGGATTTCATGTTCATGTGCTCCGCAGTCAATGAGGTGCCGCGCTCCGGGCGGCAGCGGCTTTCTTCAGATCCTCGAGATGATCGAGCCAGGTCTCCTCGTCGCACTCATACGGCAGCAGGATCCCCTTCGGATCCAGCGCCCATTTCTTCTGCCGGCTGACCGGTTCGGTGTAGAAGGCAGGATCGGTGAGCACCCAGTCATCCACCAGCACCGGAGTGCCCTTGGCGCTCTTGGTCAGGTGATAGCGCTCCAGGATCTGCGCCTGCTCGCTATGAGGATAGGAGGAGTCCTCCTGTTCCTTGAGTGAGGTGGTCTCCACCACCAGTGTGTCACCCTCCCAGTGCGCGATCGAGTAGCCATTGCGCGCCGGGACGCGATCGCCGGGCGCGATCACCTTGGAGGCGAAGTACAGGCGCCGGATCTCGCTGTGCGCCTCGTAGATGATCGTGATCTGCTCCGGACGCTGGATGATCTCCATCGGATAGCCGCCGGAGAAGGTCATCGACTCGGGCATGCCGGAGCCGAGGCAGTGCGCGCCGGGACTGTCGCCGCCCGGCCCCACGAGGGCGCGATAGGCATCGACTTTCGCCTGCGCCGCTGCGGTGAAAGGCAGCTTCGCAGGGCCCCGCTGGCGTGCCGGGGGCGGTGCGCCCGGCTCGATATACGTGGTCCAGATCCCGGAAAGATCGGGGTGTGCGGCAGGTGTCGCCGCTGGCACCATGGCGCTGAACCCCAGTGCCAGTCCAAGAGCCCACAAGCACCGTAACAATCGATACATTCGCCTTTCGCTCCTGCCTGACTCGCGCGCGATTCTACTCCGGAGCCAGGCATTTTCGGCTACTGTCGCGCCTCGCCCCGACCGCAGCGGAGTCAGAATATGAAAATACCCCCGGGAGTGAGCGCATCAGATTTCTCCGCCGCGCTCGCGCAGTTCGAGCACAGCGTCGGCCACGACTGGGTCTTCACCTCGGATGCCGACGTGGATCTTTACCGCGACGCATTCTCACCTTTTCTCGGTGAGCCTGAAGAGCGCACCGCTTCCGCCGCCGTAGCTCCTCAGTCGGTAAGCGAGGTGCAGGACATCGTGCGCATCGCCAACCGCTACAAGGTGCCGCTCTACCCGATCTCCACCGGCCGCAACCTCGGCTATGGGGGCTCGGCGCCCGCTTATTCGGGCTGCGTGGTGGTCGATCTGAAGCGCATGAACCGCGTGCTCGAGGTGAGTGAAGCGAATGCGTCGTGCCTGGTCGAGCCGGGCGTGAGCTACTTCGACCTGTATCGCAACCTGCAGGAGCGCGGCCTGAAACTGTGGGTCGATGTACCCGACCCCGGCTGGGGGAGCCTCATCGGCAATGCGCTCGATCGTGGCGGGGGCTATACGCGCTCCCAGTTCCGCAATCACTTCGATGCGCACTGCGGTATGGAGATTGTCCTGCCGAACGGCGAGCTGCTGCGCACCGGCATGGGCGCCCTGCCCGGCGCCAAGACCTGGCAGCAATACAAGTCCGGCTTCGGACCCTGGATCGACGGCCTGTTCTCGCAGTCCAACTTCGGCATCGTCACCAAGATGGGCTTCTGGCTGATGCCCGAGCCGGAGGCCTACTATTCGGGCACCGTGCACGCGCCGCACCGCGACGATCTGCACAAGCTCGTCGAAGTACTCAATCAGGTGGAAAACGGCGGCATCACTAATGGCATGCCGGATCTGGGCAGTACGCTGCTCGGCATCCAGATGATCGAGGATTACGCGCGCTCGATGGACGACAAGCC
Source organism: Steroidobacteraceae bacterium (assembly GCA_035517435.1). Lineage (GTDB taxonomy): Bacteria > Pseudomonadota > Gammaproteobacteria > Steroidobacterales > Steroidobacteraceae > JASHUC01. Next base: position 30,179 of record DATIYV010000021.1, on the reverse strand, counting down.
CGCTGCAGCGCCCGATCCCGAGCTCGCCCGGCTGCGCGATCAGGCCGAAGCCGGTCAGCACGCGCCGCTCGAGGCCTACGGGCAGAAGCACGGCCTGTCCTACTGGAGCGTGCGGCTGAAGTTTTACGGCCCGGCCAAAGTGATTGCCGCACAGTGGGAACACTGCAAGGAGAAGTTTGCGGCCATCGCAGGCGCGCGCTTCCAGGACGGCGAGCTCATCCGCCTGCCGCTCACGCCCGCCCAGCGGCAAAGCGTGCACTTCCCGGAGTTCGGCATTCCCACCCTCAACATGTTCTCGATCGGCGCTCGCTCGAGCAGCAACCCCAACCCCACCCACGGCCACATGTGGTTCTCGCCGATCATTCCGCGCACGGCCGAAGCCGTGTTCGAGGCCAATCGTGTGTTTGCCGCCGCCGCGCGGGAATTCCAGCTGCCGCTGCTGCGATTCAGCCTGCCGTCCTGCTACTGGGAACGGGCGTTCATCTTCATCTTCGGCTTTCCGGTGACGACCGACATCGCGACCAATCGCAGGAACCGCACGACGTTCTACAAGATGATCGAGCTCGCCGCGCAGCACGGCTGGGGCGAGTACCGCACCGCTCCCGCATACCAGGACGCCGTGCTGGATGTCTACTCATTCAACAATCACGCGCTGCGACGCTTCCACGAGAGCGTCAAGGACGCACTCGATCCCAACGGCATCCTCTCGCCCGGCCGTTACGGGATCTGGCCGCGCCATCTGAGGAAGCCGTCATGAGACTGCGCACGCATCTGCCCTCGCTGACCGGGCTCACGGTGGTGGTACTCGCCCTGGCCGCTCACGGCCAAACCCCGAAACCCACGCCGCCCGCGACGGCCGCGCCTCCTATTTCCTGGACTCCGGCCACTGTGGTTGTACGGCCCGATCAGCCGCGCGGCTATGTGCAGTTCCAGCTCGCCTGCGCCGTGTGTCACGGCGCAGGCGCCGCGCGTCCCGGCACGCGGGCGCTCGCGGTGAAGTATCAGGGCAAGCTGCCCGCGCGGCTCGAGGAGCGTACGGATCTGTCCGCCGACTATGTCAGGACAACGGTGCGCCACGGGGTGAGCGTGATGCCCTTCTTCCGCAAGACCGAATTGAGCGACGCGGAGCTGGAGGCGATCGTCGCCTACCTGACCCGCAAGCGAGGCTAGCTGAGGCGCCGCGTCAGGGCACGATAACCCACGGCCGCAAGGAAGGTGCCGACAATGGCGACGGCCAGCAGCAGCAGGAGCTGACGGAACAGGTGGTCCTCGAGATCCGCCACGTGCGCTGCGGCATCCCTGGTCACGGTCTGCATGGCCGGCAAAGCCTGATCGAGGTGCTGGGCGAGCGTATCGAGCTGCTGCATCGTGCCGGATAGCGCGCGCACGGCTTCAGTGTACTCGCGAATATCGAACGGCCGTCCCGCCGGTGCTTTCGGCGCCGCGGCAGACTGGCTCGCCAACCGCTGGGTAATGTGATCCACGGCCTCCAGCGCGCCGTGCAGCGCAGTCGCTGTATCGGTCCCCGCCTGCAGCGTCGCACGCAGGTTCTCACTCAGATGACCGATGCTCTCGCCATGGTCGTTGAGCTCGCCCATGAGCTGGCGCACCAGCGCCTCGCGCTCCTTGTCCAGCACCTGCGGCAGCGTCTGCGACAGCCGGTCCGCTGCGCTGCCAACGAGCGAGGCGCGGCTCACATCGCCCAGGACCTGCTGCGTCTCCGGCATGACGGCGAGCTGATCCGAAATCAGTTGCACGCGCAGGTCGATGATCGCCGGCATACGCTGGACATAGAAGATCGAGCGCTCGGCGAGATCGCGCGTCTGCGCGATCTCACGCACGGCCGGATCGAGACCATTCAGCGGGTCCAGTCCCACGAGCGAGAGCAATCCGCCCGAGGAGCGCTGGTCTTCACCCGCCGTGTAATTGAAGGACTTGGCGAGGTCGCTCAAGTGGATGTACGCCACCGAACGCACATCGGGATTGGCGGCGCGCCAACGACTAATGATTTCGTGCAGCTGCATCAGCTGCGTGTCCGTCAGTCGACCCTGCAGCATCTCCCAGGCGGAGCTCTCGAGCGCCTTTGAGGCAGCCTGGAGCGGTCGGGCGCGCTCGCCGTAGAGATGCTTGGCCCACAGATCATCGAGCACCATGCGGCTCAAAGTCGCGAGCACGACCATGTCGATGGCATTGGTGACCGGATTCGGGCCCGTCGCGATGGTGTAGGCGGACTCGGACTGCTCCACGGCCCATTCCCGGCCGCGCAGTCGTACCTGAGTGGTAGGCGAGTCGCCGGTGAAGCGTTGCACCGCCTCACGCGTGCGCCCGGCATACGCGTCGGCAAAGCGCATGACCTCCAGTCCCAGCGCATGCACGTCCGCCGCCCGTTGTTCGGATTCGCGGTGCTTCGGGGACAGCTTCTGGAACGTCGAGCAGGCGGCGAGCGCACTCACCAGAACGATACTCATCTGCCGTAGCAGCACGGCTGCGCGCCCTTTGCTCATGTGCTGATCCTGGGCCAAAACGGGGGGATCGTGCAAACTCCTCTGCCTCATGCTCAATTTTGCCGATGTCAGTCTGCGCCGCGGTGCGCGCGTGCTCTTCTCGCACGCGAGCTTCAGTCTCTACCGCGGCGAGAAGGTGGGAATTACAGGGGAGAACGGCAGCGGCAAGTCAAGCCTGCTCGCGCTGATACGAGGCGAGCTGCAGGCGGACGCGGGCAGCTTTGAGATGCCGCCGGGCCTTGCGGTGGCGCATGTTGCCCAGGAGCTCGGTCCAAGCGAGCGGCCGGCGCTGGAATTTGCGCTCGACGGCGATACCGCCCTGCGCGAGATTGAGCGGGAGATTTCACGTGCCGAGGCTCATCACGAGGGTGCGCGGCTCGGGGAGCTGCATGCCCGGTACGGCGCCATCGGTGGCTACGATGCGCGTAGCCGCGCCGGCCGGCTCCTGCATGGCCTGGGTTTTTCGCCCGCGGATGAGGCCCGGCCGGTGCGCGAGTTCTCCGGCGGCTGGCGCGTGCGCCTGAATCTCGCGCAGGCGCTGATGTGCCGTTCGGACCTGCTGCTCCTGGATGAGCCGACCAATCACCTCGACCTCGATGCGATCCTGTGGCTCGAGGGCTGGCTGCGCGAGTATCCCGGGACCCTGCTGCTGATCTCGCACGATCGCGAGTTCCTCGATCGCATCGCCACCCGCATCGTCAATCTCGAGCACGGCACGGCGCGCGCCTATCGTGGCAACTACAGCGCCTTCGAGGAGCAGCGCGCCGCGGAGCTTGCCCAGCAAGCCTCGCTCTACACGCGCCAGCAGCGCGAGATCGCGCATATGCAGTCCTTCATCACCCGCTTTCGCGCCAAAGCGACCAAGGCGCGGCAGGCGCAAAGTCGCCTCAAGGCGCTCGAGCGCATGGAACGCATTGCTCCGGCGCACGTCGACAGCGCCTTCGAATTCGAATTCGCACCCCCGGAGAAGCTGCCGCGGCCGCTCCTGGTGCTCGAGGAGGCGGTCGCGGGCTATGACGGGCGCGTGCTGCTTGCGGATCTGAATCTCACGCTGCTGCCGGGAGACCGGCTGGCGCTCCTGGGGCGAAACGGCGCCGGCAAATCCACGCTGATGAAGCTCCTCGCCGGGGAGCTGGAGCTGCTCGGCGGCCGGCGGACGGAATCGCGCGATCTCGCCATCGGCTACTTCGCGCAGCACCAGTTGGAGCAGCTTTCGCCCGAAGAGACACCCATGGCCGCGCTGCTGCGCGTCGGCGGCTCGCGCGCGGCGCGCGCCGAGGAGCAGGTGCTGCGCGATTTCCTCGGCGGTTTCGGCTTTCGGGGCGAGCGGGTGTTCGAGCGCATTGCGCCGTTCTCAGGCGGCGAGAAGGCGCGGCTGGTCCTCGCTCTCATGGTCTATCAGCGCCCGAACCTGCTGTTGCTCGATGAGCCCACCAATCACCTCGACCTCGAGATGCGCCAGGCACTGGCAGTCGCGCTGCAGGACTTCGCAGGCGCGGTGGTTCTCGTCTCGCACGATCGGCACCTGTTGCGCACCGTCGCCGATGAGTTTCGCATCGTGCATGGCGGGCGGGCGCAGCTCTTCGAGGGCGATCTGGAGGACTACGCCGCCTGGCTGAGCGCCGCCGACAGCGCAAGCCCCGGCGACGGGGAGCAGAATCCTCGGGTCGATGCGGGCGTCGGTGCGGACAGCGCCGCAGCGCGCCGTCAGCGGCGTCGCGATGCCGCGGCGCGTCGCAGCCGACTCGCGCCGCTCAAAGCCGAGGTCGCCCGCTTCGATGCGCAGCTCGCTCGCCTGGCCGGAGAAGCGGCGCGATTGCAGAGCCAGCTCGCGGCGCCCGAGATCTACGCCGCGGCGGCGCGCGAGCAGCTGCACCGCGCCCTCGAGCGCCAGCGCGAGCTGGCGCGCGCGACTACTGAGGCCGAGGGTGGCTGGCTTAAGGCGAGCGAGGAGCTGGAGCAGACGCTGCGCTCGCTCGACGCCGAGTAATATTAGCGCCCGACCGACGCATTTCACGGGGACTGCACTCATGCTCAAGCTTTACCACGCCGAGCCGCTGGCCAATTCGCTGAAGGCGCTCATTCCTCTGAAGGAGAAGAATCTGCCCTTCGAGAGCGTCTACGTGGACCTGCACAAGTTCGAACAGCACGAGCCCTGGTTCGTGAAGCTCAATCCGGAAGGCCAGGTGCCTGTGCTCGAACACGACGGCGCCATCATCACGCACTCCACCATCATCGGTGAGTATCTGGAGGATGCCTTCCCGGACACGCCGGCTCTGCGCCCCGCCGATGCGCTCGGCAAGGCGCGCATGCGCTACTGGAACAAGTTTGTCGATGAGCACGTCCTCAATTACGTCTCGATGCACGGCTGGCACCGCATGGTGAGCATCATCGCCCGCTCGGTCGAAAGCGGTGAGTTCGAAAAGCTCCTGGCGCGCATCCCCTTGCACGAACAGCGCGAAAAGTGGAAGGCGGCGCGCTCGGGCTTCAGCCAGAGCGATCTGGACAACGCCACACGCAAGATCAGCGTCGCGATCGACAAGGTCGAGAAGCAGCTCGGGGAGACACCCTGGCTCGCCGGACCGGCATTCAGCCTCGCCGATGTGAATTTCTTCACCTCCTGCGGCGTCGCGCTGGCGCGCATGTTTCCGGAGATGAAGATCGAGTCACGCGCACCGCGCCTGACGCAGTGGGTCGAGCGCGTGCGCGAGCGGCCGGGCGTGAAGGCAGCGCTCGCAATGCCCGATCACACCAACCCGGCGCTGCGCACCTTCTCGGGCGCGCGCTGAGGTGCCGCGCGCGGCACGTCTCACGCGCCGCGTAAGAGGGCGGCGATCTCCTTGAACGAGCGCGATTCCGCCACGTCCTCTGCCGAGGCGTGATCGCGGTTGCGCAGGCGCGTGCTCGCCCCCGCGGCGAGCAGCTGTCGCACGATGGCGGCGTCGCCCTTGCGCGCGGCGACGATCAGGGGCGTGTCGCCGAATTCGTTCTGCGTGTCCCTCGTGGCGTGAGCTGCGAGAAGCTTCTCAATCACCCCGCCACGTCCCTGGTTGGCAGCGATGTGGAGGGCCGTGTCGCCGCGTCGCGTCTGCGCATCGATCGAGGCGCCTTTGGCGAGCAGCAGCTCGGCCACATCGGCACGACCCGCGGCGCTCGCCGTCGCAAGCGGAGCTTCGCCGGCCGCATCGGCGAGGTTCACATCCGCACGATGATCGAGGAGTAACTGCACGGTCTGCAGCGCCCCGAAATGGGCCGCATACCAAAGCGCCGTGCGCCCGGCCTTATCCTGCAGCTCGAGCTGCGCGCCGGCCTCGATCAGGCGCCGTGCCAGTGACGCATCGCTTGCGCGTACTGCCAGCATCAGCGCATCGAGACCCGCCGGATCCTGCGTATTCACCCGCGCGTGCGCATCGAGCAGCATGCCGACAATGGCGCTGTGACCGCTCTTGACTGCCGTGAGCAGGATCGGCTCGGTAGCGCCTTGCGGCTCAATGGGCGGGGCGCCCCCGGCGAGCAGCGCCCCCACTATCTCGTCGCGTCCGGCTCGAATCGCCAGCAGCAACGCGGAGTCGCCCCGGCGATCCGTGGCGGTGGCATGAGCGCCAGCCGCCAGCAGCCGCTCCACCTGGGGCTTCTCTCCGGCGATCACCGCGGCATTGAGCGCGGGAGTACCCTCCGATGAAGCCTCATTGGCGTTCGCGCCGCGCGCAAGCTCGCCATCGAGCAGTGATGTTTCGGGCTTGACGGCTGCGACCAGCAGATCCGGCCAGCCCGCGTACAGATCCTTCTGCGCGGCTGCGGCACGCTGCACGCGGCCCGGACTTGCACTGACGATCGCCCTGCTCGGCAGCGCCATGGCGCCAGCCTCTCTCAGCCGCTCGGCCACGAGCGAAGCGCCGCTCCAGAGCGCGAAGTCCAGTGCCGACCAACCCTGGGCATTGCGTGGCGCGACCGTGGCGCCCGCGCTCAGCAGTCGCGTGACGATCGCCTCGCGGCCGCTCCGCGCGGCATGCATCAGTACCGTGTTGCCTGCCTGATCGGCGGAGTTTGGGTTCGCGCGCGCCCGTAGCAGCGCATCCACGCTGTCGACACTCGCCGATTCCGCGGCCAGCATGAGGGGCGTGATGCCGAAGCTATCCGCCGCATCGGCCACCGCGCCGTCCGCGAGCAGCGCCATCACGGCCTGCGCCTGTCCGGCTTCGGCCGCTCGCGCGAGCGCGCCTCGCCCAAACTCATCGCGAGCGGCAACGCTTGCGGCATCTGCCAAGGTGTTCACGCTCGCGACATCGCCTAATGCGGCCGCAAGCCACAGCGCCTCGCGCCGCAGTTGGGCGCTGGCGGGCTTCGCGCTCGTATGCGCAGCATCGCCCGCCGTGCCGGCGGTAGAGCCGACCGGCGCGTAGCCAAGTTCGCGCGAGCGCGCGTACCAGCGCTCCGCGCCTGCCCGATCCGGTGGATTCGCGCTCTCGAGCAACGTCGCGAGACTGAAGGCCGCCTTGGCGCTGCCGAGTCCCGCGGCCTTCTCGAGCGCGGCTCGCGCCTGGGCCTCATCGCGCGGTCCGTCGAGCCCATTCAAGTAGAAGACGCCCAGCAGGTACTGAGCGTCGGCGTTACCCGCCGCGGCAAGGCGCGCGAGCTCGGCCGCCGCGCCGTGAAAGTCCTTGAGGCGGATATCGGCTTTGGCGGCCGCGAGCGGATCCTCCGCTTGCGTCGCGCCGCTCACTGCTGCCAGACAGCGCACGCTGAGCAGCGCGAGTGCGGCGCACAGGAGTGCCCCGCATGCGCACTCAGGCCGTGCCATATTTCTTCTCGACGGCGATGCCGGCGCGCTGCAGGAACTCGCTCGGCAGCACGCCGCCGGCATTGACGATCACCGCATCGTTGTGGACCTGACGCAGCTGCCCGGCCTGCTCGAGCGCCACGGACTGCGCACTGATGTGCTTCACGACCGAATTAAGCTGCACCTGCAGTGTGCCACTCTGCTCGGCCCTGGTGATGCGCGCGCGATTGCCGGGCTTGGCCCGATCGAAGGCGGCGCCTCGGTAGGAGAGCACCACGCTCTTCCCCCCGGCTTCGGCGATGCTCGCAGCCGCCTCCAGCGCGCTGTCGCCGCCGCCCACGACGAGCACGTTCTGCCCCGCGTATTGTTCCGGATCGATCAGGCGGTAGACGACTTTCGGCAGCTCTTCCCCGGGCACGCCCAGCTTGCGCGGTGTGCCGCGCCGGCCGATCGCCAGCAGCACGCTGTGCGTGCGGTACTCGGCGCCGGCCGTTTTGACGACGAATCCCGCACCCTGGGGCCGGATATCCTCAACGCGCTCGCGATAGTTGATCCTCACTCCGGTCTTGCGCTCCGCCTCGCGCCAGAATTCCAGCAGCGCCTCCTTGCTCGTCTGACGCAAATTGATCTTACCGACCAGCGGCACCGTCGCCGGAGCGGTCATCACGAGCTTGCCGCGCGGATATTGAAACACGCAACCGCCGAGGGACTCCTGCTCGACGGTGACGAAGCGCATGCGGTGGGAGAGAGCCGTGAGGGAGGCGGCAAAGCCCGCAGGCCCGGCACCGACGATCACCACATCGAGCAGCTCACCGCCGCTCGGGCGCGCGGCCCGGATCGCCTCGATGGCCTGCCGACCCTGCTCGAGCGCATTGCGAATGAGTCCCATGCCACCGAGCTCACCTGCGATGAAGATGCCCTTCACGCTGGTCTCAAAGCGTGGCGTGAGCACGGGTATCTCCACGCCGCGACGCTCGCTGCCGAACACCAGTGTGATGGCCTCGACCGGGCAGGCGCTCTTGCAGGCGCCGTGGCCAATACATTCGCTGGGACTCACCAACACGGCGCGTCCGCGGATGATGCCGAGCACATGATGCTCGGGCTCCTCGGGGCAGGCCTTCACGCACGAGCCACAGCCGATGCAGCGATTGGGATCAATGACCGGGTGCAGCGATGCCGGCTCGATCAGACCTGCTTCGCGCGCATTCTGGTGCGTGACTTCACTGTGCTGCTCCAGGCGCGCCCTGCGCCGCGTAAACCAGATCAGGAGCGCGAGCGAGGGTACCCCGTAGATGATCCAGATCAGGTAGTCCATGCGCGCGCCGCGGCCCAGAGTTAGTTGAGGCGAGTCTCACGTGCCGTGAGATATCACTTCCGTGAACGAAAACACATAAATCGAGCCTTTCCAGCATTGCCCGGCGGCGTCGACCGACGCACCCTACAACAGGCGTGTGGTCGCTGTGAACCCACTGATTCCATTGACCTTTGTCGGACTTTGGAGACAGCTCGTCGGCGGCCCGCGACGGTTTGAAGAGCTTACATTTTGACATTATGGTAGCGCTTAGGTCTCCGTTCGAACGCACGCGGACCTCATCGCGGAGAGTGTTTGAATGAGTGTTTGGTTCTGGTTCATCGCGGGACTCCTCGCAGGTCTCGTGATCGCGACCATTGCGATGCATTTATGGAGCGCGTCAGCCGGCGCCTCGCGCCCACTGCTGCTGCGCGGCCTGTACGCCGGTGGCCTCATCGCGGCATTCGCAGGCGCCGCCGTTGCGATCTACCTGGCACTCGGCTCGCCGCATTTACTCGCACCGCCCGCTGGTACGATCGGCGCGGCGCGGGCCGGTGGCTCCCAGAGCACATCGCCCGCGAAGTCGATGGAGGCGGAAGTCGCGGGGCTCGAGGCGCGCCTCGCGCGCGATGGCGGCAGCCGCGCTGACTGGCAGCTGCTCGCTCAATCCTACGATTTTCTGGGCCGCGCGGAGGATGCACAGCGCGCACGCGCGAAGGCCGACGCCGCAGTTGCCGCGGGTGCTTCCCCCGCGGCAACCGCGGCCAGCACGGCCCCGAGCGCCGCTGCGACGCTCTCCGAACTCGAGAAGCAGGTCCAGGTTCACCCCACGAGCGTTGCCGCCTGGCACGCGCTTGCCGACAGCTATCGCACCCAGCGGCAGTTTGCGCAGGCGGGTGCCGCCTACTCGAAACTCATCACGCTGCACGGCATGACGGCCGACTCCTGGGCCGACTACGCGGATGTCGCCGCATCGCTCAATCACGGCTCCCTCGCCGGCGCACCGGCGCAGGCCATCGAGAATGCGCTGAAGCTCGACGCCAGGCAGCCGAAGGCGTTGTGGCTCAAGGCGAGCTTCGCACTCGAGCAACATCGCTACCGCGACGCCCTTGGGCTGTGGCAGCAGTTGCGCGCAGCGCTGCCGCCTGACAGCAGCGATGTGCGCATCGTCGATGCCAATATCGCCGAGGCGAGCCGGCTCGCCGGTGCGCCCGCATCTGCATCCGCGTCGCCGGCCGCAAGCGCTGTCTTCATTGCCGGCACCGTGGCAATCGACAGCCACCTCGCCGCGCGCGTCGATCCGGCAGCCACACTCTTTATCTTCGCCAAGGCGGCCGACTCACCGGGTCCGCCGCTCGCGGTGCTGCGCGAACCGGCGAGCGGCTGGCCCGTGAGCTTCCGCCTCGATGACTCCCTCGCCATGATCCCCGGACGCGTGTTGTCGCAGTTCGACAAGGTGATCGTGGAGGCCCGGATCTCGCGCAGCGGTCAGGCGAGCCCGGCAGCGGGCGATCTCTACGTGACCAGCGCGATCGTGCAGCCGGCGGCGGGCAAGAAGCTGGCGCTGGTCATCAATCGGGAGATCGGATGAGCAGCGCCGCGCGCAATTCGATGCCCGTTAAGCTCGCGGGGGATTCGCTCGCGCCGGCGAGCCGCGCGCACCGGCCGGCCGCACCTGCAGCGCCCGCAGCCAAGCGCCGCCTGTTCACGGCCGTCAGCGTGTTCTCACTGGTAGTGATCGCGCTGCTCGTATTTGGCTGGGAGGCGCCTACCGAGCGCTACATCTCGCCGCGTCACGGTCTGGGCTACGCGCTCGGCATCACCGGCGGCAGCCTCATGCTGGCGCTGTTCTTGTATTCGGCGCGCAAGCGCATCCCGTTCCTGCAGTTCCTGGGACCCGCCACCGAGTGGTTCCGCATCCACATGGTGCTCGGGATCTTAGGTCCCCTGTGCATCCTGTATCACTGCAACTTCAGCCTCGGCGCCACCAACAGCAACGTTGCCCTGATCAGCATGCTCACCGTGGCCGGCAGCGGACTCATCGGCCGCTACATCTACGCGCACATCCATGCGGGCCTGTACGGCCGCAAGCTGAACCTCGAGGAGCTGCACGCCGGAGCGGCGGGCCTGCGCAGCCTCTCGGGCACGATCGACTTTCTGCCCGATCTGCTCGATCGGCTCGAAGCGGTGGAACAACGCCTGCTGAACGCGGGCCCCAGCCTTCCCCTGCTCGGCGTCCTGCGGCCGGTGGTGATTGCCTCACATGCGCTCTTCGGCCGCTGGCGACTGCATGGCTACATCCGCAAGGCGCTGCGCGAGGCGGCCCGCACCTCGAGACCCATCAAATGGGAGCTCAAGCGCCTGAAGCGCACCGCCTGCGCATACGTCGACCGCCGCCTGGCGAGCACCCGCCGCGTTGCAGAATTTCAGGGCTTCGAGCGGCTGTTCTCGCTGTGGCATGCGCTGCACCTGCCGCTGATCGCCATCCTGATCGCGGCGGTCGTGGTGCACATCATCGCGGTAAACGTTTACTGAAGGGCGCACAACGGTCGCACGCATGCGAGGCAGCCAATGTTGCACACGCACAGTACTCGCCCTACTCATCGCACTGCTGGCATCACAGAAGGGTGAGGCCGCGAATCCCAGCGTGCTGCTGATGCCCGGCAAGCTCAGCACCTATCACCAGAAATACGAGGAGCAGTGCGTCAGCTGCCACGACCGCAGCGACCGCAGCCGCCAGACGAGCTTGTGCCGCGATTGCCACAAGGACATCGATGCGGACATCCGCCAGGCGCGCGGCTTTCACGGCCGTCTGCAGGGCATTGCGGTAGCGCAGTGCCGCGCCTGCCATTCCGAGCACCTCGGACGCGCCGCGGATATCGTCAAGTTGAGCCCTGAGCAGTTCGATCATGCGCTGACGAGCTTTCCACTACAGGGCGCACACGCGGCGCTGCAATGCTCGAGTTGCCATCAGGCGCGCGCGCGCTACCGCGACGCCCCACACGAGTGCATCGGTTGCCATCGCGCCGAGGAGCCGCATGAGGGACGCCTCGGGCGGGACTGCGCTGCCTGTCACCAGCCGAATGGCTGGCGCCAGGTAAGCTACGATCACAGTAAGACCGCCTTTCCGCTGCATGATAAGCACGCCAGCGTTGCCTGCGCGGCCTGTCACTTCGGCAATCGCTATCGCGGCACACCGCAGCAGTGCGTCTCCTGCCATGCGCCGGATGACGTGCATCACGGCGAGCGCGGCCCGCGCTGCGCCGACTGCCACACGACGGCCGGCTGGAAGAGTGCGAAGTTCGATCATGCCAGGGAGACCGGCTTTGCGCTCGAGGGAGCGCACGCGCACATCGACTGCCAGGGCTGCCACCGCTCGGGCGATCTGAAGCAGAAGATTCCGCGCGACTGTCACGGCTGCCATGAGGGACAGGACCCACACGCCGGCCGCCTGGGCGTGACGTGCGACAGCTGCCACGGCAATGAGAAGTGGCGGCCCGCGAATTTCGATCACAGTCGCGATGGGCATTGGGAGCTGGTCGGCCGCCATCAGCGCATCGATTGCCACGCCTGCCATACCGCCGCCGTGGCGACCCAGAAGCTCTCGCAGAGCTGCGCTTCCTGTCACCAGGCGAGCGACGTTCACGCAGGCTCGCTCGGCACGCAGTGCGAGCAGTGCCACACGCCCGAGGGCTGGCGAACATCGGTCGTCTTCGACCACGACCTCACGCGTTTCCCACTGGTGGGTTTGCACGTCGCGGTGCCGTGCGAGGGCTGCCACCTCACGCGCCAGTACCGCGACACCGGCCATCAGTGCATCGACTGCCATCGTCGCGATGACGTCCACCATGGCAATCTCGGCAGCGACTGCGCTCGCTGTCACTCCCCGAACGGCTGGCGGATCTGGGAGTTCGACCACGGCAAGCAGACCGGATTCGCGCTGAGCGGAGCGCACGGCAAGCTCGCCTGTGTCGCCTGCCATCGCCAGCCGGCGGATGTCGTGAAGCTGAAGCCCGCTTGCGTCGCCTGCCATGCGGCTGACGATGTGCACCTCGGGCAGTTCGGACAGCAGTGCGATCGCTGTCATTCGAGCGTGACGTTCAAGGGGGCGCGCCAGCGCTAAGGTCACGCATGCGCATCGCCACCCCCCTGCTGCGCCTCACCCTGCCGCTCATCGTGGCGGCAGTGCTTGCGCCGCTTGCTCGCGCAGCAGACCCGCGCACGCCATTCGATCACCTGACGACGGGATTCGAGCTCACGGGCCAGCACCGCGATCTGCCGTGCGAGTCCTGTCATGCAAATGCCGTCTTCCGCGGCACGCCGACCGACTGCGGCAGCTGTCACGGTGTCGGCACGCAGATTCGCGCCACCGCCAAACCGGCCAATCACATTCTGTCCACCGACCAGTGCGATGCCTGCCATACGGCGATCGCCTTCAAGCCCGCGGTCAACTTCGATCACTCCCAGGCGCGCGGCAGCTGCTCGAGCTGCCACAACGGCGTGCAGGCGCAAGGCAAGGGGCCGACCCACATCGATACCAACCTCGAGTGCGACGCCTGCCACTCAACGATCGGGTGGGCGGGCGCGATCTTCAGTCACGAGGGGATTACGAGCGGCTGCGCCGCCTGTCACAACGGCGTGCAGGCGACCGGTATGCCCGCCACCCACATCCCGACCAGTGGCGCGGCCTGCGAGCTGTGTCACTCGACCAGCAACTTCACGAGCTTCTCGGGCACCACGATGAACCACGCCGCGGTCAGCGGCGTGCCGTGCGCCAGTTGTCACGAGGCTGGAATGAGTTTCTTCGGCGTGAAGATCGTGACGCGGCCACCGGCGCCGCATCCGACTACCGGCGACTGCGGCACCTGTCACCTGTCGACCACCTCGTTCACGGCCGGTGCGCTGCAGCCGGCCAATCACATCCCCACAACGCAGACCTGCACGTTGTGCCATTCGAACCCGGCCGACTTCAGCATCTACGTGATGAGTCATCAGGGTATCTCCAGCGGTTGCGCGAGCTGCCATGCTGCAGGACTCGCGTTCGCGAACATCGCCCCGCCGCTGCTCAAGGAGATGCCGTCGAATCACGTGCCCACGAGCCGCCCGTGCGAGACCTGTCACTCGGCGACGAACTTCACGAGCTTCGCCGGCACGAGCATGAATCACGCCGGCATCTCAAGTGGCTGCCCCGCGTGTCACGCCGCAGGCCTCAGTTTCGTCGCGCCGGTGGTGACCGAGCCCGCCGGCCACATTCCGGTGGGCACGGTGGATTGTGTGAGCTGCCACTCGGCGACGAACTTCGCGACCTTCGCGGGCACGGCAATGAATCACGCTCAGTTCACCACCAACTGCATTGCGTGCCATGGCGCCGGCCTGACCTTCATGGGCACACCGCCCGTGGTGACGATTCCCGCGAATCACATTCCCACGGGCGCGATCGCGTGCGAGGGCTGTCACTCGACGAGCAACTTCACGAGCTTCGCGGGCACGGCGATGAATCACGCGGTGGTGACGCTGATCGCCTGCTCGACCTGTCATGAGGCGGGCAAGGCTTTCGTGGGGTCCCCGCCCATCGTCACACGTCCGCCGCTGCCGCACGTGCAGGCGGAGGAATGCTCCGACTGCCATTCGACCATCACGTTCGCGAACGCGACCAACTATCCCTCGAATCACATCCCGCTGCCGAACGCAGCCTCGGCCAACTGCGCGCAGTGTCACTCGAGCGCGCCGAACTACGCGCCCTACACCATGGATCACAGCGTTGTGACGGGAACGCCGTGCGCGACCTGCCATGGCGCGAGTGCGAGCTTTGCCAACATGGCGCCGCCGACGCTCAAAGTCCTGCCCGCGACGCACATTCCGGTCGGCACCCTGACATGTGAGAGTTGTCACTCGGCGAGCAATTTCTCGACGTTCTCCGGCACGGCGATGAACCATGCAGCAGTCGCCGGTGTCGCCTGCGCGAGCTGTCACGGCGCGGGCAAGAGCTTCTACGGCTCCCCGGCCGTGGTCACCGAACCCGCGACTCACATCCCCATTGGCAGCACAGCCTGTGAGAGCTGCCATTCGAAGACCAACTTCACGAGCTTCTCCGGCACGGCGATGAACCACAGCGGGTTCACGACCAATTGCATCGCCTGCCATGGTTCGGGCCTGTCCTTCGTCGGCGCGCCCCCCGTGGTGACCTTCCCCGCCAATCACATCCCCACGGGCACGATCGCGTGCGAGGGCTGTCACTCGACGAGCACCTTCACGACCTTCTCGGGCACCGCCATGAATCACTCGGTGGCGACCTCAATCCCGTGCTCGAGCTGTCACGAGGCAGGCAAGAGCTTTGTCGGCTCCCCGCCCATCGTCACGCGCCCGCCACCGCCGCACGTCACCGGCGGTGAATGCTCGGTGTGCCACTTCTCAACTACGAGCTTCCTGGGCGCAAGCAATCTGCCGCCCAATCACATCCCGCTGCCGGCAGCCGACGGCTCGAACTGCGCGCTGTGTCATTCGAACCAGAACGACTTCAGCGTCTATGCGATGAACCACATCAACGTCACGAGCAACTGCGCGCAGTGTCATGCGGCCGGGTCGAGCTTCGCGAACATTGCCCCGCCCGCACTTAAAGTCCTGCCCGCCGGCCATATCCCTGTCGGCACGACGGCCTGCGAGAGCTGCCACGCGGCGACGAATTTCGCGACCTTCGCCGGCACCGCCATGAATCATGCCGCCTTCAAGACCAACTGCATCGCCTGCCATGGCGCGGGGCTTACCTTCACCGGCTCACCGGCAGTGAAGACGTTCCCGTCGAATCACATTCCCACCGGCACGATCGCCTGCGAAGGCTGCCACTCGACCAGCAATTTCACGAGCTTCGCCGGCACCGCCATGAACCATGCCGTGGTGAGCGCCATCGCCTGCGCGAGCTGTCACGCCACCGGCCTGAGCTTCGTCGGCTCTCCGGCCGTGGTCACCGAACCGGCCAACCACATCCCGATCGGCAGCACGGCGTGCACCTCGTGCCACTCGAGCAGCAACTTCTCGACCTTCTCGGGCACGGCGATGAACCACGCCGGGTTCTCGACCAATTGCATTACCTGCCACGGCGCCGGCTTGACGTTCGCCGGATTGCCGGCCGTGAAGACCTTCCCGTCAAATCACATTCCCACGGGGACCATTGCCTGCGAGAGCTGCCACTCGACGAGCAACTTCAGCACGTTCTCGGGCACTGCCATGAACCACACCGTGGTGACGTCGATCGCCTGCTCGACCTGCCATGAGGCGGGCAAGAGCTTCGTCGGCTCCCCGGCCATCGTGACGCGCCCGCCATCACCGCACGTCGCAACGGGCGAGTGCTCCAACTGCCACTTCTCGACGACGACCTTCTCCGGCGCGACCAGCATGCCGCCGAATCACATTCCGGTGCCGGCGGCTGACGGCACCAACTGCTCGCTGTGTCACACCAATGCCAGCGACTACAGCGTCTTCAAGATGAGTCACGCGAACATCACGTCCAACTGCGCCCAGTGTCACGGCGCGGGGCTGTCTTTCGCCAACATCGCGCCCCCGACGCTGAAGGAGCCGCCGACGGGTCCGCCTGCCCACATTCCGACGGGCTCGATCGCGTGCGAGCAATGCCACTCGGTGACCAACTTCACAAGCTTCGCCGGCACGATCATGAAGCACGCGGCCGTGCGTGCTCAGGCCTGCGACAGCTGCCACGAGCGCGGCATGGCGTGGTACGGCGAGCCAAACCTGTGGGTGCGTCCGGAGGCGAGCCATCACAAGGGTCTGGACTGCGGGGGCTCGGGCTGCCACACCTCGAGGGACAAACGCGCGTTGCGTCCGACGGCTGTCGTCAAACCGACCGCGAAGGCGAGCGCAACGCAGACGACTTCGGCGGCGCCGACGGCGCGCACCTCCCAAAGTGCCGTGCGGGTCATCGCGACGTCCGCCGACGGTCCGGCCGGCAGGGCCGCCGGTGCGTCTCTGGCTTCGGCAGCCGGTCCGTTCGATCACCGCCAGCTCGCAGGTGCCGCCTGCAGCAGCTGTCACAACGATGCCCGCGGCAATGGACGCCCGGCCGGACACATTCCGACGAGCACGGCGTGCGAGGCCTGCCACACCACACTCGCCTGGCTGCCAGTGCGCGCCGTCGATCACACCCAGGTCAAGGGCAGCTGCAGCGCCTGCCACAACGGCGCGCTCGCCACCGGCAAGCCCTCCTCCCACATCGCTTCGGGCACGGCCTGCGAGAGCTGTCATACGACCAACGCCTGGACGCCGGCGCGCGTTGACCACCGGGCACTCACGGCCCCCAGTTGCACCAGCTGCCATGATGCCGTGCATGCGATCGGCACGCCCCGCAACCACGTACCCACCACCCAGCAGTGCAGTGCCTGCCATGGCACGCTCGCCTGGCGGCCGGCACGCCTGGATCACTCGGCGCTCACGACGAATTGCGCGCGCTGCCACAATGGCACGATCGCGACAGGGCTGTCGCCGTCGCACTTGAGCACCCCGCGCGATTGCGCCACCTGCCACAGCTATCCGGATTGGCGTCAGGTGAGCTTCCGTCATACCAGCGCGGCCTACCCGGGCGAGCACCGCGGACCGCTCGAGTGCGCGGCCTGCCACACGAGCAACACCGAGCAGGTGCCCTACAGCTCTCCCGCCAACGCCGGAACCTGCGCCGGCTGCCACGCCAAGGACTTCAGATCCGACGCTCATCCGAAGACGATCGCGGGTCTCACCTACACCGCAACTGAACTCGCCAACTGCGGCGGAGCTTGCCACGTCTACTCCGATCCGACGCACGGCGTGATCGCCAAGCGCAAGCCGGGCCCCTACCACCGCATCTCCGATGCTGCTTTCAAGCATTAGACGCGGCGCGTGCCTCAGTCTCCTCGCTGCGCTGCAGATCCTCGCCGGATCGCCGGCGCGCTCGCAGGTGATCGGCGCCGCGCCGGCGCACCTGGTCGATGTGGTCGAAGTCGACGAGGGCGATGAGCACGTCGACATCAGCGTTCAGTTCTCCTGCTCCGTCCGCTACCTCACGCACCTGCCGGCGAGCGAGGGCACCGAAGTGCGCATCCAGATGCAGCCAATGCGCGACTGCGGCCTCGCCTTCGGCGCCCAGATTGCAAGCGAGGTACCGCCGGTCTCAGGTGGGGCTGGCATTCTGAGTTCCGTACGCGTGGACTCGGATGCCCCGGGTCAGCTCACGCTGGTGCTCGATTTCCGCAAGTCGGAGCGCTTCGTCATCGCGCAGGGCGTCGATCCGCGGGGACTTCGCCTGCGCCTGATCGATCGCGCTGTGAGCCGCGGCAGCATCCTGATCAATCAACCGCCCGAAGAGCCGGACCTGTTCATCGTCAATCTGGACTCGGAACCCAAGGCGTTTGATCCGGCAGCCGTGCAGCGTGCGCACGATCGCCTGCAGGCTCCGGTGTTCGTCTCCGAGACGGTCGTCGACGGACAGACCTGGTATCGGCTGCGCGCCGGACCGCTCCTTCGGCGCGCCGATGCTGAAGCGCTCCTCAAGCAGGCGCTGCCTGAATATCCGCGAGCCTGGCTAGCGATCGGCGATGAGACTCCCAAGGGCGAGGCCGGCGCCGAGGGCGGCGCCGCGGCGCTACCGCCTGTCGAGCGCATCGCGAGCGATCCGGCCCTCGATGCTGCGACCCTCAAATCGCTGCTTGCGAAGGCCCGCAGCGCGATGAGCTCGCACGATTATCCGACCGCGATCACCGTGCTCACGAAGCTGCAGCGCCAGCCCGAATTTCCGGACCGCGCACGCGCGCAGGAGCTGCTCGGACTGGCGCGCGAGCGCGCAGGTCAGCTGGCTCATGCCAAGGCGGAATACGAGGAATACCTGCGCCGCTATCCTCAGGGCGAGGCCGCCGATCGCGTCGCGCTGCGGTTGCGTACTTTGCGGTCCGCCTCGACATCCACACGCCCCGGCGCTACTGGCATCGGGCCGGCGACCGGCTGGCAGGTCTCCGGAGGCTTTGCGCAGCTGTTCCGCTACGACGCGACACGCGTGAACAACAACACGCCCACCGCCGATCCCACGCTGCCGAGCAGCGTCGAGACCACGGCCCAGAATGCGCTCTACAACGATGTCGACCTGCTCGCGCGCCGGCGCGGGGAAACGATCGATTTCACGACGCGGCTTAGTGCCGGATACGCGAAGAGCTTCGCCTCCAATGGCATCGGTGATACGCAGCGGGTGAGCATTGCCTCGGTCGAGCTGCTCGACCGCTCGCTGGGACTTCTGGCGCGCTTCGGACGGCAGGCCCGCAACCAGGACGGCGTGCTCGGTACCTTCGATGGGCTCTTTCTCTCTTATCAATGGCGTCCCGCCTGGGCGGTCAATTTCACTGTCGGCTACCCGGTGGAGCAGACCAGCGAGGGGCCGCAGACGGAGCGGCGCTTCGAGACCCTCGCCGTCGAATTCACCCCGCCAGGGCAACACTGGGACACGAGCATCTTCGCCGCCACGCAGGAGTTCGACGGTGTGCGCGACCGGCAGGCGGTGGGGTTCGAGGCGCGTTATCTCGCGGCGCACGCCTCCCTCATCGCGCTCGTCGACTACGACACGTCGTTCAAGTCGCTCAACGCCGCATCGCTGATGGGCACGGTGCAACTGCCCGCTCGCTGGAGCCTGAACATCGACGCCGAGCGCCGCAACTCTCCCGTGCTCACCACGCGCAATGCGCTGATCGGCCAGCCCGCCACCACGCTGGCCCAGCTCGAGCAGGTCTTTACCCTGGATCAGATCTACCAGCTCGCGCTCGATCGCACGCCGATCACCACCGATTACAGCCTGACCGCGAATCGCCCATTGGGCGAGCGCTTTCAGTTCACCGCCACCGTCTCGGCCGTTCAAACCGGAGCCACGATCGCCTCGGGCGGCGTAGACTCACAGCCGGCGAGCGGTCTCGATCTCACGTATCAGATGCAGCTCTACAGCTCGAGTCTTTGGCATACCGGTGACTTCAACGTCATCACCCTCTCCTATGCCAACACGGAGGTCGGCAAGATTGCCGCCTTGAGCCTGAACAGCCGATTTCCGTTGGCCGGAGCCTGGCGCATCGGACCGCGTCTGACGGTCGATCACCGCACGTTGATCACCGACGGCAGTTCGGAGAATTCCTTGCTGCCGTCGATCCTGGTCGATTACGCCCGCGGCAGCCGGCTGCTGCAGTTCGAGATGGGCGGCATGCTTGGCAAGCGCGATACCTCGCTACAGACTCAGAATACGACGCGATACTATTTGAGCATGGCGTATCGGCTCGGCCTGTAAGCGATGCGAAGCCCAACCCTGGAGCGAGCCTGCGGGCTGCTGCTGGCGCTCGCGCTGCTCGGCCCCGGCGCGTGCGTGAGCGTACCGTCCGATGAGGGACCGCGGGAATACCTGGACGAGACCACCGCCGCCACAGTCACGGCCGTAGAAAAGCCCCTGGTGTTCGCCGCCGAGCGTCCTGAGAGCGCCGCGCACGCGCGCGACTACGTGACCCTGGCGGGCGTGAGCGTCAATCGAGGCGGGCGGGTCGACTACGTGCTGGTGGCGTATTTCTGGTCGACGGTCGATGAGCGCATGATCCTCTCACCGGAACGATATTCGAACGCACTCGTCGTCGTGGCCGATGACCGACAGATCCGCCTGGTCGCGAAAGGCGATACGCCCCACGATGCCGGCATCGGCGAGGCCGTGCATGCGCCGAACGGCTACGCGGGGGCGGCGCAGGTCTATCACACCGATCTGCAAACCCTGCGCTACATCGGCAGCGCCCGCCAGCTCGCCGTCATCCGCGAGAACGGCCACGACGGCGCTCACTACGCCATCTGGGACGATGGGCGCGATGCGCTTGGCGCGCTCGTGCGTCGCGCGAGCGGCGCGCGCTAGTCGCTTCGGCGTGACCTACTTGAAGAGCGCGAGATTGATCGAGCGCGCAACCGCCTGGTAGCCTGCATCGCTGCCGTGCAGGTGATCCCCCGCATGCAGCGGCGCGGCAATTTGCGTGGGCTTCGCCGGATCGCGCAACGCCGCATCGAAGTCCAGTACGCCGTCAAAGGCCTTGTCCGTGCGGATCCACGTGTTCAGCGCCTGCCGGATCGCCTCGCCCTCTTCGGAGTAGTACGCCGCGCCTTCGTACGGGGCGATGGTCGCCCCCAGAACCTTGATGCCGCGTGCGTGCAGCCGCGCAATCAGCTGGCGATAACCTGCGGTCATCTCCTCCGTCGTGGCTTTATTGGGCGGCATCAGACTCTTGAAGAAATCTGCCGCGGGACCCGTCGGATGTCCCCACGACATACCGAGATCGTTCACGCCCTCGAAAATGATCACGTAGGCAACGCCCGGCACCGAGAGCACGTCGCGGTCCAGGCGCGCCAGCGCGCTCTGCCCCGCGCCATCGTTCAGGATGCGGTTGCCGCTGATGCCCTCGTTCACCACGCCCCAGGCCGCAGTGCTCTTCGAAGCGTTCAACCGCTGCGCCAGAAGATCCGGCCACCGCCGGTTCGCATCGAGCGTCGAGCCCACGCCATCGGAGATGGAATCCCCGAGCACGACCACGACTTTGGCTGCCCGTGGGCTCTGCACATCGACTTCCGACACAAACGCCCGTGACTGGATGGTCTGTTTGGGCGTGAAGGTCTTGGCAGTGAAATCGCCGCTGTCCGAGACGAATCCCGTCTGCATTCCCACCTGGTGACAGGTACACGGACCGGTGTCCTCCGGTACATATAAGCTGATCGACAGGTTCGAGAGTGCCGGCACGGCGAGATCCACCGGATCCGACAGCAGCGGAGCGCCGGGTGGAATGAGAGCCGTTGGCTGACCAGAAAACAGCAGCGGCTTGGTAGCGCCATCGGCGACGGCACCGGTGGGATCGGCGAGCGCAATGCTTGCCGCCCCGATGCGCAGAGGCTTGGTGCCGTATTCGTTCGTGAAGCGCACGCGCACGCGCGTTCCGCCCGCGCTCACCCGCACCACTTGGCGGATGGTCTGATTCGCAAAGCTGGGCGTCCCGGGCCGCGGACCGGCTGCGGGGGTCGGCGGGAGGGGCGAGGCGCCCCAGGTCCCGATCCAATCCGCGGCCGAAGCCGTCATCGCGGCTGCGCTCAACAGCGCCAGCGCCCCACCCAGCACATAGTTCTTGCAGCGCATCTTTCCCCCCTCCACACCGATCACCACGGAGCGTGAGAGGATACCTGCATCGGAGGGAAGACTCATGCGAATGCAGCCCGTGATCATGGTGGCCGCACTGCTGGCGGCCAGTGCCATCGCCAACGCGCAGAAGTCCGCTCCTGCGGTGACCGACGCATCCTTCAGGACCGCCGGCGGTGACCTGATCGTGCGCCAGGAGATCGTGCTCGACGTGCCGCTCGAGGCGGCCTGGGCGGCGCTGACCACGCCGCAGGGGCTGGCACGCTGGCTCAAGGCCCACGCCTGGACGGACGTACGCGTGGGCGGCTACCTGGAGATGGGCGCTGGCAAGGCCGCGGGCGATCCGCGCAATACCCGCCAGCGAATCCTCGCTGTCGTGCCGCGTCATTTGCTGGTGTATCAGCTCGAGCATCCCTCGAGCGAAGCACCGCCATTCCCGCACGCCGAGCTCTTGCCGCATGTGGTGCAGCTGGTGGAGTTGAATGCCATAGCGCCCGGCCGCACGCGCTGGACGCAGAGCGTCATCGGCTGCCGAGCCAGTGACGGCTCGGCCGCCATCTGTGACTTCTACCGGGCCGGCAACCCGGATTATCTGCGCGAGCTGGCGCTCGCGCTCAAACCGCCTGTCGCGCCGCCGTAATCAGGAACCGGAGCGCGGCGTGCTCCAGGGGCGGCCCGGGCGGCGCCGCTCGACGGCATGGCTCACGGGACGCGAAGAGCGCACCACCGGAGCCGCTTCGCCGGCGCTGCCGACCTGATAGCGTGAAATCATGGCGTTGAGACGGGTCGCCTGGTCGGTGAGGCCCGTGGCGGCGGCGGCCGCCTGCTCGACGAGCGCGGCGTTCTGCTGGGTGGCCTCGTCCATCGAGGTCACGGCGCGATTGACCTGCTCGATCCCGCTCGCCTGCTCCTGACTCGCGGCTGAAATCTCCGCCACGATGTCGCTCACCTTCTTCACTGCGACGATGATCTCATTCAAAGTCGCGCCCGAGCGGTCGACGAGCTTCGAGCCCTCCGCCACTTTGACGACGCTGTCCTGGATCAACGCCTTGATCTCCTTGGCGGCGCCGGCACTGCGCGAGGCGAGATTGCGCACTTCCGTCGCAACCACCGCAAAGCCACGACCCTGCTCACCGGCGCGCGCGGCCTCGACAGCCGCATTGAGCGCAAGCAGGTTGGTCTGGAAGGCGATATCGTCGATGACCGCAATGATGTCGGCGATCTTGCTGCTCGCCGAGTTGATGCCCTGCATCGCGGTGACGGCCTGTGAGACGACATGGCCGCCGCTCTCTGCCGCGGTGCGCGCATCGGCGGCGAGCTGATTGGCTTCGGCCGCGTTGTCCGCATTCTGCTTGATGGTGGAAGTCATCTGCTCCATCGAGGAGGCGGTCTCCTCGAGGCTCGACGCCTGCTCCTCGGTTCTCTGGCTCAGATTGGTGTTGCCGCGCGAGATCTCGCTCGCGCCCGACTCCACTTCGACCGCGGTCCGGCGCATCTCACCGACCACCACCATCATGTTGTTGATGAAGGAATTCACGGCCTCGGCGAGGACGCGGAAGTGCCCCTTCTTGCGGTCTTCGGCGATTCGCTGCGTCAGCTGCCCCTCGATCGCGGCCTGCACGACCTGCCGCGTCTCGCCCACGGCGGACAGCACATTGTCGATGAGTGAGTTCACGGCACCGGCGAGCGCTGCGAGCTGTCCGGATTTGTCAGCCGTGGAGATGCGCCGGTCGCTGGCGCCCTCGAGCGTCGCCTGCACCACCGACTGCGTTTCCTGAACCGCCGCATCGAGCGCCTGCTGCGCTTTGACCTGCGCAGTCACATCGATTGCGAACTTGATGACCTTGTACGGTTTGCCGCTCGGATCAAACAGCGGGTTGTAGCTCGCCTGAATCCATACTTCCCGGCCGCCCTTTCCAAAGCGACGGTAGCGCGCGGC
Source organism: Steroidobacteraceae bacterium (assembly GCA_035517435.1). GTDB lineage: Bacteria > Pseudomonadota > Gammaproteobacteria > Steroidobacterales > Steroidobacteraceae > JASHUC01. Next base: position 6,500 of record DATIYV010000021.1, on the reverse strand, counting down.
ATCAAACTTGCCTGCTCTCAGGTTGTCCCAGAAGCGCCGGTACTCGAGGCTGTCGCGATACGCGCTATCGACGAACACGCTGTGATGCTTGCCCTGAATCTCGGCAAGCGTGTAGCCCATGGTGCCCAGGAAGTTCTCATTCGCCGTGAGGATGGTGCCGTCGAGCGCGAACTCGATGACCGCCTGCACCTTATCAATGGCGCTATGCACGGCTTCGAGCTCGGCGAGGCGGCGCTTGGTGCTTCCGAATGCAGGCATGAGGATCGGTCCCGGGTTCCGTTCGGGACTGCATCGGCGCGCGGGCACGCGACTTGAGAATTACCTTCGAGCGATGCTCACGTCCAGTATATGAATAACTTCATATACTATTGATTTCACAATATAAATGAAGCGGCCAGCGCTGCGGTCGCGCCAGCCCGGCAACACATATTTACTTACCCGGCGGCGCGCCCGGCGGTTGCGCACCCGCAGGGCGCGGGATCTTGGCGAGTGAGTCCTTGCAGCCCGCGCTCACTTTGTCGCGGTTCTCCCGCAGGCACGCAAACTGCTCGCGACCCTGCTTGTCCGCGCACAGCGTCTTGGCGTCATTCGAGCAGGCCTCGCGCGCCGCCTGCAGCGCCGCACGCATCTCCGGTGACGGGCCTCCCGGCGGTGCCTGCGCGAATACGGCCTGAGCCGCAAACGCGGCGCATACGATGACGAGCGACTTCAGCTTCATCTCCGTCCCCTCCACGTGGCTGTTTGAACCTGCGCGCAGCTGCGCGTTCGCATCTTCGCATACAGCCACCGTGGAATGAGCGTCGGGGTTGTAACAGATCATCAGTGCGGATGATTCACCACAACCCTTGCGCCCCCCTTCAGGAGATTGCACATGAACTCGAAAACTCTGACGCTCGCAACCGCTCGCACGCTCACGCTCGCCCTGGCCGCCTTCAGCATCGTGGTGGCCACGCCCCGCGTATTCGCCGAAGACTCCGCTGATCCCAGCATCAAGGTGCACTTCAGCGATCTGAATCTGCAGAGCGATGCCGGTGTCGCGACGCTCTACGGTCGGATTCAGTCGGCTGCCCGCACTGTCTGCAATGAGGCGATTCCGAGCTCGGACCCGCGCTACGTCAATCACTACTGGAAGTGCGTGAACAGCGCGGTCGCGAATGCCGTGAACAACGTCAACAGCAGCACGCTCACCGCCATGTACCAGTCGAAGACCGGCAAGAGCCGCGTCGGCTGAGTCCTGGAATCAGGCGCTGGCATCCCCCCCAGCGCCTCTCCCGGGCGACCGGATGACCTTTATCTCATCCGGTCGCCTTTTTGTTTGAGAGGCGAAAGCCCCGGGGTGCGACATTTCAAGGGCTCGCGACAGAGACCGGCAGGACCGCTCTTAAGCCGACGTTCGTGAGAACAAGATGAACAGCGAGTGCCGAAATGTAGAATCGCGCCGCGACAAGCGGCTCTGCCCGCACTGTGTTGGTGCGGCCTATGACGCCGCCACGACAATGGCCGGCATGGCCCAGACGCAGCAAGTTGCAATTTTGAAATTGCACGCGCTCAATTCCCGCGAAGCCTTGGCTTCGGGGGAAGCGGGATATGTCTGCGCGCCGGCAACGAGGATGCACACGTGATCGGCAGGACGTCCCTTGCTGAATTTCCCCTCGCCGCCCGCTTGTCGAGCCGGGGGGTCGGTGCGCGTGCGCTGCCGGATGCGGAAGCTGAGCCCGCGGTCTCGAGCCCGGCGCTGCGCATGAAATCGACATTGAGTCGGGCCGAGATCACCGCGCTCATCGAGCGCGAATACGTTGGTTTGCGCCTGCTGATCGCCCGGCGCGCCCGTGATCTGCACGTCGCCGAGGACCTGCTCAATGAAGCGGTCTGCACCACCTGGACCAAGTGGGAGGCCGGCAAGATTGAGCAGCCGGACCAGATCGCCGGCTACATCTTCCAGGTGGCCATGAACCTCCTGCGCAATCATCGCCGGGCGATGGGTAGCCGCGCCGACAAGCGTGCCGGCGAACGCGAGATTGACGGCTTACCCGGAGGCTCGGAGCCGCGTGATGACGCTTCCAGGAAGCAGATCGCCGCGCGCGTAAGGATGCTGGTGAAAAGCATCGGCTCTGAGCGCGACCGCCGCGCCCTCGTGCGCTTCTATCTGGATGAGGAAGACAAGGAAACGATCTGCAAGGAGCTCAATTTGAGTCCGCTGCAATTCGACAAGGTACTGCATCGTGCCCGCCGCCGGCTGCGCGAGCTGCTCGAATCGCAAGGACTCGGCCGCTCCGACTTCCTTTCGGTGCTGATGCTCATGTGAGCACCATGCAACGGAGAACGACATGGAATCCATCATGAACCCCGATGACATTACTATCGCTAATCGCTACTTGGCCGATGCGCTGACTGATGCCGAGCGCAATGCGTACGAGGAGCGGCTCGTCAGGGAACCGCAGACGCTGCGCGAGCTCGAAGCCACTGCGCGTCTGAAAGTCGGGCTCGAGCAATTGCGCGATAAGGGTGAACTGGAAGAGGCGTTGCGGGCGAACCCGCTCACGCGCTCGCCATTGACGTTTGCTCTGGCTGCGGCGGTCGCTTCCCTGGTTATCGGTGTAAGTCTGTGGAGCACACACGGCTCCGGCTCTCACAACGCATTGCTGACCTCCAGCATCGCCACCATGGCGGATGAGAGCGGCAAGGTATTGCCTCTGGGCTTGACGCAGTCGCTCTTGCGCACACGCACGACCAGCTACGATGCGACTATTATTCTGCCCACGGATCGAAGCGCCATCCAATTTCGAGTACTTCCGGAATTGACCCGGGGTGCCGAGACGTTCAGCGCAACGCTCGCGCGCGTGAAAGACGATGAGTCTGCCGAGCCGTTGGGAACGCTTCGCAAACTCCACCGGGATGCTGATGGCTATATCGATATTTATGCGGATTCGGCTCGCATTGCACCCGGTCGCTACCGGGTGACGGTGACCGATGAGGCCAACAGCGCAAACGTCGACTCCTTCTTGATTCGCGCTGCCGCTCGGCGGACAGAGTAGGACGACCGCAGCACTTGGTCAGACCACGTGACTCGGCCCAGGTCATTTCGACGACTCGCCGGAGCGTGGATCTGCGGCGCCGGCGCATGGGGTTCACTTGCCACGCCGTGCGCAGCCGCACTCGTCTGCGAATCCAATCTGAACAATCGCCCGGCGACACTGAGCGCTAGCTTCGCCGTTCATCCAGCCGAATGGGTGACCCGCGACGTCCGCATCCCCGCAGGCGCGACTGCGTTGATCTTCGTCAGGGAACGCGGCGTTGATACGACGCTGGAAATCGCAGACGCGGCCGGCCGGATCATGCTTCGCGCGGACAACCCGATTCAGAGAACCGGCTTGCAGAGAGCGGTTCTCTCTTCTCCGACTGACGCAACATTCTCGATCAGAGTCGGAGTTAAGAGCCAGCTGAGTGCCGCTGGACAGGTGGACCTACGCGTTGTTCTCGACAGAGCCTCTGCCGATGATCGCTGCCAGAATCTGCAGCGCACGTTGGCACAGGCCGATGCGTTGCTGGGAGATGCTCGCCGCACCGGTCAAGAGCTTGGCGACCAGTCTGCCAGTAATAGCAGCACCAAAGCGGCGACAGCGGCTCATGTGTACCAGACCGCGGCGCTACAGGCTGAATATTTCTCCCCCTCGGCCATTACGGCCGAGACGCGACTTGCGGTAGCCAGTCTTCTGTCCAGTGATGAGCTACGAGACTGGGGAGGCGCCGAACATTGGGCCCGGGAAGCGGAGACAGCCTACGCCGATCTGAACGACGCTTATGGCCTCGCGCGCTCAAAGGCCGAGCACGCGTATGCACTACTCAATCTCGCCGTCACGCCCGATGCGTGGCCAAGCGGCACTCACCCGGATGAGTCCGCGCATCAGACCTTGGAGCGCGCTCGAGAGCTCTTGAACTCTGCTCTGCAGGTGCACGAGTCGAGACACGAGCGAGCCGATGCCGCCATTGTGCTCAATTACATTGGCGTCTCCTTTCATAACGAAGGCCAAAACGACGCGGCACTTCGGGCCTGGCGCCGCGCCCTGATCATCTACCGACAGACGGATGATCGCTACCGAGAGATTCAGTTGCTTCAAAACATGGGTGTAGCCCAGTACGAGCTCGGACGAGCGCGCGAGGCTAACGCGCTATTCAACGAGGCATTGAAATCGATGGATCCTGCCGAGGATCCGTTGCACTACTCCATCGTTCTTGCCAACAGCGCACTGGCGAACTGGCGTGCCGGTCGACTGGACCAGGCACTCCAGGAATTTGGCCGGGCCCTCGAGATTAACGGGCCCATCAGCAACCGCATTTTCAGTTCGGATGATCTACAGGGCCTCGGCGCCGTATACGCCACTCTCGGCGATCGCGATATGGCCCTCGTGTTCTTTCGTCAGGCCCTGGAACTGCGACCTGCAAATGTGGATGCCCCCGCGCGCACAACGACACTGCGTGCCATCGCGAACATTCTGCGAGAGCAAGGTCTGGCTCAGGACGCGCTGCGAATGCACGAAGAGGCGCTCGCACTGGAGCGCAACTCCTATGCGAGTTCCCGGATTCGCGTGCAAATCGCCGAAGACCTCGAGGCACTCGGGCAGCTCGGCTCCGCGCGCGAACAGCTGGCCATCGCTCTGAGGTCATTGGCGCCGGACGACAAGCTGAATCGCGCATTGGCAACTCTCGAGCAGGGACAGATCGATCTCAAAGAGAGCAAATACGTCAGCGCGGAAGCCGCGCTGCGCTCGACCCTCGCAACATTTCGGACCTATGAAGCGCCAGCCGCCGAATTCGAGGCATGGGTCGCTCTGGCGCGCTCGGCTCGGGCACGCGGGAGTGCGAAGGATGCACTGGAGTCCGCGGACCATGCACTTGCCCTCGTCGAGGACGTACGTTCTCAAAGTGCGAACCCAGAGCTCCGAGCGAGTTTGATGCAGTCCTTGCGTTCCGCCTTCGAAATCAGGATCTCTCTGCTCGCTGAACAATACTTCCGGCCAGCGGGGAATCGCGCCAATCCGGCGATCGCCATTCTGGCCTTGCAGACGGCAGAACACGCGCGGATGCGCGCCCTCAGTGATTTCCAGCACCTCGATATTCAGGGTTCAAATATCGCACCAGTACTTACGCAGAAGCGCACGAAACTCTTCGGCGAACTTGCTTCCCGTCGAGTGCAACTAGAGGCGCAACTTGACCGCAGCGGCGTCAGTGATGCCCGCGTCACCACGCTGCGAACCGAGATCGCAGGCCTTCGCCAACAGCTCGATCGCATCGACGCGCAGATCGGATCAAGCTCCGCACGTGCATCTCGCGGCCGTGCAACCGCATCGCTGGATGCTAGTCTACTTCGCTCTGTTCCCGCTTCTGCAGCGATCGTTGAATATTGGATGGGGAGCGAGCGAGCTTACGCGTGGGCAATCACCGGAACGGGCGTCTCGATGGTTGACCTTGGGCCGAGCGCTCCCATTACACGAGCGGCGCTCGCCTATCACTCTCTCTTGCGAGCCATTGGTTCTGCAACGGCGGCTCGCCAGCAACAGGCATCCGCGGATTTATCACGGCTCATTCTCGAGCCGCTACCCGAGGCTGCAATTGATCGGCACGTGCTGCTGTTCGCCCCCGACGGCGCACTGCATTACGTGCCATTTGCGGCTTTGCGGTCCAACGCGGGAGACGGTGCCCGATATCTGATCGAACGTCACGACGTCGCCGTCACATCCTCGGTGTCTCAAGCACTGGAGAGCGACAGTCGAACCGCCAGCACGCCGCCACGGCAAATCCTGCTGGTTGATGATCCCGTGTACGGGGCGGACGATCCTCGCCTGCTCTCTCAGGGACAGTCGGCAACAAATGTCAGCTCCTCGAGCCCGCTATGGCAGCGACTCCTGCGGGGTGGCGACACGTCTCAACGTCTGCCACGTCTGCCTGCCACGCGCTACGAGGCCGCTCAGATCGCCGCCCTCTTCCCTGTCGGATCAGTCGACCAACTGGAGGGCTTCAGTGCGCGCCGGGACCGCTTCCTGGCCTTGCATCTGCAGAACTACCGCTTCATTCACGTCGCCTCTCACGCAGTTACCGACACTGAAATTCCGCAGCTATCCGCGCTCTTGCTCAGCACTCGCGATCGCTCAGGGCACGCGATCGACGGCCGCGTGCTTGCGGCAGACCTCCTAGGCACCAAGATTACCGCAGAGGTCGTCGTGCTGAGTGCGTGCGATACCGCGATGGGACGCGACATCGCGGGTGAGGGTCTGATTGGACTGCGCTACGTCGTACTGGCGCGCGGCGCTCAATCAGTTGTTGCTTCGCTATGGCCGGTCCCGGACCGCGCCGCCGCCGAACTGATGGCTAGCTTTTACGCATCACTTCTGCACGACCATACCGATGTCGTCGAGGCGCTGAGCAACGCATCCAGGCGCATGCTTCAGGGAGAATTCAAGGATCCTGGAGTTTGGGCCGCATTTGGGGTCACCGTTCGAAAA
>DATIYV010000020.1:0-4910 GCA_035517435.1 Steroidobacteraceae bacterium | reverse complement strand
GGCAGCCGCTCATCCAGAGCGGTGAATCCGCTCGGCAGCACCGCCAGGCGCGCCGCACTGCGGCCGCGCCAGATGGCCGGATGCTCGAGCAGCAAGCCAAGCTTCGAAGCGCCATCCATAAGCGCATGGGGTCACATCAGGGCACTCGCACGACCCCGGCGCACCACGCCGACCACTATGCCTTCTATGAGCAGCGGCTGTTGTCTCAGATCCACCTTGAGCGGCTCGAATTCGCTGTTCTCGGGGAGCAGCCACACGATCGAGCCTTCCTGGCGGTAGCGCTTCACGGTGACCTCATTCTCGAGCCGCGCCACCACGATCTGGCGGCTGCGCACCTCCGAGGTGCGATGCACCGCGACCAGATCGCCGTCGAGGATCCCGGCATCTTTCATGCTCATGCCGGTCACCTTCAGAAGATAGTGCGGACGCGGCTGGAACACTTCCGGATCGATCGCGAGACGCGTTTCGAAATTCTCTTCGGCAAAAATGGGTTTGCCGGCGGCGACGCGCCCGATGAGCGGCAGGCCCATCTGCTCGCGGATGGTGTCCTTCAGCTGTATCCCCCGGGACGTGCCGGGCACGAGAGCGATGACGCCCTTGCGCGCCAGGGCACGCAGATGCTCCTCGGCAGCATTGGCCGAACGGAAGCCGAGCTCCTCGGCGATCTCGGCCCGTGTGGGCGGCATGCCGGTCTCGGTGATGGCGCGCTGGATGAGACGCAGGATCTGTGTCTGGCGGGGGGTGAGGTCGGACATTTTTGAGCCAGCCTGTTTATATATACAGCTACTGTAATTATATCCAGACGCGGGCTTCCCGCAAGTCCCGCGTGAAATCTCCCTCCCCGGCCGGGAGCAGCCCGCACCCGCCGCCACCTTCTGCCCGCGGCGACCGCCCGCATGATCTTTCGGCCACTCAATCCGCGCCGTGAGAGCGGCGCGCGGCGTGATCGCTCTCGCACTGCGATGCATCGGCCGCAGTCACGCGCACCACGCACGCGGTGCGCCAGCCACACGCGCGGCGCGCCAGCCACGCGCGACCGGAACGATTACAGATTTTTAAGCCACCTTCCGCCCGCGCTTGCAGCGCCGCTGCGCAACGCAGAGTGCCGCACAGCACTCGCAGCTACGCGACTGAAATCTCTCGCGATGCATTCGACAACTGCTACGGCCCCGAGCGCGCTGAACCCACGCTGAACGAAGCGCCGGTGTCGCGGAGTAAAGACATACGGCAAGTCCGTAGTTGCATTCCCGGAACAAATTTGGTGCAGTTGCCGACGGGCGAACGACGGCGTAACTTGCGCGCCGGGCTCGCATCGGTTATCAGGACCTCCCGAATCAACAACCCAAAGGGGACGTTTATGAAGTGCGCGAGTGTTGTGAAGGCGGCGGCGGCCGTCATAGCGGTGGTGGGACTTGCAGCCTGCACGGATCTCAAGCCCATCCAGGCCCAGATCGACGATCTGAAGGCGCAGCTGGCCAAGACGCAGGGTGATATCTCTGCGGCGAAGAGCGGCGCGGATCAGGCGAATGCAGCGGCGCAGTCTGCCAGCCAGGCGGCGAGCGGCGCGCAGAGCACCGCCAACCAGGCGTTGGCCGCTGCTCACGCCAGCCAGTCGTGCTGCGACGCGACCAACGAGAAGATCGATCGCATGTTCAAGCGGTCAGTATCGAAGTAAGTTTCGAGTCTCTCGAAAGCAAAACGCCGCGCAGATGCGCGGCGTTTTTTTTCGTGCCGGGCCCGGCCGGCATCGATGCCCCTGTTTGCGAGGCCCGGCGCGGATCCTGATACTCGGCAGGTACGAGCCGTTCAGAGGGCATCCTCACGAAGTCCCTAGCCCTGGTTTGGGCCGCGCTGTGGCGCAACCGCACGGAGTCGGTGCTCACGTTGCTGGCACTGTCGGTGGCCTTCGCGCTGTTCGGCACGATGCTCACCCTCAACGCGGCCTACGAGCGGGCGATCGACGACACGCGCATGGACCGCCTCATCGTCGCGTGCGCTTTCGACTGCGGGGTAATACCCCTTGGCTACCGCGATCAGCTGGCGCGCGTCCCGCACGTCACGGCAGTCGGCGGCGAGATGTGGATCGCCGGGCGTGCGCCGTACCAGCAGGTCCCGATCACGGTCATGCTCGTGGATGAGGGAATGCGCTCCGCGTGGCCGGAGCTGCCGATGAGCGCGGCGGACTGGCGGGCCCTCGACGCCACCCCTGCCGGCATCTTTCTGACGCGCACGGCGGCAGCGCGGCGCAGGGTGCGGGTGGGCGACATCGTGACCGTGAGCAGTGGACCGGGCGCCACCGCCGACGGCGCCGGGGTCTACTACTTCACGGTGCTCGGATTCATCTCCGATCCGCCGGCGTGGGAAGCAGGTTCCGTCGGGCCGTTGGGGATTCCCGAGACCATCGTCGGGAACCTGCGCTACCAGCAGCACTGGGGGCGTCCCGATGAGCAGAACATCGTCCACGTGATGCGCCTCGCCGTCGATCGCCCCGAGCACGCGCGCGCGGTCTGTCGGGAGATCGAGGCGCGCTTTACCAACGCGACTCCCGCGCTCTACTGCGTGTCGGCGAGAGACGACGCAGAAGAGACGGCCGCAGCGAACATCAACATGCGGCAGATCAGCCTCGGCATCGGGGCTGCCGGGCTCTTCATGATCCTGTTCCTGTCCGCCAGCGGGGTGGCCGAGTCCGTTCGCGAGCGGCTTGCGGAGTTCGGAGTGCTGAAGGCCCTGGGATTCGGTGACGGCAGGATCGCTGCGCTGGTAATCCTCGAAGCTGCGGTCCCGACGGTGATGGCCGCTTTGATCGGGGGCGCGCTGGCGGCGGCCGTGGAGGCCTTCGCCGCCCGCCTCGCCGCCAAGGGACTGATCAACATGCCTGGCATACACGCATCGCTCGCGGCGTCCGGCTGGGCGCTGGCCGCAGCGCTCCTCATTGCTCTGCTCAGCTCGGTGACGCCGCTGTATCGGCTGCGGCACACCGATGTTGCGGCGGTGGTCGCGGGACGATGATCGGCCTGCGTCAGATCGCGGCGGTCTGTCTCATCGGCATCGGCAGCCTCAGGGACAGATATGGCACGGCGCTCGTGATCGTCACCGGCATGGCGTGCGTCGTCGGCGTGCTGACTTCGATGCTGTCGCTGACGTCCGGATTGCGGCGTGCTTATCTCAGGCCCGAGGACGCGACACGTGCCATCGTGTGGGCCGGACACGCCACCTTCGACCAGAGTCGCAGCCTCCACCCCGATGCCATTGCCACGATCCTCGATGCCCCCGGCATAGCGAGGGGACCCGGCGATGTGCCGCTTGCGGACGCGGAGTTCCTCATGCGGCTGCTGTCGATGGAGGGATTCGCCGCCGGCTCGCTGCAGCTGCGGGGCGTGGGTCCCGCCGGCCTCGCACTGCGCCCGGCCTTCAGGATTGTCGCCGGACGGATGTTTCGCAGCGGCACACGCGAGCTGGTCGTGGGCGTCGGGGCAGCACGCAGATTCGGCCTCGGCGTGGGGAACAACGTGCGGCTGCGGGATGGCGCGTGGCCGATCGCGGGGGTCTTCAGCTGCGGCGGCGACATCATCGAAAGCTACCTGGTGGGCGATGCGCTCACCGTGATGGCGGCGCGGCGGCGCGCCGGCTTCGCGCAGGTGCTCGTGCAGCTCACGGACGCCGGGGCATTCCCCGCATTTGAGAAGTGGCTGACCGGGAATCCCGCGCTGACCGTCTCCGTGGAGCGCAAGACGGACTACGATCTGCGCACCGCCGGGGCGAATACCGCCTTCTTCACACGCATGTCGTTCGTCATCGGCGGCATCATGGCGCTCGGTGCGCTGTTCGCTATCGTCAAGATCATGTACGGGGCAGTCCGCGCCCGTACCCGCGAGATCGGCACTCTGCGCGCGATCGGATTCGGCCCGCTGCCGGTCGCGGTGTCGGTCCTGGTGGAAGCGGCGCTCCTCGGAGCAATCGGCGCGCTGCTCGGCACCGCGATCGCGTGGCTGATGTTCGACGGGCGGGAGATGTGGGTGTGGGGCGCGTTCCGGCTGCGAGTGTCACCGCTGCTGTGGGTGCTCGGACTGCTATGGGCGCTGGTGACTTGCCTGCTCGGCGGTCTCATGCCCGCGCTGCGCGCCGCGCGCCTTGCGCCGGCCGAGGCGCTGCGCAGTGAGTAGACGAGACAGCGGCGGCGCTGCGCGCCGTGGCGCGGCAACCCGCCTCAGTACCGTACCAGCGCCGATCCCCAGGTGAAGCCGCCGCCGAAGGCCTCGAGCAGCAGCAGGTCGCCGCGCTTGATGCGGCCGTCGCGTACCGCCACATCGAGTGCCAGCGGCACCGAGGCGGCCGAGGTGTTGCCGTGCTCCTGCACGGTAACGATGACGCGCTCCATCGGCATGTCGAGCCGCCGCGCGGTCGCCTGGATGATGCGGATGTTCGCCTGATGCGGCACCAGCCAGTCGAGCGCCGAGCGATCCAGCCCGTTTGCGCTCAGCGTCTCATCGACCGCGGATCCGAGCTTGGTCACCGCGACCTTGAAGACCTCGTTCCCGGACATGACGATCGCCAGCTTGTCGCCGAAGCCGCGCGACACCCCGGCGGCGCAGTACAGCAGATCCTTGTAGGCACCGTCCGCATGCAGATGGGTCGAGAGCACGCCCGGCTGCTCGCTCGGCTCGAGCACCACAGCGCCGGCGCCGTCGGCGAACAGTACCGCGGTTGCGCGGTCGTTCCAGTCGGTGATACGTGACAGCGTCTCGGCGCCGATCACCAGCGCGCGCTTCGCCTCGCCGCAGCGCACGTACTTGTCGGCGATCGACAGCGCGTACATGAAGCCCGCGCAGGCGGTCTCGACGCTGAAGGCCGGCACTCCGCGGCAGCCGAGGCGCGCCTGCAGCAGCACGCCGCAGTTGGGGAATACCAGG
>DATIYV010000019.1:0-24076 GCA_035517435.1 Steroidobacteraceae bacterium | reverse complement strand
GTGGCGGCCGAGCATGCGGGGCCGGCCGTGGCGCTGTCGTTTGCGCTCGCGAGCTTCGTGTGTCTGCTCGCAGGACTGTGCTACGCCGAGCTCGCCTCGATGATTCCGGTGGCGGGCAGCGCCTACTCGTACGCGTACGCCACGATGGGCGAGGGCATCGCCTGGATCGTCGGCTGGTGCCTGATGCTGGAATACCTGTTCTCGGCCTCGTTGATCGCGATCAGCTGGTCAGGCTATGCGCAGGCGACGCTGCATCAGTTCGGCTTCGATCTGCCCAAGCTCCTCTCGGTGTCACCCTTCGATGTGAAAGATTCCTATCACGTGATCCGCACGGGCACGCTCATCGATCTGCCCGCGGTGCTGATCACGCTCCTGTGCATGGTCATCATGCTCGCGGGCATCCAGACTTCCGCGCTCGTCAACAACGTGATCGTGGTGGCGAAGATCCTGGCAATCGTGATCGTGGCCGCGGCCGGGATCTTCTATGTTCATGCGGCGAACTGGACGCCGTTCATTCCGCCGAATCTCGGCCACTTTGGCGCCTTCGGCTGGTCGGGGGTGGTGCAGGGGGCGGCGATCGTGTTCTTCGCCTATATCGGCTTTGATGCGGTCTCGACACTCGGGCAGGAGGCGAAGCACCCTCAGCGCACGATCCCAGTGAGCCTGATCGCATCGCTTGCGATCTGCGCCGTGCTCTATCTCGCCGTGAGTCTGGTCATCACCGGCCTTGCGGACTATCACGTGCTCAACGTGCCCGATCCGATCTATGTGGCACTCGATCGGGCAGGCCCCGGACTGGCCTGGGTGCGATGGCTCGTTGCCGTCGTCGCGGTGGTGGGGCTGGTGTCGGTGCTGCTGGTGACGCTCCTGGGTCAGGTGCGCATCTTCTTCGCGATGGGACGCGATGGCCTCCTGCCGGCGGCGTTTGCGCGGGTGCATCGCAAATCGCGCACGCCGCACATCGGCACCTGGGTCTCGGGCATCGTCGCGGCGCTCGCGGCGGGACTTGCGCCGCTCGCACTCCTGGGCGAGCTCATTTCAATCGGCACGCTGCTCGCTTTTGCGATCGTCTGCGGCGGGGTTTGGGTCTTGAGGCTCACGCGCCCCGATCTGCCGCGACCGTTTCGCGTGCCACTGTCACCCTGGGTGCCGCTCTTGGGGATGCTGTCGTGCCTCGCGCTCATGGGCTCGCTCCCCATCGGCACGTGGTGGCGGCTTCTCGTGTGGCTCGTGCTGGGCGTTGCGCTCTACGGCTTCTACGGTGCGTCGCACTCGAAGCTCAATGCCCGACCTCAGTCGAGGAGCTGAACGAGCCGGCGGTGGCGGTCGACTGAGTCATGATTGCGGCACCCGTGGCATCCGCGAATCCCATATCCGCAATGTTGTCGTGATTCAGGTCGCCGACCGCGACCGAGACCGGATTGCCGAGGCCGCTGAGCGCCACTGGCGTGTTGAACGTCCCGGGAGCCGTTGCGATCTGCGGGAAGATCGTGATGGTTCCCGTGCCCTGGGGGTAGCTGCTCACCGTGACAATGTCGGGGAAGCCATCCTGATTCAGATCGGCGACCGCGAGGCTGAGCGCCGGCGCGCCCAGCAGGGTGGTCGAGGCGAGGAAGGTTCCCGGAGCGCTGGAATTCTGCAGCATCACGAGAACGCCGGGTACGCCCAGGGCATCGCCGCCGGGACCCAGGGTCGAGATCGCGAGATCGTTGAAGCCGTCCTTATCGATATCCGCGATGCGCACGGCGGTAGGCTGCCCGGGAGCGGCGAGGTCAACGCGCGGCAGGAAGCTGCCCGGGTGCGCCGGATCCTGGAAGAAGATCGACACCGTGCCGTTGCTGCTGTTCACATCGAAGCTGGTCACCGCGATATCCGGCAGGCCATCGCCGTTCAAGTCGCCGACGGCCACGCCGTAACCGGTATAGGGCAGCGCGAGCGGAACCGGCGTGCCGAACTTGCCGGGAGCGGAAGGGTCGGCCATGAGGATGATGAGGTTGCCGGCGACGGCACCGTCGGCGATGGCCAGGTCGAGCCGCCCGTCGCCATTCAAATCGGCCAGCGCGCAGTCATTCGGCTTACCCCCCGTCGCCACATTCACGGCGGGCTGGAAAGTGTTGGCGTGCGGGCTGGTCTGCAGCAGCACCGAGATCGTGCCCTTGTCGAAATTGCCGACGGCGATATCGACACTGCCCGCACCGCTCATGTCCCCGACCGCCATGCACGAGGGGTTGGCCTGGATCGGGAAATGCACGGCGGTCTTGAACGTGCCGGGCGTGGCGGTGTCCTGCTCGACGAAGGCGACGAAGCCGGGGCTCTCATTGCCGCCGTTGCTCACCACGGCCGAGGCCACCGCGATGTCGTTGTAGCCGTTGCCGAGGAAGTCGGCGACGACCACCGAGTTGGGGGCGCTGTAGGTAACTTCGTTGGGATTGCCGCCGCAGGCAACGAGGCCGCCGAGCAGCATGCCAACGGCGACCCGAGCGATGGCGTGACGCCGGTCGAGCACTCTAGCCATGAAATCCTCTGTGCAACGTGGCCATCGGCCGCGTAACGCACGGAGGCCGAACGGGTTGAACGATCGCCGGATTGGACCTGCGCCTTCTCGGGAGGTTCAGCGGGTCAGCTACCGACCACGACCGGGGGCGCAAAGGTGCCTGCCGCCGCCGGATTTTGCAACAAAATCACCACGCCCGGCCCGTCGGCCACGGCGATGTCCGGCCGCCCGTCGCCATCCAGATCGGCGATCGACGCGGAGATCGGGCCGCCCGCGGTGGCATAGCTGGTGGGCGTCAGGAACACACCCGGACGCGTCGGATCCTGCAGAAAGACCGTGACCGAGCCGGTGGGCGAGGGGCCGTAGCTCGTGACGATGACATCGGGATGTCCGTCACCGTCGAGATCGGCGACCTGGACATTGGTCGCGCCGCTGTGGCCGCCGTAGGTCACCGGAGCCAGGAACGTGCCGGCCGCGGCGGGATTCTGCATGAGCACGCTCATGCCGGCCGCTCCGGTGCCATCGGTCCCCGGACCCTGGTTGCAGACCACGAGGTCCATGAGGCCGTCCTGATCGATATCCGCGATCCGCACCGACGTCGGCCCTGCGCCCGCGGCGTAATCCACGCGTGGCAGGAAGCTGCCGGGGTTGGCCGGGTCCTGCAGAAAGACCGAGACCGTGCCGTGATTGCCGCTCGCATCGAAGCCGGCCAGCACCACATCGTTGTGGCCGTCGCCGTTCACATCGCCGATTGCCACGGCGTAGACGGCGTAAGGCGTCGGCAGCGCCACCGGCGCTGCGAAGGTGCCGGGGCTCGAGGCGCTTTGCATGAGCACGATGAGATTGCCGTTCACATCGGCGAGCGCGAGGTCCGGATGGCCATCGCCATTCAAATCACCCACGGCGATGTCGTTGGGCGCCCCGCCGCTCATCACGGTCGTGGCAACCTGGTACTGGCCGGAAGCGGGGCCCATCGAGCGCAGCACCGAGACGGAGCCGTCGAGGTAATTGGCGACCACGAGGTCGATGCCGGAGCCGGTGAGACTCGCGGCGGCGATGGCGGAGGGGCCATTGCCCACGCCGTAGCGCGTGGGTGAGGCGAAGCTTGCCGCGCCGGCCGCGTTCTGCAGGATGACCGAGGCGTAGCCCGGCATGGCGCCGTTCGCATAGGAGGTGGTGGCGGCGAGTGCAATGTCCTGCTTGCCGTCGCCGTTGAAATCGCCGGTCACGATCGAATTCGGCAGATTGATCGGCGGGTAGTCGTTGGCCGAGCTGCCGTAGCCGCCACAGCTCGATAACAGCGCCCCGAGTGCGAGGGCCCCCAGACGCGCGGCGAGCGCGCTCAAGCGAAATCGGTACATGTGACCCTCACCCTGTCAGCCGGTGATGACGGGGCCAACGCACGGGCTGGACGCCCGTTGACCCGCACCCTTGATAACTCCTGATCCGAAGCATACTCTATCCTAGACAGGAGATTTATGGCAGCTCTGAGCTATCCGGCCTCGCGCTACGAGCCCACCCCGCTGGTGGACCTGCAATCGCGTGAGGAACGCTCGCGCCTCTCCGCCCCGGGCCTTGCGGCCTTCTTCAACATCATGGAGCGCTGGGGCGTGCGCGACGAGGACGCACGTCAGCTTTTGGGCGGGGTGACGAATGGCCCCTACTACGAGCTCAAAAAGGATCCGGCGAGCCGGGTGCTGGACGCCGACAAGCTGCTGCGCATCTCCTGCCTCATCGGCATTTTCAAGGCCCTGAATATCCTGCATTCCCAGGCGCTGGCCGATGAGTGGGTGCGCCTGCCGAACTCCAACCGGCTCTTCGCCGGCCTTACCCCGCTCAGCTACATGGTGAAGGGTGGCACGCCGGCGCTGCAGACCGTACGGCGGCTGCTCGATGCCCGACGGGGCGGGGTGTGAGCGAGGCGGCCGAGCCGGCGGCGCTCGCGCTGCCGCCGGTCTCGCTCGTGCGCCGCTACGACACTCATCGGCTCATTCCGTCCAAGTGGAGCGATGAGGGCAGCGCCCTGGTGCGCATCGCGAACGACGATGCCCACCTCGCGGCGATCTTCGAGCTCGACAACGCCACCAACGACCGGCTGCTCGCGGAAGCCGAGCGCGCCCCGGGGATCGGTGTCGCGGAGCTCTTGTTCGGGGTGCCGCACAGCCGAGTCGTGAACGCCGCCTTCACTCACCCCCACCCCCTGGGGAGCCGTTTCAACTCCCCGCAGCGCGGTGCCTGGTACGCCGCCTTCGAGCTGCGCACCGCGCAGGCGGAGGTGGCCTTTCATAAGAGTGTGCAGTTGGCTGAAATCGACCGCTTCGTCGATGAGGCGACCTGCGATGACTATCTCTCCGATATCAGTGCCGAGCTGCACGACCTGCGCGGCGCTGCGGCTTTCAGCGCGTGCCTGGATCCGGAGAGTTATCTCGCCTCCCAGGTGCTGGGAGAGCGGCTCCTGGCTGCGGGCTCACTGGGCGTGGTGTATCCCAGCGTGCGCCGGCCGCAGGGCACCTGCCTCGCCTGCTTTCGCCCGGCGCTGGTGACGAACGTGCGCCGCGGCGGCACCTGGCGTTTCGTCTGGCGCGGCGCGCCCACCCCGGAAGTGGAGCGCGTGCGCGGCTAGCGGCCTGCCTTCAGCCGCCGCCCAGCGCCGCGATGCCGGCGCGCGCTATCTCCGCATCCTCCGCCGACTTCACACCCGAGACGCCGACCGCGCCCACGACGTGTCCGTCGATGAGGATGGGGACACCGCCCTCGAGCAAGCCGGTGAGCGGTGCGGTGACGAAGGCCGTGCGGCCCTGGTTGATCATGTCCTCGAAGGCTTTGGATTCGCGCCGGCCGAGTGAGGCCGTAGAGGACTTGGCGAGTGCCATCTGTGCGGTAAAGGGTGCCGCGCCATCGGCGCGCTGCATGAGCACGATGTGGCCGCCGTCATCGGTGATGCAGATCGAGACCGCCCATTTGCGCGACTCGGCGTGCGCGGCCGCTGCAGAGGCGATCTTGCGCGCATCATCCAGGGTGAGGCAGGGCTTGGTTTTCATCGTAAGAACTCATTGAGCTCGGCGCTCGTCAAGTTGCGGTCGAGGTAAGAGAAGGTGCCGTGGTCATGCACTTCGCGGGCCGCCGCGATCGCGCCGGTGAGGGCCGCGCGGTAGAGCGAGGTGGCGAGGCTGATCCGGCGCACGCCGGCGGCTTGAAGCTCGGCCACGCTGAATGACTTGCCGGGAATGCCGACCATGAAATTCACCGGCCGATCCACCGCCTTGCACACCTCGCGCACCGCCGCGAGATCGGGCAGGCCCGGAGCGAAGAGCACATCCGCACCGGCGCGCTCGTAGGCCTTCAGGCGCCGGATCGTGTCGGCGAGGTCCGCTCGTCCGTGCAGGAAGTTCTCGGCACGGGCGGTGAGGGTAAACGGGAACGACAGCGCGCGCGCCGCCTGTGCCGCGGCGGCGATCCGTGCTTCAGCCTGGCCCAACTCGTAGAGCGGCCGCGCCGCATCGCGCGTGGCGTCCTCGATCGAGCAGCCGACGAGTCCCGATGCCGCAGCCAGGGTCACCGTCTCAGCGACGGTCTGCGGCGCATCGCCGAAGCCGCGCTCCAGATCCGCCGACACCGGCGCATCGGTCGCCTCGACGATGATGCGCGCCTGCGCGAGCGCCTCCTGCCGGCTCACCTGGCCGTCGAGCTTTCCCAGGGTCGCTGCCGATGCGCCACTCGAGGTCGCAATCGCCGCAAAGCCCAGGCGCGTGAAGATGCGCGCCGTGGCGCCATCCCAGGCGTTGGCGATGACAAAGGCGCTATCCGATGCGTGCAGCGCACGAAAGCGCTGGGCCTTCTCGGCCTGAGAAACGGGGGGAGCCATGACGCCATCCTACCGACTGGCAGGCGAAGAAGTCAGGCCCAAGTGGGCGACGGCCGAGCGCGCCTCCTCACGGCGCAAGTTCCACTCGTACCAGGCGCTCTCGCGCGTGTAGTCGCGGCGCGTGCGCACCGTTTGGATGAGTGAGTCGCGCAGCTGCTCGGCATCGGCATCGCGCAGGTGAGGCAGCGCCGCGATGAGTGCGGGCACGGCATCGGGTGCGTAGCGTCCGAGGCGCCCGAGATAGGCGATATCGATCCTGCCGGTGCGCTCATAGCGGATGAGGTTCTGCTCGACGATCCAGCGGGTGTGATTCCAGTAGCCGAGCAGGGCGAGGGTGAGCACGGCCGTGACCGCGAGCCGGCGCAGCAGCCGCGGCACGTTCACGCCGCTTGCAACCTCCCAGACCAGAAGCGCAGCGCTCACGGCCAGCACCGCGCACCACAGCTGCACCAGCAGGCGCTGCACGGTAAAGCCGTAAGCAGCCTCGTAGTAGGCCACGCGCAAGTAGGCGGACGCGAGGAGCGCCAGCGCGCCCCCGACCACCGTCAATCCCAGCACCCGCCCGGCGAGCTCGTGCCGGTCACGGCGCGCGAAATGCTCGAGCAGCAGGATCAGCAGCCCCGACAGTCCCGCGGCCAGGGTCATCTCGAAGAAGCCCCGATGCGTCGCTTCGGCATAGGTGATGCCACTGCCGCTGCGGCCACCGGGATTGCCGAAGAGGTACGAGAGCTGCAGACAGAAGAAGAGCGCAAAGACGCCGACGACCGCAGCCAGGATGAGGAGCCGCTCGAGTCCGCAGAGCGAAGGGGCGCCGGGCGCGTGCGAGCGTGCGCCGGCGGGGGTGGCCGGCGCTGAGTCCGTGCGCAACGCAGTGCCCAGCGCCCCCAAGAGCGCAGTGCCCAGCAGCAGGAAGAACGCGAGGCGCGGCAGGAACGAAAGCGTCTTCAGTTCCATCCAGGCACCGTCGCGCCAGTCCGTGAGCGTCGGGTCTGCCTGAGCGAGCAGCAGCAACAGCACGGCACCGACGATGAGCGCGAGCGTGAAGCCTCGCACCACGGGCAGAGAGCGCTCGGCACGGGCCCGGCGAAGCGTCTCACCCGTCCGGGCGCCGGCTTCGAGCAGAGCGCGTCCGGCGACCACAAAGGGCGCCTGCGCAAGCGCCGCCACGCCGGCCTCGGCGAGCGGCAGCTTGAAAGCGGGCAGGAACGCATAGATCGCCAGGGCGCCGAGCGCAATGAAGCTGACGCCGCCGATAACCGGCACGGCCGTGACGGCGGCCGTACCGGCGAGCAGCACGGCAAGCACGAGCGCGCCCCGCACGGCAGCAGGCACGAGCTCGCGCCGGGCGCACCACAGCAGCGCAAGGCTCGCGGCGAGCGTCCAGATGAGCCAGTTGACGCCGGGCAGGGCTGCAAAATCGATCCAGGTGGCGAGCGCGCTCAGTGCGGCGGCAAGGGCCCACAGCAGCGCCAGATCGCTGCGAGCGGCGCGGGGTAGCACGGCGGTCAGGCTCCCTGAAGTCTGCATCGGCCAATGGTAGAGTACTTTGCGTTACAGAGTAAAGAGCGCCCGTATTGCTGACTGGTGATGCGGAGCGATAGCGCTTGACGTCGCGCGGTCTGTCGCGCGACGCTCGCGCACAATCCGTAAGAAGAAGAGGGGGCCTGCGGCATGATCAACCGGCGTGAACTGCTGAATGCGGCGGCGGTGCTGGCCGTGCCGGGCCTCGCGGGAGCGCAGTCGCTCGATGCGCGAGCCATCTCCCGGGTGCTGATCGATGAGCGGCATGCGCCGGCGCGCGCCCTTGGCCTGCGCCTCGCCGCGGCAGGCCGGGCCGTCCACCGCCTGAGCGCGGGCGCTCTCACCTCCGTGTGGCTCGATGAGCTCGAGCCCCTGTGGCGCGATCATCCGCTGCCCCTCGCCGGTCTCACTGAATCCTCCGCGCTCTTCTGCCTCGAGGAGCTCACCCTGCGCAACGGCGGACGGGTGGTCTTTCACGCCGAGCACGTCGAATTCGCGAACGGCGAGCTCGAGCACGCCGTGCTGCGCGGCGCAGAGACGTATCTGTCTGCGCGCGAGCTGCGCCGCGCCGGCCGCGAATGGCCGCGCGTACTGGCGCAGGTGCTGTCCGTCTATCCCGAATCCCTGGCGCGTGCGCGGCCGGGGCGCAGCGTAGCCGGCCTTGCGGCTGAGCTGCCGCCCGGCGCTCAGCTCCTGAGCTCCTGGATCCTCGCGCCCGCCTGATCCCCCTGCGGCCTTCTTCGGAGCCCCCTGATGGCATTACCTCCCCATGTGAGTTCGAGCGATTTCGCTTCCGCGCTTGCGGCCTGGCGCCAGGCGGTGGGCAAAGACTGGGTGTTCACGTCCGATGCCGACGTCGCGCTCTATCGCGATGCCTATTCGCCTTACTGGGGTGAGCCTGAAGAGCGGCTCGCCTCCGCAGCCGTAGCGCCGGCCTCGCTCGAGGAAGTGCAGGCGGTGGTGCGCACGGCGAACCAGTACCGCGTGCCGCTGTATCCCATCTCCACGGGACGCAATCTCGCGTACGGCGGCTCCGCTCCGGTGTACTCGGGCAGCGTGGTGCTGGACTTGAAGCGCATGAACCGCGTGCTCGAGGTCAATGAGCGCAATGCCTACGCGCTGGTCGAGCCTGGCGTCAGCTACTTCGATCTCTACGATCACATCACCAAGGCCGGGCTCGATGTGTGGATCGACCCGCCCGATCCGGGCTGGGGCAGCGTCATCGGCAATGCGCTCGATGGCGGTGCCGGCTGGACCGCCAATCCCTTTCGCGATCACTTCGGTGCCCACTGCGGCATGGAAGTCGTGCTGGCGAGCGGTGAGGTCGTGCGCACCGGCATGGGCGCACTGCCGAATTCGAAGTCCTGGCAGCACAACCGCTGGGGCTACGGGCCGTGGGTCGATGGGCTCTTTCGCCAGTCGAACTTCGGCATCGTCACCAAGATGGGCTTCTATCTCATGCCGCGGCCGGAAAGCTACGTCATGGGTACCGCCACATCGATGCGCGATGAGGACATCGTGCCGATGCTCGATGTGCTCAATCGCCTGGAGAACGAGCACGTCGTCAACGGCTCGACGCAGATCTTCGGCGGCGGGCCGGGAGGCCCGCCGGGCCCCGGTGGCGCCGCGCCCCTGTGGAGCATCCAGGCGCCGATCTACGGCCCCGAGGCCGTGGTGCGCGCGCAGATCGAGCACGCGAAGGCCAAATTCACCGCGATCCCGGGCGTGAAGTTCGAGGTGGGCGAGCTGCTGCGCACGCCGCTCACGGCGGCAGCCCTGGCGCGCGTGCGGCAGGTGAACTTCGGCATCCCGAATCTCTCGACCTTTTCGATGCTCGGGCGCAGCCCCGTGAACCCCAATCCCGATGGCGGGCACATCGGCTTCTCACCGATCGTGCCGCGCACCGGCGAGTCGCTGCTGGAGTTCAAGCGCTTCTACGCCGAGAACCTCTCCAAGGTGAGCGGCGGTGAGAACCTGGGAGTCGTGGGGCCGGTATACATGACCTGCTGGGATCGCACGCTCGTGTGCCTGATCATGTTTCCGATCGGCCGCGACAAGATCAAGAACGCCAAGATGCGCCGCGCCTTCGAAGGCTGGGTGCACCTCGCCGCCGAGCGCGGCTGGGCCGAGTACCGCGCACCGGCCGCATTCCAGGATCTGATTGCGAGCACTTACTCCTATAACAATCACGCGCTGCTGCGTCTGCGCGAGTCGATCAAGGATGCCGTCGATCCCAATGGCATTCTCTCGGCGGGCCGCTATGGCGTATGGCCCAAGCACCTGAGGAAGGCCTGAAATGACGCGCTCGCTGTATCTCGCGTTTTGTCTGGCCGCGGTGAGCGCAGCTCACGCCGCGCCGCCCGCGGCTACCGCCCCGTCAGGTCAGGCGGTGTATGAGCACTGGTGCGCGCCCTGTCATGCGCCAGGTCCCGGCCACCCGGGCACCCAGTCGCTGCAGCTGAAGTACGCCGGCAAGACACCGGCCGTCCTGCTGGAGCGCACGGACCTCGCACCGGAGGCCGTCGCGGTATTCGTGCGTCAGGGCGTACTGCTCATGGCGCCGTTTCGCAAGACGGAAATCACCGATGCGCAGTTACAGGCGCTGACGGCGTACGTCACGCGCAACTACAAGCCGCACTGATACCGCGACGCGACCTGAGCGCGGGGCTGATCACTCGCGACAGTAGTCATCGCGCAGCGTGCACTCGTGCCAGCTGTGCTCGTGATAGTAGCGCTGACGTGCCGGATCGTAGTAGCCCTCGCGCGGCTCGACGACGCAGCCGGACACGAGCGTGGCGAACGTGACTAGCAGGGTGCACCAGGCGAGGCGTTGTGTTCGTGTCATGACAACTCCTTACGGGTTAAGGCCGGAGCCCGGCGCCACCTGCGCCGGGCTCCGGCCGTGTCATCACTTCGCGAGCTTGCTCACCTTCGCGCCCTCGAGGGACGCATCGGCCATCAGGCCCTTCTCGTTGAACACATAAGCCAGCACGGGTTTGCTCAGCGTCTCGTTGTTGAGCTGCGCGCCCGCGCCCTTCACGAATGCGACGTTGGTGTCTGCACCAATGGTCCAGTCACCGCCGGAGAGGAATTTCTCCTTCGCATTCTCCGTCATGAAGAGAATGACCTCGCTGCGCTGTTCGGCGCCCAGCGTTGCGCCTACCGAGGCGCCGCGGACCTTGTAATAGCCCACGGTCTTGCCATGCACCTGCAGCGCGCCTTCACCATATTCACCCCCGACTCCCGCGCCGGCCTTGGTGACTTTGGGGAAGACTAAGATCGCGGACGCCTTCTCCGCGAGTGCCCGGTGGTTGTTGCCCTGGGAATAGAACTGCGTCATGGCGCCGTCAACGTTCGACTGGATCGCCGCCGGGGTCGCACCCACGGCAATTGCGCTCAATGCGCCCGTCACGGCCGCAATGGTCGTTACCTTCAGCCAAGAGATGCGAGTCATGGTGTTTCACCTTTACCGATTGAGACGCGTAACAGCCTAGCCAGCTGCAGCGCAGGGGCTGCCGGGCGAAAGCGGCAAGCGTTGTGCGATACTGCCTACGATTTCTGCATTGTGTCGGTTGAGGCCGACATCTGTCGGAACGAGCGAAATGGATTAGTCTTGTCGCGACTGAGCTGCAGCAGGAATGCAAGGGGCTATGCGGATGGCCAAGATACTCATCGCAGATGATCACGCCATGATTCGCGCGGGACTGCGGCAGTGGCTCGAGGAAGATCCCTCTATCGACGAGATCGGCGAGACGGCAACGGGTGCTGAGACGCTGGCGGAAATGCGCAATCAGCAATGGGACCTGGTGGTGCTCGACATCAACATGCCGGATCGCAGCGGCATCGATATTCTAAGGCACATCCGCTCGGGTCATCCCGACACGCGCGTGCTGGTGATCAGCGGCTTTTCCGAACAGCAGTATGCGATCAACGTGCTGCGCGCCGGTGCTTCGGGCTACCTTGCGAAGGATCAGGCGCCGGAGGAATTCATGCGCGCGGTGCACACGGTGCTCGCCGGACGGCGGTTCGTGAGCTCATCGTTGAGCGAGATGCTCGTAGGGGCATTGAGCGAGCCGACCGACCGGCCGGTGCACTCGACGTTATCGGAGCGCGAATTCCAGGTGCTGTGCAAGCTGGCGAGCGGCCGCAGCGCATCAGAGATTGCGCGCGAGCTGTTCATCAGTGCCAAGACCGTGAGTACGTATCGGGCCCGGGTGCTGGAGAAGATGCATCTGAAAACCAACGCAGATCTCACAAGTTACGCGATCCGCAACGGTCTCATTCAATAAGTCGGGTCTGCGTCGGCAAACGCCGACATGAACTCGCGATGGCATCCGGCATAGCTCGCGCGCGCGCGTGCCTTAGGGTCTGAAACGATGTCCGCCAATCCACCCCTGCGCGTCCTCCTGGTGGAGGATTCCACGCTTCTCGCGGCACGCCTCGCCGAGCTGATCGAGCGTCTGCCGGACGTGGATCTCATTGCCACGGTCGATACCGAGGCGGCCGCGCTGCGCCGCATCGCACTCGCGCAGCCGGACGTGGTGATCCTGGATTTGTTGCTTCGCGATGGCTCCGGATTTGCCGTGCTGCGCACGGTGCGAGGCGCCACCACGGGTGTGTACACGCCCCGCGTGATCGTGCTGACGAACTTCGATCTGCCGGAATTCCGCCGCGCCGCAGAAGAACTGCAGGTCGATGCGTTCCTCGACAAATCGCGGGACTTCGACCGTCTGCCGGACCTGCTCACGGGCATTCACCGCGAGCGCACCAGCCCGCAACCCCAGCCGAACTGATCGCCTTCAGCCCTGCATCGGCACGGGCTGTGGCGCCTGCGCGAGTACTCGCTCAAGCGGCAAGCGGACCTCGATCTCAGTACCGCCGTCAGGTGTGCGACCCGCGCGCCACTGACCGCCCAGGGCAATGGCACGCTGTCGCATGGCGGCGAGCCCGTGCGAACGCGGGCGCTTGATGACCTCTTCCGGCAAGCCGGTGCCATCATCGACGATGCTCACCCGCAGAAAGCCCGCACCGGGCTCGAGACTGATGGTCACGTGATGTGCTTTCGCGTGCCGGATGATGTTGGTGAGGGATTCCTGCACGATGCGGTAGACCGCGATCGAGGCTTCCGGCGTCAGCCGCAGCTCTCCGACCGGATAGTGCTGCATGCACTTCAAGCCCGCGCGCCCGCAGGCATCCGAGCTCAGCCACCGCAGCGCTGGCAGCAGCCCGAGATTATCCAGCAGGCTCGGCCGAAGATTCTCGATGACGCGGCGCTTCACGTTCACGCCGTCGCGCAGCGTCTCGCGCAGCCGCTTGAAGTGCATGGTCACATCCGCCTCGCTACTGCGCAGGCGATTCTCGAGCCATGAGACGTCCATCTGCGCCGCGACGAGCAGCCCCCCCAGCTCATCGTGCAGCTCACGCGACAGCAGCGATTTTTCCTTCTCGGCGACGGTCTGCAGGTGATTGGAGAGCTCAGAGAGCTCATCGGTGCGCTGTTTGACGAGCGATTCGAGTTCGGCGCCCCGTTCGGCGAGCGATTCGGTCTCGCGCTCCTTGCCGCGAAGGTAATTCACCACGCGGCGGTAGACGATCAGCAGCAGCAGGATGCTCAAGGCGAGAGCCGCGCTCGTGATCCCGCGATTGACCCAGCGGTCATTCGCCCAGCCGCGGCTGCTCTGCAGGATGCTGTCCGTCTCGCGGTCTTGAATCCTGCGCGCCCGATCCGAGATCTGCGCCATCGTCCACAGGCCGACATCGGTGCGGATCAGATTGACTGCGCCGCTGCGTCCATGTTCGCGATACTGCTGCAGCGTGTCGCGCATTTCATCGAACTTCGACTGGCTGAAATGCACCACCTGGTCCACGTCGGCGCGTTCGCCGGGCTCCGCGCTGACGAACGCGGCGCGCAGCTCCGTGAGCGCCTGCGGCAGCTTTTCCAGCGCATCGCGAAACGGATCGAGATAGATCGGATCCCCAAGCAGGATGTAGCCGCGCTGACTGCTCTCCGCCTCGCTCACGAGCTGCAGCAGACTGGCGAGCGCCCGCTGGCGCTGGGCGCCGAGCTCAACGCGCTGACTGGCTTCCTCCAGGCGCCTCTGGCCGGTCTCGGCGGCCACGAACAGACCGGTCAGCGTCGTCAGCAGCAACGCCAGCAAGGCCACTTGTCGCACTCGGGAAGTCATCGCTGAGATGCTCGCCAGCTTGTAGGAATCCACTGACACCACCGACATCTATCGGCCGACGCGGGAGTGGGTAGCTCGCCGCCTCGGAGACTGTTGCTGCAACTATATCGTCTCCATACCCCAACGCACGCGCCGGAGAACCTCATGCAAGCCGCATCGGTGCCACTGCCCGCGAACCGCAATCCGGTCCTCGTGCGGGAGCGCGCTCAACATCTCGCCCATCAATGGGCGCATCGTCTGCTCGTCGCCGCCATCGATGGTGACGATGAACTGCTCCAGCGCCTGCTGTCGAGTCTACTGCGAACTCGCACCGTGCCAAGAGCCCGTCTCGCCGGCTTCCAGGTGAAGACCCTGCTCAAACTGGTGAGCACTCTGCGGCATTCAACGCATCTCGATCCCGTCACGGGTCTGCAGACGCGGCGTGGATTCGTTCAGGCCGCAACGCGCGTGCTCGACGTCGCCGCGCGCGACGGCAGTGCGGCATTTTTGGTGCGCTTTGCGATCGAACGTCCGCGCGGTGGCGCATGGCCCGTCGAGTCCGATGTGCTCATGCGTCAGACCGGCAATTTCCTGCGCGACCTGTTTCCGGACTATGGCGTCTACGAGGTGCTCGCCCGGCTGGGGGGCGGGGAGTTCGCGGCGCTGACGACTACCGAGGAGCACGCCTCGCGCTGCGTGACCCGCCTGCAGTCCCTTCACCTGGAGAAGGCGCGCGGCGGCCTTGCGGCCAATCTGGTGCGCATCCTGATCGCGCGCTTCAATCCGCAGCGTCCGGTTACCATCGACGAGCTGCTCGAGGATGCGACCACGCCCCCTCACGCTGAACATCGGAGTGTGCGCAATGCAAACAGCGCAGTCAGTCAGCCGCAGTGCGTCGCCTGATGCCGGGGCGTTAAGCCTGCGCGCCGACGAGTGCGCAATATTTCTCGACGTCGATGGCACATTGCTGGAGTTCGCTCCCTTTCCGGATGCCGTCTACGCCGATATGGAGTTGCTCGATCTGCTGCGCTGCCTGTGGCTGCATACGCGCGGTGCCGTGGCACTGATCAGCGGGCGCAGTATTGCGAGCCTGGACGCGCTGCTGATACCGATGCAGCTGCCCGCATCCGGCCTGCACGGCTTTGAGCTGCGTGGCGCTGAAGGCATGTGCATGCGCTGCGTGGCGCCGCCGCCCGAGACGCTGCGAGCGGCGCGCACGCAGATGACGAAGATTCTCGCGCGCGACTCACGCCTGGTGCTCGAGAACAAGCGCTTTGGCTTCGCGCTGCACTACCGCCAGGTGCCGCAGCTCGAGCAATTCGTGGTATCCGAGATGGAAGCGATCAGCCGCCAGTTCGGCGACTCGCTGAGTCTGCTGCGCGGTCGCATGGTCGTCGAGCTCGCGCCCCCCGGAGTGAGCAAGGCGAATGCGATCGCGCGCTTCATGCGCATGGCGCCGTTCAATGACCGCATGCCGGTGTATCTGGGCGACGACCTGTCCGATGAGCCGGGATTCGAGTGGGTGAACGCCGCCGGCGGTGTCTCCATTGGCGTGAACGTCGCCCGGCCCACCGCCGCGGCGTTCCATCTCAAATCCGTGACCGAGGCGCGCAACTGGCTTCGCGGACTGCTGCGCTGGGGTCTGAGTGAAAGCGGATAGCGCGCGGAGTGCCCCGGCGAGCACGGCTGCGGGCGCGCTGGCCCATGTAGGCATTGTCGGCAACGGGCAGATCACCGCGCTGGTGGAAGCGAACGGCGGCATCGTGTGGTGCTGCTGGCCGCGTCCGGATGGCGACCCGATCTTCTGCAGTCTGCTCGCGCGGCCGGAAGCTCGACGGGAGCTCGGCATTTTCGACATCGCGCTCGAGTCCCAGACCCACTGCGAGCTGCGCTATCGGCGCAATACGGCGGTGATTGAATCGGTCGCGCGCGATGAGGCGGGCAATGCGATCCGCATCACGACCTGGTGTCCGCGCTACCTGCGGCAGGGCAGGCTCTATCGGCCGGCCATGCTGATTCGCCGGATCGAGCCGCTGCGCGGCCGGCCCGCCGTGCGCATCCGGCTGCGGCCCGCGGCCCGCTACGGTGCGCGCTCGTTCGAGCGCATGCTCGGCAGCCACCACGCGCGCTTCGTCGAAGGAGCACAGAGTCTGCGCGTCACGACCGACGCGCCCGTATCGCATCTGGCCGAAGAGCGCGTGTTCATGCTGCATCGGCCGATGGATCTGGTGTTAAGTGACGACGAAACCCTGCCGGCACCCGCGCACGAGGTCGCGGCCGAGGGACTGCGCGCGACCGTGCGGCATTGGAACGAATGGGTGCGGGGGCTTGCGATCCCCTACGAATGGCAGGAGGCCACCATCCGGGCTGCCATCACCCTGCAGCTGTGCACCTACGATGACAACGGCTCGGTGCTCGCCGCGCCGACCACCTCCATCCCCGAAGCCGCCAACAGCGGCCGCAACTGGGACTATCGGTTCTGCTGGCTGAGAGATGCGTACTTCACCGTGCAGGCGCTGAACCGGCTGGGCGCGACCGGCGCGATGGAGGATTTCCTGCGCTATCTCGATGACATCGTGGCGCGGGACGGCACTGCGGGACTGCAGCCCGTGTATGGCATCACGGGTGAGGACGACTTGAGCGAGCGCACCGTCGAATCGCTCGCGGGCCTCTCCGGCATGGGCCCGGTGCGCGTCGGCAATCTCGCCTTCCGCCAGCACCAGCACGATGTCTACGGCTCCGTCATCCTGGCCTCGACACAGTGCTTCTTCGATGAGCGGCTCGAGAATCCGGGCGATAAGGCGCAATTCGAGCGGCTCGAGGCCTTGGGGGAGCGCGCGGTGCCCTTGTTCGATCAGCCCGATGCCGGCATCTGGGAGTTCCGCGGCCGCGAGCGCCGACACACCTTCTCTGCCTCGATGTGCTGGGCCGCGTGCGATCGCCTGGCCCGCATCGCCGCACGGCTGGGCCTGCCCGAGCGAGCGCGCTACTGGCGTGGGCAGGCCGACTCGCTGCGCGAGCGCATCCTGAGTCATGCCTGGGACGAGTCTCGCGGCACGCTGTCGGCCGACTTCGATGCCGATGTCATCGATGCGAGCCTGCTGCTGCTGCCGGAGCTCGGCATTCTGGAGTGGCGCGATCCGCGCTTCGTCGCGACGCTCGATGCGATCGAGCGCGAGTTGCGCGTCGGCGACTTCCTGCTCCGATACAGGCATCCGGATGACTTCGGTCATGCGACCAATGCATTCACCGTGTGCTCGTTCTGGTGGGTCAATGCTCTGGCGGGGATCGGTCGGCTCGAGGCCGCGCGCGAGCTGTTCGCAAAGCTCCTGGCCGTGCGCAACGGTGTGGGACTGCTGTCCGAGCACGTCGACCCGTCTACCGGAGTGCTGTGGGGCAACTTTCCCCAGACCTACAGCATGGTGGGGATCATCACGAGCGCCATGCGTTTGAGCCGGCGCTGGGAGGATGAAGTATGAGTCGTCTGGTCAACGTCTCGAACCGCGTTGCGGTTCCGGGCGGACAGGATTCCTCCGGCGGACTTGCGGTCGGTCTGCTGGCCGCGATGCGTCACGGCGGCGGTCTGTGGTTTGGCTGGAACGGTCATATGCATGCCTCGGACGCGGAGCAGCCACATCCCGAGCTGCAGCAGCGAAACGGCGTCACCTTCGCGACCATCAGTCTGCCGGAGGCGATGCACGATCAGTACTACAACGGCTTTTCAAACGGTGCGCTGTGGCCGCTGCTGCACTCGTTCCTGGATCGCTTTCAGTTCCGCGACGAGCAGTACTACGCGTATCTCAGTGCCAATGCGCTCTTCGCACGCAAGCTCGTGCCGCTCTTGAAGCCCGATGATGTGATCTGGGTGCACGACTATCACCTCATGCCGCTCGCCGTGCAGCTGCGTAAGCTCGGTGTCCGCTCCCCGATCGGCTTCTTCCTGCACGTGCCATTCCCGCACTTCGAAGTGCTGCGCGCGCTGCCGGTGCACGCCGAGCTGTTTCAGGCGCTGTTGTCGTATGACCTGATCGGCTTGCAGACGGAGGTCGACCGCCAGGCGTTCCTTGGCGCGGCACGCGCGATCCGGGGCGAGAACGGCGCGAGCCTGCGCAGCGAGCGCGGCCTGGTTGCCACGGGCGTCTTTCCGATCAGCGTCGATCTGCAGAACATCGAGCACACGGCGACGAGCAGTGTCACGTCGGGGCGGGTGCGCAACATGATCCAGGGACTGCACGGGCGGCGCCTGATCATGGGGGTCGACCGGCTGGATTACAGCAAGGGGCTGCTCGAGCGCTTCGGGGCGTACCGGCAATTTCTCGAAAGCTCACCCGAGCACCGCGGCAAGGTGACGTTTCTGCAGATCGCGCCGCTGGGACGTCAGAATGTGAAGGCCTATGCGGGGATTCGCGACGCGCTCGAGCAGAGTGCCGGCCGGACCAATGGACGCTTCGCCGAAGTGGACTGGACGCCCATCCGCTATCTCAATCGCAGCTTCAGTCACGCGACGCTCATGGGGTTCCTGCGCCAGGCGGCGGTGTGCCTCGTAACACCGCTGCGTGATGGCATGAATCTCGTGGCGAAGGAGTTCATCGCGGCCCAGGACCCGTCCAATCCCGGTGTATTGGTGCTGTCGGACCGGGCGGGAGCTGCGGCCGAACTCAGTGATGCATTGCTCGTCAATCCCTACGACACGCGCGGCATCGCGCGGGCGCTACGCCGGGCACTCGATATGCCGCTCACCGAGCGCATCGCCCGGCACGCGAATCTGCTCGAGACGGTGCGCTGCTACGACATCCATGCCTGGTGCTCGCAGTTCCTGGAAGCGCTGCGAAGGAGCCGCGCCAGGCGGGATGAGAAAGCGGTGCACGAGTACGCCCCCTCCCTGAGCGCCTGAGCAGCGGCTAGCGTCTGAGGCTCATGATGTAGCGGGTGACGGTATCGGCCTCATCGTGAGTCAGCATCAGGTCCGGCATTGACATGGGCAACTTATGCACATCCCAATGGGTATGAGTGATGAAATGCTGCAGACCCGCGATGGTGGTGCCAGGGCGATTGGCGATCTCCGCGAATGGCGGCGCGGGCTTGATGAGCAGCGGCGGGAATTCCTGCTGGCTTGATACCACGTGGCAGGCGGAACAGATCGACTGGGCGATATGCTCTCCCCGCACGATGCGAGCGTCCTGCGGTACGCCACCTTCCCGAGCCGGGATGCCGGCGCTGAAGAGCAGCGCCATGAGACCCGCGCACCGCACCAGCTGCAGCACACCCCTCTCGCGCCTGTTACAGCCAACGCCGACGACATCGCAATGACTCATGTCAGCTCTCCTTGAGGTCCTCGAGCGTGAACCTCGATGCAGACCCTTGGCAGCCTAAGTCCGCACCCGCGGCCGCAGAAGCGTGGGTTCTACCTATCTGACGCGAGAGACCCACGTGCAAGAATAAAAATGGGTGCAGACTGCGTCGGTAGCGGATGCGCCATCAGGGCCGTCGCCTGGCTGACTCATAGGAGACCATCTCATGCCCTCAGGCCTTCGCGAAACGCTCGATGTGCTCGATGCACTGATCGCCGACGGCGAGGCTGCCGGCCTGGGCACGCGCTACGACGCCGAGATCGTCGCGGCACTCAAGGAATTGCAGGCCTACCGGCGCGGCGAGTTCCTCTGCTCGCGCTGCCGTACGCAGCTGCACGTTGAGCAGCCGGATGTCGAGTTCTAGCGCTCGTCCGCAACCTGTATTTCAGTGCGAGCTTGCTTCAGCAGCTCGAGCACCTCTGCATCGGTGAGCTGGGAGAATTCCTCGTACCACTCACCGACCGAGAGAAGCTCGAAGGGAATATTGAGGAAGACCGAGCGGTCGGCTTCCTGCTGCACGCGTGCGGCCGCAACATCCGAAGCCACAGGCGCGGCGGCGATCACTAATACCGCCCCGGCGCGCCGCGCCGCACGCACGGCAGCGATCATGGTGCAACCGGTCGCAAGCCCATCATCGACCAGGATTGCCGTGCGACCTTCGAGATTCAGGGGTGGTGAGCCTGCTCGGTAGAGCCGTTCGCGCCGCTTGAGCTCGACCTCCTCGTGGTGCACGAGCGGCGCGAGCGCCGGCATCTCCCATCCCGGACTCGTCTGCGGGCTGTCGTACACAGTGATGCCGCCGGCGGCGAGCGCACCGATCGCAAACTCTGGTTGCATCGGACTGGCGAGCTTGCGCACGACCAGGACATCAAGCGGTGCGTGCAGCGCGCGGGCGACCTCGAGTGCGACAGGTACACCCCCGCGCGGCAGCGCGAGCACGCTCAGCGGCGGGCGCAGGCGCAGCTTGCGTACCGCTTGTGCCAGCTCGCGACCCGCGGAGACTCGATCAGCGAACGGTGTGGTCATATCCATGATCCCGTTTTGCCAGGGCCGTGGGCTGCAAGGCGTTCCGGGTACGAACAAGTACGACGTCCAAAGCCCTATCAGGCGGTCCATAGTTGCGCTGTCTGCAAAAAATATTGCGCACGCCTCGAGGAGTAACTGTGAAAGCGCATGCGAAACGCATTCGAGCTGTGTTGCTGATCGCGTTGATTCTTTTGGCCA
This sequence comes from Steroidobacteraceae bacterium, assembly GCA_035517435.1. Taxonomy (GTDB): domain Bacteria; phylum Pseudomonadota; class Gammaproteobacteria; order Steroidobacterales; family Steroidobacteraceae; genus JASHUC01. Next base: position 3,457 of record DATIYV010000019.1, on the reverse strand, counting down.
TCGCCACGGTTGCGGTAGGGATCTGGCGCTAGGCGCGCGAGCGTGGCCACGCAGATGCACGTGAAGCTGCGTTCATGGCTCGAGCGCAGCGAGGCGTGCCTCGCGGGCACAAATGCTGCGTCCTAAGGTCGCGAAGGATCCGACGACCTCGAGCAGTACCTCGGGATCCACGGGCTTCCAGACACAGAACAGGGGCGCGCCTGGCACCCACGGAACCGCGGCGTTAGTGAGCTCACCGCTGAGGAGAATGATCGGGATGGGATGGCCTACCCAATGGCAAATCTCCTCGGCCACGTCCGATCCGTCCAACTCGCCGGGAAGATTGAAATCGACGATAAGCACGTCCGGACGGAAGCCCTCCCGCACGAAGGCGATGGCGCGCTCCGCATCGGGCGCCGATCGTGTCTCAATCCCTGCCGAGTGCAGCAGCGCGCCGATGCTCGTTCGAACCGCAGCATCGTCCTCGATGTGGAGCACACGCACAGCGCTAGCGATCATGCTGCGGACTCAATCATTCGCTGCGACAGCGGGGACGGCTGATACGATCTTGTTCGACGCATGCGTGCTCGGGCTCAGCTGCACTCTCAATGCGGCCAGTTCAGTCTCGCCCAGACTCTCGTGCTCCAGCAGCGCCTTGGCGCCGCGCTCCAGCACGGCGCGATTGCCAGTGAGCACGGCCGTAGCGCGCTCGAACGCGGTGTGCAGGCTTTCGCGCACGGCACAGTCGATTTCCCGTGCCGTGGCTTCGCTGTAGCGGTGTTCCGGGCTCCACTCAAAGGGCCCGGCCAATAGCGGTTGCCGATCCGTTTCGTACGCCGTCAGGCCCAATGACTCGAGCATCCCGTAACGAGTGGCGAGCGCTCGCGCAAGCTCCGTCGCTTTCGCAAGGTCATCCGCGGCACCGGTCGAAGGCATCCGGAAGACCAGAAGCTCCGCGGCGCGGCCGCCCAAGAGTACCGTCATCTTGGTTTCCAGCTCATCCCGGCCCATGAGAAACCGGTCCTCGGTGGGCCGTTGAATCGTATAGCCGAGCGCGCTGATGCCGCGGGGGATCACGGACACCTTCTGCACCGGATCGGTACCGGGAAGCGCCATCGCGACCAGGGCGTGCCCCATCTCATGGTAGGCGACCGTCTCACGCTCGCGCGCGTTCAGTACGCGGGTCTTCTTCTCGAGTCCCGCCACGATGCGCTCGATGGCGGCAGTGAAATCCGCGAGCGAGACGGCCTCGGCCCCGCGACGGGTGGCCAGCAACGCGGCCTCGTTGATGAGATTTGCCAAATCTGCGCCTGCAAACCCAGGCGTCATGGCGGCAACCTTTGTGAGATCCGCATCCGCAGAGAGCGTGATCTTGCGCGCATGTACCCGCAGCACATCGCAGCGCCCCTTGAGGTCCGGGCGGTCCACCAGCACTTGACGGTCGAAGCGTCCGGCGCGCAGCAGCGCAGGATCGAGAATCTCAGGCCGGTTGGTAGCCGCGAGAATGATCACCCCGACCGAGGGATCAAAGCCATCCATCTCAGCGAGCAGCTGGTTCAGAGTCTGCTCCTTCTCGTCATGCCCGCCCAATCCATACGCGCCGCGGGCTCGTCCCAGGGCATCGAGTTCATCGATGAAGATGATGGCCGGCGCACTCTCACGCGCATGCTCGAACAGATCGCGCACGCGTGCCGCGCCAACGCCGACAAACATCTCGACAAACTCCGCACCATTGGTGGAAAGGAATGCGACACCGGCCTCGCCGGCGAGCGCCCTTGCCAGTAGCGTCTTGCCGGTTCCGGGCGGACCGACCAGCAGGACGCCTTTGGGGATACGAGCCCCCAAGCGGCCATAACGGCCCGGGTCCTTCAGGAAGTCGACGATCTCCTGCAGCTCCTGCTTGGCCTCATCGACACCGGCGACATCGGCAAACGTAACGCCGGTGCTGCGCTCCAGCAGCACCTTCGCGCGGGTCTTGCCGATGCTCGTCAAGCCCCCGAGTCCGGAACGTGTGGCAGCGCCCCGGATGAGGAAGTACCACAGCGCAAGGAAAATGATGCCCGGAACCAGCCAGCTCAGAATCGCCTGCAACAATGGACTGGAATAGTCCCGGCTGAAAGAAACCTTGAAGCGCGCGAGACGATCGGCAAGCTCCGGCTCGACGCGGTTCGTAGTCAGAACCCGCGCGCCTTGGGGATCCGGACTCTTCAGATATCCCCGAAGCTCCTGATCGGAAACCACCACCCGCTCCACCTGGCCGCCAGCGAGAGCCTGCTCGAACTCACTGTACGAGACCCTCTTCAGCGCTCCGGCTGCGCCGAAGAAGATGTGCACAGCGACAAAGCCCGCGATGGCCATCACAATCCATGCGCCATTCCACACGGCCTGTTTGCGCTTCGGAGTCATGGTGCTCCGATCACTCGCAAATTGTCCTCATCCCACACCATGTAGCGTTACCGGCTAGGCTTGATGCGTAAGACGCTGCGCGTTTTGCGCGGCTGCGTGAATACGCGAATGTGCGGATGGGTCGGGTGTCGCCCCTTGAATAGGTATATGTGCGTGTAGTGCCGAGCTGATCCGGGCGGGACGATGCAAGGTGGTTAGTCGCAATACAGTCACTCATTGAGGGTCGTCACCATGAAAGCTGACAGTGATCTCAAGCGCGATGTTGAGGCCGAGCTGCGGTGGGCGCCAGATCTGGATCAGACCGATGTCGCCGCGAAAGTGAACGGCGGTGTGGTGAGTTTGACCGGATACGTTGCCAGCTACGCGCAGCGCTGTGCCGCCGAGGCAGCCGTGAAGCGCGTGGCGGGCGTGACGGGGATCGCGAACGATCTTGCCGTGCGAGCGGTCCTCGGAGCTATCCCGACCGATCCGCAGATCGCACGCGATGCGGTTGCAGCGCTACGCAGCGAGTTGCCGTTGATCTGGGAGCAGCTGCGGCCGGTGGTGCACGAGGGCCACGTCGCGCTCGAAGGCTCGGTCGAATGGCATTACGAGCGTGAACGGGCAGAAGCGGTGGTCCGCAGGGTCCATGGTGTTGTGAGCGTTCGCAATTCCATCCGTCTCAGTCCTCGGCTGGTGCCTGCGGACGTTAAGGAAAAGATCCTCGCGGCGTTCGCGCGCAGTGCCGCTATCGATGCCGGTCACATCACGGTTGAGGCCGAGGGGAATGAGGTCACTTTGCGCGGAGAAGTCCGCTCCTGGGCGGAACGCGATGAAGCGCAGCAGACGGCCTGGCGCGCTCCGGGTGTCGCCGAGGTGAAGAACGAGATCACGGTACGCGTCTGAAACTGCCGGCGGCCAGGATTGGCCGTCGACATTAATTGAACGGCACTAGCCCTCTTCGTCGTCGAGGGGCGGCTGCTCGTCGGATGACTGGTGCGATCCGAGCATAAGTCCGGCGATGAAGGCTGCCGCGGCAACCACTGCGATCGTCTGCCATGGATTGCGGCGGATGGAGCGATCGGTGACATGC
>DATIYV010000018.1:0-32934 GCA_035517435.1 Steroidobacteraceae bacterium | reverse complement strand
ATTCACGCGGCGTGCGCCGTTCAGCGCGAGGCGCGTCATATTGAAGTGGCCATGCGCATTGGGCGCGCGGCCCAACTCGAGCACGCGCTCGAGCGGCAGGCCGAGCTCGCGCAGATAATCGCCGAAATGCGCGATCAGGAGCTCATCGCGAAACGCATCGTGCCCGGCGGCGACGGGAGTGTGGGTGGTAAACACGCACTGCGCCCCCACCGCCTCCAGTGCCGCAGCCGGCGAGAGCCCGAGACCCAGATGCTCGCGCAGCAGCTCGAGGATGAGGAATGCCGCGTGTCCCTCGTTCAGATGCCAAACCGCGGGGGTGAGTCCGAGTGCGCGCAGCGCGCGCCGCCCGCCAATCCCCAGGATCATCTCCTGGCGGATGCGATGGGATTCATCGCCGCCGTACAGCCGGTGCGTGATGTCGCGATCGGCCGGAGCGTTCTCCGCGCAGTTGGTGTCGAGTAAGTACACCGCTACCCGCCCGACCTGCGCCTTCCAGATGCGCGCCACCACGTCCTGCCCGGCGATGCGGACGCTGACGTTCAGCGGCTCTCCGGTCGGGCCGCGCGCGAGCTCCACCGGCAGATCGCGCGGATCGTGCTCGCGATACTCGGCGCGTTGCACGCCGTCGCTGTCGACGGACTGGGTGAAATAGCCCTGGCCATATAAAAGCCCGACGGCGACGAAGTTCATCCGCTCATCGCTCGTCGCCTTGCAGTAATCGCCCGCCAGCACGCCCAGGCCCCCGGAGTAGATAGGGAAGCTTTCGTGGAAGCCGTACTCGGCGCAGAAATAGGCGATCAGCGGCGCCGAGGGCGACGGCGCCGGTGCTGCAAGGTACGCATCGAAGAGCCGCAGGACCTCGGTGTAGCGTCCGATGTAGGTCGGATCGGCGGCGGCGCGATCGAGCTTGTCCTGGTCCACGCACCGCAGCATGAGGCGCGGATTGCCACCGGCCTGCTCCCACAGCGCCTTGTCCAGGTCTTCAAAGAGCGCGCGCGTCGGACGGTACCAGCTGAAGAACAGATTCGCGGCGAGCTCCGGCAGTCGCGCGAGCGCGGGCGGCACGGCCGCGGTGACTTCCAGCAACGCGTTTTGCATGGCACCCGGAAAGAACAATGGAATGGCCGCAGTCTAGCATTGCGCGCCGGCTTCCCCGCACCGGCTAGACTCGCGGGATGAACCGCCCGGCCGCATTTGTCGCGCTCGCGCTCTGCAGCGTCATCGTCCTGATGCCTGCGGCGGCCGTCGCCGCCGACGCGCCTGCACCGCTTGCGCTGCATCTGCCCGGTTGCCTGCCGGACGCCGCCGGTTACCTGCGCGCACGGTTGCGCGGGGCGCTCAACCAGGACCTGGATTGGGCGGACGCCCAGATCGAATGCAGCGGGGGCTCGCGCAACGAAGGCGGCGGGGTTCGCCTGAGCTTTGCGGGACCGCCGCGCCAAAACGGGCAGCGCCTGCGCTTGCTGTTCGGCATCGGCGGTACGGGCGAGGGCCGCGCCGGCCGCGCACTGCCGACGAATGTCACTCTCATCGTTGAGGGCGCGCGGCGCCTGTACTCGACGCAGGGCGAAGACAAATGCACCGTCGACAGCCTGAAGCAGGAGCGCCTGCCGGGATCCAACCCCGCGATCCGCAGCTACCGGGTGACCGCGCGCGGCTTTTGCGTCGCACCGGCAAGCTCCCTTTCAGGCAAAACGCATGTCCTGATCAGCCGCTTCGACTTCTGCGGTCGCGTAACATTCCCGGATGCCGACGAGCGGCATTGAAGGAGCTCCCGCCGTGATCCGACGATTCGCCATCGCCCTGCCTGCGGCCTCGCTGATCCTTCTGGCGAGCGCCTGGGTGGCCCATGCCCAGAATGAGCCGCTGGAGCCGCTGTCGAGCTTTCCGCGGACGGACCTCACCTTGAAGGGCGGCAACGCGGCGCATCACCTGAGCGTGTGGGTCGCCGACACACCGGCGCGCCGTACCCAGGGACTCATGTACGTGCGCGAGCTGCCGCCCGATCAGGGCATGCTCTTCCTGCAGTGCTGTACCGGCATCTGGATGAAGAACACCTACATCGAGCTCGACATCCTCTTCATTGCCGCCGATGGCCGGATCACCAAGATCGCCCACGGCAGGCCCTTTGACCTGTCCACCATCCCCTCGGACGGTCCCGCCGACGCGGTGGTGGAGCTCGCCGGCGGCACCGCCGCCCACCTTGGACTAAAAGCGGGCGATCGGGCGCAATGGGTGCGCAGCCCGCCCGCCCCCGGTGCGGCAGCTCCCGCCAAGCCCCGCCCGGGCGCATAGACCCGGGGCGTTGCATCATCACAACGCACGTAAACGCATAGATTTCAGGGGAACACCGACCCGGGAAAGTCGTCCCCGGCATTCGCGTGCTGGTCCTGCGGAATTCCCGGCTTCGTCCCGCCGGCGACGACTGTTGTTTATGCGCCATAGGGGTTTCATGCATGTTGCGCCGCTGCTAACATCGCTGCCACGCGAGTTCCGGCCGAAGGTCTCAAGCTCCAGGCCGGGATTCCATTTGTATATACAAACGCAAAGTCCATGGCCGGCTCGATCCCGGGGGAAGACCGGCCCATTCGCAAAACGGCTGTGCCGTTTCGCAGGAGGAACCCAATGACCCGTAATAGCGAAATCTCGGTCGCGGTCCAGCGCGCGCTGACCATGAGCGCGGTGGCGGCGGCCGGTGCGGCTGCCAGCATTCCTGCGCACGCGCAGGAACAGACTGCTACCGCTCAAGCGCCCCTCGAGACGGTCACCGTCACCGGTTCGCGCATCCGTCGTACGGTGGATGAGGCCACAGCGGCCCCGATCACCGTCATCGACAGTACCGCGATCACGCAGTCCGGCTATCAGACCACCGGCGACCTGCTCACGCAGCTGCCGGGCGTCGCCGGTAGCGCCATGACGACTGGCCTGAACAATGGCGGCGGCTTCGGTGAGACCAACATCGAGCTGCGCGGCCTGAACGCGGTCCGCACACTGGTCCTCCTCGACGGACGCCGCATCGGTATCGTCGGCGGTCCGACTGCATCGGGCGCGGTCGACGTGAACCAGATTCCGGTCGACATCATCGACCACGTCGACGTCCTGAAGGAAGGCGCAGGCGCGGTCTACGGTTCCGACGCTATCGCGGGCGTGGTCAACTTCGTCACCCGCCGCAATGTGCACGACCTCGAAATTTCCGGCGAGTACGGCCAGACGACTCACGGCGACGGACCGCACCATGCGATCAACGTCCTGTGGGGCGGGTCCTCCGAGAAGGCCGAGTTTCTGGTCTCCGGCAGCTACACCAAGCAGAAGGCGGTGTACGCCGGTGCGCGCGACTTCTCCAAGGACGCACTGTATCTGTACAGCGGCTCCTCGGGTCGCTTCGTTACGGCCGCCGGCTCGAGCCGCGTGCCCTCGGGCCGCGCTTCGCTGCCCCACTCGGCCATCCTGCCCAACGGCAATTCTCCGTTCACGCAATATGGCTGTTCGGCCGGCGGCACGAACAACGTGACGCTGATTCCGGGCGCCGCGGGAACGGCGCTGACGGACTACCAGTGCTTGCACGGCTCCTACAACTACCAGCCGTTCAACCTGATCATGACGCCGCAAGAGCGCGGTGCGCTGTTCTCGACCTACCACTACCACTTCAACGACGACCTCGAGGCGTATGCCGAGGTGCTGTTCAACAAGACCCATTCGGGCTTCGAGATCGCACCGCTGCCCTTCGATGCCACCGCCGACAACGTGCAAATCTCGGCGACGAACGAATTCAATCCGTTCGGCCTGAGCTTCGGTGGGCTGGAGACGACCAACCCCAACTACCGCACGCGCTTCGTGTCACTCGGCGACCGCTTGAGCAAGTCCGATTCCGACACCAAGCTCGTAAACGTCGGCGTGAAGGGCAAGCTGGGCCTCGGCGATTGGCAGTGGGATGCCAACCTCGGCTACAACCGCGAGGACCAGAACGCGCAGACCTTCGGCTACGTGTACTTCCCGGGACTGCAGAATGAGGTGGGTCCGTCCTACCAGATCTCCCCCGGAGTGTTCGGTTGCGGCACGGATGCGGCGCATGCCATCCCCGGTTGCACGCCGATCAATTTCTTCAACCTGGACGATCCGAACACGATCGCGCAGTTGAAGGCCTTGAACACCAGCTATCTGACCAACAACACGTTCGTGTTCAAGCAGGCGGCCCTGGACCTGAACGGCACTATCGTGACGCTGCCGGGCGGCGACATGATGGGCGCCATCGGCTTCCAGTATCAGAGCCAGTCCGCGGACTACAACGTCGACTACCTGGTGCAGGCTGCTGCACCGCTCTACATCTCATGTCTGATCTCGGAAGAGGCCTGCTCGGGCAATTCCTCGGGCTCGTACGACTCTCGTGAGGTGTACGGCGAGTTGCTCATTCCGCTGCTGAAGGATCTGCCGGCTGCAAAGTCGCTGAACGTCGACATCGGGGTCCGCTACTCCGATTACTCCCTGTTCGGAAGCACGACGAAGGCCCAGTTCAAGTTGGAATACAAGCCGGTCTCCGACCTGCTGCTGCGCGGCACGTTCGCGCAGGTGTTCCGCGTGCCGACGCTGGTCGACCTCTTTGCCGCGCCTCTCAATTCGAGCGCGACGTACGCCGACCCGTGCTACGGCTCGACGCCCGCACAGGCCGCTGGCAGTGCCGGCATCGCGGCAACCTGCAACGGCGCCTATCAGCTGAACGGTGCGTACGCCTACAACGGCACGGCGCAAGTCACGGCACTGATCCTCAGCAATCCGGACCTGAAGCCCGAGACCGGTGAGGTATGGACCGCTGGCTTCGTGCTGCAGGTGCCGTTCGTCGAGAACCTCTCGCTGACGGCTGACTACTGGAACTACGACATCAAGAACATCATCACGGGTCTTGATGTGAACTACTCCAGCGATCAGTGCTTGGCGAGCGCGGACCCCGCGTACTGCGGCCTCATCCATCGCTACCAGACCGGCAATAACCAGGGCCAGATGGAAGTGTTCGATGAGCCGACGGTCAACAACGGCGAACTGAAGACCGACGGTGTCGACCTCGACCTCAACTACAAGGTCTCTTCGACGCCGATCGGTGGCTTCCGCTTCGACCTGAACGCGACCCACATCAACAGCTACGAGAGCTTGCCGGGACACGGGGCTCCGCCAGTGCAGGTTGCGGGCACGTTCGACCGCCAGTTCGGCAACTACGCCAAGTGGCGTGGTCTGATGCAGGTGGGCTGGAACCTGGGTCAGTTCGATGCGCTGCTGCAGCTGCAGTACATCGACAGCCTGGTGATTCACGATCCGGCGACGCAGACTCCGGGCCTGTTCGGTCAGCCGAACCCGGACCTGCACATCAACAAGCTTGCGTACCTCAATGGCACGGTGGGTTACACCGTCAAGCAGACGAACACTCGCCTGCAGTTGGGTATGCAGAACATCACCAACCGGCAGCCGCCGTTCATGTACCAGAACAACGTAGTCAACGCGAATACCGACGTGTCGACGTACGACTTGCTCGGCCGGCGTTGGTTCGTGTCGTTCGTACAGAAGTTCTAAGGCCCCGGACGGCCTGACCTCAAAAAGGGCCGCGTGGGAAACCACGCGGCCCTTGTCTTTGTGGGGCCGGTGCTTTCGACGTAATCTGCGAGCCCTGATGAGCCTGACTGCCCTGGATATCGATGCTCTCGTGCAATCCGCGTATGCGGCGCACGGAGCGGGCAACATGGTCGTGGCAGAAGCAGAGTGCCGGCGCGCGCTCGCAGCAGACCCACAGCATCTGGGGGCGATGGCGCTTCTCGGATTCCTGCAGAGCTCCCAGGGCCGATTTGCCGAATCGCTGGGGATCTTCGAGAAGCTCTGCCGCCTCGATCCCGGCATCCCCTCACACTGGATGAACCTCGGCAACGCGTACCGCGGCTCAGGAGCGCCGGATGATGCGCTCAAGGCGTTCGCCAGGGCTGCCGACTTAGGGGAGCGCTCGGTCGACTTCTACTACAACCTCGGCCTCACGCATGTCGCACGTGGCGACTTCGAAGCGGCACGAGCCGTCTTCGAGGATGCCCTGCGGATCGCGCCGGATGACGCGGAGGTAAGGCATCAATACGCGCTCGCCTGCTACGAGTGCATGCGATTCGAGCTGGCCATCAAGGCGCTGGAGGACTGGACGCCCGCTGCAGACACGCCCGTCGAGACCGTCGCCGCCATCGCGCAGGTGCTGCTGAATCTCGGTGAGACGGCGAAGGCGGAACAGCTGCTCGCCTCCATCCCCGCCTCGGGAGCGAGCCCGCGCGCCAAACTCATGCACATCCAGATCCTGGAGCGCACGAATCGATTGAGAGAGGCGGCCGAGCTGCTGGCACAACTTCGGGCCTCACCGGCGGCGACCGAGCTTGGCAGCGAGTACCAGCGCGTCGCCGCCAAGATTGCGCAGCGCCAGGGGCAGCATGAGCTCGCCCTGGAGCTCTATCGGCAGGCCCTGGTCGACTACGACAAGCCGCACGATCAGCATTTCCTCCTGTTCTCCATCGCCGAATCGCTGCGAGCGCTGGGCCGCCACGACGAGGCGATCAGGACGCTCATCGATGCCCACCGCTCGCAGGCGGCGTTCATCCGCCGCAGCCGCCCGGTCGCCGCCCTGCGCGGCCTGCCGCAGATGGAGATCACGCGCTTTCACGCCGATCCGGCCGACGTGGCGACCTGGGATCACAGCGGTGCCCCCTCGGCCGCAGACAGCCCGGTATTCGTGGTCGCCTTTCCGCGCTCCGGCACGACGCTTCTCGAGCTCACCCTGGATGCGCATCCCTTGCTGGTGTCGATGGACGAGCAGCCGTTCGTGCAGAACGCGCTCGAGGACATCGTCGCCACCGGCGCCATTTATCCCGAGAAGCTGGGTCAGCTCACGCAGGAGCAGCTCGATTCGATCCGTGCCAGGTATTGGGAGCGGGCGAGGAAGAAAGCGAAGCTCGAGCCTGGACAGCGCCTCGTCGACAAGAATCCGCTCAACATCCTGCGCCTGCCTGCGATGCGGCGAGTGTTTCCGAACGCGCGGATCATTCTCGCCGTGCGCCATCCGCTCGATGTGATCCTGAGCTGCTACATGCAGCACTTCCGCGCGCCGGACTTCGCGATGCTCTGCTCGGACATGCCGACGCTGACGGTCGGCTACCGGCGCACCTTCGACTTCTGGTATGAGCACGTCGAGCTGTTGAAGCCGCACGTGCTCGAAGTGCGTTATGAGAGTTTTGTCGCCGATCTCGAGCGCGAAGCCCGGTGCATCGCCGAATTCCTCGAGATCCCGTGGGATGCTGCGATGCTGGCACCGGCCGAGCGCGCCCACGCCAAGCGCTTTGTCAGCACGCCGAGCTATTCGCAGGTCGTGCAGCCGGTCAATACCAGGGCAGTGGGCCGCTGGCAGGCCTATCGACCCTACCTTGAGCCGGCGCTACCGATCGTCGCGCCCCTGCTCGAGCGCTGGAATTACGGCTCGTGAGAGCCGCTCACACCTTGCGCTGCAGGTCGAACAGCAGGTAGGTCGAGAGGATGTACTTGTCGCCCGAGAGCGGCGGCAGCCCCTCATGCTGGTACATCCAGTAGGGCGGGAACATCAAGAGGCGCCCGGCGCGCGGCGTCACGCTGAGATCGAGCTGCGGAAAGCGCGTCTCACCGCCCGCGGTGACATCGTTGAGGTACCAGAGCAGCACCAGGTAGCGGTTGGCGACAAAATGGATGGCATCGAAATGCAGCTGAAATTTCTCCGCACCGCCCGGGCGATAACGCTTCAAAACGAGGTCCGAAGTGCTCGGCGCGCTCGGTATCGGAATGGTGAGTCCCACGTCGGCGTTGTAGCGCTCCAGGGCGCGCTCGATCGTCGCCCTGAACATGCTCAAGAACCCCGGCTCGGACAGCCGCGTCACGTTGAGCTCGGTCCACTCGGACTCTTCGAGTCCCTGGCGCAGATTGCGGCCGTTGTACTGCTGAAAGCGCTGCAGTGCGCCGAACGACTCGATCATCTTGTCGCACATCTCGCGCGGCAGGTGATCGTCGTAGACCCGCACGTAGTGGCGCAGATCCTGTTGTGGCGGGCTAATCGGAGCCATGTGGTAGCGTTGCAGGAATGAACCTCTCCGTGCAAGCGCAGAAGCTGCTGCGCGAAGGCCGCCTCGCCGAGGCGGAGAAGATCTACCAGCAGATCCTGGAGACTTCGCCGGACGATGCCGAGGCGCTCAATCTCATTGCCCTCTCGGCGCTGCGCCGGCGCGACTTAAGCCGCGCGATGGAGCTGCTCGAGCACGCTGTGCAGGCACATCCGGAGGATTTTCACTCCAGGTTCCACCTGGGACGGGCCTACGATGAGGCCGGCAACCTCGATCGCGCCCTGCCGCAATACGAGACCGCCCTGAAGATGAGGCCGCAAAACTATACGGCGCGACTGTACTGCGCCTACACGCTCGAGCGGCGCGGCGCACGCGATCAGGCCCTGCCCCAGTACGTGCGTGCCCTGGGAGACGCCCAGCGCGAGGGTCGCTGGCTCGATCCGCTGTCGACGCCGGCCAACGTGAAGCCGTTGGTCGAACAAGCGGTGCTGCTGGTGCGCGAGACCAAGCGCACCATCGCCGGTGAGGTGATGGCGCAGCTGCGCGCCCGCTTTGGCGCGAGTGAGCTCGCGCGCGTTGAGCGGGCACTGCGCGTGTATCTGCGCGAGGAGCAGGCTCAGTCCCCGGATCCGCGGCAGCAGCCGACCTTCTTCTACTTCCCGGATCTGCCGCCCGCCGCCTATCTGGATCGCAAGCTGTTTGCCTGGATCGAGGCGTTCGAGGACGCAACCGATGCGGTGCGCGCCGAGCTGCAGAAGCTTTTGCCCTCGAGCGCCGGGCGCGAGCGGGTGTTCCTCTCCGATGAAGTCGAGCGCGTCAATCTGCGCGGCACGAACGTGGCACCGAGCTGGAACGGCTACTACTTCTACCGCCATGGCGAGCGGCGCGAGGACAATTGCGCCGCCTGTCCGGCCACCGCCGCGGCGATCGATGCAATTCCACTCTCACGTGTGCCGAGGCACGGACCCGAGGTGCTGTATTCGGTTTTCACCAGCGGCACGCACCTCTTGCCGCACCGTGGCGTTACCAATACGCGGCTGGTGGGGCACCTGCCGCTGCTGATCCCGCGCGATTGCGCGCTGAAGGTCGGCGGCGAGCTGCATGTCTGGCGCGAGGGCCGGGTCGTGATTTTCGACGATACTTATGAACACGAAGCCTGGAATCGAAGCAACGAGATCCGGGTGGTCATGATCTTCGACATCTGGAATCCGTACCTGACCGAAGTGGAGCGCCACGCAGTCGCGGAGCTCCTGCCCCGCATGGGGGCGCTTCAGCCCGCCGAGAGCTGACCGCGGGCGGGATCTTCCGATGCGACTGCCACGACCCTTCTTTCGCCTGCCGGTGCGCTTCGACGTTGCGCGCCTTAAAGCGGAGCTCGAGGCGCTGCCGGCGCAGGCCTGGGTCGATCATCCCAACGGCATCGCCGGCAATTCCGCGGCACGCCTCATCAGCGTCGGCGGGCGCGAGAACGATGACGTCGACGGCATCATGCAGCCGACGCCGCATCTGCAGCGCTCGCCCTATCTGCGCCAGGTGCTCGCAAGCTTCGGAGTCGTCTGGAGCCGCTCGCGGTTGATGAAGCTCGCGCCGCATGCGGACGTGCCCGAGCATGCCGACATCAACTATCACTGGTATTACCGCGTCCGCGTCCACATCCCCATCCTGACGACACCGGAAGTCGAGTTTCGCTGCGGTGGCGAGTGCGTTCACATGGCCGCGGGTGAGGCCTGGATCTTCGACAACTGGCGCCGGCACAGCGTGGTAAATCCCGCCGCGACCGAGCGCGTCCACCTGGTCGCGGACACGGCCGGAAGCTCAGCGTTCTGGCAGTTCGCCGCGGCAGGACAGAGCGCGGGCCCGGCGCATTTCCTGCCCTACGACTCCGCGCACGATGCGGTGATACCGCGGCTCGAGCGCACGCGGCTCGCGCCGGTCATGGCTCCGGCCGAGGTTGATCTGCTGCTGCTGGACTTAAGCGCAGAGCTCGTGGCAGCTGATGCGTCCGCCGAGCTCGCCCAGCGACTGTCGCGCTATCAGGCACTGATCGATGCATTCCGCCACGACTGGCGCCAGCTGTATCTCCTGTACGGCGAGAGCGAGTCCGGCTGGCCGCACTATGCGTCTCTCAGGAGTGAGCTGCGCGCCGCCTCGCGTGGGCTCGCGCCCGGGCTGCAGATGCGCACGAATCGCATCGATGCGCACAAAGTGCTCGAGGGCCGGATGCTGCGCGCGGTTTTGCCGGCGGTGGCCGATGCCGCTGCGAGGTCGGTACAGATTCCCGCGACGGCGGGCCTGGGGGCCGCGGCTGAGCCGCCGAGATCACGCCGGCCAATCTTCATTCTCGCTGCCCCGCGCTCGGGCAGCACTCTGTTGTACGAGACGCTGTCGAGCAACCGCGCACTGCACACCCTCGGCGGCGAAGCGCCGTGGCTGGTGGAAAACATCCCCGCACTTCGCCCAGGCTCACCGGGCGTGGAATCGAACCGACTTACCGCCGCGCACGCAACGCCCGAGCACATCGCACAGATTCTGCAGACGATCGCCGGCGCACTGCGCGATGCCGAAAATACGCCGGTGACATTCGATCCGGCGTTCCGACTGCTGGAGAAGACGCCGAAGAATACGTTGCGTGTGCCGTTCTTTGATCAAATCTTCCCGGATGCTCAGTACGTGTTCTTGTGGCGCGATCCGCGCGAGAACTTAAGCAGCATCATCGAGGCCTGGCGCTCGGGGCGCTGGAAGACCTACAACGGTCTGGTGGGATTCGACGGGCCGTGGTCGCTGCTCCTGCCTCCCGGCTGGCAAGCGATGAATGGACGGCCGCTGGAGGACATCGCCGCATTCCAGTGGAGCCGCGCGAATCAGATCGCGCTCGATGATCTGGCGGCGCTGCCGCACGAGCGCTGGATGGCGTTGAGTTACGCGGACCTTGTGGCCGATTCCGCGGCAAGCATCGAGCGGATCTGCAGCTTTGCCGGCATCGAGATGGATACGGCGCTGCGCGACCGGCTGAAGTTTCCCCTGCCGCTGTCGCGGTTTACTCAGACTCCGCCCGCGAAGGACAAATGGCGCCGCAATGGCGAGGCGATCGAGCGCGTGTTGCCCTCGCTCGCCGCCGTGTGGGAGCGGTTGCAGGCGCTCTAGTCCCCGAAGCGAAAGCCGTGACGTGAGATGATCTCGGTGTCGCGCTCGGCCACGAGATCACGCAGCGCCGCACCGTAGTAGGTCGTGTACGGCTCGTGCTCGGAAGTATTGCTGGGCGGGGCGTCGCGGACATACGCGCGCATCTGCGCGGTCACCGGCTCACCCACCGCCGTCAGCATGGCGAGCAGATCCTCGCGCAGATGGTCCATGCGGCGGATATGAAGAATTCCGGGACCGTCGTACATGTAGCGATAGAGGAAGCTGTAGAAGCCGCGGCCTGATGCACGGATCGGCTCAAGTGCGGAGCGCGGCAGATTCAGGCCCCGGTTGGTGTAGCGCTCCGGCAGCGCTGCGAGGATTGCAGCGAGCTTCGCACCGCGAGTGCCGAGATCCAGCATATTGGCGAGCGTGTGCTCGAAGTCGAGTTGCCCGTCCTCGGACAGAATGCGAAACAGCGGGTTCGGTTGCTGGCGCCGCTTCTGGAATGAATACCAGGAGACGTAGTAGCTCCACGGGTTGCGGACGAATCCCAGAGCCGGCAGATTCGCGGCAGCAGGAGGCGCCATCCTGCGCGGCAGGTGATAGCCGACCTGCTGCGCATCGGGCAGAAACTGCATCAGGAACTTATTTGCGAAAGTTCCGCCCGATTTGTGCAAGTGCAGGAAGATGAATCGGTCGGTAACGATCATCCGTCGCCCGCGGCCGAGCGCCGCCCCGGCGCAGCGAAGTGCTGCTCGACTGCAGGCTCGCGGCGGCCAAGTCCGCGATCGGCGGCCGCCAGCAGATCGAGCAGCGCCGGGCGCGCGAGAAAGTCGCAGATCAGATGCGTGCGAGAGCGCGTCGCATCCGCATTCCACACCGCGTGCGGCGCGCAGTTGTTGAGCGCCCATACCTCACCCGGACGCATGAGGTAACACTCTCCCGCGCAGATCATCCATGCGAGCTCGTGCGTCTCCACCGCGATGTGAATCCGGATCGTCTTGCTGAAGTACGGTGCCCGATCGATATGCGGCGCGATCGAGGCGCCGGCCGGCAGGCGAGCGAGCAGGCAGCGCTGGGGCGGTGCGGGGATCTGCTCTTCGATGATCGAGCGCACATAAGGCAGAGCCGCCAGCGCCGGGCGCTCTTCGATGGGCTTGTCGCCTTCAGCCGGTGCATGACCACGCAGGAACAACGCCTGTGCCGCGAGATGCACCCCGACCCGTCCGCCGGTCGTGCCCCAGAACGACTCGGGAAGCGCTGCGACCTCCGCGTGCAGGCGGGTGGCATCGACGCGCAAGGCGAGGCGCGAGCAGGCACCGATCAGTGCAAGCTTGTCGAGCAGCGGTTCACCGGCCAGGTCGAGCATCGGACAAGTCTGCCAGATTCAAGGACAATAGGCCTATGCCGAAGCCCACGATTCAGGCCGCTTACGATCACCTCACGCGGGGCGCTCTCGCCGAGGCCGAAGCGATGTGCCGGAGCCTGCTGACGCTCTCGCAGGGTCGTGATTCGCAGGCCTGGACGGTGCTCGGCATGATCATGCGTCAGCACGGAAAGCTGGTCGAGTCGGAGGCCGCCTATCGCGCGGCCATTGCGCAGGCGCCAAACAACGTCATCGCACATCACAATCTGGGCGCGCTGCTGTCTCAGCTCGAGCGCGCCGAGGAAGCTTTGAGCGAGCTCGAACGCGCGAGTGCGCTGGGCCTTACGGCGCGCGAGCTGCAGATCAATCGCGGGCGCGCACTGATGCAGCTGTATCGGACCGCGGAGGCCGAGGCGGCTTATGCCCAGGCCATGGCGCTCGATCCGCGCGATCCGATGGCGCAATCAACGCTGGCCCAGATCCGCCACATGCGCGGTGATCGTGACTTCGCTCGCGACATGGCGCACGCCGCGCGCGCGAACCCGGAGCACTTTCCGCTGCAGCTCGCCTACGGCGACCTGTTGCGTCGCGCTGGCGATCTGGCGGCCGCCGAAGGTCACTTGCGCGCGCTTGCTTCGCGCTCGGCCGGCGCGCCCGAGATCCGGGGCGCCCTCGCCGGCGTGCTGCATGAGGCCGGACGTCTGAAGGAAGCCGAGATCGAGGCGCTCGAAGCCGCACAGGCCCGGCCGCACGATGCGGGACTCATCGAGGCTCTGGTGGGAATCGAGCTTGCGCTCGGGCGCGCGCGTGAGGCGGTGCCCTTCATTCGGGCGCAGCGGGAGCGCCAGCCCGATGAGCAGCGCTGGATAGCCTATGAGGCCACAGCCGCACGTCTGCTGGGGGAGCCGGCGTATTCGCAGCTGTATGACTACGAGCGCTTCGTACGCGTCTACGATCTCGAGCCGCCGCCGGGTTTCAGCTCGATGGAGCAATTCAACGCGGCGCTCACGCAGACTCTGCGCAAGCGTCACATCTTCGCGACGCATCCACTGGATCAGAGCCTGCGCAACGGCAGTCAGACCGCGCGCAGCCTGGTGACCGAGCGCGAGCCGCTGATTCAGGCGCTGCTTGCGGCCTTCACCGGACCCCTCGATCGCTATTGCGCGGAGCTGGGCACGCAGGAGGGGCATCCGCTCAGCCGCCGCAACCGCGGCAGGATCGCTCTGCAGGGATGCTGGTCGGTGGAGCTGCGCCGCAACGGCTATCACGTCAATCACGTGCACCCGCAGGGCTGGATCAGCTCGGCGTATTACGTCTCGGTGCCCGCCGAGGCCGAAGACCCGGTCCAGAAGTCCGGCTGGATCAAGTTCGGTGAGCCAGGTATGCCGGTCCCCGGTGCGAGCGCAGCACACTATGTCCAGCCCCGTGCGGGACGCCTGGTGCTATTCCCCTCTTATATGTGGCATGGCACGAACGCCATTCAGGGCGATGAGCCACGACTGACCGTGGCGTTCGATGCGATCCCCATCCCCGCGGCCGGGATGCCGGGGCCGAATTCATAGGCTATGCTGGCGCTCCAGGACACCCCCCGAAGGATTTGACATGCGTTTGATACTGGTACTCTCGACGGCTCTTGCCGTTACTGCCTGTGCCCCCGCGACCGCGCCAAAGCCGGCGCCGGAAACGCATACCGTGAAGGTCGATGCGACGAACGTCGAAGATGCGGAAAAGGCCGGCTACACGGTCATCAACAAGAACGGCGAGAAGCTCTACTGCCAGCGCAATCTGGCCACGGGCTCACACATCCAGAAGGAAACGCGCTGCCTGACGGAGGCTGAGGTCAAGGAGCTCGAGGCGACCCGCTCGCTCTCGCAGACTCAATCGAAGACGCCGGTATTCCGCGGCGGCGGCTAGTCCTCTTCTTTTCGCGGCCGCCACGCCTGCATCAGCTCCTGCTGCTTCCGGGGCGGGACCGGGTCGTAGTGGCTCAGATCCATGGTGTAAGAACCCTCACCGCCGGTGAGCGCCTTCAGGCGCGACTGATAATCGGTGATCTCCGCGAGCGGCGCGAGCGCCGTGACCGACGCGCGCTGCCCCGGCAGTGAGCCGTTGCCGCTGATGCGGGCACGACGCGTGGCGAGATCCCCGGTGATATCCCCGATCGCTCGCGTGGGTGCGGCGATTTCGATCTTCACCACAGGCTCGAGCACGATCGGGTTCGCCTTCTGGATCGCATCCAGGAACGCCTTGCGCCCCGCGGAGACGAACGCGACTTCCTTGCTGTCGACCGGGTGATGCTTGCCGTCGTAGACGCACACGCGCACATCGTCGATCGGAAAGCCGGCGATGGCGCCTTCGTGCAGCGCCTGTCGCACGCCCTTCTCCACCGCGGGGATGAACTGTCCGGGGATCGATCCGCCCACGACCTCATCGACGAATTCAAAGCCTGAGCCGCGCTCCAGCGCCTCGACGCGCAGATACACCTCGCCGAACTGACCGGCG
Organism: Steroidobacteraceae bacterium; assembly: GCA_035517435.1. Taxonomy (GTDB): domain Bacteria; phylum Pseudomonadota; class Gammaproteobacteria; order Steroidobacterales; family Steroidobacteraceae; genus JASHUC01. The sequence goes on along the minus strand of DATIYV010000018.1, from coordinate 17,847 downwards.
CCACCGGTCTGCTTCTTGTGGCGGCAGTGGCCTTCGGCCGCGCGCGTGATCGTCTCGCGATAGGGAATCCCGGGCGGATGCGTCTTCACGCGCACCCCGTAGCGCTCGGCCATGCGCTCGAGCAGGACGCGCAGATGCAGCTCGCCCATGCCGTACAGCACGGTTTCATTGAGCGCCGCATGACTCTCGATGCGTACGCAGGGGTCTTCGGCGATGAGTTTGTGCAGCGTGTCGGCGAGGCGCTGCTCATCGCCGCGCCGTTCGGGCTCGATCGCAAGCCCGAGCATCGGCGGCGGGAAGCGCACGGATTTCAGGTGATAGTGATCCTCATCGTGCGAATCGTGCAGCACGGCATCCATGTGCAGCTCGTCGATCTTCGCCACCGCACAGATATCGCCGGGGATCGCCTGCGCAATCTCGATCGTCTCCTTGCCCATGAGCCGGTAGAGGTGCGCGACTTTGAACGGCTTGCGGCCATCGCCGATCAGGAGCTGGCTGCCGGTGCGCACCGTGCCCTGGTAAATGCGGAAGATTCCGAGCTTGCCAACATAGGGATCGATCGTGACCTTGAATACATGCGCGATCACATGCTTGCCGGGCTCCGCGCTCACCGCCACGCGCTCGGCATCGTCCGCGGGCCCTTTGAGGAAGGGCGGCGGATTGCCTTCGGTCGGATTCGGCATCAGCCGCTCGAAGACCCGCAGCAACTCACGCACGCCTGCGCCGGTTTCGGCGGAGACAAAGCAGACGGGAATCAGATGGCCCTCGCGCAGGGCCTTCTCAAAAGGGTCGTGCAGCTGCTCCGGCGAGAGTTCCTCGCCCTGCTCGAGATACAGCGCCATCAGCTCCTCATCGACCTCGACGACCTGGTCGATGATCTGGGTATGCGCCGCTTCCACCGTTGAGAAATCGGCCGCCTGGTCAGACGCACCGGCATGCGGCTGAAAGAAACAGTCGACGACGCCGCGGCCGGATCCCGCCGGCAGATTGAGCGGCAGACACTCGGCGCCGAAGGACTCCCGAAGCTGCCGCAGGATGCTCTGCGGATGCGCCTCCTTGGCATCGATTTTATTGACGATCACGAGGCGGCACAGTCCGCGATCGGCCGCGAATTCCATCAGGCGATGCGTGTAGGAGTCGAGGCTGCCGGTGGCACTCACGACAATGGCCACGGACTCAACGGCCTCCAGCGCCGGCAGCGTACGGCCGATGAAGTCGGGATATCCCGGCGTGTCGATGAGATTCAGGTGCGTTGCGCCGCGGTCGAAACCGCAGATGGCGGCATCGAGCGAATGCAGCAGCCGCTTCTCCTGCGGATCGAAGTCCGAGAGCGTGGTGCCGCGCTGCAGGCTCCCCTTGGCGCGTGTCGCGCCAGCTTCCAGCAGCAGGGCCTCGAGCAGCAGCGTCTTGCCGCCGCCCGCATGTCCGGCCAGTGCGATGTTGCGGATGCCTTGCGTCAGGTAGCTCATAAAGATGACTCCCGCTTCTTCTCGGCCCGGACTGGAAAGCCTACTCCTCGCGCGGGGAGGTCGGCTAGCTGGAGCGCGAATCAGGGAACAGACAGCTCCAGAGCGCCGCCATCCTTGTCGACCGTATGCAGCAGCACCGGCCGGCGCCAGACCCGCTTTACGTATTCCAATACCTTGCGCGAGCGGTCCACATCGAGACCCCGGCCGTCGGTGTCGGAGATGTGCTTGAGCTCGAGGGTGCCATCGTTGCGGATGTTCTCCACCGCGACATTGGGGGCGCCGAAGTTGTACTTTGGTGCGAGCAACGCTTCGTGCAGCGCGTTCAGATCCGTCTCGAGAACCTTGATCTCCCCGTCGCTGCGGGCGTTGAAGCGGAACAGCCCGAGCTCCTCGGCAACCTCGCGCGTGAGGTAGTTGCGCACGAAGCCGAAATCATCGTCCTGACGCATGATCTCCCGCGCCGCCTCGAGCCCCCGGTCCGCGATGATCTTCTCCCACAGCGAGAAGCCGAGGTGATACGGATTGACGGCGAGCGAGACCTGCTGATCCGCCGCCATCGGGCGCACCACGTCCGAGTGACACTTGATGGCATCGACATAGGCCTGCTGGGGGACGAAGTCGGCTTCGCGCAGCAGCCGCGCATGCCAGTAGGATGCCCAGCCCTCGTTCATGATCTGGGTTGCGAACACCGGATAGAAGTAGAACGACTCCTCGCGCACGGCGAGGAAGATGTCGCGCTCCCAGCTCTCCATCTCCGGCGCATAGGTCGCAACGAACCACAGCAGATCGCGCTCCGGATGCGGCGGGATCGGCGCGCGCTTCTTCGTTTCAAATGCGCCGGCGGCGGCGGCGGGATCGAGCGCGGCAAAGCGGCGCCGGAAGTCATCATCCACCAGCGCCTTGGCATCGGGGAGATATTCCGGATAGCGCCCGCGCCGCAGCTTCTGATCGATGTCGATGTGCTGCTCGAGCGCCAGAGCCGCATCCAGCACCGCCTCCACGCGCTGCGCGCCGTAGGATTCGATCGCCTGCTGGATCTGGCGCGCATGGCTTGCCGCGTGCTCGACGATGTGTTCGCTTACCTGCTCCTGGCAGCGCCTGAAGAGCATGTTGTTGTGGGAGAAGTCGGCGTGTCCCAGCACGTGCGCCGTCACCAGGATGTTCTCGGCAAGTCCGTTGCTCGAGGCGAGATACGCGTGTCCGGGATTGCCGGGAAAGACCACCTCGAACACACGCGAGTGGCCCATGTGGCGCTGGATCAATTGATAGATGTAGCGCACGCCGAACGACCAGTGCGGCATGCGCACCGGCAAGCCGTAGACGGCGATCTCCATCATGAACGAGTCGGGTACCGCCTCGAACTCGACCGGTGAGAACTTAAGTCCGTGGCGCTCGGCCAGGCGCTCGAGCCGATGGACGTAGGAGTGCCAGTCCTTGCCTGAGGCCACCGCTAGCCCTCGATCGCGCTCTGTTCGGCAGTAAAGAAGTGCCGCACGGCGCCCCACACGTCGTCGAAGTCGCTGATGACATAGCTTGCGGCCTGGCCACCCGAGGCGAACTCGGCCCACAGCCGCCCGCATTCGGTCGCGAGCTGACGCGACAGCCCCGAGGCCACCTCGACGTAGCCGCAAAAGCAGGCCTTGCGCACGATATCGGTCAGCGCCGCGTGTGCATCGCCGTGATCGCCCACGGAGTTGTCGCCATCGGAGGCGTAGAAGAGATAGATGTTGTGGCGTCCGGGGTCGTAGCGCTCATCCATGATCTCGCGCACCTTGTTGAGTCCCGTCGACGTCACCGTCCCGCCGGTGCCGGTCACCTGGAAGAAATCGGCCTCCGGAAATTCCCACGCCTCGGTCGTGTGTGCGACGAATACCGTCTCCAGCGAGCGGTACTCGCGCCGCAATCCCTGCACGACCCAGAAGAAAAATGTCTTCGCGAGCTTGCGATCCTTGTCCGACATGCTGCCCGATACGTCGAGCATGAAGAAGACGACCGCGTGGATCGCCGGCTGGCGGCGGCGCGAGAGCTGGCGGAAGCGCAGATCCTCGTCGGTGAAATTGGCGGGCCCGGTCTGCGAGCCGCGGCGCTTGACGAGCTCCTTGAAGGAGCGGCGCCGGTCGAGGCGTGAGCGTGCGCCGCGGCGATCCCAGCCCTCGCGCACCCAGTCCGATTCCTCCGAGGGACCCACACGCGCCTTGAGGTTGGGGAGCTGCATCTCCTCCCACAGCCAGTCGACGATGTCGTCGATCTTGATCTCGAGCAGCAGCTGGATCTGCCCGTCGTCCTCGCCTCCGGGACCCTTCTCGCCCTGGCCGCGGTTCGGCTGGGCATCGGCGAGCACGTCGCCGGGCTGTGCTTCACCCTGTCCTACGCCCTGCGAGTCGCCGGATTGGCGCAGGCGGAAATGGTAGTGCTCGAGCATGCGCACGGGCACGCGCACGGTCTTGGCGGAATCGTTGATGACATCGGCGCCGGAGATGATCTGCGGCAGGTGCTCGCGCACCGACTCGCGCACCTTCTCGTCGTGCCGCAGCCAGTCGCGCGCACCGCGGGAGAACAGGTCGTACCACTTGGCCAATCCGAGTGCGCTGTGATCCTCGCTGCTATCGCCCATGGTCCCTTCCGAGCTTAGGCCCGATACGCTACTCCTGTGCCAGAAGCGTCGTCACGTAGCTCAGCGCCTCCTTGGCGCTGTGCTCGTCATAACCATACTCCTTCACCAGCCGCTCCTGCACCACCGAAATTTTCTGCCGTGCCTCCTCATCGGGGCGTGCGGTGGAGGTCACGAGCCGCAGCACGTCACGCCGCTCCTCGAACAGGTACTGCTCGATCGCTTCGCGCATGCGGGCGTGACTGCCGAGCTTGAATTTCTCGCCCGCCTTGAAGGCGACCATCGCCTTGCGCACGACCTCCTGACGGAACGACAGCTTGCCGGAGTCGGACACCTTGATCTTCTCTTCCACTGAGCGCAGGAAACGCTCATCGGCCGCGCGGGCCTCACCGGTGATCGGATCGGTGACCTGACGATGATCGAGCGATGCCTCGACCTCGTCGAGATATTTCTCGAGCAGCTGCTGCGCCTCATCCTCGAAGGAGGCGAACATCGCCCGGTGAATGTCTTCGTTCACCCAGCGGTTATAGAACTCCTTGCGCGCGGTCACCAGATGATCGATCCAGCCTTTCTTCTGCTTGCTGTCGATGCGCGCGTCGTTGTCGATCGCGTCCTTGAGCGCGAGCAGCAGCTCCATGCTGGTCAGACTGTGAGTGTTGCCGCGCGTGATGGCATTCGAGATCGCATTGATGACGAAGCGTGGACTCACGCCGGTGAGGCCTTCGTCGGCTGATTCGGTCTTCAGCCTTGCGGCTTCGGACTCGGGAACACCTTCGACGTCTTCGCCGGCGTACAGGCGCAGCTTCTTGGGCAGGTCGAGACCCTCGCGATCCGGCTTGGTGAGGCGGGTGAGGATGGCAAATACCGCTGCGAGATCGAGGACATGCGGGTCCAGATGCACGTCGCGGAACGCCGGCGCGCCCGAGACCAGCTTCTGGTAGATGCGCGCCTCGTCGTTGTACGACAGCGAGTACGGCACCTTGATGATCACCATGCGATCAAGCAGTGCCTCGTTCTCCTTCTCCTGCAGGAACTTGTGGAATTCCGCGAGGTTGGTGTGAGCGAGGATCGTCTCATCGAGATGGATCAGGGGAAAGCGCGATACCTTGACGTTCTTCTCCTGCGTCATCGTGAGCAGCAGGTAGAGGAACTCGCGCTTCACCTTCAGGATCTCGATCATCTCGAGCATGCCGCGGCTCGCGGCATACACCGCACCCGACCACGACCAGGCGCGCGGATCGCCTTCATCGCCGATCTGCGCGACCTTGGCGAGATCGACCGAGCCCACCAGATCCGCGATGTCGGCGGTGGTGGGGTCATGCGGGGCGTACGTGCCGATACCGACGCGCGAGGACTCGGCGAGGAAGATGCGCTCCACCGGGACGCGGGCAAAATCGCCCTGGTACTCGCGTTCGACGAAGTCGCGCGCCCAGGGTGACAGCTCGCCCTGGATCTCCACGCCGTAGCGCTCGCGGAATTCCGGGCGCAGGCTCGCGGGAATCAGATTGAGCGGATTCTCGCGCAGCGGTGAGCCTTTGACGGCATAGAGCGCTCCCTCATCGGTGCGGCTGTATTCCTCGAGGCCGCGCTTCAGCAGGATCGCAAGCGTCGACTTGCCGCCGGATGGCGGACCCAGGAGCAGCAGCAGTCGCCGCCCGACATCGGAGCCCGCGGCCGCCGCCTTGAAATAGTCCACCACTCGCCCGAGCGGCTCGTCGATGCCGAACAGCTCGCGGCGGAACAGCTCGCGCGCGCGCGTATTCTCGGGTGCCTCATCGCTGCCTCGTTGCCCGTGCCAGCGCAGCATGTCCCAGATGTACTGGTGACTGCTGCGGGCCATGGCGGCCGGATTCTCCGGCAGCACCGTTTGCAGGAAATCCCCGAAGGTGCCCTCCCAGCGCTGAGCGCGATGCAGTCGCGCGAACGAGCTCAGCGAATTGAGGAATGCTTCGGTTCGTTCGGCGGCGTTTCCATTCGAGGACTGCGCTGGCATCGGCCTTCCCTCCCGCAGCAGTGACGTAGACGATACTCGGCCCGCGGGGCCGTGAGATCAAGTAGAGGCCCTCGGCGCGTAGTCCCTTGGGGCCAAAAACGGCTCGCCGACCCCGGGATTGCCTGACTTTTGGCTGCCCCAAAATCGCGCTGCCGCTCAACGTTTTAAGATCGGGTCGCCCCCCGGCGACGGCGGCGTCTCATTATTGTGAACTGCCGCAAGGTTGCGAATGAACCCTTAACTATGCTCGACCGGGTTCACGCAGGGAGGCGGGCGCATCCGCATCGGGCGGAAGAGCGTCCGAGCCATCCCTGTCGTACGGAGAGCACACAGTGGCAGGTCCAGCATCGAGCGCACCTCGTTCATTCGAGACGGGCAGTGCCGCCTCGGGATCCAATCCGGCACATTCCCCCACCTCAGCGAAAGCAGCGGCTGAAGTCATTGCCGTCACGTCGCGCGATGACTTCCTGCTCGAACTCGGCGAGGCGCTCGGCGGCCAGGTGGCCGTGCGACCGGTGGACTCTTTTGAAGCCGCGCTGGAGTCGATCTCCGGCTCGCGCAGACCGCAGCTGCTGGCCGTCGATGCGCGCGACATTCCCGAGCTGCGCGTGGGTATCGATCGCGTTCACGCCGATGCACCCGGTACTCCGATCGTGGTGTTCGCTGCCAGCGACTCGGAAAAGACCGTCGCCGGTGCGTTGAAGGGCAGCAACACTTTTGCCGTGCTGTCGATCCCCGTCGATCGGCGCAAGACCGCTGCCGTTCTCGAGGGCGCGCTCGGTGAGGCTGCGAACCAGCGCAGCAGCGCGCGCGGCGCGAGTGCCGAGCGCGGTGCCGATCTGCGAGCCCCGCTCGCTCCGCAGACGGCACCGATTGAATTCTCTGCCCCGGCTGAGCCACCGCAGGCGAAGGGTCCGAATTTCGTTCTGATCGGAGGCATCGCCGCAGTCGTGCTGCTGGGTGGCGCGGGCGCGTGGTGGTTCTTCGGCCGCTCGGGAACGGCTCCCGCCCCGGTCGCCGCGCACTCGAACACCAGCACGGTGCCCGCCGAGGCCCCGGCCGTGCCGAGCGCCGTGGAAGTGCCGGTGGTCAAAGGCACGGTCGACGACCTGCTGGAGAAGGCGCGCCTCGCCATGCGGGAGCGCCGGTATACCGAGCCGCCCAATGACAGCGCACTCCTTTATTACCGCTCCGTGCTCAGTGCGGATGCCGCGAACGGCGAAGCCCACGATGGCATGACGCGTCTTGCGGGCCTGCTCGCGTCGCGCTTCGACGAATCCCTGAACGGTGGGCGCTACGAGGAGGCCGCGAGCGCACTCGCCGGACTCAAGGTGGCCACGCCCTCCGATCCGAAAGTGACCGCCCTCGAGGGCCGCTTGCTGCAGGCGGAGATCACCAAGGCCCTGGCCGACGCCAACATCGATCGTGTGAACGCCCTCATCCGTCAGGCGCAGCAGTCGAATGCCCTGCCGGCGGATCAGCTGACGAAGTGGCGCACGGAAGTGGCACGCCGTCAGGATGAAGCCAAGGCCAAGCGCCTGGCGGACGTGATCGATGAGCGCATCCGCGACGGCCGGCTCCTCGACCCGGAGAACGACAACGCCAAATTCTACGTCGCTCAGCTCAAGGAGCAGCCGGGCTCGGCCGCGCTCGTGCAGCGGACGACACGCGATCTCATCGCCGCGTACCTGAAGAAGGCACGCGAGGCCTCCCTCGCCAATCACGCCAGCGACGCCGATCGCTGGGTCGCCGAGGCCCGCGCCGCCGGCCTCTCGGCCGCCGATCTGCAGAGCTTCCAGCGCGATCTCGCCTCGAGCCGGCAGCGTGCCGCCGCGGCCGAGTCGGAGCGCCTGGGACAGCTGGTGCGCGATCGTGCGCGCAGCGGCCAGCTCACCGATCCGGCGCAGGACAGCGCCGTGTTCTACATGACTCAGCTGAAGGATGGCTACGGCGACAGCGCCCAGGCCGGCACGGCCGCGCGCGAGCTCGTCAACCGTCTCATGGATCGCGCCACGGCCTCCGCGCGCGCCGGCCAGAGCCCGGAGAGCGATCTCGCGCAGGCCAAGCGCTGGGGCGCAGATGCCGCGCAGATCGCCGCGGTCGAGCAGATTGCAGCGGGCAAATCGAGCGCCAGCGCCCAGTCACGCAACGCCTCCACCGGCCTGCCGGCGGGCATCAAATTGAAGCGCATCCGCTATGTCGAGCCGGAATATCCGCAACGCGCGTACGACACCAAGGTCTCAGGCGTCGTCACCGTGCAATTCACGGTGGATGTGAAGGGCTACCCGCGCGATGTGCAGGTGGTCTCGTCGAATCCGCCGGTGCTGTTCGACAAATCGGCGACTGATGCGGTGTCGCGCTGGCGCTTCGAGCCGGTGATGGTCAATAACGTGGCAACCGAAGTGCCGACGCGCATGGTGATCCGTTTTGAATCGCCGAAATAATCGGAGCGAGACAGTGGATTCCAAGATGAACGTGTTCGGAGCCGGCCGCAGTCGACAGCTCATCACTGTCGCCGTCGGCGCGCTGCTCGTGATCGTCATGGGCGTCGTGCTGTTGCTCGGTTCGCGAATGGCGAGCCGCCTGACCGCGGACGTGTCGGGCCTGGAAACGGCGAGCGAGCTGCAGGCATATCCCGGCATTCTGGCGCAGCAGCTGGGCTCGCTGCGCGATCGTCTCGAGGAGAAGGCGTATTCCGGCCAGGCACTGGCCGACGTGCGCACCACGAGCGAGGCTCTCGACCGCGATTTGCGGCGTCTGGGGCAGGCCGATCTGGATGAGTCTTCCGAGCTGCGCGAGGCGACGCGGCTGTGGAAGGAGTACTCCCCCGTGCTGGGCCCGGTCACCGCGTTCACCGGCCAGCCCTATGTCGACACCGATGCCTCGGGCAGCACGCTCTCGCGCGCCGGCCGGGAGCACTATGCCGACGTGAAGCGCGCGCAGCTGTTCGCGCACGAGAATTCGACGCACCTGCACTCGCTCTTGTCGGGCGTGGCTACCAAGCTGCAGGAGCAGGCTTCGAGCAAGGCGAGCCGCCTGCGGCTGATCCTGTCGGGCGGTGTGTTCGTCGCGCTGATTCTGGCCGTCGCCGCGGCCTATCTGCAGGCCACGCGTGCGCGGCATGAGCGCGCGGCGCGTGAAGCTCAGGAGCAGACGCGCGACATTCTGAAGACCGTGAAGGAAGGCTTCTTCCTGCTCGATGCCGACTACAAGATCGGCTCGGCCTGGTCGGACGCCCTCGTGCGGCTCTTCGGCAAGAAGAATTTCGCCGGGCTGCCGTTCGAGGATCTGCTGCAGGACCTGGTGCCGGCCGCGACCCTGCAGACGGCGACCAAGTACATCAAGCTCCTGTGGGGCGAGCGCGCCCACGAGAACCTGATGAAGAGCATCAATCCGCTGGGTCAGCTCGAAGTTCGCGTCGAGAATGGCCACGGCGGACAGGACACCCGCTACCTGCAGTTCGACTTCCACCGCGTCATGGGCACCAAGGGCGTCAAGCACGTCCTCGTCAGCGTCACCGACATTACCTCCAGCGTGCTGCTGGCGCGCGAGCTGCAAGAGTCGCAGGAGAACGCCAACGCGCAGGTCGACATGATGCTGGGCGTCATCCATATCGATGCGCTGCAGCTTGGCGGCTTCCTTGATGCCACCGAGACGGGCCTGCGCCTGATCAATGCAATCCTGAAGGAGCCGGCACGCACCGACTCGGAGTTCCGCAAGAAGATCGACGGCATGTTCCGTGAGCTGCACTCCATCAAGGGCGAGGCCTCGGCCATCAAGCTGATGACCGTCGCGCAGCGGGTGCATTCGCTCGAAGACGGCGTCGTCGAGCTGAAGAAGCGCCCGCAGCTCTCCGGTAACGACTTCCTGCCGCTCGTGGTGAAGCTCGATGAGCTCATGGCGCACCTGAAGATGGTGCGCGAGCTGTCCGCGCGCTTCAGCTCGCTGCGCGAGCCGGCTCCGGCTGCCGCCTCAGCGCCCGCCGCTCACGGCGCCGAGGCTGAAGCCGAGCCGGTGCGCGGGTCGAACGAGCTGGCCGCGATGCTGCAGAGCCTCGCCGGCCGCCTTGCAGGCGATCACCACAAGAAGTTCCGCTTCGAGCTCGCCGGCTTCGCCGACGTGCCGGCGCCGTATCACTCGATGGTGAAGGACGTGCTGATCCAGATGCTGCGCAACGCCGCCGTGCACGGCATCGAGCCCGCTGACCAGCGCCGCGCGCAGGCCAAGGAGGAATCCGGCCTGGTGCGCGCGCAGTTCGCGAAGAAGTCCGACGGCTTCGAGCTCACATTCGAGGATGACGGCGCGGGCATCGCGCCCGAGGCCCTCAAGGCCGCAGCCGTGCGGCGTCAGATCCTCACGCCGGAGGAAGCGGATGCGATGGACAATCGCGCCGCCATGGGGCTCATCTTCCGTCCCGGCTTCTCGACACAGGACCAGGTCTCGATGGATGCCGGCCGCGGCGTCGGCATGGATGTGGTCGCCCGCGGGATCTACTCGCTGGGCGGCAAGATTGGCGTCAGCACCAACCCAGGGAAGTTCACGCGCTTCAAGATCTCGCTGCCGCTCAATGCGGCGCGAGCCGATTCGGCTGTGGCCTAGGGTGCAGATATGAACGCATCGAACGGCCATATCGTCGCTACCGGCGAGAGTCGCCCGGTGAAACTGCTGATCGTCGATGACTCGAACATCATGCGCCGGCGCATCGAGCGCTCGCAGCAGTTCGACGGCCTCGAAGTCGTAGGCTCGGCCGGCAACGGCGTGGAGGCGATCCAGCTCTTCCGCCAGACCGATCCGGACCTCGTCACCATGGATCTCACGATGCCGCAGATGGACGGCATCGAATGCATCGAGCAGCTCGTACGCCTGAAGCCCGCGGTGCGCATTCTCGTGATTTCGGCGCTCGCGGACAAAGCAACCGCGGTCGATGCCATGGAGAAGGGCGCGAACGGATTTCTGAACAAACCCTTCACCGACCGGCAGCTGAACGATGCGCTCGGTGAGTTGATCGCAGGACGCCCACGCTGATGGTACAGGAACAGGAACTGAAGACTTTCGTCGAGGGGACGACGAACTACTTCGAGGTCGCCGCGCAACAGGCGGCCTCGGTCGGTTCGCCGTACCTGGTGACCGACGGCGCGGCTTCGATGCACGAATACACGGGCGTCATCACCATCACCGGCCGGCGCGAGGGAGTCGTGTGCTTCACGGCGCCCAAGGCGATGCTCACCGTGCTGCTCATGAAGATGCAGGAGAACGACTTCAGTCACGAGAACATGCGTGACCTGGTGGGCGAAGTCGCGAATACGATCTCGGGCAACGCGCGCCGCGACTTCGGCAACGAGTTCGTGATCTCGGTGCCGAGCGTGCTGGCGGGCGACCGGCCCGAAGTGCCGCCCGTGCCCGGTGCGCGCTCCTTCGTCATCCCCATCAACTGGCGCAGTCACTGCGCCAAGCTGGTCGTGACGCTGAAGTAGGCGTCGCGCGCCGTGGCCGTCAGTCGAGCCGCTGCACGCCGACCGCGATGAGTCCCCCGCGCTCATCGAGCTGCACGGCGAGCTCAATCGGGCGACAGCACACCTCGCAATCCTCGATGTAGCGGCGCTCGCCCTCGCTCATGTCGACGCGCGTCTGCAGGCGCTCGCCGCAATGGGGGCAGCGGAACGCGACGATCTCCTCCGGCTCGCAGCCGCCAGCGCCCGAGCCCGGCTCGTAGACCGGCTCGAGGCCGTAGAGCCGATCGATGTCATCGGCGCTCGGGCTGGCGACCTCGCGCGCGAGCGAGCCGATGGGATTGGTAACACGCCGCTTCACGAGGCCACTTTTTCACAATCCTGTTCAGCTCGTAAAGCGTCGCAGGTAGACTGGCTGGCGATGCAAGTCTCCGCCCTTGCCGCCGCGTTGACGGCGGCGATCCTCGCAAGCGCCTGCGGCACCATGTCATCCCTGTCGGATGAAGCGCCTTCGGGCGTGAGCCTGGCCGGCACCTGGAAATTGAATCCCGCCCAGAGCACCGATTCGCGCCAGGCGTTACAGAAGCTCGTGCCACACCGGCCCTCCGGAGGGCGCAATCCGGACCGCCAGGTGCTTTCGACCGGCTCTCCCATACAAGGCGGGACTGCCTATGCGTACGTGAACGAGACGGCACTGCCCGTGGATCTGTCGCTGCAGCGGGATGCGCTGCGCGGCGGGGACTGGCTGCAGATCGAGCAGAAGCCGACTGAATTCCGGATCTTCGACGGCAATACGACCCACACATATACGCCCGGGGAACGCAGCGTCGTGTCGGTCTCGACGGGGGTCGCGGATCAGCGCTCGGGCTGGAGCGGCTCGGAGTACCGGGTGCTCCTGGTTCCGCAGATCGGGCCGCGCATGCAGCAGAGCTACCGGCTGTCCTCGGATCACAAGCAGCTGGTTGAGACCATCGAGGTTGGCAGCGAGGGACACATCCCGGCCCTCAAAGTGACCCGGGTTTACGACCCCACGACCGGTCCCCCCCGCTCCATGCCGCTCGGCGACTGAGGGCGCTTGCCGGGCATCTCGTGCTGCCCGGCTCGCGGCTCGCAACGCCGGCTTTGCCCCGGGGGGTGGGCCCGCCTATCCTTGTCCCCGTGAGCGCGAGCCATCCAGCGTCTGCCCCGGTTCTCGCCGGTATCGATACCCACCCGGAGCGGGCACCGCTGTCACGGACGGAGCTGCTCCTGATCCTGGGGTTCTGGACCCTGATCGCGGTCCTGACCTCCGGCAATTACCTGCTCGAGCCCCGCGGCAACCCCTGGCAGCCGGCCTACCCGTTCGTGCCGGCCCTGATGGCGTTCACCAATGCGTACCTGTGGGCGGCGTTGACGCCACCCATCTTCTGGCTCGCGAGCCGCTTCACCATCGAGCGCTCCCACTGGGGCACGCGCGTGATGTTCGTCATCATGGGGCTGGTGCTCGCGGTCGGCGTGGATCTCGCCATGTCGGTGCTGCGCTCGCAGCTCTACAAGCAGCCTGCCTATCTGACGCCGGAGCTCCTGGCCATCGCACGGCTGCGGCGGCTGTGGTTCATGAACGAGTTCTTCGTGTTCGTCGCCGTGCTGTCGGCGGGCTACGCGCGCAATTACTTCCTGCGTTACCGGCTGCGGCGCGAGGAAGCCATCCTGCTGAAATCGCAGGCGGCGCACCTGCAGGCTCAGCTGGCCGATGCGAGACTGGCGGCGCTGCGCACCCAGTTGAATCCGCATTTCCTCTTCAACACGCTGCACGCCGTCTCGGCGCTGGTGGAGCGTGATCCGCGCGGCGTGCGGCGCATGGTCGCGCGGCTCTCGGAGCTGCTGCGCACCTCGCTCGATGAATCGGATGAGCCGGAAGTGCCGTTGCAGCGCGAGATCAGTTTCATCGAGCGCTACCTCGATGTCATGCAGATCCGCTTTCAGGGCAAGCTCGAAGTGCAGATGAACATCGATCCGCAGGTGCGCGACGCGCTGGTGCCCAATCTCATCCTGCAGCCACTGGTCGAGAACGCCGTCAAGCACGGCGTCACCAAGCTCGTCGGCATCGCCGGCAGCATCGAGATCAGCGCGCGCCGGGAGCGCAATCGTGTCGTGCTGAGCGTGCGTGACAACGGCCCCGGAATGGGCGCCGGTCAGAGCGGCAACGCCGAGGGGTTGGGTCTGCGCAACACGCGGCTGCGGCTCATGCAGTTGTACGGCCCCGAGCAGAGTCTCACGCTGCGCTCGCCCGAAGGCGGCGGCTTCATCGCCGAGGTCATCCTGCCCTTCCATACTCACGCAGACCTGCGCACCGCTGCCGTCGCTGCCGAAGCCTGAGCCGCCTGCGCACATGGCGGCCGCCAAACCTCTGCGCGTGCTGATCGTCGATGACGAGGCGCTTGCCCGTCAGCGCCTGGAGGATCTGCTGCGCAAGGAAGACGGGGTGGAGATCGTGGGCCAGGCCGACAATGGCCAGGCGGCGATCGCCGCCATTACCTCGCTCCGTCCTGACCTGGTGTTCCTCGATGTACAAATGCCGGGGCGCACCGGCGTCGAGGTCGTGCGCGAGGTGGGTGCGCAGCACATGCCGCCCACGATTTTCGTGACGGCCTACGACCGCTACGCGCTCGATGCTTTCAATCTCGCGGCGGTCGACTATCTGGTGAAACCCTTCGATGACGAGCGTTTCGAGCAGGCCTTCCGGCGCGCGCGCCGTGCGATCGAGCTGGAGGAGTTCGGCCGGCTCTCCGATCAGCTGCGGGCGATGCTGAAGGGCGCCGAGTCCGGCGGCCACGAGCACGGCGCTCCGCCGCGCTCACCCTACCTCGAACGGATCGCGGTGGAGATGCGCGGTCAGGTGCGTGTCGTGCCCGTGGAGACGATCGAGTACATCACGGCAAGCGGTCCCTACGCCGAGATTCATGTCGGGGAAAAGACCTACATCATCCGCGAGCGCATGCAAACGCTCGAGGAGCGGCTCGATCCGACCCATTTCTTTCGCATCCACCGCTCGGTGATTGTGCGCCTGGAGCGCATCGAGGCGCTGCTGCGCGAACCCGGCGGCGACTACGCTGTGCAACTGAAGAGCGGCGCGCGGCTGTCCGTGAGCCGCAATCGTGTCGAGCCGCTCGAGCAGTGGATGGGTCTGCCGCGCTAGGCAATGTGAATTTTCTGCCAGGTCCCTGAGCGCCAGCGGATCAGCAGCGCCGTCCCCAACAGCAGCACGTACAAAATCACGGCCAGCCAGCCGCCCACCGAGCCCCAGCCAAACTGGGGCAGGAACGTCACCCAGCCGCCACCCGGCGCGAACGTCAGCGCGTGCGCCACCGGCACGAAGATGAAGCACGACAGGATGAGCACGAGCACGGCCGGCACGGTCGCATCGCCGGCGCCGCGCAGACACAGGCCGCTGCCGACGTTGAGACCGTCAAAGAACTGGTAAGCCGCAGCGAGCCACAAGAGCTGCGCGCCGCGGGCAAGCACGTCCGCAGCGGAAGGGTCCGCCGTGTTGACGAAGAACGGCAGCAGCCACGGTCCGGTGAGCGCCAACACCAGACCGATTCCGCCCATCGCAATCGCGGCCAGCCAGATGACGGTATTGCCGAGGCGCATCGCCCAGGCGCGATCGCCTGCGCCGATCGACTGACCGACCAGCGTCGTACCGGCCAGCGCAATACCGATTCCGGGCAGATAGGCGAGCGCAGTGACGACCATGACGATCTGGCTTGCAGCCCCGTCCACCGCACTCAGGCGCACCTGCATGATCACGAAGACGGTGAATGCCAGCAGGTCCGATGCGTAGGTGAGCCCCATCGGTACGCCCAGGCGTAGCTGCATCCACAAGGCGTGGGCGCGCAAGCGGAAGGTCAGGTGCGATTTGTACTGCTTGCGATAGCGCGCCTGCAGGAATACGCCGAATGCGAGGATCAGCCCAAGCGCCTGGGCCGTCGTGCTCGCCCAGGCCGAGCCCGCAACGCCCCATCCCAGGCCGAAGACAAACCAGTAGTTGAAGATGCCGTTCAGGATCGCAACGCCGAGCGTCACGAACACCGTGATGCGCGGCTTGCCGATGCCGTTGAAGAAGCCCAGCACGCCCCACATCACCGACCCGAAGGGGGCACCGCCGACCCGCCGCAGCCAGAACACCGCGGCGAGAGAGGAGATGTCGGGCTCGAGACCGAAGGGCGCGAGAAAGGCCCGGCCGGCAAAGCCCGCCGCCAGAAACAACGGCGCGGCCCACAGCGAGCCCCACACGCAGGTCCAGACGGCCTGCGAGGCGCGGGTGTAGCGGCCGCCGCCGTATGCCTGAGCAACCACCGTCTGCACCGCCATGCTCACACCCGACAGGAGCAGCACGACGCAGATGACAAGCCAGTTGACGGCGCCGACCGCGGCTACTGCACGCGTGGAAATGTGCCCGACGAACCACAGGTCGGTGAGATTGAGCACCGTCTGCACCGCACTGTTCGCCACGAGCGGCAGGGCGAGGGCGAACACCGCACGCAAATCGACATGCGCACGGCCGTCAGCATCGAACCTGCGGGCGGGAAGGTGCGTATCCATGATCGCGCGCTGGAAGTATCCTTGAGTTATGGCCACTCGAAAAACCAAATCCACGAAACGCGGCAAGCTTGCCCCGCGCGGTGGCGCGCGCGGTCTTGAGGCTGCCCAGGTCGCCCTGGGGCTGGATCACGCGGATGTAGCCGCCGTCGCCGCGCTGGTCAGTGCGGCGGGCGGCGTGCCGCTGGCAGCGTATCACGAGCCCCTCGCGGGTCGCCCGCTCGTGCTCGCCTCGATTCCCGTCGCCGCCGTGCAGCCGACCCCGTTTCAACGCGACCTGTCGCCGACGCATGCGCGGCGGCTGGCGGACAAGATCGAGGAGACCGGCTCGTTCCTGGATCCGCTGATCGTCGTGCGCGGCGAAGACGGCAAGTTGTGGACGCCGAACGGCAGACACCGGCTCGCGGCGGCGAAATTCCTGGGGCTGCGGCAGATCATGGCGCTCATTTCCCCGGATGAGGCCCTCGCCTACCGGATTCTGGCGCTCAATACTGAAAAGGCCCACAACCTCAAGGACAAGAGCCTGGAGGTCGTGCGCATGGCGCGGAGTCTCGCCAAGCGCGAGCCGCGCGCCAAGGAGTCGGCCTACGCGGCGCAGTTTGAAAGTCCCGAGTTCATCACGTTGGGACTCATCTACGAGGACAACCTGCGTTTCGGCGGCGGCGCCTACAGCTCAATGCTGAAGAAGGTCGACCGTTTCAGCGACAAGACGCTGCCGATGAGTCTGAACGAACGCCAGGGCTACGCCGCCCGGCTCGCCGAGATCGACGCCGCGGTGAAGAAGATCGTCGCGACGCTGCAGGCGAAGGGGTTCAAGTCGCCGTATCTGCGCAACTATGTCGTTGCGCGGATCAATCCAGTGCGCTTTCACAAGGTGAAGAAGGGCGACAGCAAGCCTGTGATGCCCTTCGCCCAGGCGCTGACGCGCATGAGTGCGGCCGCCAAGACCTTCAAGGTCGACTCGGTCTCCAACGCCGACCTTGCCTGGGTCGCCGCTGGAGCCGAGTCGCACGATTAGTCAGAGCCGGTAGCCCTCAGCGCGATGGCTCGCCGCTGCATCGAGCTGGCGGCGATGGGCCGTCGTCCACTCGGTGAGCTTCGGATTTGCCTTACGGGATTCGTGCACCTTCTCGCGTGTCTTGTTGTCGACGAATGCGCGCACCGAGGCGCCGCTCAGCGGGCCCAGGTCACGCAGCACCGGCTTCGCACCCAGGAACAGAATCTGCTGGAACTCATCCGCCTGGGTGTCGGCGAATGAAATGTACCCGCCAGGCAGGATCTGGCGCGGACGCTTCACGTTGCCGCCGAAGCTGTAACGAGTGCCGGCCACGACAACCGGGTCGTAGAAGTGCGGCGTGATGAAATCCGAGACCGCGATGCCGGCGATGCTGTAGGCGTATTGGTTGCCCTCGCACGGATCGCACGCCTCGACCAGGTATTCAAACTCGCCGGCGGCATCTTCCACGTCGTTACCGACGATCTCGATGGCGCGTGAGGCCTGCAGACGATTTCCTGCCGGGTCCACCAGCATCTCGACGGTCTCGTGACTGGCATCGATCGTCCAGTCGGTGCCGGACTTGCTCGCAATGACCTGCGCGTAGGGCTGGTTCTTCCTATCGAGATGCACTCCGCCCTCGCCGGGCGGCAGCTTCTTCACCAGGAACACGGGCCACACGCCGGCCGGAATACGCTTCGGGTCCGGCAGGTATTGTACGGTTGCGTGAACGTTCCAGAACTGCGGCA